>JBCLCL010000038.1:0-24559 GCA_038915815.1 Candidatus Limnocylindrales bacterium
CTGATTCGCGACGGCCTCGTTGACGCCGACCGCCTCATCGATCGGATCGATCTCCTATCCGACGTGAGCCCGGCGGAGCGCGTTCGACTGCGAGCATGGGTCGACGGCCATCGAACGTGACCCGGTCCGCCGAAGGCGAGACGGATCGTTCTGTGGCGGCCAAATGTGGATCAGCTGATCCGATCAGTCGGCCATCCAGGTGAAGACCGTCGGACCTCCATGGAGTAGATGGCGACGTCCCCCTGCGGATCCGACTGAAGGGTGACGCTGTACATCCGGAATGTGCCCTCGCGGGAGAGCCGGTCCCACTCCTTCCGGTGCGGTCCAAGCTCACGCTCGAAATCCTTGACGCGGTCCGACTTTCCAGGGTCGTCGCCAAGCTGGCGCAGGTCACAGTGACAGTTTGGCAACGAGAGGAACGGCCCCGGTCGCAGCCTGCCTGCCTGGTCGTTTGAGGCGGGAGCGAGGTCAGTCGGTCGCGAGCCTGGCGAGACGAGCCTGCGTAGTCCCGGATCGCACGACAAGAAGAGACCCCGGCCTGGTGGCCGGGGACCGTGGAGGAGACGCTCGAGGCGCTCAAACGCGTGGCATCAGTGGGCTATCGCCCGCCGGGTGCATGACCTCGATCTCTGAATGGGCCGCCCGCTGCTAACCGCGATCTTCTGCCACAGTGGGGCCATGGCCTCAGGGCCAGACTGGTCGGGGCGAGAGGGATAGCCCCGCCACCAACGACCTTCCGATTGTCATGCGTCTCTCCGAGCCGCCGGTGCCGCTCGAGTTGGTCCGCAGCGCATGACGCGTCGACCATCCTGCCGCCCGGCCGAACGCGCCACGGACCGTGAGGTCGGCGTGGTTGCAGCGGTGCTCGTGGCCGGATCGGAGAAGGCGGCCGCCCACCGGCTGGGGCTGTCACACTCGACCGTCAAGCACCACCTGGCAAACGCACGGTCCAAGGTCGGGGCGGTGACGACGGCGCAGCTCGTGTGGATCCTGGCCCCGCGCCTGCCCGAACCCGAAGGCATGGCCCAAACGGCCGAGTAGCGGGTTGCTCGGAGGGATTTGAGCCCGCCGGTCCCGCACCGCGGATCGCGCTGCCGGCGCCGATCGTGGAGGCGCTCCGGCGCATCTCGTAGGCTAGGTGATCGAGCATCCCCGTGGTAAGGTCGTCCCCCGGATCGAACGACGAGAACCCCTGAGTTCGCGACGACCATCGGTGCGCTTGGCGTCGGCCGGAACACCCAGGCCTCTCCAAGCGGCACCACACATCCAGACGTTGCGGCACACGGCGCTTCGCGGGGGATGGATCAACAGTGAGGACGCCGCAATGCCGACGACACCCGGGTCTCGACAGGGCGAGTTCACCTCCGACGGGGCGACCGAGGGTGCAACGGTCGCGGCGCTCGATGCCGCTGGCATCGCGCCTGTGTCCGTGACCCGCAATTTCAAGTTGTTCGTGCCTGGTCCGGTGGAGATGGACGAGACGGTCCGGGTCGCGGGTTCCCGGCGGCTTCCGTACATGCGGACGGAGGAGTTCTCGAAGTTGACCCTGGAGGTGGTGGAGGGCCTCCGTCTCCTCCTTGAGACCGGGGGCGAGGTGGCGCTCCTCACCTCGTCGGGGACCGGCGCGATGGAGGCCGCGGTTTCGTCGCTCTTCGGTCCCTCGGACCGGGTCCTCGTCGTGGACGGCGGCACCTTCGGTCGGAGGTTCCGGACCCTCTGCGAGATCCACGGGATACCCCACGAGGCTGTCGACCCAGGCGAGGGTCTGGACTTCGATGAACTCGCCCGTCGCGTTGGCCGAGGCTTCTCGGGCGTCCTCGTCGCTGCCCACGAGACGTCCACGGGAGAACTCCTCGACGTCGAGAGCCTCGGACGTGCCCTGAAGGGCCGCGGCGCGCTTTTCGTGGTCGATGCGATGAGCACGCTTCTGGCCGACTCCTTTCGTATGGACGCTTGGGGCGTCGATGCGACCCTCTTCTCCACTCAGAAGGGGCTCGCGCTGCCCCCTGGCATGGCCTTCGTCGCGCTGAACGCTCGGGCTGCGGAGAGAGTCCGGCGGGCACCCCGCCGGACTCTCTATTTCCACCTGGCGGACTACCTGGCCGACGGGCTCCGCGGCCAGACCCCGTACACGGTGGCGGTGGGGCTGATGCTCCAACTTCAAGCGAGGCTGTCAGCCGTCCACGCAGTCGGGGTCGCTTCCCTCGTGGCCGAGACCGCCAGTCGCGCCGCAGCCTTCCGGGCGGCCATCGCGGGTCTGCCCGTTTCGCTATCGGCCCGCCGTCCGTCGAACGCGATCACCGCCCTCCGCCTGGACGGGTCTGCGCCGAGTGCACCCTGGCTGGTGAAGGAGCTCGCCGACCGTTTCGGCTACTACGTCGCCCCGAACCCCGCGCCACTCCGGGACAGGGCCTTTCGGGTCTCTCACATGGGTTCACAGACGGTCGGGGACGTCATCCAGCTGGCCGAGGCGCTTCGCGCTTTGCTTCCGGAGAACACTCAGGCGAGTCAATGAACAGAAGCCCGATGAGCGTCGTTATCATGGCGGCTGGGGTCGGGTCTCGGCTCGCGGCGCTGGCAGAGGACCGCCCCAAGTGCCTGATCCGGATTGGCGAGCAGTCGCTCATCTCGAGGATGCTGGACCAGCTATCGAGCCGTGGTCTCACGGACGTCACGATCGTGACCGGGTTCCGGAGCGAGCTCGTGGAGAAGGAGGTCGGGGGCCGGGCCCGTATCGTCAGGAATCCCTTGTACCACCTCACCAACAGCATCGCGTCTCTCTGGCTCGCTCGCGAGTTCCTGGGTCCGGAGGCGATCGTCGCAAACGGCGACATCTGCTTCAACATCAAGGTGCTCGACGAGCTGATCTCCGACTGCCGCGACCCGGTCATGCTGTGCGACTCGTCACGGATTGCGACCGCCGACTACCGGTTCAGCCTGGACGGCGAACGGCTCGTCGCGTTCGGCAAGGACATCCCAGCCGAGAAGACCGACGCCGAATATGTGGGCATGGTCAAGATCAGCGCTGGCTTCATGCCGCTCTTCAAAGCGCGGCTCGAGCATCTCGTCGGCTCGCGGAAGCGCGGTCTGTGGTGGGAGGACGTGCTCTACTCCCATGTCTCCGAGGGCGTGCCGATCTACTGCCGCGACGTGGCGGGGCACTTCTGGAGCGAGATTGATCACGCTGGGGACTGGGCACGCGTCATGGAATGGGTGCGGGCAGGAGGGGAGGCCCAGGTAATTGCATGACAGAGAAACTGCAATCCCACCGCGACGTCATCGAGCCCAACTACTTTAGCAACTGGGGTGACCTGTGGTACCCGCGCATCGCCAACCTGCTGCTCCTGCCCGTCAGCAAGGTGCGCTGGATTACCCCGAACGCCGTGACAGTGGCATCGCTCGGGTGCTACACGGTGGCCTGTGTCGGGGTGGCAGCGTCGAACACGCTCCCATTGCTCTGGGCGGCTCTCCTCCCCGTGTCATACGTGCTCGACTGTCTCGACGGTCAGCTCGCGAGGTTCACGGCGCGCGGATCAGTCCTCGGGGACTACCTGGACAAGACATTCGACGTGCTGAAGATCGGCATCATCAATCTAGCCTTCGGGTACCACGCGTTCGTCCAGTCCGGGAGCGCCCTCTTTCTTGTCCTGGCCTTCCTGTCCTGCTTCGGCTTCCTGTTCAGGTACTACATCAAACTGGAGACGATGTTCTCGTGCGCCAACCGGGACACGGACTACCTTGAGAAGTCGAGAGTCCGTCGGAGAGAGCTCCACGTGGAGTACGCCCGGATCGGAGCGGGCCGGAGGACCCTGGCGGACCACGTCGGGTGGCTCTGGCTGCGCCACCGCTCGGTGCTCGCCCTCGACGAGGCGGAGCACGTCACCTTCGGGGCGATTGCCGTCGCGTTGAACAGCGTCGAAGTCTGGCTCTGGGTCTTTGCGTTGGGGCAGGTGGGGCTCGCGTTCTTCCGGCTCGTCGAGCGCGGCTACCTGCTCTCGAGGAGGCCCGCGAAGCTTCTCGACCCGATGAGGAAATGAGGGGTGGCCTAGCGAGTCGCAGCCGGCGGCCCCGCAGGCACGTACGACCAGTCGCCGGTTCATGCCCAAGGCGCCGCCGAGAGTCGCCACGCACATGAACCAGGCAATCGCGGACACGGGTAGGGCGACGATGCCAACCGCGACCCCTTCGCCGCGGCCAAGGCCGGCCGCCCTAACAGCGACCACGGTGCCGATGGGCCCAAGGAGAAACAGCGAGATCCAGCCGAGCACGCTGAGCGGACCCAAGAAGAGGTCGTGCGTCCGGTCGTAGGGCGCGATCCCATTCTCCACGAGCAGGGCGACGACCAGATACGAAATCGGCACGACGAGGGCGATGAACGCGCCGACCAGCACGCCCCGCCGGGACTTGACCGTCGTCGCGACCACCTCTCGAGCACCCGGGCTCGAATTGCTGACCGCGTGGGGGTCGCAAACCCCGATTCGCGATCGGACAGCCCCGGTACGATCGGTCGATGCTGTCCCTCCTCTACCTCTTGGTCCGCGCCTCCGTCCGTTTCCTGGTTGGCGGTGGCCAGCGTGGCCGCCATGACGGCTCCAAGGACCTCGAGATCCTGGTCCTCCGCCATCAGCTCCGCGTCTTCCAGCGGAAGACCGGTCCACCCAAGCTCCGGGTCATCGACCGGGTGTTGCTCGCGGCGGCGAGCCGGGTGATTCCGCGGGACCGCTGGGTCGCCTTCATGGTCACCCCGGCGACCCTGCTCCGGTGGCATCGCGAGCTGGTCAGGAGGAAGTGGACGTACCGCAGGACCGGTCGCCCGGGACGGCCGCCGATCGATCCCGAGGTCCGTGAGCTCATCCTCCGGCTCGCTCGGGAGAACCCCCGCTGGGGCTGCGTCCGGATCGGAGGCGAGCTGCGCAAGCTCGGGATCCGGGTCGGGGCGACGACGATCCGGAGCCTGCTCCGGACGGCCCGAGCCGGTCCTGCCCCAAGACGGACCGGACCGAGCTGGACCGACTTCCTCCGGGCCCAGGCGCAGGGGATCATCGCCGGCGACTTCTTCACCGTCGAGACGGCCTGGCTGCGCACCCTGTACGTCTTGGCCTTCATCGAGCTCGGCAGCCGGCGGATCCACCTCAGCCCCTCCACGGCTCACCCCGACTCGGCGTGGGTCACCCAGCAGGCCCGCAACCTCGCCCTGCACCTCGACGATCGGTCATCGCCGATTCGGTTCCTCATCCACGACCGGGACACGAAGTTCGGCCGAGCGTTCGACGCGGTGATCCGCTCGGAGGGCGCCCGGGTGATCCTCAGCCCGATCCGGGCTCCCAATGCCAATGCCTACGCCGAACGGGTCATCGCGACGATCCGGGCCGAGTGCCTCGATTGGTCGCTCATCCTCGGTCGGCGGCAGCTCGATCGGACGCTCCGGACGTATGCCGACCACTACAACCGCAGGCGGCCGCAGCGGGTCCTCGACCTCGCGACTCCGTCGGCCGACGCCGACGACCCGCTGCCCGTCAGCCCTCGCGACGTTCGCCACCGCGACGTGCTCGGCGGCCTCATCCACGAGTACTACGGCATCGCTGCGTGATCGAATCTGGGTTTTCGACCCCCACGGGCTTCTGGAGGCGATCGACCGCCTCCGCTACGACCTGGTCCTGGCGCCGACGATGCCGCCCGCGATGCTGAACCGCTACGCCCGCCTGGAGCGCCCGATCGACCACGAGCTGGCGGTCGCGCTCGCCACGGCGTCCGACCGCCCCGCCTTCTACGCGGCCTACGACTTCGAGATCAGCCCGCCGACCGACGATCGGCCCTTCTTCTTCCACTTCTTCCGCCCGGAGCAGACGTCCGAGGTCCTCGAGAACCTGGGCCGGCGCTGGCAGCCGTTCGGGGGGAGCGTGGACGTCTTCCCGGCGCCGTTGGGCCCCAGGAACCCGAACGATTCTCCGGGCGCGACGTCGAAATCGATACCGTCGACAGCCGTGATCTCACCGAACCGCTTGGTCAGGCCGCGGGCATGGATGAGCGAGGCGGTCGAGTCGACGGACTCGGACAGGTCCGACATGGGCGGGCATGGTACATCCGTCGCGTGTCTGCGAGTCCCGGAGGCACGGCTCGAGCGGATCGAGCGGATCGAGCGCCGGGCTCAGCGTTCCGGATCCGGGTAACCCTTGACGCTGCGCACGAGCCGCCACGTCAGCATCAGCGTCCCAGGCGCTCCATCTGCTCGTCGAGACCGATCAGGATCAGCTCATCGCCCGCGGCGATAACCACGCTACCGTGGGGGTTGACGGTGACGTCCGTCCCTCGTCGCAACGCGATGGGACTGAGCCGGAGCCTGGCAGGCAGGTTCAACTCCGTGAGGGTCTGGCCCACGAACGCGGCCGGGGGCCGGACCTTCACGATCCCGAAGCGCGGCGCCACGTCGAGGTAGTCGACGACCCCGGGGATCGCCAGCGAATGGGCCACCCGCGTCCCCATCTCGCGCTCCGGGTAGACCACCCTGTCGGCCCCGACCCGCTCCAGGATCGACCCGTGGAGGGTGTTGGCGGCCTTGGCGATGACATGACGCACCCCGAGGTTCTTGAGGGCCATCGTGGCGAAGATACTGGCCTCGCTGGCACTGCTGATGGCGACGATGGCGGTCTCGAAGTCGCCGGCCCCGATGGACCGGAGAGCCGCTTCGTCGCTCGCATCGAGCTGGGTTGCGTGCGTGACGTCGGGCGCGATGTCGTTGACCGCGGCCTCATCCCGGTCCACGGCCAGGACCTCATGGCCGAGGCGCTCCAGCTCGCGGGCGGCCGCCGTGCCGAACCGTCCGAGGCCGATGACGAGGATCGAGGTCTTCATGGCGACTCCCTGGTGACGTGGTGGCTCATCCGATGCGCATGGTCTCGACAGCCGGCCGCGACGAGACGGTCCTAGCCCGTGCCGTCAACGCGAGGACCAGGGTCAATGGCCCCAGGCGCCCGATGAACATCGCCGCGATGAGGACGACGCGCGCGGGATCCGGCAAGCCGGGGGTGATGCCCGTCGAGGCTCCGACCGTGCCGAAGGCCGAGATAGACTCGAACATGCCCTGGACGAACGAGATGCCCGGCGCCGTCACCTCCAGCAGGAGGCCCACGCCGAACACGATGGCGATGGACAGCAGGGCGACCGCCATCGCCCGGTAGATAAGGATGTGGGGGATCCGTCGACCGAACCCGACCGCTGACGGCAGGCCGCGCGCCGTCGACACGATGGCCACGAGCAGGATCGCGAACGTGTTGACCTTGATCCCGCCCGCGGTCGATCCGGACGCACCACCGATGAACATCAGGGCCATGACGACGAACAGCGATGCCTCCGTCAGGCCGCCGGTGTCGAGGGCGCTGAACCCGGCCGTGCGCAGGGTGATGGACTCGAACAGGGCGTTGAGCGGCCGCTGCGCCTCCGTCATGCCACCCAGGGTCGCCGGGTTGGACCACTCGAACACCCCGATGGCGACGGCTCCGCCGACGATCAGTACGACGGTCGTCGTCAGCACGAGCTTCGTCTCCAGGGCGAACCGGCGCCAGCGGCGCTTCGCCACGGCGTCGCCGACGATAGCGTAGCCCAGGCCGCCCAGGATGATGAGTACGGCGATCGGTCCCAGGACCCACGGCGCGTCCGCGTAGGCGTTCAGGCTCTGGAAGTCCCCGGTCAGGTCGAAGCCTGCGTTGTTGAACGCGGAGATCGCGTGGAACACGCCCCACCAGGCGGCCTGCGGTCCGGCCAGCCCGTCGCCGAGGCGCGCGAAGGTCAGCACCACGGCGCCAATCGCCTCGGCGACCAGGGTGAACGCGGCGATCCGCTTGACGAGGGTCGTCACGCTGCCGAGCTCGGGCACGCCGGTGGAGGCCTGCACCAGGATGCGGTCGCGCAGCCCGGTGCGCCGGCCCACGAGCAGGAACAGCAGCAGCGTGGACCCGGTCATGAAGCCGAACCCGCCGACCTGGATGAGGCCGATGATGACGACGTGCCCGAACCCGCTCCAGTGCGTGCCGGTGTCGACGACCACCAGGCCCGTGACGCAGACCGCGGAGGTGGCCGTGAACAGCGCCACCAGCGGCGAGGTCCACGTCCCATCCGCCGACGAGACGGGCAGCACCAGGATGACCGTCCCGACCGCGATGACGAACGCGAACCCGGCGATGAGGACGACCGACGGCGACGGCGGACGCCGGACCCGTCGCATCGGGGCGATCCGGTATTCGCGGGGCTTGATGCGTTCGACCCGGACTCGCCGGTCGCCCGGCCGACGTCCCTGCAGGGTCACGGGCGCCGCCCGCGGGTCGTGGCGCTGCCGCCCATCGACGTCTCACTGGTCACCGGCCGAGTCTAGACGGCCGGCCGGGCGCTCGCCCGGATCAGACCTCCTTGAACTCGCCCTCGACGGCCTCCTCGTCCTTCGGTGCGGCCGCCTCACCATCGGCCGTTCCATCCGACCCGTCCGTGCCATCGGAACCGGACGTCCCATCGGTGGGCCCGGCCTCCGCGGCGGACGCCTGGTAGGCGGCCGTCGAGACCCGTTGCAGGATCTCGGCGAGTGCCGTCATGCCGTTGCGGACCGCGTCTCCGTCGGAGCCCTTGAGGGCCTCGCGCAGGGACGTGACCGAGTTCTCGACCTCCAGCTTGTCCTCGGAGGACACCTTGTCGCCAAGGTCCTTGATCGTGCGCTCGGCCTGGAAGGTGAGCGCCTCGGCCTGGTTGCGCGTCTCCACGTCCTCGCGACGGGCCTTGTCCTCATTGGCATGCTCGGCCGCGTCGCGGACCATCTGATCCACGGCACTCTTGTCCAGCATGGATCACAGCCGGGCTCATGTGAAGGGGCCAAGGTCAGGCGTCGGTCCGACCGCGCGGGCGTCGGCGACCCCAGACCGCCTGCTCCACGGGACACGATCGTGGGATCGTGTTCACTGCTCCGTCCTCAGTGCGGCGGCCGCGACCCCAGGATCCGGGTGACGACGCCCAGGACGACCATCCAGCCGATCGCGAGCCAGAAGAGGTCGCCTTGATACCCTCCGGCGATCGAGGCCGCAATCCCGCCGACGACGAGGACGAGATAGAAGGCGATCCATCCCTGTACGACAAGCTCGACCCGACCGGCAACGTCGTGCCGTCCCTGGTCGGCGGGGTCGGAGCTCGGAAGGTCCGGCTCACCGGGACTCCGCCGGCGCTCGGAGCGCTGGCGAACGTTGACCTCACCGGCCTCGTCGACGGCTACCAGCTGACGTGGGATGCGGCGTCCTCGCTGTGGGTGCCGAAGGCGGCCGGCGGCGGAGCGTCGTGGCAGGATCGGGTCATCGCCTGAGGATCGACCGCCGATGCGACCGCCGATGCGCTCGATGACGAGTTCAACGATGGCGCCCTGGCGGCGGCCTGGACGCGGGTCGACGGCCCGAGCAGGGCGGCCGATCTCACCTGGACCGAAGCGGCCGACGTGCTCTCGGCGGCGCACCAGTCCGGCACCGACGTCGCCGCCCAGCTCCACGGGCTCGTGAAGTCGCTCGCCGGTCGATCCTTCCCGCTGTCGGTCGACGTCGGGGTCCGCTTCCATGCGGCGAACGTCGCCAACTACCAGATGCTCGGAATCGTCCTCGCGGACGGCGCGACCTACGGCGCGGGCAAGCAGATGGTCTTCATGCCGTTCACGAGCACGACCGCGGGGGTGAGCGTGAACCTCCGGCCGTACATCAACTACGCCACCGACAACCAGGCGCCGGGCAACCTCATCTGGGGCCAGCTCGTGCTCCACGGCGTCACCCTGCACCTTCGGCTCGCCTGGTCGGCCGCAAACACGTTCGTGATGTCCACGTCGCCGAACGGCGTGGACTGGATCAACCACGGCAGCCGGACCTACACCCTCACCCCGACCTACGCCGGCCTGATCTACTCGAACTGGGGGACCGCCACGGTCGGGATCGGCACCTACGAGTACTTCCGGGTCCGGTGATGGACACGCCGGGTTCGGAGAAGGAGGCGAGCATGGCCACGAAGAAGGCGGTCCTGGAGGTCGAGCCGACGACGGCGCTGCGCGCCGCGAAGGTCGACGATCCGGACGGCGAGGCTTGGCACGGCGAGGCGAGGGTCCGATGGGCAGCGGCCGAGCTCGCCGATCCCGAGACGCCGTCCATCTCCTACCGCGCGCCGACGCTCCCCGACTGGTCGGCGAAGGCATCGACCCACGTCACCCGCGAGCTCCTCGGCCGCTTCCTCCAGGACCGGGACACCAGGGTCGTCCACGACGTCTACCGGGCGACTCCGGCGTGCGCAGTCGACGCGATCCGCAACGGGACGTTCTTCCACTTCTGGTGGGAGGTCGTCGCGGACTCGTCGATTCTCGACGATCTCCCCTGCCCGCTTTGCCTGCCATAAGGAGCCGGGGACCGCACGCCAGAGTGGCCCCGACCCGACGCCGAGGTCCACTCAGCGGCCGGTGACGAGGGCCGGCCGCTGCTCAGGCGGTGGCCGCTCCAATCACGCCCAGGCGTCTCTCGCAGGGATGACGGCCATCCAGGCGACGAGGCGGACTTCGTCCTCCTCGATGGGGGGCAGCGGGACCGGCGGCGGCGGAGCCTCCAGGCCTTCGGCACCGGCGTCGCCGCCGGTCAAATTGGTCAGTCTGGTCGGGGCGAGAGGGATAGCCCCGCCACCAACGACCTTCCGATCGCCATGCGCCTCGCCGAGCCGCCGGAGCCCGTCGAGCTGGTCCGCAGCGCATGACGCGCCGGCCATCGCGCCATCCCGCCGAGCGCGCGACGGACCGCGAGGTCGGGGTGGTCGCCGCGGTTCTGGTCGCCGGATCGGAGAAGGCAGCCGCCCACCGCCTGGGCCTGTCGCACTCGACCGTCAAGCACCACCTGGCGAACGCGCGGTCCAAGGTGGGCGCGGAGACGACAGCGCAGCTCGTGTGGATCCTGGCCGCGCGTCTGCCCGAACCCGAGGACGTGGCCCAAACGGGCGAGTAGCGGCCTGCTCGAATGGCGTAGGGCGCGCGAAGGTCCGGTCACTCTTGAGACGGCGATCTAGTAGCCCGCGTCCTGTCAGCCTGTGCTTCGTGCCGGCCGACTACCGGCACCGGCTCGCCCTCACACTGGCGCTGCCCGAAGTTGTAATGGCGCGCCCGACAGGATTCGAACACGCGCTGCCAACCCTTGCGATTGAAGGCGTGGACGCCCTCGCTGAGGCGCTTCGAGCAGCGGCGTGACGTTGGGCGCCGAGAACCGCATCTTGATCCCCTGGCAGATGCGATCACGTCGCGGCACTCGTCACCGCCCCTTCGGCCTCGGAAAAACGACGAGGTAGGCCATCTCGCCGGGGCACGAGCCTCTCTTCATCCTCAGTGCTGGGGAGTAGCGTTGCACCGAACGACAGACACCGGCGGGGCCTCTGACCTCGGTGGATTTGGGGGTTGACAGGGGCCGCAGCAGGGCTATAGTACGGTTCACGATATATCGTACGTGGAACTATAGGAGACCCAATGGAGCCCCGGATTCCCGAACTCGGCCGGTTCGCCGAGCCTGCGCTGCTCATCCTCGTCAGCCTGAGTGATGGGCCCAAGCACGGCTACGCGATCATGGCCGACGTGGAGGCTGGCACTGGCCGGCCTCTGGGACCGGGAACCCTGTATGCCGCGCTTGCTCGACTCGAGGAGCGTGGCATGATCGAGGCACTCGCCCCCGTGGATCGCCGCCGGCCCTACCGGCTGACGGCGGTCGGCGCGACGATGCTCGCCGAGCAACTCCGCGATCTCGCGAAGTTCGCGGATCTCGGCCTCCGCCGGCTCGGCCGGTCCCCCGGCTGACAGGCGACGCGTCCCATGATCGCCCTGCTCCTTCGCTGCTATCCGACGCCATGGCGGGCACGCTACGGCGACGAGTTCGCCGCCGTGCTCGAACAGCGGCCGCTCGGCCCGTTCGACGTGGCTGACGTCCTGCTCAGTGCGCTCGACGCCCATCTCCATCTCCGCGGCCTCGGGGCCGCGTCCCAGTCGCAGAAAGGATTCGTCATGTCACAACGTATCGGGGGATACGCCGCCATCGTGGCCGGCATCCTCTGGTTCATCGCGGGCGGTTGGAACGCCATCAACAACGGCGCCGACGAGGGTGGGGCCTGGATCTTCTTCGTCATCGTGATCGCCATCATCCTCACGCTCATCGCCCTGACCGGCCTGAGCGCGTTCCAGGCGCGGCGATATCCGGCACTCACCTGGGCGGCTTTCGCCGTGCCGGCGGTCTCAGCGGTCGTGGCTCTCATCGGCTTCGCTGCCATGGCGGCCGGGGGCGATTCCGATCGACCGTTGATCGCGGGGTTCTCCAGTTGGGCAGTGATGACGATCGGCCTGATGGGGCTCTTCATCGGCTCGGGCCTGTTCGCCCTCGTGACGTGGCGCGTCCGGACGCTCTCCCGCGCCGCCGCTGCAGCGCTGGGATTCGGTGCGATCACCATGATCGCCGCCCTCACCGGGACGGCCGGTGGCCTCGTGCCATCGACGTTCGGGCCAGTGCTCATGAGCGCGACGGTCCTGGCGTTCTCTGGCGGCTGGGCCGGCCTCGGCATCAGCGCACTCCGCGTCAGCGGTCCCGTATCCACCACCCCGGAAGGAGCGTCCCTGTGAGTCGCCTCGTCCGCATCGGGCTCATGTCTGCCGCAATGCTGGCACTGACGCCGCGCCTGCCCTCGCGACCCACACACACGTCATGCAGGTCGGCAATGGCCGCTGCGTGATCCTTGCCCAGAACGGAGGCGAGGAGGACGTGGTCCTGCCGGTCGCGGTCTTCGAGCACAATCCCAACGTCGACGTCGGCCAGACTCCGGAGCGGATGCATCCGCTCCATGTCCTGGTTCACAGGGGCGTGCCGGGCGACCACAACGCGCTGGAGGTCTATCGAACGACCGCCGGCAGCAACCTCTGCGTCGGCGGGTACCTCGGCAACAAGTAGCACCCTCGCGACGGAGCCGCCGACATGAGCGCAGCCCTGCGGTGGTTGACCGCGACCACCCTTGGCCTCGTGATCGGCGGCTTCGCGCTCCATTTCCCCGGGCGGCATCGACATCCTCGCGTCGCTCGCCGGAGCGGGTGTCGGCGCCGGCTTCCACGTGGTCAACCACATTCGTGATAGGGAACTGGGCGGTCGCGACAGCGACACGATTGGGCTCGCGGTCATCGCAGCACTGCTGCTGATTGGGGCGGCATGGAAGGGCGCGCCGGACCGCGCGTAGGCGCCAGTGAGCGCGCCGACCGGGCGGTCGTACTCGGTGGTGCACGGACCCACGAGGCTGGACCAGTCTTGCCTCGCGTCGCTTCCGCTGCGCTGGCCGCCCGTGTACCCGCGTTGAATGGGCGCTCCGGCGATGTCTGTACGGCGAACCGCGGCCCACACGAAGGCCGTAATCAACAACCGCGACTGAAGTGCTGTTGTTGTTCTGGCGCGCCCGGAGGGATCCGGACGCGCGCTAGCAACCTACCGGATTCCGATCGAAGGTCGCGATGAGTGGGTCGCCGCGGCGGCGAGGCACCTCGCATGAGGGACGGGCACCTGCGCGGCACCCTTACCCGGCCCGCGACCGAGCGCCAGATGAACGTCCTGGCTGCCTACGTAGCCGCCGGCGGATCCGTCCAGGACGCCGCCGAGCTCGTGGGCATTCGGCCGAGCACCGTGAAGCGCCACCTCGCCGACTTGCGGGCGCGATCGGGTCTCACGACCGAGCAGCTGATCTACGCCGGACGAGCTTCGGGACGGCTCGTCGTCCCGGGCCTGGAGCCTCGCTGAGCGATGCGCTCCGGATTGCAGTCCCTGGCTGGCTGGCCGATGCGCTCCGCGGGGTCGCATGAATCGTCGGCCCAACGGGGCTAGAGCCCGCATGCCCCACGCCGCGGATCGTGGTGCCCGACTGGGTGGCCCATGCCCTGCAACGGGTCGCGCAGGCGTTGGACTGGCCTGCGCGTTCGAAGATGAGCGCCATGGCCATCCGTTCGTCCGGCTGCCACCGGAGCGTCGGACGCGGTCATCCACGTCCCACAGAGGAGTCCCACGAAACCTGCGTTCAGAAGTGCAGGGCGTCGATCCGGCCCCAGGCGATGAACGCCGCGACCAGCGCGAGGACCAGGTTGAACACGGCGTTCGTCGTCTCGCCGCCCCGCCGGAGGTGGAAGACCGCGGCAGAGACCATGAGCACGACCACCGCAATCGCGGCGAGGGGCGTCAGGAAGGTGGCGATCCCGGTCGCCCACGGCGCGACCAGCCCGATCGCGCCAAGGATCTCGAGGATCCCGATCGTGGTGAGGAGCGGCTTCGGCACGGAGAGCATCCACGCCATCCCGCCCGCGGCCTTGTCGCGGCGAGTCGCATGGTTGAGGCCCGCACCGACGAGCGCGAGCGCGAGGACGACCTGGGCGATCCAGAGCGCGATGTCCATTGGTGGAACCCTTTCGACCTGACGGTCAGTCGATCAGCAAGACGAGCTTGCCGCGCACACCGCGCGAGCCCTGGCGGTCGAGCGCCTCGGCGGCCCGGTCGAGCGGCAGGGTCTCGACGGCAACCGTGAGCGAGCCGCTCGCGGCAAGCTCGCCCAGTTCCCCCGCGCGGCCGACGGCCGCTTGGACCAGGTGCCCGGTGACCGACCCGCCGGCGAGCGCCTGGTCGATCCCCATCGCGATCGGGCTGACGATGCGGCCGCCCGCCTTGACGACTGCGGCGAGGGGGACGGCGCCCTGGGCGTCATGGAACATGTCGATGATCCCGGCCAGCCCATCCGGCGCCTTGGCCCGGAGTTCTTCGACGACGTCGCCGGCCGTATAGTCGACGACCTCCACCGCCCCGAGACCGCGCACGTAGTCCGTGTGCTCTCCCCGCGTGACCGCGATCACCCGCAGCCCGCGCCGGGCCGCAAGCTCCGTCGCAAAGCTGCCGACGCCGCCGGCCGCGCCGATGATGGCGACCGTGTCGCCCTCGCTCGCCTCGAGGGCATCCACCGCCGCGAGTGCCGTGCCGCCGGCCGTGGGGAGGGCCGCCGCCTGCTCGACCGGGAGCTCCGCCGGGCGCTTCGCCGCCAGCCCGGCGGTCGCGGTGACGAACTCGGCGAAGCTGCCCTCGCCGGCGACCATCTTGCCGACCGCGCCGAAGACCTCGTCGCCGACCGCGACGCCCTCGACGCCGGTGCCGAGCGCCTCCACGGTGCCGGCGTAGTCCAGGCCGGGCGTGAGCGGGAAGCGGTGCTCCATGAAGTCCTTGTAGTAGCCGGCCCGGAAGATCGGGTCCATCGCGTTGACTCCCGCGGCACTGACGCGGACGAGGATCTCGCCCTCGCCGGGCTCGGGCGTGGGGCGTTCGCCGACGCTGCCGGGGGAACCGAACTCGGGGACGATGAAGGCGCGCAACGGGGACCTCCTGGGGTATCTGGAACGGCCGCTTGCGGGACGGCGTATGCTGTCGCCGCTGGTCGTGTACCCGGTAATCCTATACCTTGTAATGATGTATGTCTACAGCACCTGAGCCAACCATCACGTCGCTCGCGCTCGCGGACGTCACGATGGACTTCGTCCATGCCTTCGACGCCTGGGTTCAGAAGGCCTCCCATGCGAACGCCGGCGAGAGCGTGTCGCGCCTGCGCCTGCTCTACGAGCTGCACTGCAACGGGCCACGGAAGATGGCGGACCTCGCGGACAGCCTGGGCGTGACGCCTCGCAACGTGACGGCGCTCGTGGACGCGCTCGAGGCCGAGGAGCAGGTGCGGCGGGTGGCGCACGCGAGCGACCGGCGGATCACGATGGTCGAGATCACCGGCGGGTCGCGCGCCGTCGAGCAGGGGATGGAGGCCTTCCGCCTGGCCATCGCCGAGCTTTTCTCGGACGTCAGCGAGGCGGATCGCGAGGCGTTCGGGAGGGTGTTGGCGAGCATCGGCCCGCGGATCACCGAGTAGCGGCTCGACACAACCTCCTTAGCATCCGCCAACGCACGTTCAACGCTCGTCAGGCTGTCTGCAGCGCCCGCCGCGGCGACCGTGCGCGGCCGGCGAGGGGCCCAGAGCATGCGCTCGCCGAAGAGTGGCCCCGCAGGCGTAGCACCCCAGGCGAATAGACCGCGGCACGATCCCGGCTCACGATTCTCGCGATGTCGAGACCCTCGCTCCTGCCGACCAGAGCCCTAGGCTCCGAGCGGCTATGAGCGCCCACGTCCGCTCGGTCCACTTGCCGCGTGATCCGCACCACGAGTTCGTGCGGGTCATGACCCACGCGACTGTCGAGAAGCGGACCCGCGACTACGACGACGCGCTCGGGCTCTACCTCGCCCGTGGCGCGTCGCGCTTTGAGGCCGAGACGAGGGCCGCCCGGGCGATCAGGCCCTACGAGGTGGTCGTCGGCGACTACAACGCGATGGTCGATGGCGGGATCGACCTCGCATTGCTCCTCCTCGTCGGCGGTGCCGGCACCGCGTTCAGCAACGCGAACGCGAGGCTTGGCGTGGGCGACTCTGCGACCGCATTTGCGACAACGCAGGCCGACCTCGTCGCGGCCACGAACAAGCTCCGCAAGGGGATGAACGCGACGTACCCGCTGACCGGCACGAAGAAGCAGACGTTCCGCGCGGACTTCCTCACCGGCGAGGCGAACTGGGTCTGGAACGAGTGGGGCATCTTCAACGCCGCGTCGGGCGTGACGATGCTGTCGCGCAAGGTCGAGGCCCTGGGCACCAAGGCGTCCGGCACCTGGACGCTGACCGTCGACTTCTCGCTGGCGTAGGCCATGGCAGCCCCCTGGCGGCCTAGCTGATGGCGACGCGGATCTACCTCCCCCAGACCGGCGCCGCGCCGATCACGCCCGCCTTTGGGACGTGGACCGAGACGTCCGGCGCCGACCGGATTGCCGGCGTCGCGACGCGCATCGGCTCGGCAATGACGAGCAAGACCCAGGCCCATGCCGCGACGGCGGCGAACTCGACGTTCCTGTCGCGCCAGTACGTCTTCGGGCCCCTGGCCGCGCAGACGATCCCGGTCTCCACGATCAAGGGGACGATCCGCGTCCTCGAGTCGGCGGTCAACGACAACCTCGACGCGATGCGACTGCTCGTCCGGGTCGTCTCCGGCGATGGAGGAACCTATCGGACGCCGTTCCTCCACGGGCCGACGAACGGGGCGGTCGCCGAATTCAGCACCACGCTCCGGGCAAAGCGGCTCGCCACGGGCGGCGCGACGGCGAGCGCCGTGGTCACCGCCGGCGACTACCTCGTCATCGAAATCGGCACGACGACCACGGTCGCCGGGACGTGAAGGCGGCTGCCTGTCGCCCGGTCAACGACCTGCCCGGAATCACAGGCCGCGACCGTCATCGCCCAGAGCACCACCCGGCCAGGCGGCGTCAGTCCGCGGCGCCCTGGACGCCATCGAGGATCAGCCCGAGGCCGACGTCAAAGCGTTCGTCGACGCTCCGCTGCGCGAGCGTCGTCAGCGCCCGTCGCAAGACCGGACTCGCGGCGAGAATGGCGCCACCGGTGGTGACCGGCCGGCTGACCTCCTGGAGGATGAAGCCGAGGACGTAGGCGACGAGCGTCACGTGGGCGTCTACGGCGGCACGGGTCGAGAGGCCGGCGCCCTCGAGCAGCTCGATCGATCGCTCGGCGAGCCGGACTTGTGCCCGCGAGGTGCGGGCGCGTTCGGTCATCAGGGTGACCACGGCGGGGTGGGCGACGAGCGCCGTGCGGTAGCTCGAGAAGCCGGAAACAAGCGAGGCCCGGGTGTCAGAGCCCGGTTCGGGAAGGACGATCGAGTCGAGGACGCTGTCGAGCACGGCATCGACCAGGTCGTCCTTGTTGGCAACATGCGCGTACAGCGAAGCAGCCTCGACGCCGAGCCGCGCGGCGAGCCGACGCATGGTAAGGGCCGTCCGCCCTTCATCATCGAGGAGGGCGAGCGCCTCGGCCGCCACGCTGCTCCGGTCCAGCCCTCGATGCCAGGCCGCGTGGCGCGTTCCGCGGTTCATCCTCGTCGATCCTCTTGACACACACTCGGCGTTCCCTGCTGTCCTAACACTGTTAGGTTAGTCGAGTCAAAGGAGCGTCCGATGGAGCACCTGAACATCGATCTCGTCCGGCGGCTGTACGCGGCGTACCTCGCACGGGACGTCGAGACCGTGGCCGCGGCGTTTACGCCGGACGTCCGTTGGCACAACTCTGGCTTTGACCCCACGGCCGGCACGCGCGAAGGCGTCGAGGACGTCCTCGCGTATCTCGTCGGCGAGAACCATGTCGAAGAGTACGCATTGGAGATCATCGACATGCTGGCCAGCGATGAACGCGTCGCGGTGATCGCCCGCTCGTCGGGCCGCCGTGGCGAGCAGTGGCTGGTCAACGACTTCGTCCAGGTCGTCCGGCTCGAGGGCGGGCTCGTTCGAGAGGTTTGGAACTACGTCTGGGATCAGCGCGCCCTCGCCGAGTTCATGGCCGTCCCGGCCTGAGCCTCGCTTCGACCATACTTGCGAGCCGATGGAGAGGTTGACCGCCTCTTGCGGGAGGCGCCGCACGCAACCTCCGGAGCGTTGTCGCCGCGGGCCATTTGCACGGGACCACTGCGTGGCACACGCCCCGCGTGTCGGGCCGCGAACGCTGTCAGCGATTTCGACATCGGTCTAGACAACGATCCCCAGGACAGGGGCGGCCTCAAATGGAGCATCTGTACTCGCGCGCCCGAAAGGTGTTGGGCGCGCGATAACGACTTACGACATGCCCATCGAGGGCCGCGATGAGTGGGTTGCCGCGGCGGCGAGGCACTTCGCATGAGGGACGGGTACCTGCGCGGCGCACTCTCGCAGTCAGCAACCCGGCGCCAGCTGGACATCGTCGCCGCCTACGTCGCGGCTGGCGGATCGGTCCCCGACGCGGCCGCGCTGGTGGGCATTCGGCCGAGCACCGTGAAGCGTCACCTTGCGGACCTGCGTGCCAGGTCGGGCCTCACCACCGAGCAGCTCATCTACGCCGGACGAGCTGCTGGATGGCTCGTCGTCCCGAGTCTGGAGCCTCGCTGAGCGATCCGCGCCCAGCTCGCCCACCGTCGCTACGCGCGGCGCCGATGACACAACGACCTGATCATGCCTCCGGGTCGTCCTGGGACGGCGGCCAGCCGCTCCAAGCGCGGTCACGGCAGTAACCTGAGGCCAGCCTCGGTCGTCATCGATCGGCCAGGCCGCAGTCGGACGCTAGGGTGAGGCGCAGATCAAGCCGTCACCGTGGGGCCCGTTTCGGTTGACACTGCCGGTATCGTCCATCGGACACGACTCCAGTCGTACATGGCGGCATACGCGGAGCAAGTGAGAGGACATGTCCCAAATGGCTGTCGATCCATCCCACATCATGCAGGTCGGGACCGGGTTCTGGTCGTCGAAGACGTTGCTCTCCGCAGTCGAGTTGCAGCTATTCACGCAGATCGGCGCCGAGGCGATGACCGGCGAGGAGATCGGTGAGCGGCTCGGCCTCCATCCGCGGACTATCTATGACTTTCTTGACACGCTCGTCGCTCTGCGGTTCCTCCAACGGGACGGTGGTGGTCGCGTGGGTCGCTATCGCAACACCCCTGAGACCGCCACGTTCCTGGACAAGCGAAGCCCGGCCTACATCGGCGGAATCCTGGAGATGTTCAACGAGCGGTTGTATCGCTTCTGGGGCGATCTCACCGTGGCGTTGCAAACCGGCGAGCCCCAGAACGAGATCAAGCACACCGGCAAGCCGATGTTCGAGGAGCTCTACAGCGACCCGGCGAGGCTCGAGCAATTCATGGCAGCGATGCAGGGCATCTCGCTCGGCAGCTTCCACGCGTTGGCTGAGACGTTCGATTTCTCCAAGTACGAGACGGTCTGCGATATCGGGGGCGCCACCGGCCAGCTCTGTACGATTCTGGCCGAGCGTCATCCGCACCTCCGCTGCATTAGCTACGACCTTCCGGTCGTCGCCCCGATCGCCAAGAAGGCCATCGCCGCGGCGGGATTGGCTGACCGCGTGGCGACAGCCTCGGGTGATTTCTTGGCCGATCCCCTCCCCAGGGCGGATGTCATCACAATGAGCCTGATCCTGCACGACTGGAACCTGGATCGGAAGATGCACCTGATCCGGTCGGCGTACGATGCCCTTCCAGAGGGAGGCGCATTCATCGTTATCGAGAACCTCATCGACGACGCCCGGCGAGAGAACGCGTTCGGGTTGATGATGTCGCTCAACATGCTGATCGAATTCGGCGACGCCTTCGACTTTACCGGTGGTGACTTCGCTGGGTGGTGCCGAGAGGTGGGCTTCCGGCAGGTTGAGATCGTGCCGCTGGCCGGTCCGTCGAGTGCTGGCATTGCGTACAAGTAGCCACTGAGTGCCTCTTGCCCCCGCGCCCCAGCGATCCGGGTTGTTCAACGGGGTGGCGTAGGCGGGGCTTCCCGGCGGACCCCAGTGCACACGGCCGGCGATCGATGCCGGTCGTCGCACCGGCGCCGATGAGACCCACCGCCGAGAGGATGCCCACGTTCCGTCGGTTCGGTCGAGCGATCTCCATGGTCCAACGATAGAAGCTTGGTCCCGGAGGCCGACTGGCGCTCGGGCCGACCCGTGGGCATCCGCCCGAGCACCGTGAAACGTCACCTCGCCGACCTGCGTGCGAGGTCGGGTCTGACCACCGAGCAGCTGATCTACAGCCGGATTCGACTGACGTGAGGCTCGGTCGGCCGGTTTGGTTGCAGTGGCAAACGTGGGAAGCCCCGGACGGCGCTTCGATAGCGGCCGTGGCCATCGAGGTGGAACGGGTGCCTACCGCGGCGCGCCAGGCAGGTGAAGGCCGTTGAGACGGGCTGACGAAGGGTCGGTTTGCTCCGCTAGACTTCTGGTGTGCGGGTGCTCCTGACGACGCAGCCGGCGTATGGTCACTTTCGACCGCTGCTTCCGCTTGCCCATGCGCTTCGGGCGGCAGGGCACGAGGTGCGCGTCGGAACGTCGGCATCGTTCGCGCCAGTAGTGCAAGGCGAGGGCTTCCGCCCAGAGCCGGTCGGGCTCGATTGGCTGGAAGGCGATAAGTCGACGATCCCGCCTGAGCTGAAGGCACCGCCGGAGGCCGACACGATCGAGACTTTCTTCGCCCACCAGTTCGTGCGGATGACCGCGGGGCGGCTGGCAGGCGACGTCGTGGGGTTGGCTGATCGATGGCGGCCGGACGTCATCGTTCGCGAAACCACGGAGTACGGCGGCGCGCTGGCTGCGCAGGTCCTGGGCGTGGCGTCGGCCGCCCTGCAGGTCGCCTCGCCGTCGTTGATGACGGCGGGTGTCCTGACCGAGGTCGCCGTCGCACTCGACGAAGCTCGCGGTCGACTCGGCCTCGCGCCGGACCCGGACCTCGTCGCGCTGAGCGAGGAACTCGTCATCTGCTTCGCGCCGCCGGAGCTGCACGACCCGAGCGTGCCACTGCCGTCAGGGCTCCGGTCGTTCCACCCGGGGCCGGTCCCGGCGACCGCTCCGTTGCCGGATGCGATCCTTGGACTCGGTCGGGAGCGTCCGCTCGTGTACGCGACGCTCGGGACCGTGTTCAACGATCCGACATATGAGCTCCCGTTCTTCCCGTCGGTCCAGGCGGGCTTGCATGACGCGCCGGTCGACCTCTTGATGACGGTGGGGCCCAACGTGGACCCGGGCCTCCTGGGCGACCAGCGGGCGGGCGTGCACGTCGCCGGATACGTTTCGCAGCGGGCGGTGCTCGAGCGATGCGCCGTCGTGATCTGCCACGGCGGGTATGGCACATTGCTCGAGGCGGTCGACGCGGCCGTCCCGCTCATCGTCGTTCCCTTCGGGGCGGATCAGTACATCAACGCGGCAACCGTCGAGCGACTAGGCATCGGGTCGATCATCGATGAGGAGGCGATGACGCCGCAGGCAACTCGCGCCGCGGTCGACCGCCTGATCGACGAAGGGTCAGAGCAGCGGCGGCGGATCGAGGCGCTTCGTGACGCGTGGCGATCGCTCCCCGGACCAGCCGAGGCAGCCGACGCCGTACTCGCGCTCGCGCGATGAGTAACTCGTCGCCGAGGGCGAGGCACCTCGCATGACGAGCGCGCACAGCACGCCCTTGGCTCTGGAGACGTAACACCCGAGGCCAATAGACCTCCTCGCCCTCGCCAATCACGCTTCATCCCGATGTCGACGGGCGAGCATTCGAGCGTCACCAGCGTCGCCTGCGGCGCCGCGGTCGGGCCGCGCGAGCTGTGAAGCTGTGCACGGTCTGTGGTGTCGTCACCAGCCGCGCGGGTAGCCGCTGCCTCAAGCATGCCCGGCAGTCGAACCGCAGCAGGCACAACGCCCTGTACAGCACGCGGGCCTGGCAACGCCTCAGCGCCCGCGTGCTCCGCGCCTGGCGCGGCGAGCACAGGAACTGGTGCCCGGGCTACCAGCGCGACGCCCATCCCGCCGCCGACTTAACCGTCGATCACGTGGTGCCGCTCGCCGCCGGTGGCGCACCGCTCCACATCGGCAACCTCGCCGTGCTCTGTCGGTCATGCAACTCGACCAAGGGTGCGTCTGAGGGGGACCGGGGGGACCCACACGCGGATTCCTCAGCCCTGGAAGACCGCGCCTCCCAATTGTGCGCACGCGGCCGGGTTTCGCGAATAATCCCGGTCGGCCCGACGCTATCCACTGCGACCGCGGATGTACTCAGCGGCCGCCTCGGGGTGGAAGTAGAGCGCATGCCCCACGCGCTCGATGACGTCCGGCGCATCACCCCGCACCGCGGCCAGGTGAGTCGCGATGTCCTGGAACAGCGCCGGAGATCCGGTCCCGTGCGCGAAGCGAACCTCGACGGGGAGCGATGCGAGCGAGGCCTCGTCGATGCGCTCGGCGGTCAGGATCGGGAGGTCGTCGCGCACCATGGCCTCGCCATTTGCGGCCTCGCGCCGCGAGTACCAGTCCTTGCCGGTGGGAGGTGCGAGGAACCCGTCCGGGGACACGTCGACCGCTGGCCCGACGACGCGTACCAAGGCCTCATACGCCCCGGCCCAGTCTCGGGGATGCCCCTCGAGATGCGTCCGCACCGAGTCGATCCCGAGCCGATGCAGTTCCTCGCCACCCTGCACGCAGCGCAAGTATCCCGGCTCGTGGACGAGGGCGCGCCGGACGAGCGCCGGGTGTCGGAGCGCCAGCTGCACCGCGACGATGCCGCCCGAGCTTCCCCCGAAGACGACCACGTCCCGAAGGCCGAGGCTGCCCAGCAACGCGGCAGCATCATCAGCGTGCTGCGCGGACCCGCCTCCGGGCCAGCCCTCTCGACCGCTCCGCAGCGTCCCGCGTCGGTCGTAGGTCACGACCGTATGCCCAGCGAGGCGCTCGGCGACTGGCCGCCAGCCCTCCGCGTCCTCGGCGCCACCCGGGATCAGCAGGATCGCCGGCCCGGCGCCGCGGAGCTCGACGTACAGGGTGGTCCCGTTGACGGCCTGGCGATCGATCCGCGGTGCGGGCGCCATGGGGTCCGCGTCGGGGTTGGATCGCAGATCGGGCTCCATCACACGGCCGAGTCTACCGATGAGCGATCCCCAGGAGCCAGCGCGTGGGCGCCACGGGGCGCCGGAGTGGCCCGATGACTCAGACCGTGGCCATCCCGGCGATCGAACGGAGAAAGGCCCAGGGCTGGCGCCCGGGGCCCGTGAGATGGCCGGGGATGGCCGGGCTATTCGGCGTCGCCCCCGGATCCGGCCGGCGCGACAACCTCGGTCGCGGCAACCTCGGGCGCAGCCGCGTCCTCGGCGGCCTTGCGGGCCAACGCCGCCTTTCGCAGGGCAGTCGTGTACTGGTTCCAGTGCTTCTTGCACATCCGACCCAGACCGTCCTTTTGGCTGGGCTGGGCCGGGAAGTCGGCGACCGGCGCCTCGTGCGCCTCGATCCCGAACTTCGCCGATCCGATGCACCTGCGGAGATCCGCCATGCCCGTCGTCTTTCTCGTGTCTGATCAGCGCGCGGACGAACAGCGCCCGCACCACCAGCCGTCGGCGGAGCCGGTGACGTTGAACGCCTCGTTCGTGAGCGCAGCGTCACCATCGCGCCAGATCGCCTGCGAGAAGTTGCCGGTCACCGCGGACCCTGTGCGCGTCCACGCGAGGTAGGCGGCGCCGTTCGAGAACTGGGCGACGTAACTGCCCGTCGTTGGTGCCGCCGGGCCGCACGCCGTGGTCAAGGCCGCGAGTATCCCGACGAGGGCGCGGAGCGAGATGCGAGCGGGCACGTGATCAACCCCCGAGACGACCGAGTGCTGACGCCACTCCTTGCCACTGCCCTGTTCGCTCGGACCGACGTGCTAGGATTCGAACAGATGATCTACGAGCTGACGCCCGACGCGATCGAACTCGGCTTGGCAGCCGCCTTGCCGGCCGTGTTCGAACTCACCTGCACGATCGGTGAGTTTGGTCGGGGCGAGAGGATTTGAACCTCCCGGTCCCACCACTCGGATCGTAGTTCCGGATCACATCACAGAGGCGCTCCGTGCAGCCGCGTGAGGCGCCGGCAGGGCCGTCGGCGTCGTCGCGGCA
>JBCLCL010000039.1:0-23077 GCA_038915815.1 Candidatus Limnocylindrales bacterium
GACGCCCGCGTCGGCGGCGCGCTGATCCTGGATCGAATCGCCACCGCTGACCCCGACCGCGCCAACCAGGACCCCGTTGCGTTCCAGCGGCATGCCCCCGGCGAAGACGATCGTGCGGCCACCGGCGACGGACGCGTAGCCGTAGAACTCCGCGCCGGGCTGGACGATCGGTGCGAGGTCGCGGGTCGGCATCCGGTTCACCAGGGCCGTGAAGGCCTTGTCGCGAGCGAGCGTGATCCCGACGAGGTCCGCCCCATCCATCCGCTCGAAGGCGACGAGCTGGTCGCCGGCGTCCACGATCGCGCAGCTCATCGCGACGCCCAGCTCCCGAGCCACGTCCTGGACGGCGGCCACGATCGCCCGTGCCGCCGCCAGGGTCAGTCCCTCGGCCTGCGACGCGGTCGGCCCGCGCCAGCTGTCGACGTTGTCGATCGGAAAGCGGGTCACCGGTCGGTCAGCGTTCGGTCACGATCGAGGCCATCCCGGCGTCGCCGGCGGGACCGGTTCGGCGGCTCTGCCACCTCAGCAGGAGTTGGCCGACCAGGAGCGTCCCGACGGTGAAGACCAGGATCATCGCCGCGACCGCATTCGTCTCCGGGGTGACGCCCCGCTTGACCTGGCCGAAGATGAAGAGCGGCAGCGTGGACGAGCCCGGGCCGGACACGAACGTGGTGATCACGTAGTCGTCGAAGCTGAAGGTGAACGACAGCAGGAACCCCGCCACGATCGCCGGCAGGAGCATCGGGAAGGTGATCTGACGGAAGGTCCGCCACGGCGTCGCGAACAGGTCGGAGCTGGCCTCGACCAGCGTCCGATCCATCCCCGACAGGCGGGCGCGGACGAGCAGCAGCACGAGGCTGGTGTTGAACAGGACGTGCGCCGCGATGATGGTGGCGTGGCCGAAGTTGATCTTCACACCGAACACTGATTCGATGACGTCGAAGCCGGTCGCGAATAGCACCAGAGTGGATAGAGCGATGACGATCTCGGGCACGATGATGCTCGCGTACGTCAGCGCGTCGAAGCCGACGCGGATCTTCCTGCCGACCCGCTGAAGGCCGAGCGCGGCCATCGTTCCGAACAGGGTCGCAAGAATGGCGTTCGGGACGGCGACGAGGAAGCTGTTGAGCAGTGCCTTCTGGACCACCGAGTCGTTGAGGGCAACGCCGAACCACTTGGTGCTGAAGCCATCCCAGGCCGTCACCCGCCGGGTGGTGTCGTTGAAGGCGAACACGACGACGATGACGATCGGCAGGTAGAGGAAGGCGTAGACGAGGATGGTGTGACCCCTCAGCCATCCCTCCACCGCCCCCGCCCAGCGATCCGCTGACCGACTCTCGCGCCGACCTGGAAGCTGCGTGGACCGCTCCCGGTGCATGACGCTATCGGTCACAGGACACTCACCTCGCGGGTTCGTCGCCCACGGTTCACGAACCACAGGTAGCCCGAGATCGCCACGAACATGATGAGGATGAGCCCGACCGCGCGTGCGGAGCCCGACGGCCAGTTACGCGCTTCCAGGAAGTCGGTCACCAGGGCGTTGCCCATGAGGTATGTCCGCCCGTAACCGAGGATCTGAGGCACCACGTATTCGCCCATCATCGGGATGAAGACGAGGATGGTGCCGGTCACCAGGCCGGGCAGGGCGACCGGCAGGGTGACCTGGCGGAATGTCGCCCAGCGGGCTGCCCCAAGGTCCTTGGACGCCTCGATGAGGGTGCGGTCCATCCGCTCCAGGGTCACGTAGACCGGGAAGACCATCAGCGGCAGATAGCCATAGACGAGGCCGATGAGGACAGCCACCGGTGTTCCCAGGATGCGGAACTGATCGTCCCCGACGAGCGCTCCGATCCAGCCGCCCAGCCCACTGTCCCGGCCGAGGATGATCAGCCAGGAGTAGGTCCGGATCAGGAAGCTCGTCCAGAAGGGCACGACCAGCAACAGGATCAGGACACTCTTGCGTCGCCCGGCCCGGGTCGCGAGGAAGTAGGCCAGTGGCAAGCCGACGAGCAGACAGAGCAGCGCCCCGACCGAGGCCATCGTCAGGCTTGCGATGAACGGATCCGGCCGCTCGAAGGCCCGGACGTAGTTGTCCAGCACCAGGGCCGGCTCGTAGCCCCCGTTCTTGGCGCGGACCCCGAACGAGAAGATCACCACGATCGCCAGCGGGGCGACGAGCAGGACCAGGTACCAGATGGCGGCTGGCGCGATGAGGAACGTGGTCAGGAGCGCACTGCGGAGTCGGCCCGGGCGGGCCGACTCCGGTGCAGGGCGAAGCGTGGCCATCGCCACGCCGTCGACCGGGCGGCCTCGTCAGCCGCCGATGTTGGACTTGAACTCTTCCCAGATATCGATGCGCTGGTTGTTGCCGGACGTGTCCTGGGCCCCCTCCAGGTTGGCGATGACGTCGTCCGGCGGGAAGATCGCCGGGTTGGCCAGGATCGCCGGATCCACGAACTCCTTGGCCGCGTCGTTGGGCGTGGCGTACAGGTTGAAGTTCGTCTCCTCGGCCTGGATCTCCGGCCGATGGATGAAGTCGAGCCATGCGTAGGCCGCGTTCGGGTGCGGGGCATCGGCCATCATGACCCAGGTATCCATCCAGAAGAGCGTGCCCTCGGACGGCACGGTGTAGCCCGCGTCCCCGGCTTCCACCAGGTCGGCCAGCTCCTGTCCCAGCGGGCCGGTCCAGCCCAGGGTCAGCGACGCTTCGCCGGACGCCATCTTGTCGCCGTAGGTGTCGGAGTCGAGGGCCAGGATGTGCGGCGCACAATCGAGCAGGATCTGGCGAGCCTCCTCCAGCTCGCTGGACACGTCCGAATTGAGCGAATAGCCCAGCAACTTGAGGGGGAAGACGAAGACGTCGCCCATCGAGTCGACGAAGACGGTCTTGCCCGATGCCACGCCCTTGACCTGGTCGTAAAACTCCTTCCAGCTCGTCGGCACGGACGGGAGGAGGCTCTTGCGCCACAGGATGCCGGTCGTGCCGTAGTCCTTCGGCACCTGGTACTCGTCGGTGGGGTCCCACCACAGGCCCTTGAACGTCTTGTTGATCAGCGCGGCGTTGGGGATGCGAGACATGTCCAGCTTGGCAAGGAAGCCCTCCTCGACCATGCCCGGGACGTATTCCGCGGTCGGGCAGGCGAGGTCGTAGCCCGAGGCGCCGCCCTGGAGCTTCGCGATGAGCTCCTCGTTGTTGCTGAAGATGTCGTAGACGTAATTCTCGACCCCGAACTCGGCCTTGAACGCGTCGATGTTCGCCGGGGAGATGTAGTCGCTCCAGTTGTAGACGAACAGCTCCTTCTCCACGGCCGCCGCAGAGGGCGCCGCACTGGCGGCCGCGCTCGCCGCCACGCTGGGGGCCGCGGAAGGAGCGCTGCTGGCGGTCCCGCCAGTCGCACAGGCGGCCAGCGCCGCGCTGCCGCCGACCAGGCCACTGGCCGCCAGGAAGCTCCGTCGATTGACCCTGGTCCGGGCGATCCGGCTCAGGTACTCGTTCAGATCTCGTTCCACCACGGTCGCGCTCCTCCTTCATCGCGCCGGTTCCCCGACGCGACCTCCGGCCCCCTCATCCAGCGAGGACGAGGTTGGCCTCCTCACGCCACCGGACGATCACCGGATCGCCCGGGCCTGCTCCCAGTGCGCCACCGGCGCCGGTCGCGTTCTGATGGCGGACGATGATCTCGCCCGCCTCGTCGGTCTGGATCCGGTACTCGGTCTGATCACCGAGGTAGGTTCCCTGGTGGACCCGCCCCGCCAGCTGGGTCGTCCCGGCGGGCGGCTCGCCGGCAGCATCGGCCGCCAGGACCTCCAGGCGTTCCGGCCGGGTCGCCACGGTCACCGCATCGCCCACGCCCAGGCTGGCCGCCTCGTCGGTCACGTGGCCGCGCAGGACCAGGCCGCGCTCGCTGCGCACGACCGCCCGGCGCGACCCGGTGTCCACCTCCAGGACGGTCGCCGGCAGGAAGTTACAGGTGCCGATGAAGTCCGCCACGAAGCGGTTCACCGGCCGCTCGTACAGCTCGGTCGGGCCGCCCTGCTGCTGGATGAGCCCGTCGCGCATGACGACGATCACGTCGCTCATGGTCAGGGCCTCCTCCTGGTCGTGGGTGACGTAGACGAAGGTGATGCCGACTTCCCGCTGGAGCGCCTTGAGCTCCAGCTGCATCTCCTTGCGCAGCTTCAGGTCCAGGGCTCCCAGCGGCTCGTCGAGCAGGAGGACGGTGGGCCGGTTGACCAGGGCGCGCGCGAGGGCGACCCGCTGCTGCTGGCCGCCGGACATCTCCCAGGTCCGGCGATGCTCGTAGCCGACCAGGCGGACCAGGGCCATCGCCTCGGTGACCCGCCGCTCCTCCTCACTCTTCCCGACCTTGCGCTGGCGCAGCCCGTAGCCCACGTTCTGGGCGACGTCCATGTGCGGGAAGAGGGCGTAGTGCTGGAAGACCGTGTTGACGTTGCGCTGATACGGCGGGACGCCGGCGATCGGGCTGCCATCCAGCAAGATCTCGCCCTCGGTCGGCTGTTCGAAGCCCGCGATCATCCGCAGGGTGGTCGTCTTGCCACAACCCGACGGTCCAAGCAGTGAGTAGAACTCCCCGTGCGCGATCGAGAGGGTCATCCGGTCGACGGCGGTCACCTGACCGAAGCGCTTGGTCACGCCGATGATCTCGACATCGGGGGCTGCCGAATCCGACGTGGATGCGTGCCATCCGGCGGCGGGTGACTTGAGCGCGGTGGTCTCTGGAGTCGGGGAGGCAGTCAACGGCGGCCCTCGCTCTTCGGATCCGGGCGTTTGGAGACAGCCTGTAGCCGAGCTACAGGGCCGCTGCATGGTACAGCATGAACCACGGCGAGTTGCCCGCCGCAGCCACGGTTCTGTCTCCCTCCGCCCAGCCCCTGAGCGACCCTAGAATGGGTCGGACATGTATGCGCTGATCATGGCCGGCGGGGGCGGGACACGGCTCCACCCGTTGAGCCGCCCGGAACGTCCGAAGCCCTTCCTGCCGCTCGTCGGCGGCGAGTCGCTGCTTCAGGCGACCGTAGCCCGCCTCGACGGGGTCACCCGCGACATCACGATCGTCACGGACCGGCGCTACGAGCCCCTGGTCCGCACCCAGCTCCCGGGCGTGGCGGTGCTGACCGAACCGGTCGGTCGGAACACGGCGGCCGCGATCGCGCTCGCCGCGCTGGCCATCGACCGTCCGCAGGCTGAGGTGATGCTGGTCCTGCCGGCCGATCAGACGGTGGACCGGACCGACACGTTCGCCGCTGTCCTGCGCGGCGCGGGCGAGGAGCTCGCCACGGGCGCGTTTGGCATCGACGACCCGCTGGTGACCCTCGGCATCCGGGTCGACCGCCCGGCGACCGAATACGGCTACCTGATCCCGGATCTGGAGCGCAGCGCCGAGTTCCTCGGCCGTCGCGCCTATCCGCTGCTTCAGTTCGAGGAGAAGCCGAAGCTCGCTCGCGCCGAGGAGCTGGCCCGACAGGCGGGCGTCGCCTGGAACGCCGGCATCTTCCTGTGGCGACGACAGGCGATCCTCGCGGCGCTGGAGCGCTACACCGGGCTCCTTCAGGCGCTCGGTCCGATGGTCGCTTCGCCCGGGCTGCTCGGTCGCGCCTACGAGTCGATCGGCGAGGCCGCATCGATCGACCGTGCCGTGATGGAACCCGCCGCCCGCGACGGGAGCGTCGTGATGGTTTCGATGGACGTCGGCTGGTCAGACATCGGCTCGTGGACGGCGCTGCTCGGCGCGATCGGTGCGCGGGGCAGCGGGACCGTGGTCCAGGCGGGCGCGACCGTCGATCTCGAGGCCGACGATCTGATCGTCCGGCGGGTGGACGGGCGACTCGGCGTCAGCGCGCCGCCCGAGCGCGGTAGCATCAGCGCGGTGGATCCCATCGCAGTCCTGCGCGGCACGGGCCCCGATCTGGGACGCATCCAGGCGCTCATCGAGCGCTGTTCGCAGCCGGAGGACGAAGTTTGACGCTGGCGAGCGACGCCCCGGCGCCGGCCACCATCCTGTTCGGCACGGACGGCTGGCGGGCGCGGATCGCCGACGAGTTCACCTTCGACAATGTTCGCCGCTGCGCCGACGGTGTCGCCGAGTACGTCGTCGATCGGGGCGAGCAGGCTAGGGGCATCGTGATCGCCTACGACTGCCGCTTCGCCTCGGAGCATTTCGCGCAGGCCGCGGCCGAGGTGATCCTCGCCCGCGACATCCCGGTCGCCTTCGCCGTTCATGCGATCCCCACCCAGATGAGTTCGTACGAGGTGGTGGAGCGCGGCGCGGCGGCCGGGATCGTGATCACCGCGAGCCACAATCCCTGGACCGATAACGGGTTCAAGGTCAAGGCACCCAGCGGGGCCGCTGCCGGCGCCGACATCCTGGGGGTCATCGAGGCCCGGCTGGCCGAGAACGGTCGCGCCGTCATCGCCCGGCGGCCGTTCGCCGACGCCGAGGCGGCCGGCCTGGTCGAACGCTTCGACCCGTTCGAGGGCTATGAACGGTTCGTGCGGCGAACGGTCGATCTGGACGCCCTCAGGGACGCCGACGTCCACATCCTGGTGGACCCGATGTGGGGCGCCGGCAGTGGCTGGATCTCGCGCCTCCTGGCGGGTGGCCGGATCCGGGTCACGGAGATCCACCAGGAGCGCAATCCGTTCTTTGGCGGGGTCAATCCGGAGCCGATCCGCCCGAACATCGACGAGGCGCTGGGCCTGCTCGCGGGCGGCGGCTTCGACCTTGGGCTGCTGCTTGACGGCGACGCGGATCGGGCGGGCGCGGCGGACGAGCGAGGCACGTTCATCCATCAGCTCCAGGTCACCGGCCTGCTGATCTACTACCTGGCCGAGCATCGCGGCTGGCGCGACCCGGTCGTCGTCAGCGTCAACAACACGTCGATGGCGGCGCGTCTGGGCGAGCGCTACGGCATCGCCACCCATGAGACTGCCGTCGGCTTCAAGTTCATCGGGCCGAAGATGATCGAGACCGGCGCGATGATGGGTGCCGAGGAATCGGGCGGGTTCGGCTTCGGGATGCATCTGCCGGAGCGCGACGGGATCTACGCCGACCTGCTGCTGCTCGACCTCTTCCTGCGCGAGCGAGCGGCCGGCCGCTGGCCGGTCTCGCGGGCGATCGAGCGCTTCCACGAGATCGCCGGCCCCTCCTTCTATCGGAGGGTGGACGTCCACATCGATCGCCCGCTCTATCCGGAAACGAAGCGACGGCTGCTGGTCGACCTGCGCGAGCAGGTCCCGACCGAGCTGGCGGGCGAGCCGGTGACCCGGAGCCTGCCGCTGGAAACCGGGGACGGCTTCAAGTTCTGGGTCGGCGACGGCTCGTGGCTCCTGGTCCGGGCCTCCGGCACGGAACCGCTCGTCCGGATCTACACGGAGGCCACGTCGGCGGCGACCCGCGACGCGATGCTGGTCGCCGGTGAGCGGCTGGTCCTTGGGTCATGACCGCGGACGCGTCCGGGTCCGGGCGGCGGGTGGACAAGCCATGGGGCCACGAGTTGATCTGGGCCCACACGGACCGCTACGTCGGCAAGATCCTGGTGATCGAGGCGGGTCGGCGGCTGAGCCTGCAGCGCCACCTGGTCAAGGACGAATCGATCCTCGTCTCGTCAGGGCGGCTTCGCCTGGAACTCGAGGACGACGAGGGAACCGTCTGTGTCGAGGAGCTCGGACCGGGTGAGCACCGCCATGTGCCGACCGGCCGGATCCACCGCTACGAGGCGATCGAACGCTGCACCCTGATCGAGGTGTCCACCCCCGAGCTCGACGACGTCGTCCGACTCGAGGACGACTTCGGACGCGAGGGCACCAGCGCCCCATAGCGGCTGTCCCGAAACCGGCGGCCTCGACCGGGACGATTCGGGGATGACCGGGGCGGCCGGCGGGTGTAGGCTTTCGGCACGCGACCGCCATCACCGGTCGAGGTGCATGACCGGACGGCGGCCTCGCCAGCGCCCTCGAGGGCGACGGAGGTAGCAGCACGATGCACAGTTCCCTGATCGGCAAGGTCGAGAAGGCAAATCGGTACGCGCGCGAACTCGATCGGATCACCATCGAGCGACTCGCCGTCACGTTCCGCGGTGACAATGACACGCACCATGTCAGTCTCGACGCCGGCCAGTGGCGATGCACCTGCCACTACTTCGACAGTTGGGGATCTTGCGTCCACCTCCTGGCACTACAGAAGGTGCTCGGCGTGATGTTGCCCGAGGAAGCCCAGGTCTCCATCTTCGCCGCGGAGCCGATCCCGTCCGCCTGACGAGGTGGAATGCCGCCTGGCAACGGCGACAAAGGCGAATACGGCGCGGACGATTCGCATCGCCCGCGCCGATTCGTTCGTCAGTCGACCTCCATCAGCCAGTAGTAGGCGGCCGATCCGAGGTTGTCGACGAACCAGACGTCGACGCTCACGGACCAGGACCCCGGAGGTGGTGCGGCGAACGTCACAGGTTCACCGGATCCCTGCGCCATCCCTATCACCCCTGCCCCGTTCGCTGCCTCAGGCGTTCGGCTGACGGTCCAGTTCGCCACGCCGACAGGATCTGCAAGGATCAGCGCCAATCGCTCCCCCGGTCCCACGTGGATCGGGCTTCCGGGCAGCCACGGTCCGTCCGATCCGCTGTTCTCCCAGCTGAACGAGCCGAGCTGGCCGACGACCGGATCGCCGCCCTCGACGGCGATCGAGGCGGCCGGCGGCTCGGGCATCGGTGGCTCCGAGACGAGCGGCTCAGTGGGCGGTGGTTCGATCGACGGCGGCATCGACAGCGAAACCGTTGGCGACGGCTGCGCCTGGGCGGAGGTAGTTGTGGGATCGGAGATGGCCGGGCTGGCGCCCGGTCGGCTGCAACCGGCGGAGAGCAGGCTGACCGATACGAGCGCCAACGTGACCAGTCGCGCGGACGGATGGCCTGTCATTGTCATTCCTTTCATCGAGCGGGAGGACGGACCGAGGCGCGATCCTGCGCGAGGACGAACGTCACTGGCCGACGGCGACGGTCACGATCGGCGACGTCGCGGCGCGCAGGCCTTCATCCGCGGGCTTGGAGAAGAGGGTCCGGAACTCCGTCCGCGACTGGAGGCTGGTGGACATCGTGTACGTCCCGGAGGTTGAGCCGTTGGCCATGGTCCCCAAGGTGATCCACGCTGTTGCCCCGGCGGCGCGCCGTTGCAGGGTTACGGACCGCAGGGAGACGGGATTCAGGGCAAGCCGAACGTAGCTCGAGAGATCGGCCACCCTGAGTGTGGCCGTTAGTGTCGTGATGCCGCCCTTGGCCACGGTGGTCGGACTCGCCGTGATGGTCAGGCTGGTTGCGAGATCGAGGCAGGTCGAGTACTTCGCGCCCCAGCCCTGCATGTCGTACTGGAGCTGCAGGCTGGCGACGTCGCAGCGCCCGAACGAATGCGCGTTCCAACCCGTGGTCGGCTTCGTCCGCGACTTCGTCTGGACGACGGCGTCGGTGTAGTCCGACTCACCCGAGTAGTTGCTGTGGTGGTTCAGGATCTCGACGTGCCCGAACTCGTCCAGCGCGATGTTCTCCACGTCGAAGCAGCCATCCGGCCACGTCGCGTACGCCTGGCACCAGCGCAGCGAGCCCCAGTCGAAGAGATGGCCCTGCTCGCGGAACCACATCGTGAAGCTCGTCGGAGCATTGCGGCTAAAACAGGCGATCCCGATCGAGCTGCAGGTCGCCCCGGTGCCGTAGCCGATGAGGTTCGAGGCTCCGGCCGTGTAGCCGAAGGTCGCCGCCTGCGAACGGCGTGTGGCGTTGGTATCGCTGGCCGCGGCGTTGATGGGACCCTGGTAGACGCTCGGCGGCACGGATCCCGAGCGCCAGCTGAAGCGGAGATCCTGGTTCTGGTTCCAGCGCCCGCTGAAGATCGGGTCCGGCCCGTGCGCCGTCACGCTTACGGCGGCCGTGAGCAGCGCAAGAACCGCCGCCACGGCACAGGCGAACAGGCGGACCGAGCGGGCCATGGTGCGGGTCGAAAGCCAGGTCCAGGGGTTCATCGGGTGACCTCATCTAGCTGGACAGACGTGCCGTCCGGGACGTGGCGGAGCTGGGTGCGATTGGCTGGCCCGTCAGCCGGGAGGCGACCGTCGACAGCGAGCAATACCCAGCCCGACGGCAGGCGGGTCGCCGCCGCGGCTCGATCGGGCGTCGGATGCAGCCGCAGGCCGTCGGACAGGCGCCCGAGATCGGTTGCCGAGGACCCGTCCAGCGCGATCGACCGCAGGGTCAGGCCGGCGTCATCGAAGACTTCGTGGACCAGCCGCGGACCGTCGGGCGTCGAGACGACGACCGCAACGGCGCCGGCAACCGCAAGGACCTCCCGGGCGCCGGTCTCGAGGTTGACGGCCACGATCGGGCAGGGGAACCCCGGGCAGGCGGCGTAGGTCACCAGCACCTCGCCGTCGAGACCGACGAGCGTGCCCAGGTCCGGGTCGGCGACGGCCCGCGGCGTGCCACCTGCGGGATCGATGACGCGGGTCCGGCAAGCCGCCTCGCCGCACGACTGGACGGCCAGGGCGCGTCCTGCGACATCCCAGGCGAACTCGGTCAAGAACGTGCGCCCGAAACGGTCGTCCGGAGCGATCGGCTCGAGGACCTGGCGGGCCGGCGTGAGCCCGTCGAGCGGCCGGGCCCAGATGCCCAGATCGGCTCGGTGGGTCCGATCCACCCGCATCTCGTAGATGGTCTCGCCGGCCGGATCGATCGTCGCCCGCCGGATGACCGCGGCTTCCTCCGCGACCGCCCATGAACATTCGCCGGCGACGTCCAGCGCCTCGAGACGCGAGGTCGTGCCGTCATCGGCTCCGACCAGGACGATCCGACCGAACGGCCCCGCGGCGAACGATTCGGGCGGCAGGTCCATGATCCGGCTCGAACGGTCACCGACGGTGCCCAGGGCCAGCCGCTGACCCTGCAGCGCGCCGTCGCGGTCGAGGCGGGGATCCAGCCGGAACCACGCCTCCAGGCGAAGGTCGTCCAATCCGAGCGGACCGGCGTAGCCGGCCGCCGCGATCCGGTCCGCAGCGTTCCCGTCGCACGCACGCGCCGTCCAGGGATGCTGCCCGGCGCCGAGCGTGGTCGATGCGATCGACCCGACGGCGATGAGGGCGATCACCCCCGGTCCCATCCAGCGCAGCCATCGTGACTCCATCACGGTCGAACTCCTCCGGCGGGACAGGTTGTGGCGGGAGGAGGGCGAGGCGCCGATGGTCGCAGGCGCCCCTCATCGGGGGCTTATCCGGAGCTTCACACGGGCACACGGGAGCCGGGACGGGAGCCGGGACTCGAGCCCGCCTTGTGCTACGCTCCGCAGCGACAACCTGTGTCACGCCGCGTGGTCGCGAAGCCGGTGAGATCCCGGCACAGTCCCGCTACGGTGAACGCCCCGCCAGGGGCGCAAGTCCGGTCGCCGACCCCACGGTGCATGCTCGACCCTTCGAGAGAAAGGTAGGCAGGACCGTGCGATCCACCGGCTGAGACCCCTCGTTCGACCTGTTTCGACGCGAGGGGTTCGTGATTCTTCCGCCCCTCCGCCAGCCTGTTCGCCCGGAGGTTCCCATGTCCCGCCGCCCGCACTCCACGCGCTTGCGCCCGCTCCCGCCACTCGGTCCGATCATCGTCACGCTCGCTGCGGTCGCCCTTTCGCTGGCCGCCTGCACCGGCGGCGGTGCCACGGCATCGCCGACCAGCCCGCCCGCTGCCGCGACCACTCCCGGGACCACGATGGCCGCCACCAGTCCCACGCCGAGGCCGCCGTTCCCGGCGACCCTGACCGACGATGAAGGCACCGTTGTCGAGATCCCCGAGGAGCCGCAGCGGATCGTCTCGCTCACCCCGGCGACGACCGAGATCCTGTTCGCGCTCGGTGCCGGGCGCCGTGTCGTCGCCACCACCGACTTCGACGACTACCCACCCGAGGCAGTCGCGCTTCCTGACATCGCCAGCTACACCTCGGTCGACATCGAACGGATCGTCGGGCTGGAGGCGGACCTCGTGATCGCCGGGGGCAACTTCTTCAATCCCCCCGAGGCGATCGCACGGCTCCGGTCGCTGCACGTCCCGGTCCTGGTCGTCTACGCCGCGAACCTGGCCGGCGTACTCGACGACATCGAACTGATCGGCAGCGCCGTCGGACTGGCGGATGTCGCGCTGGCGATGACCGAGACGATGCAGGCGGGCTTCGACGACGTCGCGGCGGCCACCGCCGGCCTGCCCCGGCCTCGAACGTTCTACGAGCTCGACGCCACCAGCGCGATCTACACCGCCGCTGACGGGTCGTTCATCGAGGAGATGATCCGGCTCGCGGGCGGTGACCCGATCACCACCGGCAGCACCACCGACTTCGCGATCTCGCTCGAGAAGCTGATCGCGGCCGACCCTGCGCTGATCCTGCTCGGCGACGCGGCCTACGGGGTGACAGCCGAGCAGGTCGCGGCACGGACCGGCTGGAAGGGGATGACGGCGGTCAAGTCCGGCGCCATCCGACCGGTGAACGACCTGATCGTCACCCGGCCGGGGCCTCGCCTGGTGCAGGGTTTGCGTGAGCTGGCCCTGGCGATCCATCCTGGACTGATCCTGCCGCCGATGGTCCCGATCCCGGCGGTCCGCTGAGCCCGGCGATGGTGTTCCGCGGTGAGACGCTGACCGGTACCCGGCTCGGCGTTCGGCGATCGCGGGGCATCGGCGACCGACCGGCCCTGCTGATCGGGCTCGGGCTGGTCGCCCTGCTGGTCGCCCTCATCGCGGGCGTCGGGTTCGGATCGGTCGCGGTCGCTCCCGGCGACACCGTCGCGATCCTCGCCCATCGCCTGCTCGGCCTGGACCTGGCCCGGACCTGGTCGGATGCGGCGGAGACGATCGTGATGGAGCTGCGTCTGCCGCGGGTCCTCACCTCGATGCTCGTCGGCTGTGCCCTGGCGGTCGCGGGCGCGACCTACCAGGGTCTGCTGCGCAATCCGCTCGCCGACCCGTACGTCCTGGGGACCGCGTCCGGGGCGGCCCTGGGGGCCGCCATCGCCGTGATCATCCCGGTCCGCCTGGTCGTGCTCGAATTCGGGCTGCTCCACGGTCTCGCCTTCGTCGGCGCCCTGGCGTCGATCTACACGGTCTACCGGCTTTCGCGGATCAGCGGCCTCGCGCCGCTCACCGGTCTGCTGTTGACCGGTTACGCCGTCGGCTCACTCCTGGCCGCGGGCCTGGCCATGGCCATGTACCTGTCGGGCGCGGCGCTCCGCCAGATCTTCGTCTACCTCCTGGGCAGCTTCGACACCGCGACCTGGTCACGGTTCGCCGGAGCGCTCCCGATCGTGGTCGTCGGCTGCGTCGCGATCATGCTCCGGGCCCGTTCGCTGAACGGATTGCTGCTCGGCGAACAGGCGGCGGCGCACCTGGGCGTTGACGTCCGACGCGAGCGGGCGATTCTGCTCGGCCTCGCCTCCCTGGTAACAGCCGCCGCGGTGGCCATCAGCGGCCTGATCGGGTTCGTCGGGCTCGTCGTCCCACATGTCGTGCGGTTGATCGTGGGCCCGTCGGCCCGCCTGGTCCTCCCGATCTCGGCGATCGGCGGCGCGCTGCTGCTGGCCTGCGCGGATCTCGCTGCGCGGCTCCTCGGCGAGATCCCGGTGGGCGTGGTGACCGCCGTGCTCGGGGCACCGTTCTTCCTGCTGATCCTGCGCCGGGTGCGGACCGGGTACGAGCTGTGAGCGGCGCGATGCTCTGGCTGGAGGGTGTGAGCGCCTCGTATCGCGATCGCGAGGCCCTGCGCGACGTGACCATCGCCATCGCGCCCGGTGAGCGAGTCGCCTTGATCGGGCCCAACGGCGCCGGCAAATCCACGCTGCTGGCCGTCGCATCGGGGCTGCTGCCGCCCACCCAGGGCCAGGTCCGGCTCGCCGGGGTTCGGGTCGGTCAGCTCGACCGGCTCGCTGTCGCGCGACGGCTGGCTGTCGTCCCGGCTGTGGCCGGCCTGCCGTTCGCGACCCGGGTGGAGGAGGTGATCGCCCTCGGGCGGCTGCCCCACGAGGATCCACTCCGAGGGCCCCGTCCGTCGGATCGAGCGGCCGTCGCGGCCGCCATCGAACGCGTCGGTGTCGGGCACCTGCTCGGCCGCGACGCCCGTGAGCTCTCGCTCGGTGAGCGGCAGCTCGTGCTCATCGCGATGGCGGTCGCCCAGGCCGCCCCGGTCCTCGTGCTCGACGAACCCACGGTCCACCTCGACCTGCGCCACCAGGTGGGGACGATGGAGCTGCTGGTGGACCTCAACGAGCGCGACGGCACCACGGTCATCGCCGTGCTCCATGATCTGGCCCTGGCCAGCCACTTCTTCCCTCGTCTGATCCTGATGGATCGCGGCCGGATCGTGGCCGACGGAACGCCGTCGGAAGTCCTGACGGGCGATCGGATCCACGAAGTCTTTGGGGTCGATCCGGGCTTCGTTCGACTCGGTGCCTGAGGAGCGCCATCATGTGGCCCATGCGTATCGCCGACTTCGCCCTGGAGCGCTACTTCGCGCGCTGGGAGTGCGCGGCCCGCCATCTGTTGTGCGCCTCGGACGTCCAGGGCTACCCGATGGCCGAGCTCCTGGCCCTCGCCGACGACGAGACGCGCGCCCTCTGGGACGGGCTCCAGCTTGGCTACACGGAGTCGACCGGACATCCGCTCCTCCGAGCGGAGATCGCCTCGCTCTACGACACGATCGAACCCGACGAGGTGCTCACCTTCGCCGGCGCCGAGGAAGCCATCTTCTGCCTGATGACCGTGCTCGTCGGTACGGGCGATCACGCCATCGTGACCTGGCCGGGCTATCAGAGCCTCTACGAGGTCGCTCGTGCCAACGGGGCCGACGTCACCCTTCATGAACTCCACGAATCGCATGGCTGGGCGCTCGATCTCGACCTGCTCCGCCGCCAGATCAGGCCGGCGACGCGGCTGATCGTGGTCAACCTCCCGCACAACCCGACCGGGATGCTGCCCGATCGCGCGACCTACGACGCGCTGGTCGAGATCGCCGCGGATGCCGGGGCGCACCTGCTCGTGGACGAGGTCTATCGCGGTCTCGAGTTCGAGGCGGCGGACCGCCTCCCGGCCGGCGCGGACGTCCTGCCACGTGGGATCTCGCTCGGCGTGATGTCGAAGGCGTTCGCCATGGCCGGCCTGCGGATCGGCTGGCTTGCGTCGCACGACCGCGAACTCCTGGCCCGGGTCGCGGCGTTCAAGGACTACACCACGATCTGCTCGTCCGCGCCGTCGGAGATCCTGTCGATCATCGCCTTGCGCGCTCGCGACCGGGTCCTGGGCCGTTCGCGCGGGCTGATCGCGGCCAATCTCGATCTGCTCGACGGCTTCTTCGAGGACTGGGCCGACCGCTTCAGCTGGGTCCGCCCACGGGCCGGCACGATCGGCTTCCCGCGCCTCAGGGTCCCGGGCGTGAGGATCGACGACTGGGCGGCGGAGCTGGTCCAGGCCGAAGGTGTCCTGCTCGTTCCGGGATCGCAGTTCGGCTATCCGGGCAACTACTTCCGGATCGGCTTCGGCCGGGCCGACCTGCCCGAGGCCCTCGACGGCCTCCAGTCATTCGCGGAGCGCACGCTCCACTGACGCCGCCGCCCGGTCAGCCCCGTTTGCGCGGCAGGTCCAGGAAGGGCAGCTCCACGACCTTGGCGCCGACTCGTCCACGCCGGCCCTCGACCGTCCACTCGACCGCCAGGCTGGTCCCGACCGGTTCGAACTGCGGCCCGACCGAGGCGAGCGCGATGGCCTGTTTGAGGATCGGGCTCCAGCCGTGGCTGGTCGCGCGGCCGACCTGGCGACCACCGGCGAAGACCGGGACCGGCGAGCGATCGACGGTCGGGCTGATCGCCGGAGGGAGCCCCTGGGCGTCGTACAGGCCCTCGATGTCGTCCCAGTCGAGCTGCAGCCCGACCAGCCGCCGCGGGGGGCCGCCGGCGCGGGCTTCGCGCTCCAGGGCCAGCCGGCCGACGAAGTCGGCCTTCTCGAAGTTGACCAGGCGCCCCAGGCCGATCTCGAACGGCGAGTAGTGCTGCTCCGGGTTCATCGCGTGGCGGGCCGAGGTGTAGTCCACCTCGAGCAGGATCAGCCCCGCTTCGAGCCGGACGACATCGAGGGCGACCATCCCCGCCGGGCGGATGCCGTAGGCCTGGCCGGCCTTCATCAGCGCATCCCAGACGGCGACCGCGCCCCTGGTCGGGATCCACAGCTCGTAGCCGAGGTCGCCGGTGTAGCCGGTACGCGAGACATCGACCAGGACCTTGCCGACCCGCGAGGCGCGCCGCCGGAAGTAACCCAGGTCGGCGAACGGTTCGCCGGTCGCCGCTTCCAGCACGGCGCGCGACAGCGGGCCCTGCAGGGCGAGCGCGGCCGTCGCCTCGGTCTCCTCGGCGATCGTCACGTCCAGGCCGGCGCTGTTCTGGCGCAGCCAGCGAAGCTGCGGGTCGGCGGCCGTCCAGCGGTAGAGCCGTTCGTCCAGGCGGTGGACCGTGCCGTCGTCCACGACCTTGCCGTTCTCGTCGCACCACGGCGTGTAGAAGACCCCTCCGACGGCCAGCTTCGTGGCGTCGCGGGTGATCACCCGATCGACCAGGCGGGTCGCATCCGGCCCCGAGACCAGGTACTTGTAGAGCGGCGAGACATCGAACAGCGCCGCCGCCTCGCGGACCGCGTTGTACTCGATGTCGTGGAAGTCGGCGTAGACGCTCGAGGCGTAGTAGCCCGACCACTCCCGCCACTGCATCTTGCGATTCAGCGGAGCGGTGCGTGGATGGAACGCGGTCCCGACGCTCACGTGCCTGATGGTCTCCTGTTGGGGGCCCCAGTATGCAGGTTCCGTATGCAGGCTGGATGGAGTTGCCGGCCGGGGCGCTGCGCCCGCCCGACCCGAGCGGAGCTCTGTGGTCGCTGGCGCCGCCCCTCGCAAGCACCGTGCCGTTCCGTTGCGGTGGCGCACGCAGGCGCGCGATCCGCCCTGGGATCAAATCGGGCACATTCGAGCGACGCCATCCATGGTTTCCGTCAAAGATCAGGGGTCGCTCAGCGTTGCTGTGGCCCAAATGATGCGGTGGCGCATCGCCGGGCTCGCTGCGGGCTGCTACTTCGCCCAGGTGCCCTTCGCTTGCCGCGTCGTCACGCCGGACTTGCGCCGTTTCGGGCGACCGGTCAGCGATAGGGACACGAGCATCAACTCATTGACCTTGCGCTCGAATTCGGGCACGGTCGCCTCGGGAATCGTGACGCAAACCTCGCGCAGCGCCGTTTCCAGCTGGTACCAGAGGTCGCCGCGGCGAACCTCATACAGCGGATAGCGCGAGTTGATGACGATCCGACGGACGCCGTCCTCCAGGACCATCGCGCTGCGCAGGCGTGGATCGAGCGCGCGCACGACGACTTCGCCCACCCCGCGGCTGCTCCCCGAACCCGACGAGCGCGGCGACCTGGGGCTCGGCGGCACGGCATCCGCCGGCGCCTCATCGGGCGACGCCTCGCCAGGCGCGGTCTCGATCGGCTCCTCGATCGGCTCCTCGACGGGCGTCCGATCGCGCCCGGCTGCGTCAAGCGTGAGCTGCCCACCGGACCCCTCGCCCCCGCCCGTGCCTGCCTCACTCTCGAACAGTTTCCCCGACTCGAGCAGACGGAGCGCCCGGGCCAGGATCCGGCGGACCTGGTCGGCCGTCCGCAACGCGCCGGGCTCGACGCTGAAGCCACCTTGCCGAGCCAGCCGCCGGACCAGCGGCGAAAGCAGGGCGTGGACGCGCGCCTCCACGGCGACCCACTCGGGGCTGTCGCGATCGACGTCTGACTTGTTCATGGTGACCGGCACGTGCGGCAACTCCAGCTCGCCGACCAGCCGGTTCATACCCGGGTGCAGCGCCGGCCCGGGATGACCGAACCAGTCCGGCGAACCGATCAGCCGCCCCAGGTGATAGATCCGGACCCCGGGTTCAACCGACGGTGGCGCCGGATCTGGCAGCAGGCCATACCAGCCGCGGACGATCCGACCGCCGGCGCGCACCGCCGTGTCGTGCCGCTCGGCGAGCGTCCAGGCGAGGGCCACGATCGGCGCCCGGTTGACCGTCATCGCCAGGGCCGCGCTCTCCAGCAATGGCCGGTAGACCTCGGCCAGACGCCCAGGGAGCCGACGCAGGTCGACCCGCCGGTCCACCTCGCCGATCTCGATCCGCACATAGCCCAGCGCAGCCTCAACCGGCTTCGCGCGGTCGTGGAGCTCGTAGACCCGAAGCTTCGCGCGATCGCGATAGGCCAGGTCCTCGAAGGCGATGGCCCGCCCGTCCCCCGCCCGCGAAGCCGTGACAGCGAAGCGGTTCCCGAGATGGCCGATGGCCGCCTTGCCGCCCTGGCCATAGCGCCCGATCCGGTCGCCGGCGCGCTTGCGCGATGCGCCCCAGTGCAGGTAGTCGCGTTCGAGCTCGAGCGGGCCCATGCCGGTCCCGCCGATCGCCGTCAGGACGATCGAGTCCGGCCGCACCATGAGGTCCACCCGCAACGGCCGGCCCGGAACGCGCGAATCCACGGCGTTGTCGACCAGCTCAAGCAGCGCATCGGTCGCGGACCGGTAGTTCGCGAACAGTGACGCGGTCAGGCGCGGATCGATCCGTTCCCGGACCACCCGGCGCGTGGTCACCGGGTCTGAGTCCGCGCAGGCAGACCGTCCGCCTCAGGCATGCGGCCGCACACGGATCTCAACCTCGTACGCGGTCACAGCAGTCGCACCGGCACGGAGGACGCCGTCAGCCCCTCGTCGAAGGTCGCGATGATGTCGCATCCGGCCCGATCCGCCGCGGCCGCGATCAGGGCGTCGGGGATCCGTCGGGCGGAAACCCGGGCGGACCACCGTAGGGCCGCGACAGCCTGGGCCTGGTCCGCGTCGGTGAGCTCGACTCCTCGCTTTGTGAGAAAGGCCACCAACGCGTCGGCGATCTCCGGGTTCGCGCGGCTGTGCTGCGTTCGCAGTACTTGGGCGACTTCGATCAGCACACCGGTCGAGATCACGAGGGTGTCGTCGCCGTCGATCAGTCTCGCCGCCGCGAGCGCCCGTGGAGGGTCATCGTCGGCGAAGTAGCGCACGAGAACGCCGGTGTCACAGAAGACGCGGCGGCCCATCAGCGGGCCGTCGCGCGCGTGCGTGTCCGGTGCCTGGCGCTGTCAGCGGCGAGCGCTGCGGTCACCTCCACGGACCGGGTGAGCCACGCGGCCTCCTTCTCGGCAGCGGAGTCCGTGCTGACCGGCGGTCGTTGGCTCCCCTTCAGGATTCCTCGCAACGAGCGGTCATGTGGCCGAGGCATGAACTCGATCACCAGGCGGCCATCTTCGACACGCTCAACGGCGAGGTCGCCCGGCTCGACTCCCAACCGCTCCCGAATGCGCCGATCGATGGTGATCTGGAATCGCTCCCCAACGACGTTTGGCATACCCACGGCTCCATATACGAAGATTGAAGACAAGTATGACTTCGGCGCCGGGGCGGTCAAGCGGGCCGACCGGGATCACCGACTGACAGGATCACTGAGCAGCCCCTTCATCCGCCGGTCACCCGTAGCCGAGGACCCGGACGCCCTGGATCTCGAAATCGCGCGGGTTGCGGGTGACGACGGCGGCGTCCTGGAACCATGCGACGCCGGCGATGATGGCATCGGCGAGCGATCGAGGACCCATGGCTCTCCGCTGCCGGCGCGATTCGGCTGCCCATACGGCCGCATCCGGCGAGGTCGACACATACTCGAGCGCCCGGATCAGGGATTCGATCGTGGCCCGTTGGATCTCGTCGCCGCCGCTCAAGGCCTCTGCCACGACCACATCGCAGACGTACAGATCACTCGACTCCGCGAACAGCGACGCGACGAGTTCAGCGACGCCCGGCCGACCCTTCGAATGGTCGATCAGCAGCGTCGTGTCCAGAACGTAGCGCATCGCCTTCCTCCCAGATCCATGGACGATCCCACGATTCACGGACCTCGCGGAGCAGCCTGTCGGTCTCCTCCGGCGTCCGGCCCCAGGTGTCCGAGCCCTTGAGTACCCCCGCGTATTTCTCCCACACCATCCGGGCGTTGTCGCGACGGACCTGTTTCGCGACCAGGTCGGCGATGTAGCGGCTGCGGCCACGCGGGCCGGCCACGGCATCGACCAGGGCGAGTGTTTCCTCGGGCAGGGTGATGTTCGTGCGGACGAGTCCCATGGTGTGACTCCGTGTGTGAATGTATGGCACACAGGCTAGCACACGAGCTGAGGTCCACGGCTCTCGCTAGACTTGCATCAACCGTATGCAATCTGGATAGGCCGTCGGACAGGCGCCCGAGATCGGTTGCCGAGGACCCGTCCAGCGCGATCGACCGCAGGGTCAGGCCGGCGTCATCGAAGACTTCGTGGACCAGCCGCGGACCGTCGGGCGTCGAGACGACGACCGCAACGGCGCCGGCAACCGCAAGGACCTCCCGGGCGCCGGTCTCGAGGTTGACGGCCACGATCGGGCAGGGGAACCCCGGGCAGGCGGCGTAGGTCACCAGCACCTCGCCGTCGAGACCGACGAGCGTGCCCAGGTCCGGGTCGGCGACGGCCCGCGGCGTGCCACCTGCGGGATCGATGACGCGGGTCCGGCAAGCCGCCTCGCCGCACGACTGGACGGCCAGGGCGCGTCCTGCGACATCCCAGGCGAACTCGGTCAAGAACGTGCGCCCGAAACGGTCGTCCGGAGCGATCGGCTCGAGGACCTGGCGGGCCGGCGTGAGCCCGTCGAGCGGCCGGGCCCAGATGCCCAGATCGGCTCGGTGGGTCCGATCCACCCGCATCTCGTAGATGGTCTCGCCGGCCGGATCGATCGTCGCCCGCCGGATGACCGCGGCTTCCTCCGCGACCGCCCATGAACATTCGCCGGCGACGTCCAGCGCCTCGAGACGCGAGGTCGTGCCGTCATCGGCTCCGACCAGGACGATCCGACCGAACGGCCCCGCGGCGAACGATTCGGGCGGCAGGTCCATGATCCGGCTCGAACGGTCACCGACGGTGCCCAGGGCCAGCCGCTGACCCTGCAGCGCGCCGTCGCGGTCGAGGCGGGGATCCAGCCGGAACCACGCCTCCAGGCGAAGGTCGTCCAATCCGAGCGGACCGGCGTAGCCGGCCGCCGCGATCCGGTCCGCAGCGTTCCCGTCGCACGCACGCGCCGTCCAGGGATGCTGCCCGGCGCCGAGCGTGGTCGATGCGATCGACCCGACGGCGATGAGGGCGATCACCCCCGGTCCCATCCAGCGCAGCCATCGTGACTCCATCACGGTCGAACTCCTCCGGCGGGACAGGTTGTGGCGGGAGGAGGGCGAGGCGCCGATGGTCGCAGGCGCCCCTCATCGGGGGCTTATCCGGAGCTTCACACGGGCACACGGGAGCCGGGACGGGAGCCGGGACTCGAGCCCGCCTTGTGCTACGCTCCGCAGCGACAACCTGTGTCACGCCGCGTGGTCGCGAAGCCGGTGAGATCCCGGCACAGTCCCGCTACGGTGAACGCCCCGCCAGGGGCGCAAGTCCGGTCGCCGACCCCACGGTGCATGCTCGACCCTTCGAGAGAAAGGTAGGCAGGACCGTGCGATCCACCGGCTGAGACCCCTCGTTCGACCTGTTTCGACGCGAGGGGTTCGTGATTCTTCCGCCCCTCCGCCAGCCTGTTCGCCCGGAGGTTCCCATGTCCCGCCGCCCGCACTCCACGCGCTTGCGCCCGCTCCCGCCACTCGGTCCGATCATCGTCACGCTCGCACGGGCTGCGTCGATACCAAGAGACTGCTGGCCGACCGGATCGTCGCCCGCTACGCGCCGGCGCGGGAGCGCTACCGCGAACTGATGGCGCGGCCAGCCGAAGTCGACGGCATCCTGGAGGCGGGCGCCGATCGGCTCCGCCCGAAGGCCGAGGCGACGATGTCCGAGGTCCGCCACAAGATGGGGCTGCGCTGACGCCCATGGTTCCTGTCCAGCCCGCCCAGCCCGATGGCCGGCTGGTCCGGGCGCTCCTCGTGCTCGGCGTCGTGGCCCTCTTCTTCATCGTCGTCAGGCTCTCCGGCGACGCCTTCTTCTTCTTCGGCGAGATCTTCCTGACCTTCTTCCTGGCCTGGCTGCTGGCCTTCGTCATCAGTCCGGTCGTGGCTCGCCTGATGGCCCTCAGCCCTCGCCTGCCGCGTGCCGTGGCCGCCGTCCTGGTCTACGCGCTGGTGGTGCTGATCCTGGTCGTCCTCGTGGTCGTGGCGGCCGGCGCCCTGGCGACCTCCACGACCCAGTTCGTGGCGTCCATCCCGGACATCAGGGCCAACCTGCCGACCATCCTCGCCCCATGGCAGGAGCTGCTGGTCTCGATCGGCCTCGGGCAGGTGGACCTGGTCGCCCAGGCGAACTTCGCACTGGCCAACCTGGATCAGCTCGCCGCCGCGCTGGTTGAGCCGCTCCAGCAGATCGCCGTGGCCAGCCTCAACGCGGTCGGTACGATGCTGATCGTCTTCTTCCTGTCGATCTACATGGTCGTCGATCGCGAGCAGATCACGTCCTTCCTGCTCCGGCTGGTCCCACCGGCCTACGCGGAGGAAGCGCTCCTGCTCCAGAGCTCCGTGTCACGCTCGTTCGGCGGGTTCCTGCGCGGCCAGGCGCTGATGGGCATCGTCTACTTCCTGATCGCGCTGGCCGCCCACCTGCTGCTCGGCCTGCCGCTGGCGGCCCTCTCATCGGTCTCGGCCGGCTTCCTCCAGGCCATCCCGTTCTTCGGGCCGTTCGTCTCCTGGGCGCCGCCGGTCGTGGTGGCCATGCTGCTCCAGCCGTCGGCGCTGCTGCCGACGATCGTGCTGATGGGCGTGGGCTGGATCGTGGTCATGAACGTGCTCCAGCCGCGGATCATGCAGGACGCGGTCGGGATCCATCCGATCCTCGTCCTTGGCTCGGTCCTGATCGGCCTGCGGATCGCCGGCATCCCGGGCGCCATCTTCGCGATCCCGATCGCGGCGGTGGTTTCAGCCTTCTTCTTCCACTTCCTCCAGCGAGCCTCGGGTGACCG
>JBCLCL010000040.1:0-22646 GCA_038915815.1 Candidatus Limnocylindrales bacterium
TCGTCGGGCGTCGCGCCGGCAAGGTCGAGCGTCCGCGCCTGCCCAGCCACGGTCACGGTTCGGCCGTGGGCGACCGTAAGCACAGCTTCGATGCTGTCGGCGATCCCGTCGACCGCGCCGAGCGCGACCGCCTCCGAGGCGGGTGATGAGCGCGCATCGCGAACCGTCTCCTCGGCCCATTCGACATTGCGTCCACGCGCCTCGGCGATCGAGCGGATGTTGGCGATCGCGTCGTTGAGGACCTTCCGGCCGAGCGTCCCCTCGATATCCTCACCCGACCCCGAGATCGGCGACGCCGCCCCGATGTTGGTCCCCGAGGCCATCAGTGCGACATGGCCGGCCAGCGTGATGAACGTTCCGGCACTGGCCGCCCGGGCGCCGGACGGGGCGACCCACACGATCGTCGGCAGCGGCGCGTCCAGCAGGGCCGAGACGATCTTCTGCGTGGCGTCGAGACTGCCGCCGGGCGTGTTGAGCCGAACGACGACCGCCGCGGCACCCTCCTTCGCCGCGACGGCGATGCCCTCCTGGATGTATCCGGCGAGCACGTTGTCGACGACGCCGGTGGCCGGCAGGACGACCACGGTCCCGCCTGCGGCGCGTGCCGGTCCGCCGGCCAGGAGCCCGACGACCCCGAGCAGGAGCGGCAGGGCGAGCAGAGAGCGGCCGATGTGACGGGTCACCGTTGACCTCCGACGAGGCCTATCGTACCCCCGCGCCCTCGCGTGACTCGAGATACTCGAAGACGAGCCGGCTCCACGTCTCGAGGCGATCGGCGACGGCGCTCACCTCGGCCGGCCCGGCGAAGCCACCGGTCAGCTTGTGGGTCTCGCGGATGGCCACCGCTCGACCGGCCACGTCGGCGACGTAGACCGCCCCGAGGTGGACCGCGCCCACCGGCGTCGTGTCGTCGTTGAGCAATGCGACGAGCTGGAAATCCGGGATGAACGAGGCGCTCAGTTCCTCGGCCCATTCGCGGCGAAGCCCACCCAGGAGGCCGCCGTCGCCAGGGTTGAGGTGACCGCCCACACCGATCGAGTAGTGGCCGTGGAGCCGCGCGTCGCCGCCCGCAGTGGTCCGCTGCATCAGGAAGTAGCGGGGTCCATCGCGCAGGATGAGGTACGGGATGATCTGCTTGAACGACGGATCGAGTTCCATCGCCGGACGCGGCTCGAACCGTCCGTCGCGTTCGACCGTGGCCACGAACGCGTCCAGCCCGTCGGTCCGCAGGCCGTACCAGCTCGCCGTCCCGGGCAGTGCCGCGCGTGGCACCACGTAGACGAGCTCGGCGCTCACGAGGACGGCCCGAGGCGCTCCGCTGCCGCCCGAAGCCGGTCCGCGATGGCGCTCTGATCCGGGCCCCCAGGCCGCTCGAGCTCGGTGCGCCACGCCTCGAGCGTCGCCTGGAACTCGCGGATGCGCTCCGCCAGGGCAGACGCGTTGGTGGCCGCGATCCCGGCACCCATCGTCGCGTCGCCCCGTGCCAGGCGGGTCATGTCGCGCCAGCCACCGGCAGCGAGCTGGGCGACCGTCGGCCAGTCCGCCCGCGGCGGGCCGGATCCGGGGCCGGCCACGGATTCGACCAGCGCAGCCGCCAGGATCAGGGGTAGATGGCTGATCCCCGCCACTGCCCGATCATGGGTCACGGCATCCATGGGGAGCACCCGGGCCCGACACGCCTCCGCGAGTGAGGTGACCCGCTCGACATCGCCGGGCGAGGCCACACGCCCCGGGATGACGACCCACGGTCGATCCACGAACAGATCGGCCCGGCCGGCCGGGTAGCCGGTCAGCTCGAGCCCCGCCATCGGATGGCCACCGACATAGCGCAGACCGACGGCGTCGGCTTGCGCGAGCAGGGCAACCTTGGTACTCGCGACGTCGGTGATAACCGCGGTCACCGACAGCGACGTACGCCACTTGCCGGCCAGGTCGTCCAGTGCCACCAGGCAGGCCGTCGGCGGTGCGGCGAGCACGACGAGGTCGGCGTCACGCAGGGCCTCGGCGGCGGATCCAGCCGCGCGATCGATGATGCCGTCAGCCGCGGCCCGGGCAGGACCTTCGCCGGACGGCGACCACGCACCCATCGTCCACGACGAGCGCGTCCGGTCGGCCCGGACCGCGCGCGCGATGGAGCCGCCGATCAGCCCGAAGCCGATGAATCCGATGTGCATGCCGCAGGCGGCTCGATCAGATCTGGGGCAGACCGGCCAGAGCGGCCTTGACCCGCTCCAGCGGGTATTCGTAGTCCTCCAGGTTCCCGGACAGGTAGCGCTCATAGGCCGACATGTCGAAATGACCGTGGCCACAAAGGTTGAACAGGATGACTCGGGCCTCGCCCGCCTCCTTCGCGGCGAGCGCCTCGTCCATGGCGACCCGGATCGCATGGGTCGGTTCCGGGGCCGGAAGGATGCCCTCCGCGCGGGCGAACGCGACGCCCGCCTCAAAGCTGGCCCGCTGATGGATGCTCTGGGCCTCGATGTAGCCGTGCTCCTTGAGCAGGCTCACGATCGGCGACATGCCGTGGTAGCGCAGACCGCCGGCATGGATCGGATCCGGGACGAAGTCCGAACCGAGGGTGTGCATCTTGACGATCGGCGCCATCTTGCCGGTATCGCCGAAGTCGTAGGCGTAGACACCCCTGGTCAGGCTCGGAGCCGCCTCGGGCTCGACGGCGATCACCCGGTGCCTGGCGCCCTCACGGAAATTCCGTCCGAGGAACGGGAAGGCGAGCCCGGCGAAATTCGATCCGCCACCGGCGCAGCCGATCACGACATCGGGGGATTCCCCGGCCATGGCCATCTGCTCCAGCGCCTCCTGGCCGATGACCGTCTGGTGGAGCAGGACATGGTTGAGGACCGACCCGAGGGCGTATTTGGTGTCGTCGCGGGTGGCCGCATCCTCGACCGCTTCACTGATCGCGATCCCGAGCGAGCCCGGGCTGTCCGGGTTCTCGGCGAGGACCTTGCGGCCATAGTTCGTGGTGAGCGAGGGACTGGCCACGACCTCGGCGCCATAGGTCTCCATCAGGATCCGGCGGTACGGCTTCTGGTCGTAGCTCGCCCGGACCATGTAGACCTTGACTTCGAGCCCGAACATCGCGCCGGCGAAGGCGAGGGCGCTGCCCCACTGTCCCGCACCCGTCTCGGTCGCGAGTCGTTTGACGCCCTGCTCCTTGTTGTAGAAGGCCTGGGCGATCGCCGTGTTCGGCTTGTGGCTCCCGGACGGGCTGCCGCCTTCGTACTTGTAGTAGATGTGGGCCGGCGTATCCAGGGCGCGCTCGAGCCGGTGCGCCCGATAGAGCGGGCTCGGGCGGTAGAGCCGGTAGGCATCGCGAACCGGCTCGGGGATCTCGATCTCACGCTCGGCCGAGACCTCCTGACCGATCAGGGCCATCGGGAAGAGCGGGGCCAGGTCGTCCGGCCCGAGCGGCTGGTGGGTCGCGGGATGGAGCGGCGGCCAGAGCGGTACCGGCAGGTCCGCGGCGATGTTGTACCAGGCGCGCGGGATGCGCGACTCATCAAGGACGAACTTCGTCTGTCGAGGATCCGACGGCGCCATGGGAGGTCTCCTGCTCGATCCGCGGTTGACCCGGGCGGCCGCCCGGTTGGGAAGGGAGCCTAGCGCGCGCGACGCCGCCCGCGCAACCTGCGCCGGGCACGACTCCCAGGTGCGACCGGCAGCGACCAGGTCACGACGGACCCGCCGAGCGCGAACGGCACCAAAAGAAGGCCCCGACGACCCCCTCGATCTCGTGGCCGGACTTCCCGCCCCGGCATGGGCGATCCTGTGGTTCGGCCCCCTTGTCGTGGCCCGGCGGGGGCGGGTCGGCGGTCGGACAGGGTGGGCGCTCATCCTCGAGCACCACGTCGGGCGGTTCGGGCGTGGGTCGAGCTGTCGCGGCCGGCGTCGGGGTCGGCGTGGCCGCGAGGATGGGCGTCGGTGTCGCGGTCGGCGCGGGGATCGGCGTCGGTGTCGGCCTCGGCTTGGGCGCGGGTGCCGTCGGCGGTCGCGGGTGCCGTCGGCGGTCGCGGGGAGGGCCCGGCGTCCGGACCGGGCTGGCCGGCCGAGGGCGTCGGCTTCGACTGTGCCGGCTTTGTCGGCTCGGGCGTCGGAACGAACGCTGTGACCGGGTTCGAATCTGCCGGAGTCGGGGTGGCAACCGCGGTCGGCGTCGTCTCCGCGGGAGTCGGGCTCGCCACCGGCGCGCCGGCCGGGGTCGGGCTCGCCACCGGCGCCTCGTTCGCGGGAGGGGTCGGCAAGGGCACGACAGCGACAGGCCCTGCGGGGGGGATCACGGGAGGCTGACCGAACGCTCCGACGCCGAATGCGACGCCCGCAAGGACCAGATTGAGATTCCCAGGGCCACCACAAGGCGGGCTCGCTGGGCACTCGTCACGGCGATCTGGGCACTCCTCTGGCGGGGGTGGAGCAGGCGACCGGGATCAACGCGATAGTAGCACCGTCGTCTCCCCGCAACGCGTCACACGGGCACCTCCCTCGAGCCCAGTTCGACCAGCTCGATCGGCTCGTAGCGGGCGGGTCCGCCGCCGGTCAGGCTCTCGAACAGCCCGATGCGCTCCACCCGTGCGCCGATCCGAAGCTCTGCCGCCAGCTCCATGAGGTGGGCGCCGATACTCGCCCCGGCCGCCACGCCATCCGAACGCGCCAGGGTGAGATGGGCTCGGAACGGCCTTGTCTCGGGCGGCCATCCGCCCGAAACCAACGCCCGATCCACCTCGGCCGCCAGACCCGTCAGCGCTTCCGCGCCAAGGGCCACGCCCAGCCAGAGCGCCCGCGGTCGGCCGGCTGGAGGGAACCTGCCGGCTCCCCCGATCTCGAGGTCGAACGGCAGGCTGGCGGCGGCGGCCACACGCACCGCAGCTCGGGCCGCCTCGATCCGGTCTTCGAGCGTCGGACCCAGGAAGCGCAGGGTCAGGTGCAGCCCATCGAGTCGAACCCAGCGAACATCACGACCGCCGCCGGGCACCCCGGCCGAGCGCACGCGCTCGACCAGCGCGGCGATCTCGGCGACAGCTTCCGGGGGCAACGGCGTGGCGATGAAGATGCGCCGCCCGGGAAGGTCGGCGCCGGGCCAGCGCGGTCGCCTCGTCGGTTCGGTCACCCTGGCGGCGGTCTGTGCTCGAGGTCCCAGGCCGTCCGATCCGTGCGGAGGACCTCGAGCGCCCGATCACGGTCTCGCCAACCCAGGATCTCGACGGTCTTGTCCTCGAGCGCCTTGTACGTCGCGAAGAACTGCTCGATCTCGACGAGACGGTGCGGCCGCATCTGCTCGAGCGCTTCGATGTGCGCCTGGTGGGCATCGCCGATGGCCACGCACAGGACCTTGAAGTCGAACCCCTTCTCGTCGCGCATCTCGAGGCCGCCGACCGGGCGCGCCCAGACATGGCAGCCGGTGAACGTCGGCTCGTCGATGATCAACAGCGCGTCGGTATGATCGCCGTCTCCGGCGCGAGTGCCTTCGATGAAGCCGTAGTCGAAGTTGTAGAAGACGGCCGACGACAGCACCCGATCGAGCCGGAAGACGTGCGACTCCTCGTCGTACTCGTACTTGTTGCGCGATCCGCGCGGGATCTCGACGACGATCTCGACGATGTCCGGGAACGCTTCGCGGCTGTGCATCCCGCCACGATACCGCGGCGCCGTCGGCACGACCGCGGCCGTCCTCGACTGGTGGGGCCGGTCGGGCGCTACCTGGTCAGATAGCCGTCCCACGGCTGGTAGGCCAGCTGTAAGGCCGTCCGGGCATGTCCACAGGACGGATCCACGCTCACACGGTGTCGGGCTGTGGCCCTCACAGGCCGGAAACCGGGCCCTGTAGTCCGGGTGTGACTACCTGACCAGGCAGGGCGCGGCGGGGCGCGGCGGGGCGCGAAAGGGCACGGAGCGCAGGGGCGCGGCGGGGCGCGAAAGGGCACGGAGCGCAGGGACGCGGCGGCGCCCGCGCCGCTAGTCGTTGTAGAGACGCTCCTCGATCAGCTTCTCCTGGACCGTTCGCCCGTTCGGGTCGAAGCAGCTGAACTCGAAATGCTTCTCGAATTCGAAGTCCACGTTGTCCTGACCGCCGCGGTTCTTCTCGACCGAGACCACCACCCAGTCGCGGAAGCGCTGCGCCTGGTAGGGGTTGAACTCGATGTTGACCTTGGCCACGATGTGGTACTTCTCGTTGAGGATCAGGATGATGTCCGCTTCGTAGTTGATCGCTGACGAGCCGCGCAGGTGGTAGTTCCGCAGGCGCTGGGCCTTGAGGCCCTCCTTGTCCGCGGCCACGATGCAGATCATCGGCACTTCCTCGGAGAGAGCGATGTCCTTGAGGCCGTTGACCAGATAGGTGACCTTCTCCGTCTCGTTCTCCGGCTCCGGGATCTGCGGGACCTTCTGGAGATAATCCACGATGACCAGGAGGCGCCGGTCGCCGGACAGCCTGCGGTGCTCCTGGACCAGCTTGCGGATGTTGTCGATGGTCGTCGCCGACTGCGAGCCGCGCATCAGGAAGAGGTTCTGCCCGTAGCGCGCGATCCGGTCCATCGACGGGCGCAGGCGTGGATTGTTGGCCATCTGGGCGTTGCCCTCGCCCTCAGTCGACCAGCTCCCGAGGATCTCCTTGCGGACGTCCTGGATCTTGATCGCGCCGGTCTTGTTGGGCAGATGGGCGAGCGCGGATTCCAGCGCGATCAGCCGGTTGAGCAGGTACTGCTCGTCGTGCTCGAAGCAGATGAACAGGACGTTGGCCTGGCCGCCTGACGCCACGTTGCGCGCCATCTGGAGGGCCATCGTCGTCTTGCCGGTACCCTGCGCCCCGCCGATCAGCAGCAGCTCACCGGTCCGCAGGCCGCTCCCGATCGTCTTGTCGAGCGGGGTGAACCCGAGCGGGACGGGCTGGTACTCCGCGACTCGACCGCTGGTGACCTTGTCGTTGAGGTCCACCAGGACGTCCAGGGCGGAGCGCGGCGCAAGGCTGCCATTGTCGGTATCCAGGCGCCAGGCCGGCGGCTTGGTGGTCGTGTCTGGAGCTTCGGTACTCACGCGGTCTGTTCCTCCCCGGATGTGGCGATCGGCCGTAGCGTAGCACTCGCCAGCCGCCGAATCGCCTGGCCGGACCCGACCGCTCCGCACACGCGCGGCGGCGACGACGAGGCCGGGGCGCCTGCGGTCAGTGCGGAAGATCCGCCAGTTCGTCGAACATCCGGGCGAACGTCCGGATGCCCGTCTCGTAGTTGTTCAGGTCCAGCCATTCGTTGGGCGCATGCGCGTGGTCGTCCGGCTGGGTAAATCCGAGCATGACCACCGGCAGGCCGAGGATCGAAGCGAAGCTGGCGCAGACCGGGATCGAGCCGCCCTCGCGGAGATAGACCGGCGCCTCCCCGAAGGTCGCCTCGAGGGCCCGCGCGGCGGCCTGGGTGGCGGGATGATCCTGGGCGGTCAGGCTCGGCCGGCCGTCACTGAGCAGGCGGACCGTGGTCGTGACGCCAGGCGGCGCGATCTCCTCCACGTAACCCCGGAATGCCTCGAAGATCCGGGCCGGCTCCTGGGCGGTGACGAGGCGGCAGCTCACCTTGGCATGGGCGTGCGCGGGGATGATCGTCTTGGCACCCTCGCCGGTGAATCCGCCCCAGATCCCGTTGACATCGAGGGTCGGGCGGGCGCCCTTGCGTTCCAGGACCGAGTAGCCGACCTCGCCGACGAGCGCCGGCACGCCCAGGCGCTGACGGTGCGCCTCCTCGTCGAAGGCGAGTGCCGTGATGGCGTCACGCTCCACGTCCGTCAGGGCCACGACATCGTCGTAGAACCCGGGGATCCGTACCCGGCCATCTGGTCCCTTGAGCGCAGCGATGATCTGGGCGAGCGCATTGGCCGGGTTCTCGACCACGCCACCGTAGGTCCCCGAGTGGACATCGGTCGGCGTGCCCACGACGTCGATCTGGGCGTACATCAGCCCGCGCAGCCCGATCGTGATGGCCGGGTGGTTGCCCTCGTAGAAGCCCGTGTCGCTGATGATCACGACGTCGGCGGCCAGGCGCTCGACGTTCGCCGCGAGCCAGCGGTCGAGGTTGACGGAGCCCGACTCCTCCTCGCCCTCGAAGAGGTACTTGACGTTGACCGGCAGTGCCCGGCGGGTCGCCAGCAGCGCCGCGGCCGCCATGACGTGGGCGTGGAGATGGCCCTTGTCGTCGGCGGCGCCACGGGCCAGCATCCGGCCACCGACGATGGCCGGTTCGAACGGCGGGGAGGTCCACAGCTCGAGCGGATCGACCGGCTGGACGTCGTAGTGCCCGTAGACCAGGACGGTCGGCGCGCCCGGTGCGTGGAGCCAGTCCGCATAGACGACCGGTCGCCCGCCGGTCTCGGCGACATCGGCATGCTCGACGCCGGCCTCGGTCAGTGCGTCAGCCAGCCAGTGCGCGGCGCGCCGGCAGTCGTCGGCGTGCTCCGGGAGCGCCGAGATGCTCGGGATCCGGAGGAATGCCTCGTACGACTCGTAGCGAGCAGCGCGGGTCGCCGCGAGATGCGCCTCGAGAGCGGAGTCGGCTTCGACCACCGGTCAGGCCGGCTGGGCGGTGGGCTCCGGGACCGGCTGGCCGGGTCCGATCACGCTCGGGATCCCGTGCATGGCGGCCTTGGGCGGCAGGTCGCTGAACAGCGCCTCGAAGGCCTCGGCGTCCACGCTCTCCTCGGCCACCAGCTTCTCGGCCAGGGCCAGGAGCTTGTCGCGATGGACGGTCAGAACCTCCGTGGCGCGCTGGAACGCCTTGTCGATGATCGCGCGGACCTCGTCATCGATCGTCTTGGCGACCTCGTCACTGTAGTCGCGCTGCTCGCCCATCGAGCGACCAAGGAAGATCATCTCGTCGCGCTTGCCGAACGACAGTGGGCCGAGCTTGTCGCTCATCCCGAACTCGGTGACCATCCGGCGGGCCAGGTTGGTGGCCTTCTCGATGTCGTTGCTCGAGCCGGTCGTCGTGTCGCCGAAGATGAGCCGCTCGGCGACGTTGCCTCCCAGCAGCCCGGCGAGCTTGTCCTCGAATTCGGTCTTGGACTGCAGGTAGCGGTCCTCGGTCGGCAGGGCCATCGTGTAGCCGAGGGCCATGCCGCGGCTGATGATCGTGACCTTGGACACCGGATCGCACTTGGGCAGGATCCGCTGGACCACTGCGTGGCCGCCCTCGTGGTAGGCGATGATCGACTTCTCCGCGTCGGAGATGACCCGCGAGCGGCGCTCCGGGCCGGCGACGATCCGCTCCAGGGCCTCCTGGAACTCGGACATGCCGATCACCTTCTTGTTGCGTCGCGCGGCGAGGATCGCCGCCTCGTTGACGAGGTTGGCCAGGTCGGCGCCGGAGAAGCCGGGCGACTGGCGGGCGACGCCTTCGACCTCGACGCCCTTGTCGAGCGGCTTGCCCTTGGTGTGGACCTTGAGGATCTCTGCCCGGCCGCGCATGTCCGGCCGGTCGAGGATGACCTGGCGATCAAAGCGGCCCGGGCGCAGTAGCGCCGGATCGAGGACATCCGGCCGGTTGGTGGCGGCGACGACGATCACGTTGGTGTTCGTTTCGAAGCCGTCCATCTCGACCAGGATCTGGTTGAGCGTCTGTTCGCGCTCGTCGTGGCTGCCGCCGAGGCCGGCGCCGCGCTGGCGACCGACCGCGTCGATCTCGTCGACGAAGATGATGCACGGTGAATTGCGCTTGGCCTGGTCGAACAGGTCCCGGACGCGGCTCGCGCCGACGCCGACGAACATCTCGACGAACTCGGAGCCGGAGATGCTGAAGAAGGGCACGCCCGCCTCGCCGGCAACCGCCCGGGCCATCAGCGTCTTGCCGGTGCCGGGGGGGTCCCACCAGCAACACGCCGCGCGGGATGCGGGCGCCCAGCGAGTTGAACTTCTCGGGGTACTTGAGGAACTCGACGATCTCCTGGAGCTCCATCTTGGCCTCGTCCACGCCGGCCACGTCGTTGAACGTGACGACGGTCTTGTTGCCGAGGAACATCCGGGCGCGGCTCTTGCCGAAGGAGAGCGCCTGGTTATTCGTACCCTGGGCCTGTCTCATCATGAAGAAGATGAAGCCGCCGATGACGAGCAGCGGCAGCAGGCCGGTCAGCAGCAGGCCGAGCCACGACGTGTCGGCGGCCTCCTCGGCGCGGTAGACGCTGTCGCCCAGCGTCTGATTGCCGCGGGCGGCCGCCTTGTTCATGTCGTCGAGGACGTTGATCAGGACGCTCGGCACGACCACGGTGTAGGGGGTCTTGCCGCTGACCGTGACGTGGAGCGCCTCGCCCTGCTGGACGACCTCGGTCACGTCGCCGGACTGGACATCGGCCAGGAACTTCGAGTAGCCGACGGCGGCGGCGGGCGTCGTCTGCTGGATCCACGTGAACAGCAGCGCCGCCGTGCCCACCACGAGCACCAACATGACGATGCCGTTCCGGAAGAACTTGGGATTCAACTAGAGCCTCCGGATCGAACAGGCGACGACCGTGCGTCGCTGGTGGCACCGAGTATAGCCATGGGTGACTGAGAGCCCCCCTGACGGAGGTCATGGCCCTCTGCCCTGGATACGGACGCCGCCGAGCGGCGGATGGTGGCGTCGCGGCAGGTGAAGGAATCGAAACGGTCCTCCTGCGCGACAAGCTCGCCATCGCGTCCCGATTCCAGCTTGGTTGGCATACCGGACACGAGCCGGTCACAGGCGCCAGCCACGCTGGAAGTTCCGGTGCAATCTGAACGGGATCCGTCGAGCGTCCCAGTGGGGCTGGTGCTATCGACGCGCCTGAGGTCTCGAGGGGTCGCTTGCACCAATCAGGCTGGAATCCGGTCCGGTGGCGAAATCGGGGCCAGGGAATGGAAACGGCCCTCCCCGCGCGGAAGGGCCGTCGTGTGGCTATCGATTGGTAGCGGAGGGCGGATTCGAACCACCGACCAAGGGCTTATGAGTCCCCTGCTCTACCACTGAGCTACTCCGCCGCTGCAGTCAATCGTATCGAGCGTGCCCGAGGGCGGCAACCGCCGCACTTACAGCTCATAACTATCGAACAGCACATACCTGTTGGTGTGGTCGACGGGCCCCGCGATGGTACAGGTTGACGCCAGGTAGCCAGATCATCTACTTGACCACTTTGACCAAGTTGTCCTAGTCTTCACACATGGCTACCTCCTCTGTGCCGACAATCGACTTCTCGCCCGCGAAGAGCCAGCTCTCCGAGGTGATGACCCAGGTGTTCCACGGTCACCAGCCGCGGATCGTGTCACGCCATCACGGAAAGGAGCAGATGCTGCTCGTTCGACCGGACGATCTCGTGGCGATGCTCGGCGAGCATCGCCTCGACGTCCAGGCGGTCTACGACACCGATGCGGTGACCCTGCGCGTTCCGGACATGGGCGTCCTCGGATTCGGGGAAACCCTGGACGAGGCGATCGACGACCTCTTGGTCGAGCTGCGCGCGTATGCGACCCGCTTCTTCCGCGAGCCGGCTCGGTTCATGGCGACCAGCCGCGGCGCTCACGCCGCGGCGCTCCTCCGGTTCGCGCTCACGGATGAGGGTGAGCAGTGGCAGATGCTCGGCGTCGAGGAAGCTGCACAGGAGCCCGCGCCCGTCGGCGCGCGGTGAGAACGCCAACCTGGGACGAGTTCCGGGAGTTCCTCAAGCACGACGGCTGGGAGGAGGACCGGGCGACCGGGCACGACTTCTTCGAGACGACGCTGCCGGACGGCGAAATCCTGCGCACTCACGCATCGCGGTCTGGCTCGAAGGCGATGAGCCCGGGTCGCTTCAAGGCGATCCTGTCGGACCAGCTTCGGCTGAGCGAGGCGGAGTTCTGGGAGGTCCTGCGGACCAAGAGTCCGGCTCCGCGCCCGAGTCCGGCGCCTGAGCCCGCCCCGAGGTCGCTGCCGTTGTGGCTCGCCGGGGCCCTCGAGCGCGAGGTCGGCCTTGCCCGCAAGCGAATCACTGAGCTCGATGAGGAGGAAGCTCGCCGGCTGCTCGTCGAAGCGAGATCCAAGCCGAAGGTGTGAATATGGCCCCACGGAAATCGGCTCGCGAGCCGTAGGCTTTCGGCGTGAACTTCGTCGTCGCCCGTAACCCGGATCTGGACTCGCGGCTGCCGTACCTCGTCCGGCTGCCCATCGACGGCGGTCTGATCCTGAAGGTCCGCGGCACCTGGCCCCGGACGAGCCGAGTCTTCTGCGCCCGGGTGGACAAAGGCTGGCCACCTGAAGCCGAGATCATCGAGGACCGCTACGGCAACCTGCTGAAGCACGCCTATGCCCCGGCCGGCTTCCTGTCGGACCAGCTTCGGCTGAGCGAGGCGGAGTAGGTCCGCGGTTGGACCGGCAGGCTTATGAGTCCCCCGCTCTACGGCTGAGCTACTCCGCCGCCACCAAGGTTACCGAGCGTGATCGACGGCGGCAACCGCGGCCATGACAGTGCATAACCGTCACTTGTTGTGCCGCCTGCGTCAGTCAGGTCGGGGCCGGTCCAGGGAGCGTCCCGAGGCGCCGTACGACTCCGGCCGATCCATCGACCTCGACCAGTTCGCCATCTCGAAGTCGCCCAGTGGCATCGGTCGTCCCGACCACCGCCGGCAGCCCGTATTCGCGCGCCACGATCGAGGCGTGAGCCGCGACCCCGCCGGTATCTGTGACGATCGCGGCCAGACGATCGAAGAGGGGCGTCCAGGCGGGCGCAGTCATCGGCGCGACGAGGACGTCGCCCGGCTGGACCCGGTGGAACTCCGCGATCGAGTGGACGACGCGCGCCGGCCCTGAGGCTCGCCCGCCGCTCGCCGGAATGCCGACGATATCGTCGATCGAAGTCGGCGCGGTGCCCTTGACCGCCTGTTCGGCAGATTCGACGATGCGCTTCATCATCGGCGGCATCGTCCCGAGTCGAAGTGGCGGGACGAGTCGCCGCTGTCGCCCCCACAGGCGTCGACGTTCGGCGGTCACGGACGACAGGGACATCGAAGAGCCGCCAAGCGCATCGAGGAGCTCGTGACGCTGGAGGAACAGGACGTCGTCAATGCTCTCGATCGTCCCGCCATCCCTCAAGGTAGCGCCGAGGCGGAACACGGCTCTTCGCAGGATCGGCCATGGCAGCGTGAACTCCGCCACGAGATCCTCGCGGACGATCGCGTACCGCTGCGCCTCGGTGAGCAAGCGCTCGAACCGCTGGAGCAGCTTCGAGTCCGCGCCGAGTGCCTCCGCAACCTTGGCCTCCGCCTGCAAGCGTCGGGTCCGCGCCTCCGCATGGCGCGCCTTCGCGCGAGCGGGATCCTGCGCGGCTCCTGTCTCGCCGAGGGTCGGCTCCGCCCAGTCCAACGTCCGCACCGCGTGGGGCGACGGGGCCGGTGGCTCCTCGCCCAACGCAGCGAGAAGATCAAGGTGAGAGCCGCCGATCCGTGGCGCAAGGTGAGCCGAGTAGAAGCGCGCGAGTGGAATCTCCGCCTTCGAGGCGTAGCCGGCAACCATCGTCGCGGAGGTGAAGTAGTGACCGGCTGCGTCCGACAGCTCGTCGATCAATTCGACGAGCCGCTCGGGCGTCGCAGAGTCGACCGCGTCGGTGGCCTGGGTCACCAAGCTCCGGTACCGCGGCCGAACCTCGTTCCGCCACTCTCGCTCGTAGAGTCCCACGCTGAAGTGCGCCAATGGTGGGAACGCGATCGCCGTTCGGCGTGGCCGGGTCACGAGGCGCGGCAGGATATGGCGGACCATCATCGCGAACATGGCCGCGGGTCGAGCCGGCATGAAATTGAGCCCGTAGAAATACCACCCGTTCACGAGAACGTGGAGCGGCTTTGGCTGCTCCACGCCGAGCAGATCACCGTAGTCGTGATGCATGCGCTCCTCGATCGCGGTCAGCAGCCAGCTTTCGAACAGCGGCGTGACCGGATCGCCGAGCCACTCGCCCAGGCGGAAGTCCCGGCTCCAGGCACCGGGGAACGGCGGCTCCCACGAGAGGGGCTCCGGCAGAGCGGTCATCGCGCGGGCCTGGATCAGGTGGATCCTACCAGCGGCAGCGGCCCACTCGATGTCCTGTGGTCCGCCCTCGTGGGCCTCAACACGGCGCGCGAGAGCCGCGACGTCCTCAGCCAGGGAGGCATCGAGGACGTCCTCGACCGCCCGACGCCTTGAGGCCGACCCCGCCTGGACGACCCACTCGTCCGCGCCGGCCTCGCCCGACACCAGCCGGTCGCCGAGCCCGCGAACCGCGCTCACCACGACCACGTCCCGGTCGCCCGTGACCGGGTCGGCCGTGAAGGCGACGCCGGCGACTTCGGCGGGCACCATCCCCTGGACGAGGACTGCCACTGCCGAGCTGGCGCCATCGGTGTCCTTCCCCGGCCGATAACGCGCGACGCGTTCGGACTCCGCGCTCCGCAGCACGTCGCCGATCGCCGCCAGCACGTCCTCAAGCCCGTTGACACCAAGCACCGATTCGTATTGGCCGGCAAACGACGCGTCGGCTAGATCCTCGGCCGCCGCCGAAGAGCGCACGGCGACCGCGCCTGCACCAAGAGCCTCGAGCGCCGAAGCGATCGTGCTCCGCACGTTCGGCTGCTCGAGGTCTGACGCTGCCACGCCCGAGACAACGAACCCGTCGGGCACCGCGAAGCCGGCCGCACGAAGGCGCCCGAGCGTTGCCGCCTTGGTTCCCACGAGGCTGGCGTCCTCCCGGTTGAGCGCGTCGAGCCATTGGATCAATATCCGCCCCGTCGTCGGCTCCTTGCCCTTGATCATGTCGAAGCCTCCTCATCGGCGACACGGTGACGCGCGCCCTCGATCAGGGTCCCGAGCGCCCAACTGACGAGCTTGGCAGAGGCATCCGGCCCCAGCCCGAGGTAGTCCTTGTAGGCGTGGAAGCTCGGCGTGGACATGAGGATCAGCGCCAGGCTCACCAGCCGGTCTCGTTCACCATCGGGGACGTCCGGCGCGAACCGACCGATGACCTCGCGGATCTTCTCCAGCCGCTTCGGCATCGTGGCCCGGCGCACCTGCTGGCCGAGCTCGCTTGCCATCGCCGCTCGAAGGGTCAGGTCCATGCCCGCGAGATTCCGGAACATCTGGCGAGCCATCGGCTCGAACTCCGCGATGGTTTCCGGCAGCTTCTCCGGCACGAGCCCGCTCTTGGCGAGGACATATGGGTTGAGTGCTTCGACCAACCCCTGCTTGGACCCGAAATGTCGATAGATCGTCGGGATGGACACGCCCGCCTCGCGGGCGACCGCAGGGATCGACAGGGCGGCCACGCCATCGGCCATCGTTCGGACGAGCGCGTCGAGGATCCGCCTACGCGTGGCATCCGCCTGCTGGTCTCGCAGTGGACTCGCATATGCCCGCCGGGAGGTCTTGACATCTATGTTACGAATCATGTCGTCAATATACGAACCGTGTCAAGGAGTCAAAGGAGGCGGGATGGATCGATCAATCGCACGAGCCGGCGCGTGGGCCGGCGTAGTGGCCCTCATCGGGATCTTCGGGTACCACCTCGCACTGATGGCGATCGCCGGCCAGCGCGTCAGCGGGACCCTCGACGCCGCCGCGATCACGACCTACTACCAGCAACCCGTCATCGCGCTGCTGAGCGTCGAGCAGTTCCTTGTGATCATCCCGATGACCGTCTTCGTGGTGGCCCTCCGCGAGAGCCTGTTGACAACGCCCTGGACGCGCTTCCTGGCGACGATCGCGCTCGTCGCGGTGACCGCCGAGCTGGCCGTGCTCCTCACCGGAGTGGCCCTCCAGGCGGCGCTCGTGGCGACCGCCCAGTCCGGCGGCGAGGTAGTCGGGCTGTTCCGCTTCTGGGATGCCCTCTACAACAGCGGCGCGTATGCCCTCGAGGCGACGTGGGTCGCCGCCTTCGGACTGGCGATGCGGCGTGCGGCCGCCTTCCCGCGGTGGCTCTCCCGGTTTTCCCTCGTGACCGCGGCCTTGCTGGCGATCAACGTCAGCGCGATCTGGGTCGGGATCCCGGACGCCGCGACGCTGCCGTCGGCGCTCTTCCTGGGGATCTGGTTCGGGACGGCCAGTTTCGGACTCTATCGAGTGGCGACCGCGCCAGCGCCGGTCGTCAGCCCGGCAGCAGCATAGTGGGGCCGCGATGAGGATCGTCCCGAGAACGGACGCCGTGAGCGTCATCGCTCCAACGTCTCGCCGGGTGACCAACTCCCTGAACTGGATCTGCAGCCCCAACCTTCCCCTCAATGGGCAGGGTTGAACTGTTGTTCTGACTGACTGGGAAGACAAGCCCGGGGGCACGGTAGAGCATCGAGGTGGGTGCCGCGTCAAAGAATCGCCCCGCTCCAAGATGCCCTCCGGCGCCCGGTCAGGTTGTGCTGCAGCGGAGTTATGTGCTCTAAGCTTGGCCGCCGATAGAGCCTATAAGTCACCGGATTCGTGCGTGGTTCCCACTCGGAACAGCACAGCGCTTTGAGGATGTGGCTTATGAGTCCCCTGCTCTACCACTGAGCTACTCCGCCGCAGGGCAGAAGGATATCGACGGTCATCCACCGCGGCAACCGCGGGAACCGATGGAGGAGGCATCCGATGTCGCGATCCCCGATCAGGCGTGTCCGCGCGCAGCGGACCAAGCCGACAGTCCCGCCGGAGCCCACCCCGTGGGAGGCGCCCAGCTTCGCAACCGCCGTCACCAAGTCCGGGCAGGTTCGCCGACTCCCGGCCGGCCTCGGCGTCTGCCCCACCTGCCACGAGGTTCGCGGCCGATCCATCGAGAACGGTGCCGTGTCGGCGTGCTACTGCTCGGGTGCCAGGTGCAACTGGTGCGGCACGGTTCGACGGAGGCCCCTCACTTCCACGTTCCAGGTCGAGGACGGCCGGTGGTGGCGCACGCCCTGGTTCACCTTGATGTCGCCGTGCTGCGAGCCTCCGGAGGATGCCGCGCCCGGGCCCCGCTGGAAGATCCTGGATGGCGATCCCCAGGTCGGCGCGGAGCAGCGGCGTGTGACCGAGCAGACCTGGGCCGACGTGCACGCTCGCCAGGCGGCGCGTGCGGCCGATCCGGGGCAGAGAGCCAGACGAGCGAGCGTGGAGGATCTCGAGGAATCAGGCGCCACGATCATCTTCAGCGCCGTGCGACAACCTCCGGATCGGTAGGTCAATTGCCGTCACTTACACCCCACCGGAAGCTCATCGCGTCCATCCGCTCAATGATCGCCCGGGTGTGTTGCGGCTCGGCGTCCAGGTCGTCTCGAAGTGGCAAGGCCTGCTCTGGGGGCCTACCGAGCCGTACCATTCGGCGACCGAGGACGCAGGAAGCGCTCCGGGCGGCGGGTGGCCTCGTCGGCGGGGGTCGGACCATCCCAGATCAGCGTCTCGGGGGCGATGTCAACATCGCCGGGCCAGACGAGCGTCCCGTCAACCGCACGGACCCTGCGAAAGACGGCGTCCTCGCCGGCGATGCGGTCGAACACCGGCCCATCCAGGAGATCGGTCAGGTCGCGCTCGACGTCCGTCCCGTCGCTGAGAGTAAGCCGGACAGAACGTCCTTCGAGCGGCGTGACTGCGCGAACGCGGAGCATGGTTCCGACATCCTAGCGAAGCGGTGCGATCTGGCGCAACGGCTGACGGGTGGATGCCAACTCCCAATCGATGCGTAGTTCCTCCGCATGGATCGCCGCCCACTCCATGGCGAGGCCGAGCGCTCGTGGAGGCAGGGAGCCATTCAACACGCGTGGACCATCGATCGCGATCTGTGCCTCGTGCTCACCGTATACGGCATGGAAGTGTGCGGGCAGGTGGTCCTTGAACTGCATCCGAACGACGATCCCGAAGAACCGCGAGACCTCAGGCATTCGGCGACGATAGACGCGGGCGCTTGCGTGCGACTTACGGCGTGTCGAGTCGGGCGGTCATACCGACCGTCGCTGGAGGACCCAGCGTGTGGGCGGCATCATCCGTGGCGCTCCAGCCACTCGGCCGGTGTCACGGAGTCGACGATCGGGGCCGTGCGTGTGAGCAGCTCCTGATCGAGGGTCACGAGCGTCGTGCCGTGACGCAGGGCGGTCGCGACGTAGACGGCATCCGCGCCCCGTAACAGGGCTCGGCCGGCGATGGCGGCCGACCCGCCGGCGGCCTCGATGTCCAGGGGATGCATCACGAGCCCCGGCATCTGCAGCAGGCGCAGGCCCGCCTCGCGTGCGAGCGCCGGGTCGTTCGTACGCCGAGCGATCGAGGCGGAGACTTCAACGAGGCTCAGCGTGGGCTGATGAACGGCGAGACCCGCGCGAAGGGCGTCGCGCAGGAACTCCATGGACTCCCGGTTGGCCGGATCCTCCGCGGCTCCAGCCGCTACGAGGACCGACGCATCGATCGTGATCATCTAGCGGCGATCGGCTGACAGGATCTCCCGGGTCGTCCGCTGGTCCACTGCCATTTCGGCGGTCTCGACGGCCAGGGCCTCCCATGTCGCCAGCCACGTCTCCCCGGCCGTTGGCGAATCGTCATCGGTCATCGTGTAGGGGGCGGGTGTCTCGGCCAGCCATCGCCGATACGCCTCGATCGTCACGTCGCGCACGGACCGCCCACCAAGCGCGGAGCGGGCCTTGATCTGCCGATAGAGCGCGTCGGGGATCTCGATGGTCGCTTTCACATCGCCTGTATACCTGTATTCCTGTATCCCGTCAAGTTGGCGCTGAACCGGTGTACGCACATCCCAACGTCTGACGGTGGCCAGAATGAGCCGAGCGCCCCAGCCGTCCTCCGGTGTCTGATGCTGTAGCGCATCATCGGGACACTATTCACGCTCGGCGGCCGTCGAGTTCCGACAGAACTCGGCCAGCGGCAAGCTCATATCTGGCGCCATTGATGCTGCCGGGGATCACTCGGCTCAGCGGCTCGGGGTTCACCGGCCGTGGCCATCAGCGGTGGCACAGGGACTGGGATGCTTCCAGAGCTGACCCGCCTATCGACTACGTCGAGTTCATCGTCGTCGAGGTCTTCGAGGAACCCGACGGGGTTGAATCCGATGTCGGCGCTCACATACCGGACCGGAGCGCATGGGTCACGCAGGCGCGGCGCATCGGCCTCCGCGTGCGGGTCCCCTCTTCCGGGTAGGGCTCCCGGGGACCAGGTCCGTGTCGGCTCGTCAGGCGCGCACCCACCCCATGGGTGGTCAGGTCGTCGCGGCGTGCTTGGCGGGCCTGAGCAGGGGCACACGCTTGCCGCCGGGCATGACGGCGTTCAGCTCGAGCTGCGCTCCGGCCGTCTTCGCGAGTCGCTGGATCGTGGAGAGCTTGACGTCCGTCGCGCGCTCGATCCGCGACACGTTCTCCTGGCTCATCATCGCCGCCGCGGCGAAGGCCTCCTGGGTCATCCCGACGGCTTCACGAATGGCCGACAGCGCGAGGATGAGGTCGATCTGGCGTCCGTATTGCTCGACGCGAGCACGCCGAACCGGATCGGCCAGAGCGGCATCGATCTCGCTCTGGAAATCGTCGAACTGTTCGGTCATCGCGTGCGGCCTCCTGCCTTCTGCCTGGGCGATCGACTGGCTGCCGCGGCGGCCAGTGCTGCCAGGTGTCGCTCGTAGATCGCGTCGGCGATCGAGATGTTCGTCTTGTACCAGTCGCCCCAGTTGTCGGTCTTGTCGCCCCCCAGGAGGAAGATCGCCCGTCTCTTCGGATCGAAGATGTAGAGAATCCTGATGTTCCCCGAGAGCGGCCGGCGCATCGCCGGTCCGTCCGCCTGGAGACGCAAGGCGGTCGCGATGATCGCGTCTCGCTCGTCGTCGGTCAGCCTTGTCCGGTACCACTCCTTGTACTCTGAACTCTGAAGGATCACCCAGCTGTCGCCCACGATATTACGTCTGCATTCTAGCATGTCAAAGTACTAGGAAGCCGAACGCGCGAGGCCGGGAGACGACGGCGGCTGTGAGCCACCGCTCATTGGTGGCTCACGCCGAGCGGCGGTGGCCCAGGTGCCACATCCCGCAGAACCGACAGTGGTACGGCGCGAGCGAGCCGTCGTGATGTCGGCCATGGCGGGAGACCGACCCCGCCTCTCGGCGGCTGACGTACACGATCTTCGACGTGCAGCCCCGCTCAACTGGCGGAAGCGACCGGTTGATGAGGGTTCGATAGTCGGCGAGCATGCGCGGATTCGACCAGCCGCCTGTGACACCTTGGGCGTCACGGGCAGGCGATCGCCCCTGCCGCAGTCCAACAGCCCTCTCAGAGCTGATCGATCCTCGGCACGAGCTGTCGACAGATCGTCGCGTCCGACTCGCTAAACCGCAGGGTGACTCGGCGGCTCCTGGTCGGGCAGGACCGGCGGGTGTTCGATCCGATCCACGGCGAGCGCGTGCGGACGGCACCGTGCCGGGGTGGACGAGGGGTCATGGATCCGCCACCACGATGGTGATCCTGGCCGGCGTCGCGAGTTCGCGAAGGAGCGCAAGACCCGACCCGATGTTGAGGGGTACAGGGCCTGCCGGTGCGGGCGCCACGGTCAACATCGGGGCTCGCCCAGCGTCCGCGTAGAGGACGACGCACTGCGAGGTGTCCCGGGCGCGCGACACCCAGAGGAAGCCGTCGGCTGTGGGCGCCGCCGCTCGCAATCGAGACGCCACCCCGTTCGTCCAGTCATAGCGCCGCGACGTCGACTCGATCAAGCGCGTACGCGTGATCCCGATGGCATGCAGGCCCGAGCTGGTGAGATCGACCAACGTGAGAGGGCGAACGGTCACCACCGGCGCAAGCACGCGGTCGGCGTACTGATTCGGCAGGACCCGAGGCGCCCGGTGCGACGGCCGGATGTCATGGAAGACCGATTCGAACAGCGCACCCGCCTCGGTCGTGGCGCCATACCACGCGGGGACGATGTCGCCGGTGTGATCGCGCATCGGGGAGAAGCGATTCGACCTGTCCGAGGACGAGAAGGTCAGCCCGGTGTCGTCTCGTGATACGCGCCAGAGGCGCACTCCGGCAGGCCAGATGATGAACGCAGGCGCATCGGGAGACCGCTCCCGGCGCGTCTTGGTCACGTCAGGTCAGTCCTCGGACAGCGACGCCTGGTAGGCGGCAGCTGCAACGACCCGGTCAGGCGTGTTGTCGAGCAGATCGACCGGTCGCGCACCGCCCAGGTAGCCGTTGGACCCGGTGAACCACAGCAGCAGCTCCCAGCCACGGAGCTGGCCGTCCAGAGCCGCGAGGATCCGGCCCATCAACGGCCGGGGCTCTCCCTCGACGAACTGGAAGGCTGGGAAGAGCCGGCCAGATGGGGTCTCAACGGCGAAGACGCGATGGCCACTGATCCAACGACTCGTGGTGGTGTGCGGATTGGCCGTCCTGGATCCTCGCATGTCGGCAAGTTGGGCGCTGGTCAGTGCGCCGAACTCGCGGAGAGCGTCGGCACGAGCCAAGGCGTTCCAGCGGAGTTGCGTCGTCGCGTCATGGCTGAGAGTCTCGACCGGCGGGAGCATGGCATCCAGCACAGCGGTCTCGCGCGCCGCTTCACCCTCCATGTCCCTGAGACGCAGGGCGATCAGGCGAGTGAGACGACCACCACCGGGAAGACCGCGGAGGGCACTTGCGATCTCGGACATGCCCGCCACGAGTTCCGTCGGACCCACGATCTTGAGCTCCTGGCGATCTGCGGCCGAGGACTCGATGGTTACCGTCTGCGACACTGGCGTTCTCCGTTAGTCTAGCAACTCGCACATCTGTGACTTGCTATCATTACAGTAGTCACTGCCCAGTCTGCTGTCAACTTCCATAGCGACGCCGAGAGACGGCGGACCGCAGGCGAACTTGTCCGCTACGCGGAGGCAGGTCCCGACGCCCGCTCGAAACCAGCGGCATCGAGGACCACCTGCTCGGGCACTCGGAGCATCGACCAGAGGGCGATGTGCTCGTCGATCGTCGACCACTCGACGATCGTGCCTGATGGGCTGATCGAGTAGTCCGCCCGCTCAGCCACAGACGCCTTGACGAGACGCGCCGACCATGTGACCGGCGCCGAGATCGCACGACCGTCGGACAGGCTGAACTCGATGCGCTCGTCATCGACGGCAACTGCGGTGACCCGGATGCCGGTCACCGCATCATTTCCTGGCATGTCTGGAGCCATCGCTCGATCAAGACCTCTGCGTTGCGAGCCACGATGACCCTGATACGGTCAAGTTCGCGGGCAGTGTACCCCCACGTCGTGGCGAGACCGACCGACGGCACCAGCCAGACCTTCGCTTCGCCGATCGATCCTCCACGGACGTGGATGTGCGGTCGTTCTGCGCAGTCGAACATGACCATGAAGAACCGGTACGGACCGACCCGCAGCAGCGTTGGCATGGAGCGGACGGTATCGACGGCCGCTCACCTGCGACTTACGTTGGCAGCACGCGCGGCGGGCGCGTCAGCTGCGTGTTCCGGATAGGCTCCTCCGTGCGCGAGCGAGTTTCCTACACTGAGCGCGTGACCCGTCCCGCTCGAACGATCGCATCGCTCATCGACGCCTATCTCGTCGAGCTCGGCAGTGGGACGGCCCAAACGACGCCGCCCGGCGGCGCCCGGCGGCGTCGAGGGCTCCCTGTCGCTGCTCCGCGACGCACTCGAAGGCTACGGCTACCAGTACCTTTCCAGGACCGAGGCTGCGAGCGACACGACCTCCGAGCGGCCGCAC
>JBCLCL010000041.1:0-21962 GCA_038915815.1 Candidatus Limnocylindrales bacterium
CGGACCGATCACCACGAGATTGATCACCGCGGGTCGCCACAATGCCGCGAACGCGCTCGCGGTCGCCGGTGCCGCGAGCCTCCTGGGCCTGGCTCCCGCTGCCATCGGCTCGGCGCTGGCCTCGTTCGGGGGCGTCGGTCGCCGCCTCGAGCGCAAGGGCGAGGCCGCCGGGGTGACCGTCTATGACGACTACGGCCATCACCCGACGGCCATCCGGGCGACCCTCGCCGCGATCCGCCAGCGTGAGCCGGGCCGCCGGGTCTGGGCCGTCTACGAACCGCTGACCTATCACCGGACGGCCGCCATGCTGGGAGCCTTCGCGGACGCGCTCGCCGAGGCCGATGCCGTCGCCGTGGCCGACATCTGGGCCGGTCGCGATCCGGACACGACGATCGCCTCCGCCGGCGCGCTCGCCGCTGCGATCGCCGCACGGCGGCCAGGGATCCCGGTCCTCGCACCAGGCTCCGTGGACGCGACCGCGATCGCCCTCGCGGGCGAGGTCCGGGCTGGTGACACGGTCCTGGTGATGGGCGGCGGCCAAAGCTATCGGATCGCCGGGCTGCTCCTGGCGCGACTCGGCGCACGATGATCGACCACCCCTCGGCGGGCCGGCTGCTCGACGCGCTGGCGGCCGACCTCCACGCAGCGGCCCTGCTCGAGGAACAGGTACAGTTCACCTGGGAGCGCCACTGGGTCGTGCCACCCACGATCCTTGCGCCGTGGCGGATGAGTTACATCCAGCGCCAGAGTCGTGCGCAGGTCTCCCTCGCCGGGTTCGCCACGTTCGAGATCGCAGATGACGGCCGCGTCGGACGATCCCGCTGGTGGCAGGTCCGGCATGAGACGCCCGCGACGGGGTAGCGGAGAGGAGGATCGATGGCCGGAGACCAATCATTCGACGTCGTCAGCGACTTCGACGAACAGGAACTGCGCAACGCGCTCGATCAGGTGCGGCGCGAGGCCGGCACGCGCTTCGACTTCAAGGGCATCACCGTCGATCTCAGCCAGGCCAAGGAAGAGCTGATTCTGATCACGAACGACGAGCATCGAGCGAACGCCCTCAAGGACCTGATCGAGTCGAAGGCGATCCGCCGAAGCCTCTCGCTCAAGATCTTCGACTGGGGCAAGGTCGAGGAAGCCGGTGGCAACAAGGTGCGCCAGCGGATCGGTCTGCGCCGTGGCCTCTCCGAGGATGTCGCCAAGCGCATCACCCGACTGATCCGGGAGGAGTTCCCGAAGGTCAAGTCCCAGATCCAGGGTGATTCCGTCCGGGTCTCCGGCAAGAGCCGGGACGACCTGCAGCGAGTCATCACGCGGCTGCGCGAGCTCGACGACCTGCCCGTTCCTCTGCAGTTCGAGAACTACCGCTGATCAACCCCCGAGTGGGGGACAGACCGATGAAGGAGCGCCGTCGCCATGACCGAGCTCGACGCCCGATCCCAGCCGACCGACCAGGCCGCCAGCGACGAAGTGCCCGAACCTCAGGAGCCTGAGATCGCGCCCGAGACCGCGATCGTCCACGAGGACGAGGTCACGGCGGAGATCGAGTCTGACGCGACCGTGGACGAGGTCAGGGCGGAGACCGAGGCTGAGGTGGGCGAGCCGCCAGTGGAGGCTGAGGCGAATCGTGGCCCGCGCACGGTCGGCCGGTTCATCGCCGAGGCGTTTCGAAGCGCCGGGGTTCGCTACGCGTTCACGGTTCCGGGCGAATCGTTCCTGGGTCTCCTCGATGCCCTCGAAGGCGCCGGGATCCGGGTCATCGCGACCCGCCACGAGGGCGCAGCGGCGTTCATGGCTGAAGCGCATGGCCAGCTGACCGGCCGCGCGGCTCTTTGCCTGGGGACCCGCGCGGTCGGCGGGGCGAACCTGGCCATCGGGATCCACACGGCCCGCCAGAACTCGACGCCCTTCTTCGCCGCCGTCGGCCAGGTCCAGCGCTCACTCCTCGGCCGAGAGGCGTTCCAGGAGATCGACCAGGTCGGCACCCTGGGCGGGCTTGCGAAATGGGCCGCCCAGCCGCTCAGCGCGACCGACGTCGCCGCGACGATGGCGGAGGCGGTCCGGCAGGCTCTGGGCGGGCGCCCGGGGCCCGTCCTCCTGGCTTTGCCGGAGGATCTGCTCGACGATCCGATGCCCGAGGATGCCCGGTTCGATGGTGGGCGGGTAAGTCTGCCACGGGCCTCCGACGACGAGATCCGTGCGGTGATCGAGCTGCTCGCATCCGCGCGACGCCCGGTCATCCTGGCCGGCGCGGGGATCCTGCGCGCTCGGACGTCGACCGAGTTGATCCGCTTCGCCGAGCTCCTCCAGGTCCCGATCATCGCGAGTTGGCGCCGCGCCGACGTCATCTCCAACGACCATCCGCTCTACCTCGGGATGGCCGGCCTTGGGGCTGCGCCGTCCGTGCGCGAGCGACTCGACGCGGCCGACGCGCTGGTGGTCATCGGGGCGCGGCTCAACGAGGCTACGAGCTACGGCTACAGCATGCCCCGGGTCGATCTGCGCTGGGCGCACATCGACCTCGAGCCGGGGCGCTCAAAGGGTCTCCCGCCTCCCGAGATCCTGGTGGCGAGCGATGCCAAGGTCTTCCTGCGGGCGGCCAACGAGCGGCTGGTCGGCCGGGCGGTCCTGGATGCGGAACGAGTCGCCGCTCGCCAGGCCAACAACGAGGCTGATCGAGCGGCCTGGGAGGCGTCAAGCGTCGTGGACGGCGACCCATGGGATGGTCCGGGCGTTCATCCGGGCCGGACGGTGACGACGCTTCGGAGGGTGCTGCCCGACGATGCCATCCTCACGACGGACGCGGGCAACTTCGCCGGCTGGGCCGGGCGCGGGTTCCGTTTCCGGCGGCCCGGCACCTCGCTCGGCTCGACGTCCGGGGCGATGGGTTACGGCCTCCCCGCGGCGATCGTCGCCTCGCTGGTGCATCGCGACCGGGCGGTCGTCGCGCTGGTCGGTGACGGCGGGCTCGGGATGACCATGGCCGAACTCGAGACAGCCGTCCGGATCGGTGCGCGGGTCGTCGTCGTCGTCTTCGACAACGAGCGCTACGGCACGATCCGGATGTGGCAGGAACAGCGCGGGTCGGGCGTCGGGGTCGGCACGGAGCTTGGCCCGGTGGACTTCGCCGCGATCGCCCGCGCCTGCGGAGCGCGCGGGGTGCGGGTCGACAAGGACGCTGAATTCGAGCCAGCCCTGCGCGCTGCCCTGGCGTCGGATCGCCCGACGGTCATCCAGCTGGCCCTGGACCGACGCTGGGTCTCGGTGGACCAACCGCCGGCCTGAGCGGAGCCCTCCTGCCCCAGGTCTGGCCCGGGTGCCGCCCCACGACCGAGAAGGAGAGGGGCACCCGACCACGCTCCTCGGGCCGGACGTCGGTATGGCCGCCCCACCAGTCGATCGGGTGCTCGGTGACCCGCTCCAATCGCAGGTCGGCGCCGAGGAGTGCGGTGATCACCTCGCCGAGCGTCCACGCCCGGGCGAACTTCCAGCTCTGGTCGCGGTCGGGGACGGAGAGCCGGTCGATGTACTCCGGCGCCCAGCCCTTTGACGCCTCGGGGCCGGCGAAGTAGTCGTAGTCGGTCGCCATCCAGTGGCCCCCCTCATCGGCGTCGAAGAGCCACTCGATCGGGTGGCCCTCGAACAGGACGAACCGTCCCTCAGGAGCCAGGAGCCGGGCGATCACCGCGGCCCACGCGTCGAGGTCCTGCAGCCACATCAGCGAGCCGCGGCCGGTGTAGACCAGGTCGGCCGTCGCGTTGAGCTCGTGCGGGGTCTCCAGGACGTCCGAGAGGATCCAGCGGGCCGGCGCCCTGGTCGCGGCGGTGAGACGTGCGGCGAGTTCGAGCATCCGCGGGCTGAAGTCGATGCCGACGACCTCCGCCGCGCCGAGATTCCAGAGTGACAGGGTGTCCCGCCCGCCGGCGCACTGCAGGTGGATGGCGCGCCGGCAGCGTCCCGCCAGGTCGCCGATCAGCTCGACCTCGGCGCCGAACAGGCTCGTCCCTCCTGATCGGACCAGGTCGATGGCCTCGGCTAGCCAGCCCTCGTAGCGCTCCGCGGCCTCGTCCCACGCCGCACGCGTCGTGGTGTGCATCGCGCGGACGTCCGCTGCCTCGGCCGGGGTCGCCGGTCGAACGAGCTCCGGAGCCTCGTCTCGCATCGCCAGAGCGTACATGGGCAGGGTCGTTGCGGACGCAACTACCGTCGTGGTAAGGTTGCCCGACACAAGGAGCCCCGATCATGCCCGCCGTCGTCGTCGATGACATCACCGTCCTGCCGCGCATCCCTGAACCCGATCTCGCGATCGCCCGCCAGCGGGCGGTGCGCGGCGTGACCAGCGCGCCGCGCGGATTCGAAGGGGAAGGGTTCCCGGTTCGGCGGGCCTTCGCCGGGGTGGATCTGGCGGATCTCGATCCGTTCGTCCACCTGGACCAGATGGGCGAGGTGGAGTACGCCCCCGGCGAACCGAAGGGCACGCCGTGGCACCCGCACCGTGGCTTCGAGACCGTGACCTACATGATCGACGGGACCTTCGAACACAGCGATTCGAATGGTGGGGGAGGCGTGATCACCAACGGCGACACGCAGTGGATGACCGCGGGGGCCGGGATCCTCCACATCGAGAAGCCACCCGAGGCCCTTGTCGCCAGTGGCGGTCTCTTCCACGGGTTCCAGCTCTGGGTCAACCTGCCTGCCGCGCTGAAGTGGAGCGCGCCGCGCTACCAGGACCTCCGGGCGGGTGAGGTCGCGCTCGTCGCGTCAAGTGACGGCGGTGCGCTCGTTCGGGTGATCGCCGGCGAAGTCTCCGGCCACCAGGGACCTGGGTCGACCTACAGCCCGATGACCCTCGTCCATGCCACGCTAAGTCCAGGTGCCCGACTCGCCATCCCCTGGCGTTCCGACTACAACGCGCTGGCATACGTGCTCGCCGGCCATGGGACGGTCGGCTTCGAGCGCCGACCGATCAGCACCGGCCAGCTGGCCGTCTTCGGCCCCGGCAACGCCCTGACCGTCAGCGCGGCTCCGATCCAGGAGAGCCGCAGCCCGGACCTCGACGTCCTGCTCCTGGGCGGCCTCCCGATCCGCGAGCCCGTCGCCTGGATGGGCCCGTTCGTGATGAACACGCGCGAGGAGGTCATGCAGGCCTTCGCCGACTACCAGGCCGGTCGCCTCGGTTCCATCCCGGCGATCCACCACGCGCCCACTACGCTCGTGCGATCCGGCGACATCGGGTCGTCGTCGAGCTAGCAACCTCAGGGCCATCCGGGCGACCCGCTCGAGATGGTGGCGAGGAGCGGGGCGCTGGCCGCGTTGGCGTAGGACAGCCGGCCGTCGTCAGCCACTCGCAGCACCGGGTGGGGATTGCTCCCCGGGAAGCGCTCGATGGAGCCGCTTGCGACCGGATCGTCACGTGACGTCATGTCCGGTCACGGTAGCGCAGCCCGGGGTCCGGCGGCCGGGTGTTGGGGCCGCGCAGGACCGCGCTTTCCACCGGGCGAGAAACGGACCTTGCACGATGTGACAACCCGTGCCAGACTCTGCTCTCATCGAACCCGAGAACGGACGAGAGATGTGACCACGCTCGAACCTGGCATCGCTCTCCCGCGGCAGATCATCTCGACGGATGAGTTGTTCGACCGACGGTCGGATCCTGACTTGACGATCGTGGACGTGCGCCCACTTGCCGCGTTCAACGGCTGGCGGCTCAACGGCGAGCCCCGAGGTGGACACATCCCGGGCGCGGTCGCCTTCCCGAGCGCCTGGCTGGACGGGATCGAGGAGGCAGAGATCCAGCGGCTGCTCGAGACGAAGCGGATCGCTTCCAACCGGGACGTCGTCGTCTATGGCGAGGGCCGCGAAGCCGCCACGTTCGCTGCGAAGCTGCGTGCGCTCGGCATCGAAGGAGCCCGCGTCTACGACGAGGGCTTCAGTGCCTGGGCCGCCGACGACCGCCTGCCGATCGAGCGGCTGCCCAACCACGATAAGCTCGTCCACATCGAGTGGCTCAGACAGGTCCTCAGGGGCGAACGACCGGAAGCCGCGCCGGCCGGCAGGTTCCTGCTCTTCCACGTCAATTTCGGGGTTCCCGAGGAATATGCCGAGGGCCACATCCCGGGCGCGCTCTATCTCGACACGAACTGGCTGGAGGACCCGGCCAACTGGAATCGACGGTCCCCACAGGAGATCGAGGCCGCCCTCAAGACGCTCGGGATCACGAACGACACGACGGTCGTCGTCTACGGTCGTGACACGGAGGGCGACGCCAACGAGAAGTGGCCGGGCCGTCGCGCCGGCCAGATCGCGGCGACCAGGGCGCTGATGATCCTGCGCTACGCCGGGATGGACGACGTGCGACTCCTCGACGGCGGGTACGACTGGTGGGTCCAGGGGGGCAACCCGCTGGAGACCGTCCCGCGGAAGCCGACGACGGTCGCCGATGTCGGCGTCAAGGTGCCGCTCCGTCCGAAGGTCATCGTCGATATCGGGGAGGCCAAGGAGATCCTGGCCGACCGGCAGGGCGCCGCGCTGGTGAGCGTCCGAAGCTGGGCGGAACACCTCGGGAACGTCAGCGGCTACAACTACATCGGCCCGGCGGGTCGGATCGCCGGTGACGTCTGGGGCAACTGCGGGACGGACGCGTACCACATGCAGCACTACCGCAACGTCGACAACACGATGCGGGCCTACCCGGAGATCGCGGCCAACTGGGCCGAGGCGGGCATCACCCCCGACAAGTGGGTGGCCTTCTACTGCGGCACCGGCTGGCGCGCCAGTGAGACCTGGTTCTACGCCTACCTGCAGGGCTGGTCACGGATCGCGGTCTACGACGGGGGCTGGTTCGAATGGAGCCAGGACCCGATCAACAATCCGGTCGAGGTGGGAGAGCCACCCGTCCGCTAGCCTGCGCAGATGTCGCAGGTTCGGATCGCGCCCACCAGCATCCCGCTCCCGGTCGTCGCCGCGCTCTTCCTCGCGACGCTGGCGTTGCGGCCTCAGCTGCTGGCCATCGGCCCGCTCCTGCCGCTGATCCGTGACGACCTCGATCTGTCGGCCAGTGCCGCCGGCCTGCTGACCACCATCCCGATCCTGTGCATGGGGCTCTTCGCCCCGGTCGGACCGGTGGTGGCCGCGCGACTGGGACCCCGCACAGCCTTCGGGGTCTGCCTCGGCCTGGTCATCGGGTTCGGATTGCTGCGCGCCGCGGCCCCCACGTTCGCGCTCCTGCTCGTGGCGACGTTCGGGATCGGGATCGGGATCGGCATGGCGGGTGCGATCCCGTCGATGATCGTGTCACGACGCGTCGCCTCCAGGCCCGCCCTGGGCACCGGTGCCTATGCGGGCGGCCTGGTCGCAGGCTCCACGATGGCCGCCGCGGCCGCCGTACCGCTCGCCGGTGACGGGGACTGGCGACGAGCCCTGCTGATCGTCTCGGCCGTCTCGTTCGTCTCGATCGCAGCCTGGCTCTTGCTCGTTCGCGGCGACGGCCCGACTCGACCGATGCGAGTCTCGGTCCCGCATCTGCCGTGGCGACACGCCACCAGCTGGCTGCTCGTTGCCGCCTTCGGTCTGCAGTCGCTGCTCTTCTACGGGGTCGCCGCGTGGCTGCCCAACGCGTTCGTCGAACGCGGCTGGTCGGCGGCCGATGCCGGCTCGCTGGTCGCGATCTTCAACGGCGTCGGCCTGATCACGACCTTCGGCGTCCCGCTCGTCGCCGACCGAAGGGGCGGCCGTCGCCGGCAACTTGTCGTCTCGTCCATCGTGGCCTCGGTCTCGTCGTTCGGCATCGTCGCGCTGCCCGAGTTCGCCTATCTCTGGGTCGTGGTGCTCGGCCTCGCGATCGGCGCCGTGTTTCCGCTGGTCCTGACCCTGCCGCTCGACGTCGCGGATGAGCCAGGTCAGGTCGGATCGATCGCGGCGCTGATGCTGCTCGGCGGGTATTCCCTGTCGGCGATCGGGCCGTTCGCTCTTGGCGCCGCGCGAGACCTGACCGGGAGCTTCCAGGCCAGCCTCTGGATCCTGGTCGCTGTCGCCGTGGCCCTCGTGGCCTGCTCGCTGTTGCTCTCGCCGGCCAGACTGCGGCACGGGATCCGCCGTGGGAGTCCTGAGCTGCCCCACCCGGCCGCGTAGGGGAGTGGATCCGGTTTCGCGAGTCGGTCAGAACGCCCGCTTCAGCATGAGCAGACCAAGGACGATGACCACCAAGCCGACCAGGAGCGCGGCCGGCGGCATGGTCGAGAGCGTCTGCACGGAATCGTTGAGCAGCTGACCGACGGAGGCGCCCATATCGACGGAACGGCCGGCGCCCGCGCCGCCCGCGGTCTGGCCCGCAACCCCGCTGACGGTATTGCCATACTCGACCATGCGCGGATCATCTCACGGGGCCGCAAGGGCGGCGGACCATCCATCGACCGCCCGGCGATGTCTCCCACCGGACGGGGAGGGACCTCGACTTCCTGAAGATGACGCCGGTGGGCGGCGTCGACCCAGGACTGATCTGGAGGCTCGGCCATCCGTCCATGGCGGCCTCGAGGGCTGACTGTGTCTCCAGCCGAGCGAGGTGGAGTCCCACGCAGGCGTGAGGACCCTGGGCGAAGGCCAGGTGCGACCTGGAATTGGGTCTCCGGAGATCGAATGCGTCTGGCTCGGGGAACGCCGCCGGGTCGCGGTTGGCTGCGGTCAACGACACGATGACGAGGTCGCCCCGCCTGATCGAGGCGCCTGCCAGGTCGGTGTCGGAGGTCGCGTACCGGTCGACTCTCGCTGCGGCCGGTTCCAACCGGAGCGACTCCTCGACCGCGTTGGCGCCCAATGATCGATCGGCCATCAGGGCCGCCATCTGGTCCGGGTCGCTGAGCAGGTGCCAGAACAGCGTCGTGGTCATCCCTTCGCACGTCTCGATGCCGCCGAACATCATCACCGCTGCATTGGAGACGACCTCGGACGGTTGGAGCGTGGCCGTCGCCTCTGCCAGCACCCCGCTCCCGTGCTCGACCGTCGCGACGACGTGGCGGCGCAGAGCGTCCACCGCGTCGCGGGTAGCATCGTCGATACCGCCGCCGGCCGACACCCGATCGACCGCCGCCACGATCCGGTCGTACCAACCGAGCACGACGTCGGGATCCGCGTCCAGAAGCTCGAGTGCCATGGCAACGACCTTGACGGCGAGCGGGCCGGCAAGGTCGCGTCGGATCTCGGCCGCGCCCAGCGGCGCCAGGCGATCCACGAGTCGGCGAGCCTCGTTATCGACCGACTGGGTGAAGCGCTCGCGCACCTGGGGCAGCCGGAAGGCCGAGGCGAAGGGATCCCGGTGCCGTCGATGCTCCGTACCGTCGAGCGAGAGCATGCTGGGACCCACGACCTGGGCCGTGGAGAAGCGCGGGTCGTCCACCGTGAAGTGAACGGCATCGCGCATCACGTCGATACACAGATCCCGACCGGTCACCAACCAGCCATCGAGCGCAGGGACCCAGGAGACCGGCTCGCGCTCGCGGAGGTGGGCCAGGGCGGCGTAGGGATCCGAATCGAGCTGAGCGAGCGTCAGCGCCGCGCCGAGCGGGTATCGATGTCGCTGCGAGGAGCCACGCAAGTCCACAGTCCGGAACTCTACGACGTCGCGCGCCGCCAGCTGCCGAACAACCGACCCTCCGCGAACCCGAAGGAGTCAGGGCATAATCCCTCGGCATTCCATCGAAACGGTGGCACAGCGTGCGCTCCGCGACCGTGGCGAGAGCACCGGCTTCGCGCTGTCGGTGCGGATCGGGGTCCACACGACCGAGGCCAACCGGCGGGGGACCGATTACTCCGGCATGGGCGTGCACATCGCTGCACGCGTCGCGGCGCTCGCGGGCGGTGGGGAGATTCTGGCGTCCGCTGAGAGCCTGGATGAGGCGGGCAGTCTCCCGACGTCGGACACGCGGGAGGCTGCCGTCAAGGGCGTCACGGTCCCGGTGCGGATCGCATCCGTCGGCTGGAGCTGATCGCTCAGCCCATCGTCCCGCCGCGGAGCCTGATTCCCATCGGGTCATACGGGACCTCCGACAGGATGCGTGCGAGCCGCGGTTCACCGATCACGACGACGGTGAGATCCGGCCGGGACGCGGCCACCGTGGCATCGAGATAGGCGAGCGCGAGGCTCTTGCCCACGTGGTGGCCGTAGGCGCCCGACGTGACGAAGCCGACCAGGCGCGAGTCGATCCAGATGCCGTCGTCCTTTGCGGCGTCGGCGTCTCGGGCCGCCACCTCCAGGAGCACGAGTCGCTGCTTCGCGCCTTGCTCGCGTTCGCGAAGGGCGGCATCGCGCCCGATGAAGTCGCCTTTGTCGAACGCCACGAAGCGGTCGAGTCCGGACATCCCCGGGGTGTAGTCCTGGCGGAACTCCGCCGACCAGATGCCGTACCCCTTCTCAAGGCGGAGGCTGTCGACGGCCCGGTCGCCGACCAGGCGCAGGCCATGATCCCGTCCGGCTTCCCGCAGCTCGTCCAATAGGGCGCGCTGCCGCTCGGGCGCGACGACGATCTCGTAGCCGAGCTCGCCAGTCAGGGAGAGGCGTCCGACCAGCGCCTGCGCACTGCCGACATCCATCGGTCGGACGGTCAGGAACGGGAACGCCTCGTTCGAGACGTCGTCGGATGTGAGGGTCTCGAGGATGGCTCGTGACGCCGGGCCGGAGACCGAGAAGCCCATCCGGTCGTCGGTGATGTTTCGCAGCGTCACCCCGGTCGCGGACAGGTGCTGGCGGAACCAGCGCCAGTGCCAGTCCTGGAGGTAGTACGAGCCCGTCAGCCAGAACCGCTCCGGCTCGAGCCGCGTCACCGTGAGATCGCCCATCAGCCGACCCGCCGGGCTCAGCATCGGTGCGAGCCGGATCCGGCCGACCTCGGGGAGGTGAGAAGCGAGCAGGCGGTCGAGCCAGGCCTCGGCGCCCGGCCCGCCCACCTCGTACCGCGCGTACTGCGCGATCTCGTATGCACCCGCGGTGGTGCGGACGGCATGGACCTCGTCGGCGACGATCGGCTCGGCGTTGGATCGCCCCAGCGTGTCGGCCTCATCGAAGTCGGGGGCCAGCGCGAAGTAGAGCGGCACCTCGAGCCCCCAGTTCGCGGTGAACCGTGCGCCCTCGGCCCGGAACGTCTCGTAGCATGGCGTCGTCCTGAGCGGTCTCCCGGCCGGGAGCTCCTCGTTCGGATAGGCCATGACGAAGCGGCGCGCGTAGAACTGCGCGGTCGTTGCCCGGAGGTACCGATCGTCAGAGGCGTACGGCCCGAAGCGCGCCACGTCCATCCCGAAGACGTCGTAGCCGGGGTCGCCGTCCACGATCCAGTTGGCGAGCGCGAGGCCGATGGCCGCGCACTGGGAGAACCCGGCCATGCATCCGCACGCGGCCCAGTAGCCCGGGATCCCGTCGACCGGTCCGACCAGCGGATTGCCGTCGGGGGTGAAGGTGAATGCGCCGTTCACCCACTTCCTGATCCCGACATCCTGGAGCACCGGGAAACGCCGGAAGCCCATCTGGAGCTCGGGCATGATCCGATCCACGTCCGCCGGGAAGAGCGTCATGCCGAAATCCCAGGGCGCGCCTTCCACGGCCCAGTGGACGGGGTTCTGTTCGTAGACGCCGAGCAGGACGCCGTTGCCTTCGCGCTGCAGGTAGGTGAAGCCCTCGAGGTCGGTGACCGCCGGCATCAGGCCCTCGAACGCGGCGATCTCCGGGATCTCCTCGGTCACCAGGTAGTGATGCGGCATCGGCACGACGGGGTGGTCGATGCCGACCATCCGACCGACACGACGGGCCCACAAGCCGGCCGCATTGACGACGTGCCCCGCCGTGATGGGTCCCTGTTCAGTGTCGACGCTCCAGTCGCCGCTCGGACGGCGGCCGACCGAGAGCACCCGGTTGTGCTGGATCACGTCCGCGCCCCGCTTACGGGCGGCGCCCGCGTAGGCGTGCGTGGCCCCGTGGGGGTCGAGGTTGCCTTCCTGCGGGTCGAACAGGGCCCCGAAGAGGCCGGACGGGTCGATGATCGGCACCATCGCTGCAGCTGCTTCCGGGCTGAGCAGGTACGCGTCGTGGTGACCCCTGCTGCGCATCCACGCGAGTTCCGACTTGAGCCAGCGCCACCGTTCCCGGGTCCCGGCCAGCTCGAGGCCGCCCGACATCCGGAGGCCCACGCTCTGGCCGCTCTCGGCCTCGACCTGTGGATAGAGACCGATCGTGTACTGCTGCAGCGCAGCGATCCGGGTGTCCGCGTTGATCGCGTGAAAACCGCCCGCTGCGTGCCAGGAGGAGCCCGCATTCAGTTGCTCGCGTTCGATCACGGCGACGTCGGTCATGCCGCGCAGCGTCAGGTGGTAGGCGACGCTGACCCCGACGATCCCGCCACCGATCACGACGACCCGGTACTGGCTCTTCACGCACTCCCACCCATCCGGATCCGCCTGGCGTGGTTCGCCCGGTGTGCGGGCGGGGAATCAGATTACCGGACGGGCGCGTCGGCGGGGTCTACCGCGTCGCGATCATGGGTGGGCTCGTGATCGGCACGCCGATCGGCGGCTTTCTCGCGCGGACCTTCGGGATCACCGCCCCGTTCTGGTTCGGCTTCGTGGGCTCGGCCCTGCTCGTGACCATCCTGTGGCGTCAATTCTCTATATTGCGCACGCGGGCTCGGAGTGAAAGGCATGGAGGCAACGGTCGAGGTGTTTGGCGAACTGACAATCTTCTTCACGCGCTATGCCGAGCGACCACGACACCGTGCGTCCGGAATCTTCGGGATGATGCCCTCCAGCCGAGTCAGAAGGAGCGACGGCCGATGAGAGCCGCGATGCACGACCGCTACGGCCCGCCGGAAGTCGTGGAGGTCCGGGAGGTCGAGACGCCCGTGCCGAGCGAGGATCGGATCCTCGTCCGGGTTCGGGTGGCGTCCGTCAACCGGGCCCACCTCGACGCGCTGACCGCCCGCTGGGGCTGCACCCGCCTGTTCCTTGGTGTTCGGCGACCCAAGAACCCGCGCCTCGGCATCGACGTCGCCGGTGTGGTCGAAGCCGTCGGGCCCGCGGCGACCCGGTTCGGAGTGGGCGAGCGGGTGTTCGCCGACCTCTACGGCTACGGGCCTGGCGCGTTCGCCGAGTACGTCTGCGCCCGAGAGAAGGCCTTCGCCCGGTCGCCGTTCAACCTGAACAGTGGGCGTTCGGCGAAGGCCCGTCACGCGGGAACGGTACGCTTCACAGGGAGTGTCCTCTCGCCGGGATTCCATTCGTAGGAAGGGTGACCGCGGGGTCGGCCCGCACCAATGACTCGGCCCGCACCGATGACGAGGAGAACTCGATGAGCCAGTACCTGTTGTCCACATACGCCCTCGAGGGTGAGGCAACGGGAGGGCCCGCTACACCCGAGGAGATGCAGACCTTCATGCAGCGCGTCATCGCCCTGGAAGCGGAGATGGAGGCGACTGGTACGTTCGTCTTCGGTGGGGCACTACACGGGCCCGATGCGGCGACCGTGGTGCGCTTGGAGGGTGGAAACGTGGTCATGACCGACGGTCCGTTCGTTGAATCCAAGGAGCACATCGCGGGGTTCTACATCATCAATGCAGTCGACCTCGACGAAGCGCTGGCCTGGGCCGACCGGGTCGTAGAGGCCCTCAACCATTCGATCGAGGTCCGCCCATTTCGGGCGACCGGGCGCGTGGCCGATCAGATGCCAGGCGCCTGAGGCGTGGGCCCGTCCCGCACCACCGCCGCGGATGCCGCCGATGTGGAGCGCGTGTTCCGCGAGGTGTACGGCCAGGCGGTGGCAACCCTGGTACGAGTCTTCGGCGATATCGCCCTTGCCGAAGACGCCGTCCAGGATGCGTTCGTCGTCGCGAGCGACCGGTGGCGGCGCGACGGGCTCCCGCCCAACCCGGCGGCGTGGATCGTCACCACCGCGCGCCACCGTGCGATCGATGACCTCCGCCGTGCGGCCCGGGGCCGAGAACTCCACGGACAACTCGGAGCGATGGCCGACAGGCCGCCTGATCCCGGCGATTTCGCCTGGGACGACGACGGACCCGTGAGTGACGACCGGCTTCGCCTCATCTTCACCTGCTGTCATCCGGCCCTGCGGACGGAGCACCAGGTGGCCCTGACCCTTCGGCTGCTGGGCGGACTCACTGTCGAGGAGGTGGCCCGCTCCTTCCTGGTGAGCGAGACGGCGATGACGAAGCGCCTCGTCCGGGCCAGGTACAAGATCAAGGCCGCTCGAATCCCGTACCGCGTGCCCGCGGAGGCCGAGCTACCCCGGCGACTGCAGGCGGTCCTGACGGTGATCTACCTGATCTACAACACCGGTATGGACGATCCGGATCGAGCGTCGCTTCGGCGCGAGGCGCTTCGGCTCGCTCGTGCCCTGGTCGAGTTGATGCCGGACGAGCCGGAAGCAAGCGGCGTGCTTGTTCTGATCCTGCTCTGCGAGTCGCGGGTACCAGCCCGCATGGCCGAGGGCGCTCTCGTGCTGCTGCGCGATCAGGATCGGAGCGCGTGGGACCGCACGCTGATCGAGGAGGGAACCGCGATCGTGCGGGCGTGCATTCGTCGCGGCCGGCCAGGTCCCTTTCAACTCCAGGCCGCGATCCAGGCCGTGCACTGCGACGCTGACGCGTTCGAGGCGACCGACTGGCGACAGATCGTCGCGCTCTACCATCAGTTGATCTCGGTCCTGCCGACGCCTATCGTCGCGCTCAACCGGGCAATCGCCATCGGCGAGGTCGAGGGTCCCGGGGCTGCGCTCGCAGTGCTCGACGCGATCGCACCCGGCATTGACAGCTATCACCTCTTGCACGCGGCTCGCGGCACGATGTTGCGCCAGCTCGGGCAACCGGACGCGGCCAGGGCGGCCTTCGAACGAGCCGCCGGCCTCGCCGCGACGAATGCGGACCGGCGGTTCCTCGCGCGCCAGATCGCGGAGGGGATTGACGTGGTCTCAGTTAAGTCTTACCGTACTCGGTAAGAACGCTATCCCTCGAGGCCACCCGCATGAGAATCACGTCGAAGGGGCAGGTCACCATCCCGCAGGCCATTCGCGAGCGGGCGGGCCTCCTGCCGAGTACGGATGTCGAGTTCGTGCTCGACGGCGAGGCCGTCCGCATCGTCAAATCGGCGTCCGTCAAGCGCGCGTCGCGAGGGGCGAGAGCGGTGCGCCGGCTGCGCCAGCACGGTGGCCACGTCCGGATGAGCACGGATGAGATCATGGCACTCACCCGCGGTGAGGGATGACCACCGTCCTGGTCGACAGCAACGTCCTGCTCGACGTGGCGACCGGCGATCCGACGTGGGGCGCCTGGTCCAGCGCCGCGCTCGAGCGAACGTCAGACGAGGCCATCCTCGTCATCAACCCGCTGGTCTATGCCGAGGTCTCGGTGGGCTTCCCTGCGATCGAGGACCTCGAGGCAGCGCTTCCGAGCGACCTTTACCGGCGCGAGGACCTCCCGTACGAGGCGGCATTCCTGGCCGGGAAGTGCTTTCTCCAGTACCGGCGGGGTGGGGGGTCAAAGCGTTCACCGCTGCCCGACTTCTACATCGGCGCCCACGCCGCGGTCGCCGGCTATCGTCTCCTGACGCGGGACGCGACGCGGTATCGGACCTACTTCCCGCGCCTCGACCTGATCGCCCCCTGATCATTGCGACGAAGGCCCACTCGATGAACGACCGCCCACGCCGTGTCACCTGATCCCGGTTCAGACGATGCGTTCGACATCATCGTCGTCGGCGCCGGGGCGGCCGGGTGCGTGATCGCGCGCCGACTCGCCGAGTCCGGCGGTGCATCCGTCCTTCTGCTCGAGGCAGGTCCAGACCTTCGCGGCCGGACGCCGCCGGAGTGGGGCGACGGCTGGCGACTGGCGACCCTCCCGGACTGGGGGTTCCAGCGCGAGCCGGATGGTTCCGGAAGCACCGCCACACTGCGGCGGGGTCGGCTCGTCGGCGGAACGTCGTGGCTCACTCGCTTCGCCGTGCGAGGGTCCGCTGCGGACTTCGACGCCTGGGCAGCGCGAGGCAACCCCGGCTGGGCCTTCGCCGAGGTCCTGCCCGCGTTCCGACGCCTCGAGACGGATGCCGAGTTCGGAGATGAGTCATGGCATGGCGATCGCGGGCCCATCCCGGTGAGGCGCTACCTGGACGGCCGCCGCTCAGAGATTCACGCGGCCGCCGTCGAGGCGTTCGAGGCCGTGGGCTTCTCCACGGTCGCCGACCACAATCGGCCGGACGCGGTGGGCGCCGGGCCGATGCCGATGAGCTCGCGGGGCGGCGTACGGGTCACCTCGGCGGATGCATACCTGCCGCCGGACTGGCGACCGCCCAATCTCGCCATCCGGGCCGACTCGATGGTCGCGACGGTCCTCGTGGTCGCTCGCCGCGCAATCGGGGTGCGGCTCGTGGATGGGACCGAGATCCGCGCGGAGCGGGTCATCCTGGCTGCGGGAACCTACGGCAGCCCGACGATCCTCATGCGTTCGGGCATCGGGCCGGCTGAACACCTCGGGGGTCTCGGCATCAATGTCCAGGTGGATCTTCCCGGTGTGGGTGCCAACCTCGCCGATCATCCTGGTGTCGACCTTGATTCAGGTTGGCGCGGCCCGGCGGAGAGCGGGCCCATCCTCCATACCATCGCGACCTTCCGAAGCTCCAGGGCGCCGAGCGGTGGCCCGCCGGACCTGATGTTCTGGGTGGCCGACCCGAATGGGGACGAGCCCGGCTTCTGGTTCGACCCGATCCTCCTGAAGCCCGAATCCAGGGGTTCGGTGCGACTCCGGTCCGCGGATCCCGCCGACCCGCCCCGCATCAGCCTCCCGGGCGTTCGGGAGCCGAACGACGTGGAGCGCCTCGTCGAGGGCTATCAGCGCGGCCTCGAGCTCGTCAATCGGCCGGAGATCCGGCGCCTGCCCAGCGGCGATCCACCCACCGACCCAGGAGGCGCCGACGGCCTGCGACGGCGGATCCTCGAGAATTCGTACTCGATCCCGCACGTCGTCGGCACATGCCGGATGGGGCCGTCGCCCGAGGGCGGCGACGTGGTCGATGCGCTCGGTCGGGTCCACGGCATCCAGGGTCTCGGCGTCATCGACGCATCGATCATCCCGGACGCCCCGTCGGGCTTCCCGCACATCATCACGATCATGCTGGCCGAGCGCCTCGCGGAGCAGCTGCCCGCGCTGCTCTGATCGATCGTCGACGTTCTCGGTACGGAACCCGCCGCGCGTTTCGTACACTCAGTCATGCGCGCGTGGGGCTCCGGGTAGGGGAGAGGCACCGGTTGGCGAGTTCGCCCATCGAGAATCCCGTCATCAATTCGCCGTTCGTCGAGCCGGCGAAGCACTTCCGCGTCGTTGACGGACAGGTCTCGGGAGAGATCGAGGAGCGCCGCCGCTCCAGTGAGTTCTTCGTCCCCGTCGCGAAGCCGAAGAAGGCCTCGCCCCAGCTGGCGCTCCAGTTCGGTGCACGAAGGCCCTCAACGTCATCCGCGGCGACAACGCGCGGCTGAACGACAGCCTCCCGCGCCTCGCGTTCAAGATGGCCACCGGCTCCGGCAAGACCGTGGTCAAGGGGATGTTCATCGCCTGGCAGGCGCTCAACAAGCTGGCCAACCCCTTCGACAAGCGGTTCAGCACGCGCTTCCTGATCGTGACGCCCGGGATCACGATCCGCGACCGCCTTCGCGTCCTCCTGCCGAACGATCCGGAGACCTTCTACCGCACGATGGACCTCGTGACGCCGGAGCAGCTCGCCCGCCTCCAGGCGACGACGATCGAGATCACCAACTACCAAGCGTTCATCCGCCGCGACAAGATCGAGGCCACCTCACTCACGAAGAAGATCCTCTCGCGCGGCGACGCCGACAACGAACGCTTCAAGGAGACACCCGGCGAGATGGTCCGCCGCGTCTGCAAGGCGTTCGGGACCGCCAGGGACATCGTCGTGCTGAACGACGAGGCGCACCACTGCTGCACCCCAGCTCCGGCCGAGGCCGCCGAGGAAGGCTCGCTCGACGCCGACGAGCGCACGGAAGCGCGCCAGAACGCGGACGAGGCGCGAGTCTGGTTCGACGGCCTGCGCGCCCTCCGGGACAAGCTCGGCATCCGCTCGATCTTCGACGTATCCGCCACGCCCTTCTTCCTCAAGGGCTCGGGCTACGCCGAGGGGACGCTCTTCCCGTGGGTCGTCTCCGACTTCGGGCTGATGGACGCCATCGAGTCCGGGATCGTCAAGATCCCGCGTGTGCCGGTCTCGGACGACTCGATGGTCGGGGAGCTCCCCAGGTATCGCGACCTCTGGGTCCACGTGCGCGACGCGCTGCCACGCAGGGGCCTCAGGGACACGACGGTCGGCGAGGGTGACCCGATCCTCCCCAAGGAGCTGGAAGGGGCCCTGGAGAGCCTCTACGGCGACTACGAGCGATCCCATCGTGAATGGGACGCCGCCGGCATGGGTCGTCCGCCGGTCCTGATCGTCGTCTGCTCCAACACCAGCGTCAGCAAGCTGGTCTACGACTGGATCGCCGGCTACGACAAACCCCAGACGGACGGGTCCACCATCCCCGCACCCGGCAAGCTCCCGCTGTTCAGCAACATCGAGGACGGCGCCTGGCGGCATCGCCCGGTGACGCTGCTGATCGCCTCCATGCAGCTCGACCGCGGCGACGCCCTCGACCCCGCGTTCAAGAAAGCCGCCGCCCACGAGATCGAGGACGAGACGATCCTGCGCGAGGTCCTCAACACCGTCGGCAAGCCCGGCCGCCTGGGCGCCGAGATCCGCTGCGTCGTCTCCGTCGCGATGCTCACCGAGGGCTGGGACGCCAACACCGTCACCCACATCCTGGGAATCCGCGCCTTCGGCACCCAGCTGCTGTGCGAGCAGGTCGTCGGCCGGGCGCTCCGCCGCGCCAGCTATGACGCCAATGCCGGCGGGATGTTCGACCCCGAGTACGCCGAGGTCCTCGGCGTGCCGTTCACGTTCCTGACGACCACGGGCAAGGGCAAGACGCGACCGCCGAAGCCGATCCTCACGGTCCGCTCGCTGCCCGAGCGAAGCCGCCTGCGGATCGAGTTCCCCCACGTGGTCGGCTACCGCTACGAGATGCCGGTCGAGCGACTGAGCGCGACGTTCGACGAGAAGAGCCTCCTGGAGCTTTCGACCCGGGAGGTGCCGACCGAAACACAGCTGGACCCGATCGTCGGCGAGATGAACCTGCTCCACCTGCCACTGGAAGAACAGCGCCTCAACACCGTCGTCTTCGCCGTTACGAAGCGGACGCTCGACAACTTCTTCAAGGACGACGATGGCGGCGAGCGCCCCTGGCTCTTCCCCCAGCTCACCGCCATCACGCGACGCTGGGTCGACGAGTGCGTCACGCCCTACCTCGGCGACGGTGCCTATCCCCAGCTCCTGCTTCTTGCCGAATGGAGCTACGCCGCCGCCGAGAAGATCCACCGCGCGATCGTGATGGGCACGCCGGGCGAGAAGCGCCTGGTCCCCATCCTCCGGCCGTACGAGCCGGTGGGCTCGACCGACGACGTCAACTTCGAGACCACGAAGGTCTGCTTCGATACGACGAAGAGCCACGTCAACCGCGTTGCCCAGGACTCGAACTGGGAGACCGAGCTCGCCCAGAAGCTCGAGACGATGCCGCAGGTCGTGAGCTACGCCAGTAACCAGGCGCTCGTCCTGAAGATCCCCTACACGTACGAGGGTCGGCCGGCCAACTACGTCCCGGACTTCCTCATCCGCCTCCGTGATCGAGACTCACGGGGCGACGACGACCTGCTGACCGTCGTGCTGGAGGTTTCGGGCGAGACGAAGAAGGAGAAGCAGGCCAAGGTGGCAGCCGCCGCCGACCTCTGGGTCCCGGCCGTGAACAACTGGGGCGGCCTCGGCCGCTGGGCCTTCCTCGAGGTCAGTCACATGGAGAACGCCGCGGATCTGATCCGCTCGAAGTTCCTCGCGTGAGTCGCGCTCGATCAGTCCAGTAGGCTGGGGGAGTGGACACGTCAAGGCTACGTGACTAGGCAGCGGCATGGGAACGAGCACGAGACGATCATGGCGGTCACGGCTTCGCTGGGGCTTACCCAGCCGCTGGGTGCCGACGATCGCGATCGCGTGCTACCAGACGGTGACGGTGCCGGCCTCGTCGTAATCGCGCAGCTTCCCGTCCTTCGTGACCAGCCGCCAACCGTGCTCGACGGCGGTCGCATAGATCAGCCGGTCGGCCGGGTCACGTGGGAACGAGGCCGGCAGTGCGGCGGCGGCCGCGGCGATCGCCGGGGTGATCGGCACGGTCCGGACCTCCCGCGCGAGTCGGCCGAGCCAGGTGGCCACGGGGATCCCGGAGACAACGCGCCCATGCGTCGCGAGCCAGGCGAGCTCCCACCACGAGATGGCCGCGACGGCGAGCTCGTCCGCCTCCTCGAGTGTTCGAGTGGCCCCAGGGCCGACGCGTTCGGGCTCGGCCGCCCACCAGTGCAGCACGTGCGTGTCGAGCAGCACGGTGGTCACGGGACGTCGGGATCCTCACCCGTGAGCCACTCCTCGTCGGTGGAGAACAACGCCTCCTCATCGCCGACGCCGGTCCAGGCCAGTCCGGCGAAGCGACCCTTGAGGGCCTTTCCACCCCGGACGGGCACGAGCCGGGCGACGAGCCGGCCATGGCGCGTGATCTCCACTTCCTCGCCGGCTTCGACCTCGTCGAGGAGCGCCAGGATGCGGGCCTTGGCCTCCGTCGCCGTCACCGTCTTCGCCATATGGTCAGAATAATGGACAGATACGCGCATGTCGAGCGGCAGTGTAGCGGCGGCCGATTCGCGCCGGCTTATCCGAGCACCGCCGACCGTGATCCGCTCACGGTTCGGATCACGGTCGGTTGCTTGACAGCCATGGCCCGGCGAGTATTGTACGGACAGTGTACGGACGGCTGTTTACACGCAGGAGGGCGACATGACGCTCGAAACGAAGCGGAAGGACGATCGCCTCGAGCTGCGGCTCGAACCCGAGCGACGCCGGCTCCTCGATCAAGCGGCCAAGTCAGCCGGTCTGAGCACCAGCGCCTTCGTGCTCGAGCACGCAACGCTCGCGGCGCAGCAGAGCCTCGCCGATCGCACCGTCTTCCTCCTGTCGCCCGAGCAGTGGGATGCATTCAACGAGCTGCTCGATCGGCCCGTGCAGCCGGTCGAGGGTCTCGCCCGATTCCTGGCCGGCCCGCCCGTCCAGGACCTGGAGTGACCAGATACGCCCCCGTCGACCTGCTGCGCCCCACTGACGACACCTCATCGTTCGACTGCGGGTCTGATCAGCAGACGATCTGGCTGCGCCGGTACGCGCTGAACGCCCAGCAGGCAGGCACGGCGCGCGTCTACGTCGCGCGCCGGACGGCTGACGGTAGCGTCGCCGGCTATCACGCGCTGTCAGCCGGATCGATGCTGGTCGACGAGGCGCCCGTCAGACTGGCCAAGGGGACGGGTCGGCACCCGATCCCGGTCGTCATCCTCACCCGCCTGGGTGTCGACCAGGCCGAGCAGGGTCGAGGTCTCGGCACGGCGCTCGTGCGGGATGCGTTCAAGCGTGCAGCCGTGGCCGCTGGGACGATCGGTGTCCGGGCGCTGCTGATCCACGCCGAATCACCGATCGCGGCGGCGTTCTATCGCCGGCTGGACGCCGCCTTCGAGCCATCGCCCGTCGAGCCACTCCACCTCGTCCTCCTGATCAAGGACCTGCACGCTGCGATTCGTGCGGCTGCAATCGGGCCCGCGATACCGGATGAGCCGACGATGATCGATGGCTGACGCCGTATCGCCGGAGGGCATGCGCTTTGAGGCGGTCCGCGCGGAGTGGCTCGCTCTTACACGCGTCTCGCCCGCTGAACTCGCCCACTTCGTAGAGGTCAAGCGCCAGGCGGACGGCCTCGTCGACGCAGGGTTGTGGACATCTGGCCCGCGCGA
>JBCLCL010000042.1:0-20906 GCA_038915815.1 Candidatus Limnocylindrales bacterium
ACGGTCCGTATCGCCACCCCGCGTGGCGAATGGTTGATACCCCGACGCGAAGGTCCGCTGGTACCCCGACGCGGAGATCCGCTGGAGGGCGACGCAGGCAGGTGCCGGTCACCGGCTTGGCGTCCGGCCTAGTCGGCCGCGGGTGCCGTGTCGGCGATCGCCCAGGTGCGGACCGGCGCACGCTTGATCTTGAAGGTGTGCGTCCGTGGGAAGTCGTCGTCGGGCCAGAGGCGCCAGCCGGCGATCCGCTGGTTCGGGCCGAGCGTGGCATTCGCGGCCCTGACCGCCGTATCGATCCGGGCGCGCATGGCTCCGGGATCAGCCGGCGGGCTCGTCGCGGCCGACGGGCTCGTCGCGGCGCCGGTCGGGCCCGTGGCGCCGGTCGGGCCCGTGGCGCCGGACGGGCTCGTCGCGGCGCCGGTCGGGCCCGTGGCGCCGGTCGGGCCGGTCGGGCCCGTGGCGCCGGTGGCGCCGGCAAGGACCACGGCCTCGATCCGACCGGGGCGGGTCTCGACGACGACCGAATCGCGCAGGCCGGCGATGCGCAGGGCGTTCTCGATGTCCTCCGGGTAGACATTGAAGCCGTTGGGCAGGACGATCATGTCCCTGATCCGGCCGGACAGGATCAGCCGACCGGCGCTGTCGAGGTGGCCGATGTCGCCGGTCCGATACCAGCCGTCCGGTGTGACGGCGGCAGCCGTGGCCGCCGGATCCTTCCAGTAGCCCCGGAACAGGGTCGGGCCGCGGAACTGGACCTCACCGTCGTCGGCGAGGCGCATCTCGATCCCGGCCGGTGGCCGTCCCACCGTTCCGAGGCCGTGATCGTCCAGGGTCGTGCAACTGCCGGTTCCCGTCTCGGTCGCCCCGTAGCCCTGGAGGACCGTGACGCCGAGGTCTTCCCAGCCCTGCTGGAGAGCCGGCGGGAGGAAGGCGCCGGCCGACAGGAAGAGCCGGAACTGCCCGCCGAGCTGGGCGTGCACGCTCCTGAACAACCACCGGCGCAACCCGATGGGGAGATGTCGGGCGATCCGGCGCAGGCGGTCGAAGCCAGTCGCCCGGCCGCGCCTGGCGACCTCACGCTCGATGGCGCTCCAGAACAGGTCCAGGACCTGCGGGACCACCACCATGGAGGTCACTCGATGGTCGCGCAGCGCATCGAAGATGACCCGCGGGTTCCGGCTCCGGACGTACAGGATGTCCGCCCCGACCGACAGCGCGTAGCACAGTCCGACGGACTGCTCCAGCAGGTGGGAGAGGGGCAGCAGGGAGACAAGTCGGTGCTCCATCGGCGGGATGATCCGATGGAAGGTCTCGATCGAGGCCAGGACGTTGTCGTGGGCGAGCATCACGCCCTTGGGCGTCCCGGTCGTGCCAGACGTGAAGATGAGTTCGAAGATCTCGTCGGCGGCCGGCGCGGGCAGCGCCGCGAGCTGGGATTCCCAGTCGGTCGGGAAGGTCTCATCCGGATCGGCCGACAGCGCGTCCACCGTCGTGGTCGGGAAGTCGCCCAGGCCTGCCTCGCGCGGATCCGGCGCATCCCGACCGGTGCCCAGGATCAGGTGGCGCGCCTCCGACGACTTGACGATCCCCTCCACCGCGTCGGACGACATCCGCAGGTCGAGCGGCACGATGATCAGGCGCGCCCGCATCGCCCCGAAGTAGGCGGCCGGCAGTCCTGGCGTCGAGGGAGACCAGGTCAACAGGCGATCACCCGGCTTGAGGCCCAGGGCACACAGCCGCCAGGCGGCGATCCTCGATCGACGATCGAGCTCTCGGTAGCTCCAGGTCGTCGTCGTCCCGTCATCGCCGCGCAGGCTCAGGGCCGGTCGCTCGCCGTGGCGGACGACGGCGTCAGCGAGCAGTTCGAGCAGGGTCGTGGGCACGCGTCGAGTGTTGCATCATCGTCAACACCGCGCCTCCAGACTCCGCGCCTCCAGACTTGACGAGGTTGGACCGGCCCGACCGAACGCGACGGGGACGCTCGAGGTGCGCCCGGCTGCCAGTCTGATCGGCTCGGTGGCCTGTTCGACTTCGCGCGTACCTCTCCGATCCGATGATCGCGGGATACGTGGTCGTGGTCATCCTGTTCCGATGGATTCGCTGCGGCTCGGGCGGGCCTATCGTGCGTTGCGGATTCGGCGCAGATGGCGTCAGCAGGATCTGGCGGACGTCGTCGGGCTTTCCAGACAGCTGATCACGAAGGTCGAGTCCGGTCGGATCGACGATGTGCAGCTCGGGACGCTGCGTCGGATCGGCGAGGCGCTGGGCGCGTCGACCGAGGTGGCCGTCCGTTGGCGCGGCGAGGGCCTCGATCGGCTTCTCGACGCTGCTCATGCAGGACTGGTCGAGGAGGTCGTCGATCGGCTCCAACGCATCGGCTGGGAGACGATCGTCGAGGCGTCGTACGCTATTCGAGGCGAGCGAGGATCGATCGATCTCCTCTCGCTGCACCGACAGACGGCCACTGTGCTGGTCATCGAGGTCAAGTCCGTGGTGCCCGACTCCCAGGCGACGATCCACTCGACGGATCGGAAGGTGCGGCTGGCACCCGAGGTGGCCCGTGAGCGGGGATGGCCCTGCCGTCTGGTTGGCCGGTTGCTCGTGGTCGGGGAGTCGACGACCGCTCGTCGCCGGGTCGAGTTGCTTGACGCGACGTATCGGAGCGCGTTCCCTGCCCGCGGTCGATCGGTCGGTGCCTGGTTGCGGGCTCCGTCGGGCAGCATGTCCGGCTTGCTGTTCCTGCCGTTTGCCACGCGCGGTGGCACTACGAACCGCGTGACCGGCCGGCAACGGGTTCGCAAGGCGTCCAGATAGGTTAGCGCCACCCGCGGTGGCATATGGGACCGGCAGCGCTCGGAACCGTCCCGAGTGCCACCTGGGGTAGCGAATGGCATGACGCTGGCTCGCGGGACCGCGCTCGGACCGCTCTCCGCTGCCCTCGAGAGCGTTTGACCTGCCCGGGAGCCTCGGCTATGCTCCGCCAGCCTTGGACGGGATGATCGCCCGAGGCCGCGTCAGGGCCGGTTGGCCGCGAGCCCGACACCGTTCGCAAGACCCCTGGCCTGGGGAGGTGAACCGGGATTGGCAGAAGTCCGAGTGGGTGAGAACGAGACGTTCGAAAGCGCCCTGCGTCGCTTCAACAAGAAGATCCAGCAGAGCGGCATCCTCGCCGAGGCTCGCCGGCGCGAGCACTATGAGAAGCCCTCTGTGAAGCGGAAGCGCAAGGAAGCCAAGCGCAAGAAGAACGCCCGAACGCCGGTCGGCTGAGCGGGGACCGCCCCGTCTCCCGACCGTGCCCCCCACGGGCCCATCGGTGGCTCACCGCTTTCCACGGTGATCCGCCCGCCCGAGGTGCCAGACCGGTGTCCCTTCGAGATCGCCTTCAGACCGATATCGCCGTCGCCATGCGCGGCGGTGATGCACTGCGCCGCGACGTCCTGCGCATGGCGGTCAGTGCCGCGTACAACGTCGAGAAGCGCAACCGCCACCCCCTCACCGAGGACGAGCTCCTGGCCGTCCTGGGCCGCGAAGTGAAGACTCGGCGCGAGTCGGTCGAGGCCTTCCGCGGCGCGGGTCGCGAGGATCTCGCCACCAAGGAGGAGGCTGAGATCGCGATCCTCTCGGGGTACCTGCCCCAGGCGCTGACCGAGGACGAGATCGCCGACCTGATCCGCCAGGCGGTCTCGGCGACCGGCGCCAGCTCCGCTCGGGAGATGGGCAAGGTCATGGGCTGGCTCGCTCCACACACGCGAGGCCGAGCCGACGGCAAGCGCCTGAGCGAGCTCGTGGTCCGGGCGCTGGCCAGCGTCGATCTGGCCGCGCACGACGGCGGATCTCACTGAGGCCCGGGCGGATCCGATGCTGACCTCCCGTGCTCCCGCCCTCGCGCGGTTCACCCGTGGCGACGCCTCGCGCCTGGCGATCGCGGCGCTGATCCTGATCGTCGCGCTGACGACGATCCTGGGCGCCGACATCCTGCCCGACGCGCCGCTCCAGGTGAGTGTCGGGGAGCTCGCTCCGCGGGACATCACCTCGCCTCGGGCGATCGACTTCGTGAGCGCCGTCCAGACCAGCGCGGCGCGCGCCGCGGCCCGCTCGGCCACCGAGCCGCAGTACGACTTCACCAGCGAGAACGCGATCGCGATCGCCGAGGAGCAGCAGCTGGCCTTCGAGACCCGGGTCGAGCGGATCGACACGACGTTCGCCGCGGACCTGGTGGTCGAGGAGCGCGCGTCGCTCCTGGAGACGGCGATCCCGAACCTGTCCGACGGCGCGCGCGGAACGCTGGTCAGCCTTGACCCAGCGCGCTGGGCCGCCGTCCGCACGGAATCGGCCCGAGTGCTGGATGCGACGCTACGGACCGAGCTGCGGGACACGGAAGTGGTCGAGGCGCGGGCCGGCCTGTCAGGTCGGATGGCCGGCGGGCTCGACGGACCGGAGCGGATGCTCGCGGCCGAGCTGATCGGCCCGCTCCTCGTTCCGAACTCGTCATTCAGCCCGAACCTGACGGCCCAGGCGCGGGACCGAGCCGCTGAAGCGGTCGAGGACGTCCGCGTCCAGATCCTCCAGGGTGAGGTGATCGTTCGTCAGGGCACGCGCCTCGATGCGACGCAGATCGAGCAGATCGATGAGCTCGGGCTGAGCGAGGAGCTCCCCGACTACGCCAGCTTCGCCGGCTGGCTGCTGCTCGCGGTCCTCGTGGTCGTGATGCTCCTGAGCTGGATCTGGCGTTTCAGGCCGCGGTTGTGGCATCGCGACAACGTCCTGATCCTGATCGGGTTGCTGATGGTCGGCGCAACGCTCGCTCTGAAGGTGACGGCCAGTCGTCTGACCCTGCCGTTCTTCCTGCCGACGGCCGCCATCGCGATGCTCCTGGCGGTCCTGCTCGACGCCTCGCTCGCGACGATCGTGATGGCCTTCGTCGCGCTGATCGGCGGCGCGGTCAACGGCGCCTCGCTCGAGGTCACGACCTACATCTTCCTGGGCGGGATGGCCGGGATCGTCGGGGTGCGCCGGGGCGATCGGCTGCAGGTCTTCCTGCAGGCGGCCGTGGCTGTCTTCATCGTCAACGCGCTGGTCGTCTCGGTCTTCTCGTTGCTGGGTGCGCGCGATCTGCGCGGCATCCTGGAACTCTGGTTTGCGTCCGCCGCGTCGGCCGCAGGCTCCGGGGTCGCAGCTGTCGGCTCGTTCGCCGTCCTTGGTTCGGTCTTCGGGATCCTGACCGTCTTCCAGCTCCTGGAGCTGGCCAATCCGTCGCAACCGCTGCTGCGCAGGCTGCTCGTCGAGACGCCCGGCACCTACCACCACTCGCTGATGGTCGGGAACCTCGCCGAACGCGCCGCCGAGGCGATCGACGCGGATCCGCTGGTCACCCGCGTCGCGGCCTACTACCACGACATCGGCAAGCTGGCCAACCCGCTTGCGTTCATCGAGAACCAGGCGGGCGGCGAGAACATCCACGACCAGCTCGGCCCCGAGGTGAGCGCCGGGATCCTCAAGCAACACGTCGTGGACGGGATCGACCTGGCCTACAAGGCCCGTCTGCCGAAGGCGCTGATCGCGTATATCCCGCAGCACCACGGGACGGCGATCATGAGCTACTTCTACGCTCGGGCGAAGGAGCAGATGAAGCCAGCAGCCACGATCGACGAGCGCAGGTTCCGGCACGCAGGGCCCAAGCCGCAGACCCGCGAGGCGGCGTTGATCATGCTGGCCGACGGCGTCGAGGCGTCCGTTCGGTCGCTTGTCGCCCGCGATGAGCCGGCGATCCGGGCGATGGTCAGCCGGATCATCGAGGAACGCACCGCCGACGGTCAGTTCGACGAGTGCGATCTGACCCTGCGGGACCTCGAGCGGATCCGTGAGGCGTTCATCGAGCAGCTTCTCGGGATGTACCACACGCGGATCGCCTACCCGCAGAACACCGTTGTCGAGCTCGAATCGCGGCGGGCGGCGGGTGGCGGCGGGGGGAGCGCGCAGGCCTCGTGAACCTGGCGTGCTGAGCTGGACGCCGTGAACCAGGCGTGGTGACCCGTTCACGCTACCTGGGCCCCTGGCGCATCGACCTCACGGTTCGCGACGGCGTCCGGTCTCCTGTCTTCGGGGCGGTCCTGGCCCGGGCCATCGTCGCGGCTGTCGAAGCCGCCGACGCCCCGTCACCCGCCTCGGTCGGGTTGATCCTGTCCGATGACGCGGAGCTCGCGCACTTGAACCGGGAGCACCTTGGCAAGTCCGGCCCGACCGACGTCCTCTCGTTCCCGCTCCTGCCGCCGGAGGCCTTTCCGGCGCACACCGGCAGCTCCGCCCGAGCGACCACGACGCCGAGCACCGAAGCCGCCACGCCGTTCCCGGCTTTCCCCAAGTTCCCTTTGCCACCCGGCCGACGGCCCCAACTGGGCGACATCGTGATCTCCGTCGGGCGCGCCATCGAGCAGGCCGCCGGGGGACGCGGTGGTCAGACCGGTGATGTTCACTGGTCGGCGCGGGACGAAGTCCGGCTGCTGGCCATCCATGGCGCGCTCCACCTGTGTGGCTGGGACCACGCCGAACCCGAGGAGGAAGCCGCCATGCGTGCCCTCGAGTCCAGGCTTCTCATGATGGGTGGCTAGGCCTCCTCGTCCATCGCCGCCAATATCGTCGCGACCTTGTCGAAACCCCGTGGCGGGTCGTCGCCAGCGGCGTCGCGGACATCGCGCTCGAGATCGTTGATCAACTGTGTGACGGCCGGTGCGGCAGTTCTGCCCTTCCGGGTAAGCGCGACGACGACGTAGCGAGCGTCGATCGAGTTCGCATGCCGTCGTATGTACCCCCGGTCCTCCAGTCTCCGCAAGGCTGACGACAGCGTGGAGCGTGGCAGGGCGAATTCGGCGCGGATGTCGTCAGCGACCTGGGACGAACCGTTCAGCCAGACGAGTCGCACGACGAGGGCGCACAGTGGGTCGAGCTCGGGTGGCCAGATCGTACCTGCGAGACGCCCTCGCAATGAGCGATATGCGATATAGGCATTGGCCGCGACCGTGTGCATGCGGTGGACCCCCGACGTCGTGGGTGGCGGTCGTTCTCGGCAAATCGAACCTCCCGCCAGGACGGTGCGACGTCGCAGTACGACGTCGCACTATTGCGGTGGACGACTTGAATGTTCAGGGTGCGCCGTGCCCCTCAACCCGGCCTTATCGCTCACGCGACCCTCCACGGACAGGATCGAGACCCGGCCCGACCCGGCCCGGCTGGTACCATCCCCGCAGGCCCTCCCGAATGGGATCGGGCCCCGTCTGGCTGCCCGGAGGATGGCGTGAAGGTCGTGGTCGGCCTGGGGAATCCCGGTTCGCAATACGCTCGGACGCGGCACAACATCGGCTGGTTGGCGATCGATCGTCTGGCCGATCGCGCTGGCTGGGCGGGGCGCGGTCGCCAGCGCGACTCGTCGAGCGTGGTGATGGGCCGCTATCGCAGCCTGGACCTGACCCTGGTCAAGCCGCTGACGTTCATGAACGACTCCGGGCTGGCCGTGCGCAAGGTCCTCGCGCGCGAGCACGCCCCGCTCGGCGACCTGCTCGTGGTGGCCGACGATTTCGCCCTGCCGTTCGGCAAGTTGCGCTTCCGCGAAGGCGGCAGTCACGGGGGTCACAACGGGTTGCGCTCGATCATCGACGAGCTCGGGACGGAGAAGTTCAGCCGCCTTCGGATCGGGATCGGCGAGCCCGGTCAGGGAGCCGTCGACCACGTCCTGTCGACCTTCACGCCCGACGAGGCGGCGCGCCTGGAAGAGCTGCTCGATGCGGCCGCGGACGCGGTCGAAGCCTGGGCGCGCGACGGCACCAGCAAGGCGGCCAACCGCTTCAACAAGTTCGAGCTGCGCCCCGCCGACGCCTCGCTGCTGGCCGCTCCCGGTGAGGTCGACGGGCCGCCCGACGCCGACGGGATCCGCCGGACACGCACGGGCTGGCGGCGACTCCGGCTCGGCAAGGCCGACGACTGATCGATGCCGACTCCGCCTCTCCGGGGCCGCAGTGGCCGAGATCGGCGGATCGCCGAGCGCGTTGCCGGGGACTTCGCCGCGCGGCACGCGGCGTCAACGACCGATTCGCTCGATCTTGACGGGGCCGACGTTGACGCCGAGATCGAGCTGGCGCGCCGCGTGGCGTCAGGGCCCGCGACGACGCCGCCGACGACCGCCCAGGGCGCCCGGTCGAAGGGGAGCGGCCACCGCCTGCCCGATCTCTCGGCCCTGCCGCCGCTCCTCGCCTCGACGGGCACCTACGCGGCGCTGCGCGAGCGCCTGGGCGGGGGCGCAGACGGATCGCGCCGGGTCGGCCGTCATGTCGGGCTCGTCTCCATCCCCCACGGCGCCAAGAGCTATCTCGCGGCCGCGTTGGCCCAGGGCGCGGCCGGCGAGCGCCTGGTCTGGATCGCCCGTGACGCCGAGATCGGCGATCGCGTCGCGGAGGAACTGGGAGCCTGGCTGGGCGACCCGGCGGCCGTGGTCACGCTCGAGCCACGCACGGCCCTCGCCTATGAGCGGAGCGAACTGGTCGCCGACGAGACCGCCGCGCGGGTGGCCGCCTTCGCCGCCTGGCATGGCGGTCGCCCCCGCGTGCTGGTGGCGAGCGTCCAGGCGCTCCTCCAGCACACGATCGCTCCGGCAGACCTGCCGGCCAGCCCGCGCGAGCTCCGTCGCGGCACCCGGATCCATCAGGACTCGCTCCTGCGCGAGCTGTTCGACCTCGGCTACGTGCCGGTCCTCGAGGTGGCCGGGCGCGGCGAGTTCGCGCGTCGCGGTGGCATCGTGGACGTCTTCCCGCCCTCGCGCTCCCTGCCGATCCGGATCGAGTTCTTCGGGGACGAGATCGACTCGCTGCGGGCCTTCGACCCGACCGACCAGCGGAGCGTCGGCCTGGTCGAGGCCGCCGTCCTGCTTCCCGCGTCGGAGTTCCTCTTGCCACGCGGCGGCGCACCCGCGATCGCGGAACGCCTCGGACGCCTCGCCGCGCGGCTCCCGGAGCGACTCGCCGACGACCTCGCCCGGTTCGGGACCGAGGCGGCGGACGCCGTGCGCGCCGAGCCCGCGGACGGCGTCCGCTCAGCCGCGGCGACCCGCGCGCTGGCCGTCGGCGATGCCGCAGAGGTCTGGGCCGCCCACCTCGCTCCGGCGACCGGCTTCGACCACCTGGAACCGGGCACCCTCCTCCTGATCGATGAGCCCGGCGACATCGCCGAGGCGGCCGAATTCCTCTGGCGCCAGGCTGACGAGCGCCGCGCCGAGCTGATCGAGGCGGGCGAACTGCCCGGGGACTGGCCGTCTGCCTACCTTCCGTCACGTGACTGGAAGCGTCGGCTGGTCGCGTCCCGGACCCTCGAGCTGACCTGGGAGTCGGTTGCGCCGGAGGATTCGGCGATGGCCCGCGGGGGCCTCTCGTCGGGCGATCCCTTCGGCTGGCGCGAGCCGGTCCTGCCGGCCGGCCGTGCCGGGCGCCTGGCCGATGCGGTCAAGGCCTGGCGTGCGGATGGCGCCCGGATCGTCGTCGCGTCCGACCAGGCCCCACGCCTGGCCGACCTGCTCGCGGAGTCCGGTCATCCGGTCGCGGTCGTCGGTCGGGTCGCAGAGGCGCCGCCGCCGGGCGCCGTCGCCCTGGTCGAGCGCAGCCTCAACGGCGGGTTCACCGGCGGCCCGGACGGCCTGGTGTTCATCACGGACCGCGAGCTGTTCGGCACGGTCCGGGTCCGCCGGCCGCGCGCCCTGCGGCGGGTCGTCCCGCGCGACATCCTGGAGCGCCTCGTCCTCGGCGACCTCGTCGTCCACATCGATCACGGCGTCGCCCGCTACGAGCAGATGCTCCGCCGCGGTGGCAGTGGCGAGGAGCGGGACTACCTGGAGCTGTCGTTCGCCGGCGGCGATCGGATCTTCGTGCCGGTCGAGCAGATCGGGCGGGTCACCCGCTACTCGGGCGGCGAGCGGCCGGCCCTCTCCAGGCTCGGCGGCACCGAGTGGCTCAGGGCCAAGCAGCGCGTGCGCAAGGCCGTCGACGACCTGGCCGAGGACCTTCTCGCGCTCTACGCCACACGGGCCCACGCCCGCGGCCATGCCTTCAGTCCGGATACTCCGTGGCAGGCCGAGATGGAGGCCTCCTTCCCGTACGAGGAAACGGTCGACCAGTTGCGCGCCGCGGTGGAGGTCAAGTCGGACATGGAGCTGATCCGCCCGATGGACCGCCTGGTCGTCGGCGACGTCGGCTACGGCAAGACCGAGGTCGCCCTGCGCGCGGCGTTCAAGGCGATCCAGGACGGCAAGCAGGTCGCGGTGCTCGTCCCGACGACCGTTCTCGCCGCGCAGCACCACGCCACCTTCTCGCAGCGCTTCGCCGCCTTCCCGCTGGAGGTCCGCCTGCTCTCTCGCTTCGTGCCCCCGGCCGCCCAGGCGGCGACGATCGCCGGGCTCCTCGATGGCACCGTCGATCTTGTCATCGGGACCCATCGGCTGCTCTCGAAGGACGTCCGGTTCAAGGACCTGGGCCTCGTGGTGGTCGATGAGGAGCAGCGCTTCGGCGTGGCCGCCAAGGAGCGGCTCAAGCAGCTGAAGCGTGAGGTGGATGTCCTGACCCTGTCCGCGACCCCGATCCCGCGAACGCTCAACCTGGCGCTTGCCGGTATCCGGGATCTGTCCGTCATCGAGACGCCGCCGGAGGATCGGCTGCCGATCCAGACCCGCGTCGCCGAGGCGTCCGCCGGCCTCGTGCGTGACGCGATCCTGCGCGAGCTCGATCGTGGCGGCCAGGTCTTCTATGTCCACAACCGGGTCGAGACGATCGAGGCGCAGGGCGAGCAGCTCCGCGCGATGCTGCCGGGCGTCCGCTGCGTGGTCGGTCACGGGCAGATGGCCGAGGGGGTCCTCGAGAAGGTGATGATCACGTTCGCCGACGGCGCGGCCGACGTGCTCGTCTGCACCACGATCATCGAATCTGGGCTGGACATCCCGAACGCCAACACGATCGTGATCGACCGCGCCGACACGCTCGGGCTGGCCCAGCTCTATCAGCTGCGTGGGCGAGTGGGGCGGAGCAGTCGGCGGGCCTACGCCTATCTGCTCTACCGACGCCGCGAACGGCTCTCGGACGAGGCGCGCAAGCGGCTTCAGGCCATCTTCAACGCGTCCGAGCTGGGTGCCGGATTCCAGATCGCCCTGTCCGACCTCGAGATCCGAGGGGCCGGCAATATCCTGGGTGGCGAGCAGTCCGGCCACATGGCGGCGGTCGGCTTCGATCTCTATACGCGGCTGCTGGCCGAGGCCGTCGAGTCGCGCAAGGCGACGATGGAGGGCCGGGCGCCGGTCAGCGCGCCGCCGCAGGCCGTGGTCGACCTGCCGATCGAGGCGCACCTGCCGACCGAGTACGTCCCCGACGAGGCCCAGAAACTCGAGCTCTACCGGCGGCTCGCACGGGCTCGAACGGCCGGCGATCTGGCCGCCTTCCGCCAGGAGGTCCAGGATCGGTTCGGGGCGATGCCTCTGCCGGTGGCCCGGCTGGTCGAGGTCGCCGAGCTGCGTCTGACGGCCGAGGCGGCCGGCGTGCAGTCGATCTCGCGCGAGGAGGGCTGGCTGGTCGTGCGCTTCGGGGCGGGGCTCACCCGGGCGACCGCGATGCGCCTGCTCGCGGGTCCAGCGCTGCCCGGCGTCCGGCCGAACGATGTCGCCTTTGCCAGCAACCAGGTCCGGATCCGGCTGCCGCGGGACTCGGGCAAGGGCTGGGGTCTGACCCAGGCGGTCGTGGCGCGCCTGTCGACGGACCCTGCGCCGGTCCCGTAGGATCGGTGGAGTCCCTCGATCGACGAAGGGTCCGTGGAGTGGCGACCGGATCGTCGAGCACTGGGGCGGCCCGGATCTGCTGGATATGGCACGCCAGCTGGGCGCGACGCTCACCGCGGGTGCGTAGCGCGTCCGGCTCAGGGCCTCGGGCATACTCGCGGCGTGACGCCTCGCGACCCTGACTCGACCTCGGCGGCGCATCGGCCCGACTCCCTGTGGGGCCCATCGCGGCGCCCGCTGACCATCGGGCTCGTCTTCACGATCACGCTCGTCGCGGCCGAAGCCCTGGCGGTCTCGACGGCGATGCCGATCGTCGCGCGCGACCTGGGCGGCCTCCGGCTCTACGGCTGGGTCTTCTCCGCGTTCTTCCTGGGATCCCTCATCGGGATCTCGGTCGCCGGCGGCCTGATCGACGAGCGGGGGCTGATCGCGCCCTTCGTCGGCGGCCTCGTCCTGTTCGCCGTCGGCCTCCTCATCTCCGGCCTCGCGCCGACGATGGAGACGATCGTCGTCGGCCGCTTCATCCAGGGCCTCGGGGGCGGGGCGGTGCCGCCCGTGGCGTACGTCGCCATCGGGCGCAGCCTGCCGGACCGCCTGCGTCCGCGGATGTTCGCGATGCTGTCCGCGGCGTGGGTCGTGCCGGGGCTCATCGGGCCGGCCATCGCGGGGTTCGTGGCGGAAGTCTGGCACTGGCGCCTGGTCTTCCTGGGCCTGCTGCCGCTGATCGTCGTCGCGGGCACGATCGCCGTTCGAGCGATGAACGGGATCCCCGAACCGCCGCCGCCCGGATCCGGACCCAGGGGCGGTGACGCCGCCAGGCGGGCCGAGCGACGGCGCAGCTACGGCTGGGCGGTGGCGGTCAGCAGCGGGGCGGGTCTGCTCACCAGCGGTCTTCTCAGCGCCGATCTGGCGGTGCTATTGGCCGTGAGCGGGGCGGGCCTCGCGCTGACGTTCCTCGCGTTCCACCGGCTCACCCCGCCGGGAACGCTCCGGCTCGCGCCGGGCTACCCGGCGGCGGTGCTGCTCCGCGGCGTTCTCACCTTCGCGTTCTTCTCGATCGACGCCTATGTCGCGTTGCTCCTCGTCGAGGTTCGCGGCTGGTCCGCGGCCACGGCGGGATTGGCCCTGACGGCTGCGACGCTCTCCTGGTCCCTGGGCTCCTGGATCCAGTCCCGGACGGTGGCGTCGGTCGGGGCCGAGGGCTTCGTGCGCATCGGGTTTCCCATCGTGGCGCTCGGCATCGGCGGAACGGGGCTCGCGCTGCTCCCGGAGGTGCCGGCCTGGATCGCCATCCCCACGTTCGCGCTGTCCGGCCTCGGGATGGGGCTCGCCTATTCCCAGTTCGCGATCATCGTCCTGCGCGATGCGCCACGTGACAGCCAGGGCGCCATCACAGCCGCGGTCTCCCTCTCAGACGTGCTCGGGACAGCGCTCGGGACGGGGATCGCCGGGGCGATGGTCGCGGCGTCTGAACGGGTCGGCGCGGGCGCCGGGCCCGGACTTGGGGCGTCGATCGCGATGGGCGTGGCAGTGGCCGTCATGGGGTTCCTGCTCGCTCCGCGACTGCATCTCCGACCCGCCTCGGCCTGAGTTCGGCCTCACGGCCACGCCACCGACGTCGACGGTCCGGGCGCCTGCGGTAGACTTCGGGGCGCCCACGCCGCCGCTCACCGGCGCCGCGACCCGACGCCCGACCATGGAGGTCTCCAGATCGTGTCTGCCGAGGAGCTGCGCGCGAAGATCCGCGAGGTCCCCGACTTCCCCAAGCCCGGCATCCTCTTCTACGACATCACGACGCTGCTCAAGGACCCCGTCGCCTATCGCGAGTCGATCGACCTGATGCTCGCACCGTATGCCGGCGAGCGGATCGACGTGGTGGTCGGGATGGAGTCACGCGGTTTCATCTTCAGCGCCCCGATGGCCTACCAGCTGGGCGCCGGTCTCGTTCCGGTGCGCAAGCTCGGGAAGCTGCCGGCGGAGACGATCACCGTCGAGTACGCGCTCGAGTACGGTTCGAACACGCTGGAGATCCACCGCGACGCGATCCAGCCAGGGCAGAAGGTACTGGTGGTGGACGACTTGCTGGCGACGGGCGGCACGGTCCATGGGACGATCGAGCTGGTCGAGCGGTTGAAGGGCGAGGTCGTGGGGCTGGCCTTCCTGGTCGAACTCGACTTCCTCAAGGGCCGAGCGCGCCTGGACGGCCGTCGAGTCACGAGCGTCATCCAGTACTGACGCCCGACGGACCGAGGGCCACCGCATTGACCGACACGACCCCCGACGCCAGCGCTACCCCGGCCCCCGACGCGGCCGCCAGCGCGACCACGCCCCCCTCCGCCGATCTCGGCCGGCGGCGCTTCTTCCGGGCCTTCGCGGGCGACATGCTCCATGCGGCCGCCACGGTCGCCGGCGCCGCGCAGGCCCTCCAGCGCGCCTCGGCCGAGGCGGCGAGTGCGATCCTGGACCCTGAGGCGGCCGTCGCTCGCCTGGACGCCGACCCCGGGGCCGGGGAGGCCAGCGGCCCGAGCGGCTTTCGGACGGCCTTTCGCGAGGAAGACGGCGTCCTCTACCTGATCGACCAGCGCCGCCTGCCCGATGCCCTGGTCGAATACCCGTGCAAGTCTGCCGGCGAGGTCTCCTTCGCGATCCGCGAGATGATCGTGCGCGGTGCACCTGCCATCGGCCAGGCCGCGGCGATCGGGCTGGCCATGGCGGCCGAGCGGATGCGCGACTCCCGACCGTACGCTCGCCGCGCAACGCTGCGCGGCTCGGCCAACGCGCTGATCAACGCCCGACCGACCGCGGTCAACCTGCGCTGGGCGGTCGAACGCATGATGGCGCGCCTGACCGAGATCGGCGATCTCTCCGAGGACGGGAATGTCGTCGCCGATGCGTTCCGGGCGGAGGCGGACGCGATCGTCCTGGAGGCGACGACCGACCACGGTCGGCTGGCTGTCTTCGGGCTCGAGATCCTGCCGACCCCGGCGGATCGCCCGGTCCGGATCCTGACGCACTGCAACACCGGGCCGCTTGCCTGCGGCCAGTTCGGGACGGCGCTGGGGATCGTCCAGGCGGCCCATCACGCCGAGCGAGCGATCCACGTTTGGGTGGATGAGACCCGCCCTTACCTGCAGGGCGCGCGGCTCACCACCTGGGAGCTCGCCCAGGCCGGCGTGCCGCATGCGCTCATCCCGGACGTCGCCGCCGGCCACCTGATGGCCCTGGGCGAGGTCGACGTGATCCTGGTCGGCGCGGATCGTGTGGCCGCCAACGGCGATACCGCCAACAAGGTGGGGACCTACACCCTGGCCGTGCTGGCCGCCCGCCACCACATCCCGTTCTACGTCTGCGCGCCGACCAGTTCGGTGGACCTGGCCACGCCGGACGGCTCGGGCATCGTCATCGAGGAACGCAAGCCGGTGGAGGTCCTGGAGATCCGCGGCGTCCGCATCGCGCCGCCCGGCACGGAGGTCCGCAATCCGGCCTTCGACGTGACCCCGGCCGAGCTGATCAGCGGCATCGTCACCGAAGAGGGGGTCGTCCGCGGGCCGTTCGAAACCGGCTTGCGCGACGCCACCGATGCGGCGCGAGTGCGCTGGGCCGCGACCCGGCCCCCGGTCGCTGCGCCGGCCGTCGCGTCAGCTCCGTCGGGGACCGCGTGATGGCATCGGTCGTGCTGGGTCGCCGCGGGGCGATCGTCGCGCGGACGACGACGGATCGAGCCACGCTGCGCGCCTTCCTCGAGCAGGACCGGCTCTATGCGGCGTATGCCATCTGCGACCTGGAGGAGCGCGAATTCGCTCGGACCCGCTGGGGCCTGGCCTGGGACGCCGACGCTCCCGTCGCGCTGGTCCTCGAGTATCACGGACCCACGCCGCAGCCGCTCTTCGTGATGGGTCGCCTCGACGGAGTGGAAGTCGTCCTGCGCGACCTGATCCGCCCGCGGGTCGCTTACGTCGCCGTCCCCCCGGCCGTCCTCCCGGCGATCGCGACCGCCTACCGCGTGGATCCGGGGCCGACGATGGTCCGGATGTGGGTGGACCAGGCACGGTTCCGCCCATACGCGGCGACGGTCCAGCGTCTCCTGCCCGGCGAGATCGGCGATCTGAACCGCCTCTATCAGCTCGGCTTCGCGTCGTGGCTGGCCCCGGCGACCCTCGCCGAGGGCGTCTACCACGGGATGCGGGTCAACGGCCAGCTGGTGGCGGCCGCCGGTACCCACGTCGTCAGCGCCGGCGCACGACTGGCCGTCGTCGGCAACGTGCTGACCCACGCGGACTTCCGCGGCCGTGGGTTCGCCACCGCAGTCACCAGTGCCGTCACCGCGGAGTTGCTGCGCACGTGCGACCAGGTCGTGCTGAACGTCCGCGCCGACAACCCGCCGGCCCTGAATGCCTATCGCCGCCTCGGCTACAGCGAGCACCTTCGCTTCGACGAGCGGCTGGTCCATCGCCTCGGTTCACCGTGGCCAGACCTCGCCGCGCCGCTCCGGCGCCTGTTCAGCCGCAAGGAGATCGACACTCGATGACGACCAGCACCTACCCCGCTCACGACGTCACGAATCTGGCCCTCGCGCCGGAGGGCATCCGACGGATCGAGTGGGCAGAGCGCGAGATGCCGGTCCTGCGCCTGATCCGCGAGCGCTTCGAACGCGAGCGGCCACTCGCCGGGCTGCGCATCGGCGCCTGCCTGCACGTCACCACCGAGACGGCCAACCTGATGCGGACGCTCAAGGCCGGCGGCGCCGAGGTGGTCCTTGCGGCGAGCAACCCGCTTTCGACCAAGGACGACGTCGCGGCCGCGCTGGTCGTCGAATACGGGATCGCGGTCCACGCCCGGCGCGGCGAGGATCGCGACACCTACTACGCGCACCTGGAAGCGGTCGCCGACACGCGACCCCAGTTGACGATGGACGACGGCTGCGACCTCGTCTCACTCCTCCACAGCAGCCGGCCCGCCCAGGTGAAGGAGGTGTTGGCGGGGACCGAGGAGACGACCACCGGGGTGATCCGGCTGCGCGCGATGGCCGCCGACGGCGCCCTCGGCTTCCCGGTCATCGCCGTCAACGAGGCCCAGACCAAGCACCTCTTCGACAACCGCTACGGTACGGGCCAGAGCACGCTCGACGGCATCCTGCGGGCGACCAACATCCTGATCGCCGGCCGGAACGTGGTCGTCGCCGGATACGGCTGGGTCGGCAAGGGGATCACCTCCCGGATGGCCGGCCACGGCGCCCATGTCGCGGTCGTGGAGGTCGATCCGGTGCGGGCTCTGGAGGCACTGATGGACGGCTTCCAGGTCAAGACCGCGGGCGAGGCGGCGGCCTGGGGCGAGCTGTTCATCACGGCGACCGGCAACGTCAACGTCTTCCGGCGCGAGCACTTCGAGGCGATGCGCGATGGCGCCATCATGGCCAACTCGGGCCACTTCGATGCCGAGCTGGACCTGGACGCGCTGCGGGCGATGGCCGAGGGCCACGTGCGGGACGTCCGCGAGAACGTGCAGGAGTTCGATCTCGGCGGCAAGCGCCTGAACCTGATCGCGGAGGGTCGCCTGGTCAACCTCGGTGCAGCCGAGGGTCACCCCGCGGCGGTGATGGACATGAGCTTCGCCAACCAGGCCCTCTCCGCCGAGTACGTCGCCCTCCACCACGCCGAACTGGAGCCGCGGGTCTACGTCGTGCCCGAGGCGATCGATGCCGAGGTGGCGCGGCTCAAGCTCGCTGCCCTGGGGATCACGCTGGACCCGATGACCGCCGAGCAGACCGCCTATGTCGGCTCGTGGCGTCACGGCACGTGACCGAGGACCGAGCGCGCGCCGAGGTCCCTGCAGCCACCGAGCGACCCGAGCCGGCGGTCGCGCCGTTCGGGAGCTGGACGTCGCCGATCCGGATCGACGACGTCGTCGGCGACGTCATCGGCTTCGCCGAGCCGTGGCTCGACGGCGACGAGATCTACTGGCTGGAGGCGCGTCCGTCGGAGGGCGGTCGGCGCGTGCTGGTCCGCTGTGCGGTCGATGGATCCGTGGCGGACGTCACCCCGCCGCCGTTCAACGTCCGCACCCGCGTCCATGAGTACGGGGGCGGCTCATACGTCGTGGCCGGCGGCGTGGTGGTCTTCTCCGACTTCGGCGACGACCGGCTCTACCGCCTGGACCCCGACGCCGACACGCCGGTGGCCATCACGCCGGAGGGACCCTGGCGCTACGCCGACCTGCGACCGGATCCCGTTCGACGCCGGTTCCTGGCGGTTCGCGAAGACCATTCGGGCGAGGGCCAGCCAGTGGCCGGCATCGTCGCCGTGCCGCTCGACGGGGCTGTCCCCCCGACTCTCCTGGTCAGCGGTCCCGACTTCCTGGCCGCCCCAAGACTGTCGCCGGACGGCCGTCGGCTGGCGTGGCTGGAGTGGGACTTCCCGGACATGCCCTGGGACGCAACCCGACTACGGATCGCGAACGTGGCGCCCGATGGGACCCTTGGCGCGGCGATCCTCGCCGCTGGTGGACCGCACGAATCGATCGTCCAGCCGGAATGGTCGCCGGACGGCGTCATCCACTTCGTGTCCGATCGGTCGGGCTGGTGGAACCTCTACCGGCTGCTCGACGGCCCGGTCCTGGATCCGCTGGCGCCGATGGAGGCCGAATTCGCCGACCCAGCCTGGATCTTCGGGCGCTCGTCCTACGCGTTCGCCCCGGACGGGTCCATCGTCGCCGTGGGACGGCACGACGGGCGCGACCACCTGACCAACATCCGGTCGGGCGGGCAGGTCCGCGAGGTGGCTTCGCCCTACACGGAATTCGAGGGCCTGAGCGCCGGTAACCCAGGGCTCGTCACCATCGCCGGCTCACCGACCGAACCGACGGTCGTGGTGCGCATCGACCCGGTCAGCCTGGCCGTGGCCGGGGTCCTGCGGCGCTCGAGTCGTAGTGCGCTGGACCCCACCATCGTTTCGGCTCCGGAAACGATCCATTTCCCGACCAGTCAGGGACGCACCGCGCACGCCCTCTACTACCCGCCGCGCAACCCGAAGTTCTGCGGACCGGACGGGGAGCGGCCGCCGCTGGTCGTGCTCTCCCACGGCGGCCCGACGTCGAACGCGTCGAGCGCGCTGGACCTCGCGAAGCAGCTCCTGACCAGCCGCGGCATCGCGCTGGTCGACGTCGATTACGGCGGGAGCACCGGCTATGGGCGGGAGTACCGGCGCCGGCTCGACGGCCAGTGGGGCATCGTGGACGTCGACGACTGTGTCGCAGCGGCGCGTCATCTCGTCGCGCGCGGCGACGTCGACCCGGACCGGCTGGCCATCGCGGGGGGAAGCGCCGGCGGATACACGACCCTCGCGGCGCTCGCCTTCCGTGATGTCTTCACGGCTGGGATCAGCCTGTTCGGGGTCGGGGACCTCGAGGCCCTGGTGCAGCACACGCACAAGTTCGAGGCGCGCTACGAGGAGCGCCTGGTCGGTCCGTATCCGGAAGCCGCGGAGATCTACCGGCAGCGCTCGCCGATCCATTTCCTCGATCGGATGTCCTGCCCCGTCCTGGTCATGCAGGGTCTCGACGACATGGTGGTCCCGCCGTCGCATGCGGAGGCGATCGTGGCAGCCCTGGCGGCGAACGCGATCCCGTATGCCTACCTGCCGTTCGAGGGCGAGGGCCACGGGTTCCGGGGTGCGGTCGCGATCCGGCGATCCCTGGAGGCCGAGCTGTCGTTCCTCGGCCAGGTCTTCGGCTTCGAGCCCGCGGATGAACTCGAGCCGGTCGAGTTGGCCGGCCTTGACGAGTGGCGCGTGCGGCGGGCGCGGAGCGAACCGGGCCTGGCGACCGACCTGGCGACCGACCTGGCCATCTGATCCTCGGGGGCCAAGCCCCCTGGGGCGCCGGTGCGGGAGGGCCGTGCTACCCTTCGCGGCCATGAGCATCGTCGACGCCCCGCACTACCTGTTCACGTCCGAATCGGTGACCGAGGGCCACCCGGACAAGATGTGCGACCAGATGTCCGACGCGATCCTCGACGCGATCATCCGCGAGGATCCCCAGGCGCGCGTCGCCTGTGAGACGGCGACGACCACCGGTCTGGTCCTGGTCCTGGGCGAGATCTCGACGACTACCTACGTGGATTTCCAGGCGATCGTGCGGGAGACGGTCCGTGACATCGGCTACACCCGCGCGGACTATGGGTTCGACTACCTGACCTGCGGCACGATCGTGTCCGTCCACGAGCAATCGCCGGACATCGCCCAGGGGGTCGATGCCGCGCTCGAGGTGCGCGACGATTCCGCACCAGCGTTCGAGCTCGGGGCCGGCGACCAGGGCATGATGTTCGGGTTCGCCTGCCGCGAGACGCCGGAGTTGATGCCCCTGCCGATCGCCCTCGCCCACCGGATGGCCCGCCGGTTGGCCGAAGTCCGCAAGTCCGGCCAGCTGCCATACCTGCGCCCCGACGGCAAGACCCAGGTCACGGTCGAATACGAGCACGGTGTCCCGGTCCGCGTCCGGACCGTCGTCGTCTCAGCCCAGCACGACCCTGACGTCCGGATCGAACGGCTGCGCTCGGACGTCGTCGAGGCGGTCATCCTCTCGACCATCCCCCATGAGCTGCGCCAGACCGACCCGATCATGCATGTCAACCCGACCGGGCGCTTCGTGACCGGCGGCCCGATGGGCGATGCCGGCCTGACCGGGCGCAAGATCATCGTCGACAGCTACGGCGGGATGGCCCGTCACGGCGGTGGGGCGTTCAGCGGGAAGGACCCGACCAAGGTGGACCGGTCCGCCGCCTATGCGGCGCGCTGGGTGGCCAAGAACGTGGTCGCGGCCGGGCTGGCCGATCGCTTCGAGGTCGAAGTGGCCTACGGAATCGGGATCGCCCACCCGATCAGCTTCAGCGTCGACTCGTTCGGGACGGGACGGATCGACGACGCGGCCATCCAGATCCTCATCGAGCGCCATTTCGACCTGCGGCCGGCGTCGATCATCGCCGCGCTGGACCTGCGCCGGCCGATCTATCGCCAGACCGCCGCCTACGGCCATTTCGGACGGCCGGACCTTGACCTGCCCTGGGAGCGGACCGACAAGGCCGCCCTGCTTGCTTCGGAGGCGGGCCTGCCGACGT
>JBCLCL010000043.1:0-20338 GCA_038915815.1 Candidatus Limnocylindrales bacterium
TACGCGAACTCGAATGTCGAGTGGATCGATGCCAACACCGGCTCGCGCAAGACGGTCAAGTTCCCGGCCATCTACCTGCGCGGCGAGGGCGCCACGGCGGACATCATCAGCGTCGCGGTCGCCGGCAAGGGGCAGCACCAGGACACCGGCGCCAAGGCCGTCCACCTGGCCCCCAACACGCGCTCGCGGATCGTCAGCAAGTCCGTCTCCAAGGACGGCGGGCGGGCGACCTACCGCGGCCACCTGAAGGTCTCGCCGGGCGCGACGAACGTCGTGGCCAGCGTCCGCTGTGACGCCCTGATGCTCGACGACATCAGCCGCAGCGATACCTATCCGTACATCGACATCCAGGAAGACGACACCTCGATGACCCACGAGGCGACGGTCGGCAAGGTCAGCGCCGAGCAGGTCTTCTACCTGATGAGCCGCGGCCTGACCGAGAACGAGGCGACCAACCTGATCGTCCAGGGCTTCCTGGAGGTCTTCACCAAGGAATTGCCGATGGAATACGCCATCGAGTTCAATCGCCTGGTGAAGCTGGAGATGGAGGGGTCGCTCGGATGACGGTCGCGTCACCACGACCTCGCCCGGTCCGCCGGGCACCGACCGACCTGCCGTTCACCTTCGCCGACCGAGACCTCGCCGAGGCGCTGGCGACGGAGCGCTCCGAGCCGGACTGGCTGCGCGCCGAACGGCTGGCCGCCTCCGACGCGTTCGAAAAGCTGCCGCTCGAGCCGAACCAGCTCTACACGACCTACCTGGACCTGCGCAACGCGGAGCTCATGACGGCCCGGCCGTACCTGCGGACCGCGAGTGCGCCGAACGCGATCGCTTCTGGCGCGCTCCCCGAGGGTGTTGCCGGGCTGATCGATCTGCGCGAGGACGGCGTGGCCGGGCTCGTCCTGGAGCCGGCGGCGATCGCGGCCGGGGTCGTCCTGGAGACCTTCGGTCAGGCCCTCGCCCGCGACCCGGACGGCCTTCGCACCCAGCTCGAGGGCGGCGCCGGACTACCCGACAACGACAAGCTGGCGGCACTCGTTCGCGGCTTCTGGAGCCAGGGTGTCCGCCTGCAGATCCCCGCCGGCGTTCACCTGGAGCGGCCGATCGTGATCCGCTGGGCCGCCGGGGTGCCGGATCGCGCGCTCATCGGACGCACGATCATCACCGTCGGCGATGGGGCCGACGCATCGATCGTGGAAGAGCTGATCCCCTCCGGCCCGGCGATCGCCTGCGCCGCCGGCGAGACGGTCCCACAGGCCCTCCTCGCCGGGACGCTCGAGGTTTCGCTCGGCCGGGATGCGAGGCTGGCCGTTGCGAGCCTGCAGGAGCTTCGGGCCGGGACCGTCGCCTTCCAGCATCGCCACGCGGTCATCGGGGAGGGGGCGACCCTGCACTGGGCGCTCGCCCAGCTCGGTGCACGCCTGGTGCGCAGCCGGGTGGACAATCGCCTCGAGGGCGATCGCAGCTCCGTGGAGCAGGTCGAGATCGTCTTCGGCGGCGAGGATCAGCTGTTCGACCTGACCTCGTACACCCGCCACATCGGTCGGGACACGACCGGCAACCTGCTGTCCAAGGGAGCGCTGCTGGACCGCTCGCGCTCGTTCATGAAGGGGATGATCGTGATCGATCGCAGCGCGGTCGGGACGGACAGCTTCCTGGGTGAGTTCGGGATGAACCTGGCGAAAGCGACCCGATCCGTGGCCATCCCGTCGCTGGAGATCGACCAGCCCGATTGCCGCCGCGCCGCCCATGCGAGCTCGGTCGGCCCGATCGACGAGGCCCAGCTCTTCTACCTCGAGAGCCGCGGGATCCCGCCGGACGAGGCCCGCAAGTTCATCGTGCTCGGCTTCCTGGAGCCCGTCGTCGCCCGCGTGCCTCTCGAGGACGCCCGCGATCGTCTTCGCGATCTGCTGGAGGCGAAATGGGCCGCCGGCACGGGGGCGGGGGCCGACGCGGCAGCGTGAGACGAATCGACCTGCTCGGGGTCGATGAGGTCCCCGAGGGCACCATGAAGATGGCCTGGGTGGACGGCACGGCGCAGGTCCTGGTGGTCAACACCGGCGGCGAGTTCTCGGCGGTGCAGGGAATCTGCAGCCACGAGTACTTCGAGCTGGACAAAGGCTTCCTGACGGCCGGGACGCTGACCTGCGCGCTCCACCTGTCGCGTTTCGACCTCGACAACGGCGAGCCGCTCGATCCCCCGGCCGAGGCGCCGCTGGCGGTTTATCCGGTCGTCGTGGAGGCCGGCCGGATCCTGATCGAAGTCCCCGACGGCCCCCTGGAGGTCAACGAGTAGCGCCGGCCGCGCGAAATCGGATCTCCTCAGCGGAGGTACTGCGACGTCGTACTACGTCGTCGCACTATGTCCTGAAACCGCAGATCGCGACAGCCTCAGCGCAGCAGTTCGATCCCCAATCCGAGTTGCTCCGCGCGTTGGACGATCGCGGCCCCGAAGACGACATCGGCCAGGCCGACGCCCAGATGGATCACGACGACCCGGCCGGACGACGGTCTCGGCGTACGGGCGAGCAGCGCCTCGCCGATGGTCGCCGTCGGCTCCGGGTAGTCCTCGAACAGGCCCGCATCGCGATTCGCCAGGAACTGGTCGCGATGGTCCACCAGGAAGAGCGCCGCCCCGCGGGCCACCTCGGCGGCGCAATAGGTCGCGTAGTCCACCGGAACCACCAATGCGTCCGGGGTCAACCAGTCCGAGGTCATGACCTGCTGGACCGGCCCGAACGACGCAACGGTCACCACCACGTCCGCTCCGCGAACGGCCGAACGGGCATCCGGGGCGATGGTCACCGACCCGATGCCGGCCGTGCCTCGGGCTGCGTCGGCGAGCGCCTCCGCCCGCCCCGTGTCCCGATCGAAGAGCGACAGCCGGACGCCGGGCAGGACCCGCCCCAGGACCGGAAGGTGGCTATGGCCCTGGACGCCCGCGCCGATCAGGGCCGCCTGCGGTGGCCGTCCGTGGATCACCGGCGCGTAGCGTCTGACGGCCACGCCCGAGACCGCCGCGGTTCGCGCGGCCGTGATCGGTCCGCCGTCGAGGATCGCCAGGGGCAGCCCGGTCGCCGCGTCGTTGAGAACGACGAGCGCGTTGATCGCCGGCAGCCCCAGCGCGTTGTTCGTGGCGAACCCGGCGACCCATTTCATGCCGATCAGGTCGTCGCGCCCGCCCGGCTCGGCGCCCCGCAGATGGGCGGGCATGGCGTGGACGAACGAGCCCTCCGGTCGCGGATGGATGCCGATCTTGGGTGGGAGCTCGGCACCGCCCACGAGCGCCGTCAGGGTGCGCTCGGCCAGCGCCAGGCGTTCGTCGATGTCGGGCATCGCCGCGGCAACGTCGGCCGCCCGAAAGTAACGCAGGGCGGGCAGATCAAGGCGTGTCATGGACCCGAGTCTACGCTTCGGCGATGACCTACGATGCCGTCATGTCCCCGATCGACGTCGGCCAGAGTCTCGACAACCTGAAGCTGGAACGCGATGCGATCGCCCTGTACGACGCCCTGGCCGGCATCGAGAAGGAGCCGCATCGGGCCGCGGCCTTTCGCAAGATCGCGTCGAACGAACGACGTCACGCCGAGGTCTGGGCATCGAAGCTGACCGAGCTCGGCGCCGTGGTGCCCGCGGCCGACCGACCGCGGATGCGGGTCCGGCTGATCATCCTCGCCGCTCGCCTGTTCGGGACCGGGGCGGTCGCCGAGCTGGTGAAGGCCCTGGAGGGCGACGAGGAGGATCTCTATGTGGCGCAGGGCGCTTCGCCGGAGGTCGAGGCGATCGCCGCGGACGAGCGCGAGCACGCCGAGATCTGGGACCGGCTCAAGACCGGGGCCCGGCCCGCTGGAGTCGGGGAGCCGGAGCGCGATGGCGTGGCGGTCGCACGGGGAGCAGGGAGTGCCGCGGAGGTCGGTCAGGGGGAAGCCTGGCACCGTCGGAGCGGGCGGTCCGGGACGCTGCGCGCGGTGATCTTCGGGGTCAGCGACGGCCTCGTCAGCAACCTCTCGCTGGTCATGGGCGTCACCGGCGCGGCCGCAGGCAACCCCAGCTTCATCCTCCTCGCCGGGATCGCCGGTCTGCTGGCCGGGGCATTCAGCATGGCTGCGGGTGAGTACATCTCCATGCAGAGCCAGCGCGAGCTGTTCGAGCGCCAGATCGCCCTGGAGCGGGCGGAGATGGAGGCGATGCCGGAAGAGGAGGAGGCCGAGCTCGCCGCCTCGTATCGCGCCAAGGGCTTCACCCACGACGAGGCCGTACGGATCGCCCACCGGATCTTCGAGGACCCCGAGGCGGCGCTCGATATCCTCGTGCGCGAGGAACTCGGCCTCGATCCCGACCAGCTCGGTTCGGCCTGGGGCGCGGCCGGTGGCTCCTTCGTGGCATTCGCCATCGGGGCCGTCGTGCCGGTCGGGCCCTATCTCTTCGTCGAGGGGACCGTGGCGATCGTGCTCAGCCTGGGCCTGAGCCTCGTCGCCCTCTTCGCCGTCGGGGCGGCGGTCAGCCTGCTGACCGGCCGGAGCGCACTCTTCTCGGGCGCCCGCCAGCTCGGGATCGGTCTGGTCGCCGCGCTCGTCACCTACCTGATCGGTTCGCTGATCGGCGTCTCGATCGCCGGCTGACATGACGGTTCCGCCGCGACTCGACCGGATCGATGCCCGCCTGCTGGAGCTGCTGCAGGCCGTGGGGCCCGAAACCGACACGACCGACGAGGCGTAGCAGGTGGCAGAGGTTCGTGGCTCGTCGTCCGACGACACCAGGCTCGTCCGCGAGCTGGCGGGGGGTTCGGAGGCCGCCCTGGCGACCCTCTACGACCGGTATGGCGAGTCGATCTTCGCCTCGGCATACCGGCTGACAGCGGATCGAGGGATCTCCGAGGAGGTCGTGCAGGACACATTCCTGACCCTGTGGAACCGGGCTGAGCTGTTCGACCCGGCGGTGGGTTCACTGCGTGCGTGGCTGCACGCGATCGGTCGCAACCGGGCGGTCGATCGCTTGCGGGCGGCCGGTCGGCGTCCGCGGCTCGTCACCACGCCGCCATCTGCGGCGTCCGACGAGAGCGAGACACAGAGCCTCGAGCGGGCCATGGCCAGGGGAACGATGATCGCGGGGGCGGTCCAGCCAGCCGGGCCGGAGGAAGCAGTCGATGCCACTGGACTGCGCGATGCGATCAGGACCGCGATGGCCGGGATGCCCGATCAGGAGCGAACCGTCATCCTGCTGGCCTACCAGGACGACCTCTCGCAGACAGAGATCGCAGATCGGCTCGACTGGCCGCTCGGCACGGTGAAGACGCGGACCCGCCGAGCGTTGCGGCGTCTGCGCGAGGCGCTCGGCGGGGAGTTCGGCCCAATGGCCGGGCTCGCTGATGTGCCGGTCTCGACCGGCCGGGATCGATAGGACACGATGGACCACACGATCGCGAAGGAGCACCTGGAACTTGCCGCCGTGGAGCCGGGAGGGCTCGAGCGGCTGATGGCCGGCGATACCGCGACGGCCCAGGCGGTTGCCGGGCACCTGGCCGGCTGTCCCTCGTGCACCGATGAACTCACGCGCCTGGAGCGGGCGTCCACTGTCGTCCGCGGCGTGGTGCGGGAGATGCCGCCGGCTGATCTCCGCGAGCGAACGATCGCGGCGGTTCGTGCCGCGGGCGTCCAGCGTGGCGCGGCAGGCGCCGCGGCGGCGTCGGCCACGATACCGAACGAGGCCCATCCCTCAGTCGGGCGTCGGGGTCACCGCTCCCTCGGCTGGGTCGCCGCGCTCGCCGCCTCGGTCGTGTTGTCGGTCGTGGCCACCTCCCTGGTCGTCAGCTGGCAGCTGGATCAGCGCCTGGCGACCCAGGCTCAAGCGATCGATGCGCTCGAGCGGGTCGCGGCCGCCACCCTGGAGGTCACGGCCGAACCCGACGTCAGGCGAGTCGCGCTCGCCGGGTCCGACCCGTCATTGGCCGGCAGCCTTGTCTTCTCGCCGTCGACGTCGCAGCTCGTGGTCGTGGCGACCGGCCTGACACCGCCTAAGGCCGGCCAGGAGTACCGCTGCTGGGTCGAGCGGGCGGGCCAGCGCGATCGAGTCGGCAAGATGTTCTTCAGTGACGACCTGGCCTTCTGGATCGGACCCGTGCCGGCGGTCGAGGGCCTGCTCAGTGGCGCCACCTTCGGGGTCTCGCTGGTTGATGCCTCGGGCACGGCGATCGACGGGGAACCGGTGCTGGGCGGCGGGCTCTAAGGCGGGTGGCTCAGTCGGAGGCGGCGCCGCCGGGCGTCGCCGGCGTGTCGTCAGCCCCCTCCGCGGGCTCTTCGTCGATCTCGTCGGGCGGCGGCGCCTCGAGGTAAGCCCGATGGAGGAGCAGCAGATGCTCGGCGGCTTCCGGGCTCACGTCGTAGCCATCCTCGGCCAGGACCGCCGCGAGCCAGGCCGCCTCCCGCGGCCGCTCGAGCGTATCGACGTCGGCCTCGCGTCGGCGGGCGTCCATCATGACCACCCAGGCCAGTCCGGCTCCCACGACGAGCCCGACGATCAGCAGCCAGACGTTGAACTCGGCATTCACTGCCCGGGAGTATAGGGAGCCCGCCCGCTACACTTCGGCGGATGTTCGACTTCATCCCGAACCCGATCGCCTTCCAGCTCGGGCCGCTGCCGGTCTACTGGTACGGCATCGGCTATGCAGTCGGGCTGGCGGTCGCCTACCAGGTCCTGGTCCGCCTGGCCAGGCGAGCCGGAGAGGATCCCGAGATCGTCGGCAACGCCATGATCGTGGTCGCGATCGCGGCCCTGATCGGCGGGCGCCTCTACCACGTCATCGACCAGTGGGCGCTCTACCAGGGTGACCTGCTCAAGATCGTCCTGCCGCCGTATACCGGACTCGGTGTCTACGGCGGGATCGCCACCGGCCTGGTCACCGTCATCGTCTATGCCCGGCTCAAGCGACTGCCGTTCTGGCGCTGGGCGGACATCATCGCGCCCGCCCTGTTCGCGATGCAGGCCGTCGCCCGCTGGGGGAACTTCTTCAACCAGGAGCTCTATGGCCCGCCGACCACGCTCCCGTGGGGGATCCCGATCGAGTGCGTCCATCGGATCGCGGCGTATCCATGTGGTCCTGAGTTCGCCGAGACGACCCGCTTCCACCCGCTCTTCCTCTACGAGTCGTTGTCTGGCGTGCTCGGTGCTGTCGTGCTGATCTGGCTCGGGTTCCGGCTCCGCTCACGGCTGCGGCCGGGCGACCTCGTGTTGATCTTCTTCACCTGGTACGGGATCGTCCGCTTCGGCCTGGAGTTCCTGCGCCAGGACAACTGGACGTTCTTCGACATCCCGACGGCGCAAATCGTGTCGCTCCTGTTCATCCTGCCGGCCTTGATCGCGCTTGTCTGGCGGCACCGGCCGGGTCATCCGACGGACGACCCGCCGAGTCGGCCGGAGGGTACGACCTGGGGCGCGCTGGGAGCGCCGGTCGAAGCCCTGGGATCGGGCCCGGGCCCCGGCATCGAACCGCGCGATGAGGGCCAGCCGGTCGACGCCCCGATCTGAGATGGCCGATCCGGAAGAGAGCGCCGGCTCCCCTCGCCGCCCGCCGCCGGCCCGCGTCTCACCGGAGGCGCTCGCGATCGCCCGTGGCGGCGCGATCGAGGGCCTCGCCTGGCTGGGCCGCCCGCCCGAATCGAAGGCCTCGATCGAATACCGGCTGCTCCGCCTGGTGGCCCGGTTCCTCTTGTTCGCCATCTTCCGCTTCCGGATCCGGACAGACGGCCAGGAACACCTGCCCGCCGGCGGCTACCTGCTGGTCGGGGCCGCGCATCGCGGCTGGATGGACCCGTTCGTGGTCGTCCACGCGATCCCGGTCGAGCCCCGGGCCTGGTTCCTGGGCAGTGCGCCGTCGACGTTCACCTCCCGCTGGCGCGAGCGCCTGATCCATCGGCTGGGCGGGTTGCTGCCGGTCTGGCGGGGAGGCCTGGGTATGGACCAGCACGTCGAGTCGGCCAGGGCCGTCCTCGGCAACGGGGGCGTCTTCGTCCAGATGCCCGAGGGTACCGTGAGCGGCCCGCCGGGGCGGCTCGGGGCCTTCCGGACGGGCTGGGCGGCGATCGCCCTGCGCACGGACGCGCCGATCGTGCCGCTGGCGATGGTCGGCACGGAGGAGCTCTACCTCGGCCGTCGGATGGCCTCGCGGGTCCTCCCGGTCACGTCGGTCCGGGAGCTGGCCGGGCTGGAGCCGGGTGAGGCGCTTCCGGCCCCGGGTTCACGAGAGGAGCTTGACGTCGCGCGCCGGATGAGCGAGTCGCTGGCGACCATGCTCGGACCGGTGGTCGAGGCGATCCACCAATGGACCGTGGATCCACCATCGCATCCCAGGAGGTTCCGCGCCCGGCTGACCTGGTTGCTGCTGCGACCCGGGCGCCTCGACCGCGACGGCTGACCGTCCGTCAAGCGGGCACGGTATCCTCGCCGGAATGCGCTACGCCGAAACCATCCTCGATCTCGTCGGCGACACGCCGCTGGTCCGGATCACCCGGCTCACCCGCGACCTGGGCCCGGCCGAGCGCCAGCCACTCCTGCTGGCCAAGCTCGAGATGCTCAACCCTGGAGGTTCGGTCAAGGACCGGATCGGCCTGCCGATGATCGAGGCGGCGGAGCGGGCCGGCCTGCTCAAGCCGGGCGGCACGATCATCGAGCCGACCTCGGGGAACACCGGGCACGGCCTGGCGATCGCCGCCGCCCTCAAGGGCTACCGCTGCATCTTCGTGATGGCCGACAAGCAATCGTCCGAGAAGCAGCAGCTGCTGCGGGCCTATGGCGCGGAGGTCGTCCTCTGTCCGACCAACGTGGCCCCGGAATCGCCGGAGAGCTACTACTCCGTGGCCGCCCGGCTGGCCCGCGACATTCCCGGCGCGTTCAAGCCCGACCAGTACTGGAACATGGAAAACCCGCTCGCCCACGAACGAACGACCGGTCCCGAGATCTGGGACCAGACCGAAGGCCGGGTCACCCACTTCGTGGCCAGCGTCGGGACCGGCGGCACGATCTCCGGCGCGGCCCGGGCTTTACGCGAGCGCAACCCGAAGATCCAGGTGATCGGGGCCGATCCCGAGGGCAGCGTCCTGTCGGGCGACACCGCGCGTCCCTACCTGACCGAGGGGGTCGGCGAGGATTTCTTCCCGGGCACCTACGACCCGTCGATGGTCGATCGCTGGGTCCGCGTGAGCGATCGGGACGCCTTCGCGATGGCTCGGCGGCTGACCCGTGAGGAGGGGATCCTCGCCGGCGGCTCGTGCGGGACGGCGCTGGTCGCGGCCCGCCAGGTCGTCCGCGAGCTCACCGAGGCGCCGGACGGCGACCGCGCGGTCGTGGTGGTGCTCCTGCCCGACAGCGGCCGGAACTACCTGTCCAAGATCTACAACGACGAGTGGATGCGGGCGAACGGTCTGCTCGCCACGACCGGCGCGGTGGTCCGCGTCGCGGACCTGCTCCACGACCGGCACCATGCCGGACCGCTGCCGGATCTCGTGCTGGCCCGCACGACGCAGCGCGTCGGCGCGGCGATCGCGATCCTCCAGGAGTACGGAATCAGTCAGCTCCCGGTCTCGGAGCAGCCCGAGGGTGACGCGATCGCGGGGTTCGTCGGCTCGATCACAGAGAAGGGATTGCTCGATCGCGCGTTTCGCGACCCATCCATCGTCGAACGGACCGTCGGCGAGGTGATGGATCGGCCTCTGCCGTTCGTGGACCTGTCGGCCACCCTTGACCAGGCCTTCGCACTCCTGTCGGCCGGAGCGTCGGCCGTCATCGCGACGAGCGGCGATCGACCCATCGGCGTCGTCACCAAGCTCGATCTCCTCGAGTACCTCGCACATCGGCCCGACGGGCGAGGCTGACCAGGCGGGCAGGAGGACGGAGATCGGCACGATAGACGAACTCATCGATGCTGCCGAGGAGCGCTGGAAGCGCGCCTGGGCCGTGGGTCCAAGGCGGACACGCTGGACGACCCTGCCGCCGCAGCTCGGCGATCAGGCCCCGGACGCCGAGCTCACAGACACCGCGGGACGCAGCGTTCGCCTCGCCTCGTCGTGGGTGGCCGGGCCGGCGCTGATCCTGTTCTGGCGACATTTCGGCTGCTCATGCGGGATGGACCGCGACAGGCGCCTGACGACCGAGCTGCCCGATTACCACGCGGCCGGCGCCAACGTCATCATCGTCGGCCAGGGCGAACCGGAGCGGGCCGCGCGCTACGCCGAACGCCAGGGAATCGACGTGAGCATCCTGGTCGACCCTGACCGTCGCGGATACGAGGCCTACGGGCTCCTTGGAGGCCTACGGGCTCCTTGAAGGAACGACGGCGCAGATCCTGTTCGATGCCCCGGACGAGTTCCTGCGCTGCGACCTGGAGGCCGGACTCAGCCTGTCGGCGTCCCGCCATGGCACGGACCGCGCCCTGGTGGACAATCCGTGGCAGCTCCCCGGGGAGTTCGTCGTCGCGCCCGACGGCCGCCTGGCTCACGCCCATCGCTACCAGTGGTGCGAGGACTACCCTGACCCGCGGGTCCATGTCGCGGCAATCCGGGCGGCGGGCGGACGACTCTAGACCGGCCCTGCAGCCAGGGCAACGGATCCGACCGTCGGCGTACGCCTCCCAACGTCCTGAGCTGTGCCGTCCCGCGCCGGGTCCGCCAGCGGTCCGCCCGTGCGGGTGATGACAGGGCGGATCAATGCGGAGACAGCCACGCTCGGCGACCCCCGCGTTTGAACAGCACTCCGGGGTCGGCACGCTCAGCTGACGCGACGTTGATGCTGCCCGGGATCAGCCCGGCTCAGCCGGTCGGGCTCAGCGGCCGTGGCCGGCTCAGAGAACGGGATGCCTCCAACGCCAGGGTAGCCGGCGCCTTGACATCGCGACAGGACACTGCCATGATGGCACTGACATGGCAACGTCAGTGGCAGTCTCGATCCCCGACGCGGCGGTACGGCTGGGCCGGAGCGAGCGAACGGTGTGGCGGCAGATCAGGTCGGGTGCACTCAAGATGCGGCGGGAGGGTCGGCGGGTCTTCGTGCTCCTGGACGAGGACGCTCTGTACGCGGCTCAATCGGTTCGGGTGGCCGGGCATCGTATCGGTGAGGCTGCCATGGCCTATTCGAGCGGGGCGGACTGGGAGATCGGCACCTTTCCGTACACCCCGGCGAACCTGGAGCGACACCGCCAGGCAAAGCTGGCGCGGCGACGTGCGGCCATCGAGGAGATCAAGCGGCTGGCGGCTCTGTCCAAACCTGACCCGGACGGGCTGACCGCCGTCGACTACATCCGCGCGGAGCGCGACCACCCCCGTGCCCTCGAGGGTGGAGACGCAGCCGATCGAGCCCTGGAGGAGCTGGCGCGTGAGCGACGTCGTCATCGATAGCAGTGTCGCCGTGGCCTGGGCGCTGCCGGATGAGCATCTGCACCCGGCGGCCGTCAGGTTCATCGGCGGGCTTGTCGACGGCCGCCTCACGCCGGTCGTCGCGGCCCACTTCGCGTTCGAGGTTCGGCATGCCCTCATCCGTGCGGCTCGTGCCGGACGCGTCGACTGGGTGAACGTCCCGGGATGGATGCTGGCGATCGACGGTCTGGAACCGGTGATCGCCAGCCTGAACCCGAAGGACGAGGTCATCATCGATCTTGCCCAGCGCCATGGCCTGACGTGGGGAGACGCCCACTGGGTCGAGGTCGCCCGGCGTCTCGATCGTCCGCTCCTGACCGCGGATCAGCGACTCGCCAGATCCGTCCCGGACGAGGTCGCGATCGTGGTTTACCTGGGGGACGACGAGGCGGCGTGATCCCGCGGACCTAGAGCCAGGGCAACCGGATCGGTAGCAGGGCGTTGAGCAGCAGGCCCAGCGTGAAGAGGCCGCCGGCGCGGCGGGTGTGGATGAACGCGTAGCCCACGAACCAGAGCGGCCAGCCGCGCTCGGGATAGCCGGGCGGTGGCGCGAGCGGTTTCGGCTGGCGGAAGACCGTGAGCACGGACAGCAGGCGAGGGATGCCGAGGACCACGATGAGCACCCACGGCCCGATGATCCCGGCCAGGACGACCGCCAGCGTCAATGGGTAGAAGAGGATCATCAGCCACTGGCCGATCGTCCGGGCCCGCGCTTCGCCGAGGATGACCGGCATGGTCCGGACGCCGAGCTTGGTGTCCGCCTGGATCTTGTCGATGTGCTTGCCGAACAGGACCGAGGTCACGAGCAGGGCGTAGGGCAGCGAGACCAGCAGGACCCAGGCTGGGACGGTGCCGGTCGCGGCCAGGAAGGTCCCGCCGATCATCAGCGGGCCCCAGACGAGCAGGACGCCGGGCTCGCCCAGGCCGTGATGCTTGAGCCGGATCGGCGGCGCAACGTAGAAGACCGACACGAACAGCCCGCCGAGCGCGAAGGCGATGATCAGCGGCCCGCGCACCGAGGCGAGGTAGAGCATCAGCACGGCGCCGATCGCGTTGACGATCAGGATCGCCGCAGCCAGCTGACGCCTGGTCACCCAGCCGGCCAGGATCGGATGCGGGGCGTAGAGGGCCCGGACGTAGTCGTCCGTGTCGATGCCGTTGGACGTGTCGAAGTAGTCATTGATCATGTTGTTCGCCGCGTGGGCGACCACCAGGCCGACCACCGCGATCAGGAAGAGGCCCCAGTCCACCGGGGCGCCGGCGGACGTCCGGGCCGCCTCGACGGCGAGCAGGCCCCCGATCATCCCGGACCAGATGGTCATCGGGAAGACGGCGGCGCGGGTGATCACGAGCCACTTGCCGACCGTGTCGAGCGGCCGGGTCGCTGGTGGGTTGGCGGTCTCGCAGATCTCTTTCCAGGCAAGGAGGCGGTCGCGCAGCGAGATCGGCGCGATGACGGTGGCCGGTCTCTCCTGGGCAGCGGTGCTCATGGGCTCCTCGCGAGTGGAAAACGTGCGTCAGGAATGTATCAGGTTACCCGTGGATGCGTGGAGGGGTTGCCGGCGCGCGTGGACGTGGCGTCTCCGGACGCACTCGGCGTCGGACGCACTCGTCGCAACGGGCACGTGGCATCGCAGACGACCGTTCCGCCGGCGAATATCGCTGGCAGCAGTTGATCCAGGCCAGGAACGGCCATTGAGCCGTCGGGGACCTACGAGCACTCGGGGTTCACGCCCCAGCCGAGCGTGGATCAGGCGTACGAACCCGGCGCCTCGGTCCCGGTCCACCCGTTATGGGCCCACAAGCCCAGGATTCATCGATGTGAGCGATACGGACGTTGAGAGCCTATCGCTGACCTGCGACACGATGGCGGCGCTGCCGGACGAGCAGGCGCAGACGTCGGGACCGTGATGTGGACGCGTGGCGGCGTAGCCGGCCTCGGGATGCGACGATGCGCAGATGGACGTTCCCCCGATTCGAACCCGCCGCTTCGAGCTGGTTTCCATGTCAATGCGGTTCATGCGCATGCTTCTCACCCGTGACCTCGACGGCGCTGCGGCGGAGATCGGGGCGAGCGTGCCTCCGGAGCTGCCCGATCGACTCGACCACTTCCTCCAGTTCCGGATCGCCGACCTCAGCGTGGATCCGTCGGCCCAGCCGTGGCTCGGCCGGGCGATCGTCCTGACCGCGGCCGACGGAACGAGGCGGATCATCGGCTCGGCGGGATTCCACGCACCGCCCGATCCCGATGGCCGGGTCGAGATCGGGTATCGAGTGGAGCCCGACTACCGACGCCAGGGCGTCGCGACTGAAGTCGTTCACGCGCTCCTCGACTGGGCGGCGCACGAGCACGACGTCCAGCGGTTCCGTGCGTCGGTCGCCCCGCACAACATGGCCTCGCTCGCGATCGTCGGGCGGCTGGGCTTCCGCCAGACGGGCGTCCAGATCGACGACATCGACGGCGAGGAACTCGTATTCGAGCTCGACGGCTGGACGACCTCGGACTGTTAGCGCAGATGTGCGCACGGATGCCATGATGCCGCGGTGAACGATGCCGACCACGCCGACCACGCCGACTCCTTCGAGACGCTGGCGGTCCATGCCGGCGCCGAGCCGGACGAGCTGACCGGCGCCGTCGCGCCACCGATCTACCAGACCTCGACCTACGCCCAGGACGGTGTCGGCCGGCCGCGCCTAGGCTACGAGTACGCCCGCTCGCAGAACCCCACCCGAGAGCGGCTGGAGCGCGCCGTCGCGGCACTCGAAGGCGGCACCCACGGGATCGCCTTTGCGTCTGGATCCGCCGCGACCGCCGCCATCGCCGAGCTGGCCGGGCCGGGCGACGAGATCCTCGTCGGAGACGACGTCTACGGCGGGACGTTCCGCTATCTCGAGCGGGTCCATCGGCCGCACGGCGTCGATGCTCGCTACGTCGACCTCGCGTCGGGCCAGGATGCGCTCTGGGAGGCGCTCTCCGAACGCACCCGGCTGGTCTGGTTCGAGAGCCCGACCAACCCGCTGCTCAAGCTGGTGGATATCGCCGCATCGGCAGCGGTCGTTCGCGAGCGTGGCGTCGCCGGCGGGCGCCGGCCGCTGATCGTGGTCGACAACACGTTCGCCTCGCCGGCCATCCAGCGGCCGCTGACGCTGGGCGCCGACATCGTCTTCCACAGCGCGACGAAGTACCTGGCCGGCCATTCGGACACGATCCTTGGGATCGCCGTGACCTCTGACGACGCGGTCGCGGAGCGCCTTCGCTTCCTGCAGAACGCGATGGGCGGGGTCCCGGGGCCACTCGACTGCTTCCTGGTCCTGCGCGGCCTGCGAACGCTCCACCTGCGAGTCGAACGGAGCAGCACCAACGCAGCGGCCATCGCCCGCTTCCTGGTCGAACGGCCGGACGTGGACCGGGTCAACTATCCGGGTCTGGCGAAGGGACCGGCCGCCGCACAGATGCGCGCGGGTGGAGGAATCGTCTCGTTCTTCCCGGCCGCCGGCGGGCGCCACCATCGCACCCCCGCGGAGCGTGCCGTGGCCATCGCCGAACGGACCCGGCTCTTCACCCTGGCCGAGTCGCTCGGCGGCGTGGAATCGCTGATCGAAGTTCCCGCCGCGATGACCCACCTGTCGGTCGCCGGCTCCCCGCTCGAGGTGGATCCGGCGCTGCTCCGGCTGTCGGTCGGGATCGAAGGCGTCGACGACCTCATCGCCGATCTGGCCCAGGCGCTGAACGAGGCCTGAGCGCGCAGCTCGGCTGCCAGGGGCTCAGCCGCCGGCCATCGCCGGCAGCAGGACGAGCGTGTCGCCCTCGGCGACGGGCGTGTCGAGCGCCTCCAGGTGGCGCACGTCCGTGTCGTTCAGGAAGGCATTGACGAACCGGTTCAGGTCGCCGTTCTCTGCGAGGAGCTGTGCGCCGAGGGCTGGATAGGCGGCGACCAGGCCGGTCACGACCTCACGCACGGTCGAGCCGGCGACCTGGACCTGCTTGGCTCCGCCGGTCGACGTTCGAAGGGTCGGCGGAATCCGGACGGTGCTCATGCCGGGTCCCCGGCCAGCCAGCGTTCGAAGGCGGCCAGGCTCGGTCGGATGGCCGGGGCGAGCCCCGGCTGACCGGGCCGGGCGACCCCGTCGCCGAGACCGAGCGTTCGTGCATCCGGTGTCTTGAGGCCGTTCCCGGTGAGCAGCGCGACCACCTCATCGCCCGGACGGATGATCCCGCGCCGTCGCGCCGCGGCCGCCGCGGCCAGGGTCACGCCGCCGGCCGTCTCCGGGTAGATGCCCTCGAGTCGGGCGACGTCGCGGATCGCAGCCGCGGTCGTGACGTCCTCGATCGCCTCGATGGAGCCGCCGGACTCGTTCGCCAGCTCGACCGCGTACCGCCCGTCGGCCGGGTTGCCGATGGCCAGCGAGCGGACGATCGTGTCCGGCGAGCGGACGGGTTCGATCACGTCCGTGCCGGCCGCCCAGGCCGTCGCGACCGGGGCGCAACCGGCGGCCTGGCCACCGACGAAGCGGATGGGCCGCCGCTCGATGAGGCCGAGCTCGACCAGTTCCTCGAACCCACGGGCGACCCGCGTGAACATCGCCCCCGACGCCACCGGTGCGACGATGACATCGGGCGAGCGCCAGCCGAGCGATTCGGCGATCTCGAAGGCGAGCGTCTTGGAGCCTTCGGCGTAGAACGGCCGCAGGTTGATGTTGACGAAGCCCCAGCCGGTCTCGTCAGCCACCTCCAGGCAGAGCCGGTTGACGTCGTCGTAGGTTCCCTCGATCGGGACGACGGTCGCACCATAGGCCAGCGCATGGTCAACCTTGGCCGGTTCGAGGTCGGCCGGGATGAAGACGTAGGCGGGGAGACCAAGGGCGGCGGCCGCGGCCGCAGTCGCGCCGGCCAGGTTACCGGTCGAGGCGCAGGCGAGGGCCTCCAGCCCGAACTCGACGGCTCGGGCCGCCGCGACCGCCACGGCGCGGTCCTTGAAGCTGAGGGACGGATTGCGCGTGTCGTCCTTGATCCAGAGGCGATCCAGGCCGAGCGTCGGCGCCAGGCGGTCGGCCACCAGCAGGGGCGTGGACCCGACCGGCAGCCCGCGGGTCGGTGGCGCATCCACGGGGAGCAGTTCGACATAGCGCCAGATCCCGGGCGCCCGAGCCGCGATCGCCGTTCGGGTCAGCGTCCGTTCGGCGAGTCCGTAGTCGTACTCGACCTCGAGTGGCCCGAAACAGGCCGGACAGACATACCACAGCCCGATCGGTTCGGCATGCCGACAGCTGCGACAGCGCAGCCCGACGATCCGGGTCGTCGCTGCTGGGACGGACGGGGTCTCGATCGCCATGGGATTCTCCGCGAGGCGTGGGGGAGTGCCTTGGGACCGGATGGACAGGCGACCGCCCTGGACGGGAAGGGGGTCCCCGAAGGGGTTTCCCTTATCGTGCAGGAAGACCTGCCCGGACTTGGCACCTTGCCGACTCCACGCCGGTAGGTTGTCGTGGCTTCAACGGGCCGGTCCCTCTGCCACTCTTGATAAGATCTCTTCGGTTGTGGGCGGATACTACGGGGCCGGCGGCTCGAGCGTCAAGGCCGTCGGCGCCGGCGCCGACGCCGACACGCCGGCTCGCGCGGCCAGAAGCGCGGCCTCGGTCCGGCTGGACACACCCATCTTGTCGAGGATGTGGGTGACGTGGACCGAGGCGGTCTTGTCGCTGATGAACAGCGCCTCGCCGATCTGGCGGTTCGTGCGGCCCTCGGCAAGGAGGGCCAGGACCTCGCGTTCGCGGCTCGAGAGGCCCCATGGGTCCTCCGGGACACGATCCGCGGCGGCCAGTGTGATGTCGGGGGATCGCGGCTCGTCGATCCGGCCGCGACGGGCAAGGTCGTCGATCTGCTGGAGCAAGGGCACGTCACCGATCTCCCCGGCGACCGCTCGCGCCTTCGCGAGCGACCCGACCACGCGATCGGACGGGCCATCCTGACGGAGTGCGGCCTCGGCCTCGCGGAACGCGGCGTAGGCGACGTTGGGTCGGAATCCGGCGCGCTCGGCCGCCTCGGCGACCTCTGTCCAGGCGTCCGGGTCAGATCGGCCGTCGACGCGTGACCGTTCGGCGGCCACCTGGCGCTCGTACGTTTCGAGCATCGGCGTCAGCCGGCCTGCGACACGCGCTTCGTCAGCGACGGTCTCGATGACCAAGACGAGCGCGGCGGCACCGCTCCGCAGGTCATCGATGGTCGCGGCATCGCCACGCCGGGCGGCCGCTCGCTCGGCGAGGTCGGCGTCAGCCCGCAGCGCGAGCACGATGAAACGCCAGAGGATCGAGTCGTGGGTTGGATCGGGCGACGACTCGATCGCATGGTGGGCGATGCGATGAGCGTCCTCGAGGCGACCCTCGGCAAGGGCCAGCTCCGTCTCCGAGGAGCGCTGCCAGAACCAGTCCATGTACGCCGCGCCCTCCCGGAATCGTGCAGCCCCGGCCTCGAGGGCCTGGCGCGCCGCCATGAGGTCGCCGCTCGCGATCTCGACGTTGGCCCGACTTTGGAATAGCCATGTCGACGACCGGCCGCCGTTGCGCGGCCAGTCGACCGTGTCGAGATACCGTCCGATCTCGCGATATCGACCGAGCTGCACGAGCGAGTCGCACAGGTTCGCGAGGAAGTAGGGCACGTAGCGACGCCGCGATCCGGCGGCGCCCTGGGCGCGCTCGATCGCCTCGAGCGCCATCTGGATGGCGTCCTCGTGCCGGCCGGCGAGCTGCAGTGCCTCGGTGAGCGCTGTCACGACGTTGTCGATGCCCTCGTCGTACCGCAGCAGGATCGCCGCGGTCTCAAGCTCGGCGACGCCGCTCAGGCTATCCCCGGATCCGGCCAGCGTCGCGCCGAGGATCATCCGGGCCCAGCCCTCCTCGATGGGGTCGTCCGCGGCCTGGGCCGCCGCGAGGGCCTCCCGAGCCGCCGCGACGCCGTCGCGGTGCCGCGCGGCCGACCAGTGCTGGTGCGCGAGAGCCGAGAGCAGCCGGGCCTTCCATCGCGGCTGGTCCCGAGGCAGCGCAGCCATCGCCTCGCGAAGAGTGCGCTCCGCGGCCTCCGCCTCGCCGAGGTCCCACTGACACCAGGCCATCCGATCGTAGCGACGGGTGCGGCGCGCCGGGTCGCCGTCGGGGCCCAGCAGCTCGAGCGCGGCGCGGTTGAAGGCGATCGCCCGGATGAAGTCCGCCGCCGCCCCGGCGGCGTCGGCAGCCCGCTCCAGGAGATCGAGCTGGGTGATGCCGGCGACGCCTTCGGGGTCCGGGACGTCCTGCCATAGGTCAAGGGCGCATTCGTACTTGACCTGCGCCTCCTCGTACGCGAGGACCCGCACCGCCTCGTCTGCTGCCTCCACTGAGAGCCGGAGGGCGCCGGCGCGATCACCCGATGCTTCGACGTGGTATTCGAGGTCCGTCAGGTGGGTGATCCTCGGTCGAGCCGGATCGTCGTGCGTCGCCAGCCATCGGGCGATAGCGCCATGGATCGCCCGGCGTTCGCTCGGCAGCAGGTCGTCGTAGACGGCCTCCTGGGCCAGGGCGTGGCGGAACTCGTAGCCGGGCGCGAGTGGGTCGCTCACCGGCAGCAGGATCCGGGCGTCGACCAGCTCGCGGAGACCCGTCGTCAACTCGTCCGCCTCGAGGCCGCTGAGCGCGGCCAGCAGTTCGTGCTGGACCCGACGTCCCGCCACGGCCGCGATGTCTGCCACGGCGTGGGCCAGCCGTGACAGTCGCGCCATCCGAACGCCGATGATGTCGCTCACGGTCGGGGGGACGTGGCCGACCTCGCTCTCAACGCCCGAGGCCACGAGCTCTTCGACGTAGAAGGCGTTGCCGTCGGACCGCACGTGGATGCGCTCGATCAACTCGTCGCTCGGCGCACGGCCGAGCAGGCTGGCCACGAGCTCCGCCACTTCGCTACGGTCGAATCGCTCGACCCCGAGTCGCTCGACTCGCGCCAGGCGCCCGAGCTCGGTCACGGTCGCGAGCCAGGGGTGGGTCCGATGGAGCTCGTCGCTCCGGTAGGTGCCGATCACGAGAACGCGCTCCCGTCGAAGCGCGCGCGCGAAGTAGCGGATGGCGTCCCGGGTGGAGGGATCGGCCCAGTGCAGGTCCTCGAGCACGAAGAGCAGCGGCGCATCGCGCGACGACCGATCGAGAAGCTCCATGAAGGACGCGAACAACGTCGAGCGGCCGGTGGCCCCGACGAGATCGTCGCGCGGCGCGGCACCAAGGGGTGCGAACCCGGCCAGATCGAGCGGCTCGACGACGAGCCCCACGTCGCGGAACGCCTCCATGATCGGGGTGTATGGGCTATGGTCGGCCGCCAGGTCGATGCAGTGGCCGGTCGCCCGCCGCCAGCCGGCGATTTCGAGTCGACCGGCCGCCTCGTCGACGAGGCGGGTCTTGCCGACCCCCGCCTCGCCAGCGACGAGGATGATCGATGGCTCTCCCTCGGCGGCTCGGGCCGCGGCGTCGTTGAGCCGGTCGAGGTGTGCGCTACGACCCACGAACACCGGCGCGGTGATGCTCGGCACGCCGGCATGATGCGCGCCGGCGTGGGCGGGGACAAGCGTTGGCTGCGCCACCCGCGGAGGCTGTGCGGTGGAAGTCGTGATCGCCGGCGGTCAGGCCTTCGCGCCGGCGTCGCGGCGCCGAAGAAGATGCGGCAGGTGCAGCGCGCGCCGCGGCTGGGGCTCCTCGGCAGGGAGCGGTTCCGCATCGGGGCGCCGGTACATGGCGCGCCGGTCCTCGTCGGCCTGCCGGCGCCACGACTCCTGGCGTTCCATCGCGATGAAGATGAGACCGCGGGCTGCGTTCGACACCGATCGGACCTCCGTCACCGGTGCTCGCTTGGTCGATCACCGTGGTCTGCATCATCGGGCGCAGGGGCCGGTCGCCACATCGGGCGATGCCTTATCCAG
>JBCLCL010000044.1:0-17161 GCA_038915815.1 Candidatus Limnocylindrales bacterium
CCTGGCCTCCCGCCGGGATCGAACGGAATCGGCGAGCTTCATTGCACGAGCAGTAGGATCGGGCCGAATCTCATGCTCCCAGACGATTTCGACATCAAGGCCTCGCGCCCTGAGGGCGGCGACGACTTCGTCATCTCGATGGGCGTTCCCCTCGAACTTCCTCCGCCAGAACTCTCGGTTGGCTGCGGGCAGATTCAACGCGCAGCGGGGACATCGGTGCCAATAGCAGCCGTGGACGAACACGGCGAGCCCGGCCGCGGGAAAGTAGATGTCTGGGCGACCTGGTAATCGAGGATGAATTCGGTAACCTCGAACGCCGAGCTGCCAAAGGGCGCGACGGAAACCCACCTCGCGTCGAGACACCGACCGCGTCGCACGCATTGTCCGCTGCGCGTTCAGGGAGCTTGCGGGCGGCGTCAGGCGACCAGCGACTTCAATCGCCTCCAATCAACGAGCATCGGCTCGACCATTGCCATCAATTCGTCTGCTACCCATGTGAACTGCGGCACAACGACCGAGTTGCCGAACTGACGGTAAGCCTGCGAGTCGGACACCGTGGGCGGCCGGACGAAGTCCTTGCCCAAATACTCCCTCGTAAAACCCATCAGCCAGGCACATTCATCGGGTGTAAGTCGGCGTGGGGGGTACATGCCGTCAGACATGGGGATCAGGATCTCGGCTCCATCCTTGTAGTACCTCGCGCTGAGCGTACGCGTCGCCGTGCCGTATTGGACAACTCCGCGGCCGAACCCATTTCCGAGCGAGGAGTGGCGCTCCATGTGTCGCTCGAGTGCTCGCCAGACGCCCGGCGTGAGACGGTACCGTGCGAGCACGGCCGGATCCTGCTCGAGCATCGAGGGCATAAGTCTCGGGCCGGTCCCGGGGTCGGGAGGCGGCGGCAAGGTGATGGCCTTGTCGACTAGATCGTTTCGAACCCCCACGATGACCGTCCGACGTCGATTCTGGGGCACCCAGGCGGCCCCGTTGATGATTTGCGCCTTGACGTGGTACCCGGATCTCATCAGGCGTCTGCGAATGACGGCGTACGTGCGACGCGAGTCGTGAGTCAGCAGATGTCGAACGTTTTCCAAGAGGAGGAGGGGCGGGGCGTCTTTGTGCGGTTCGGCTCCGGAGCCGAACCGGGTGTCATCGCCATCCGGTTCAGCCGACTCCTCTTCCAGGGCGTGGTCGTCCAGATCCCATGGACCACCGATCAACCGGACGATCTGAAAGAAGAGGTTTCCGGACTTCGGATCCGCGAACCCGTGTTCCCGCCCTAGGCTCGCCTTCTTGCTTACGCCTGCGAGACTGAATGGCTGACACGGAAAACCCGCGGCGAGCAGGTCGTACTCCGGCAGGTCGCACATGTCGATCCCGCGAACATCCTCGGCGTCCAATGGACCCCAGTTTTCCTCGTAGGTTAGGCGTGCGTACTTGTCGATCTCGGCGGAATACACGCACGCGCCACCGGCCTTCTCAAGGGCTCCACGCATGCCTCCGATCCCGGCGAATAGGTCCACGAACCGAAATCGTGCTTCGGTTGGCCCGGTTGCCGTGATGGGCGTATCCGTCACGACATTCAACCCTTCGCCGGCCAGCAACGCGCTCATTGGACGAACGGGTTCGGCGGAGCCATACCCTCGAGTTCCAGTCGCTCCTTCAGCTCAAGGAGCCGACTGCTTTGGCGGTCCGTGGGCAGACCGGAACCGAACCCCGATGCCATGCGGATGAGTCGGACATCCTCGGGCGACACCGGATTGTTTTCGCGCGCCCAAGTCTCGAACCCTTGCCAGTACTCGAAACCCAGCGCAATGACCTGGGTCTGGGCGTTGATCCCGGAATCCTGCTTCTGCTGCACCTTGGCTGTACGGTCGGTCGCTCGTAACAGAGCCAAATCGATCAGCTCCGCGTCCAGGTCGTGGGACAGAGGAAGGGACCTGAGACGATCCTTCGCCTGATCCCAACAGAGCTCCCGCTTGCTCCACTCTGTCACGTTTTGGATCCCGGACGGCGGACGGGTGATGACTTCGTGCATGGATTCGGCGATGACTGCCAGCTGGGCTTTCAGGAATGGACTGAAGCTCTGGCGTCGCCAGATTTCGAGGAAGTCAACGCCATGTCCGCTTGCCCGCTGTTCGATCAATCGCGACAACCCCGCAATCGTGTAGGCGACAACGTTGGCACGATAGCCGCCCGAGTACCAGGGTTGTGCAGAAACAAGCTTCTCGGTTGAACGGAAGATCAACGTGCGAGCCACCACCGAGCGCCAGTAGTCCTCATGGAACTGTGCGGGGTCGGCGTCCCAAAGGGAGGTCGCATACGCGGCGAAGTCGAGGAAGTTCTTCTGTGCGCCCTTACTCACAACATGGGGCAGTTGACGCCACGTGTTCTCGCTCTTCGCCAGGTCCGTCTTGGTAAGAACTTGGTCGCGTGGGTTCAGCTGCTCAAAACTGCGTCGGCGAGCTGGAGTGAGAAGGGCCGTCTCATTGAGGTACTGTCCTCGAGTTCGTTCGTAGAACCAGTGGGTCTCGTGTTGTGCTCCCAACCTTGCAGGCACCCACAAGCGTCGGGAAATCTCCTCAAGCCGGCGGTGATAGTCATGGTTGGAGAAGAAGTCCGCCTCACTGACCCGGTTTTGGGTGTTCGCGTACCGAGAGATTAGCGGGATCATCTCGCCCGATCGCTCTGGCGCCACGACCGATAGCTTCATCGGCACGTAGACATGATCGAGGTCGACCTTGTCGTTGCGCCGCGCCGAGGCGAGCGACGCGGTCGTCTGCCCTCCGTTGACGATCTGCAGATCAGTCGCTGAGGTGATTACCAATCCCTTGCTAGTTTCGTCGAGCGTGATACTCGACGCAGTGGCGGCGATCCCATTGTTGTAGGCAAAGAACATCTCCGACTTATGCAGGAGCGTGTTCCGGATCCCCTTGTTTACCTTCCCCCTGACCGCCAAGAAGGATCGAACGTTTCCTTCCAGAAGGCGACTCCCGTATTCCTCGTAGATCTCGGCCAAGAAACCGCCCGGAACCACGCACAGGTAGGCGGAGTACTCGTGGCTCTCGGTGCCGGCTTCTATGCATTGGATACCACCGCCTGGCAGTTCCGATAGATCGACAAGCAGGTCGTCTCGCCCGGTACGCGAGGTGAAAACTCGGTGGAAACGGGAGATGTCCCAGATGTGGTACTCGACGGGAACCCCAGCAATCTGGCCTTCTGGCCAATCGCGTACCCGCGAGCTGAGGAGGGCATCGGTAAGCAGGTAGGCACGCACCCTTGTCACCGATGGCACCCGCGAAGCCAGCTCGACTGCGAGTTCGTGCGCCGGCGAACTGATCTCGAGGGTCGGTGCGAGCCTTCCGTCCACTGACTGCTCAAGCATTCCAATCAGCTTGCCGAACAGAGTCTTCGCTTCGGTCTGCGTCAGTGTCGGGGTCTGCTCCTCCAGGGAAGGATCAGCCAAGAAGACTCGGAGAGAGTCGTCAGCATCGTCGAACGCGTACCCGTCGATGCCGAGGGCTCGGTTGTGATCCCCAAAACCGCGGTAGAAGATCGGCTGGAAGTCGGCTACCTCCTCTGCTTCCTCCAGGTATCGGACGGCCACATCCAAGAACGAGGAGTGCCGGAAATCCTGTTCGCTTGCGGCCCATGCTGCCGCCTCATTCAAGAAGCTGTCGCGAAACTCCTCAAGTTCCATCGTCACGCTGAAAGCAGCGAGATGAATGGGAGCAGGGCGCTGAGGTCGATGTCGTAGCGAACCTCGGCGACGCCAGACGGAAGCATGCCCCTGGTGATCGCCGGAAACGCCTCCGTCACGTTGAAATACCGAATGTCATCCACTCGGAACATGAGGGACCCTTCGGAATCAAGGTCCGAATAGCCGGCGGCGACGAGGCGGCCTTCGAACAGCGCGAGGGCCCCGTGCTCGCCGAGCTCAGTGAGTCGCCCGCGAATGACCGATGCAAGACTGTGAAGGGTCACACCTGAGTCATCCGGCAACAGCGTGGCAAGGGTCACCACGGCAAGTAGCATGGGCGAGGAATGGTCGAGCTGGTCGGCTGAACTTATCCTGACGACCCGTGCATCAGGGTGGACGGCCTTGGCCTCGATCCGGATGGAAGGCAGGATGAAGTCCTGCGCCGCCTCAAGGGGTCCCATCCAACCTTCGACGACTTGGATCGCTGACCACAGTTCGAGGCATCGGGTCAGGACAACCAGTTCGCCAACGAGGCCTCGAACCTCGCTTAGCGACATTCCACGCTCGCCCTTGAGGAGTCGGCGCCACCGAGCAAGCCGCGTGAGGAGGAACCCGCCTGCGTTTATCGGATCGATCATCCGGCTCTCATCGACCAAGTCTTGGCAGAGATGCGCGAACGGCGTCAACAAGCTGGGCGACTGTAGCCAGAACGCGAGCGAGAATCGTCCGTCCTGACGCCGGTTCGCCGTTACCGAGACGGCCTCCAAGGCTGGCGGAGGAGGCGGCGCCACGTCCGTGACCAGAACCAAGCCGCGCCGTCCGTCGGCGTCCACGGCCGCGTACAAGTCGCAAGGATGCACATCGTCGACCCGCAACGCTCCACCGACCTCACCCGTCGCGTCGAGCTGGCCCCAGAGAGCCTCAATCGATCTCATCGTCGCTCGGCAGATCGTCATCCTCTTCGCTGCCCACGAGGGACCGCCACTCGACAGCGTTGACCGTGTACTCGACCCTTCCCGCAATCTCACTGTCATCAAAGACAGGGAAACTCAAGCCCAAGGCCACCAAGAGAGGGCCATCGCGAAGGAAGTCCTCCTCCTGAGTCTTGTCGTCGCCCTTGCGAATGTATCCCTTGATTACGTGGATCAGCAGAAGGGGCTTTGTACGAACGCGCCGCAACTCTGCGTCCGAGACGTTCTTCTCGGAATGATCCGCAAGGAAGGCTTCGTACTGCTCGAGAGTCAAGCCTTCCCGCTCGATGCCGCGTGACCCAACGCGTGCGCGGTTCCCCGACACCAGCAACGAATTGTTGTCCGAGCGGAGCACGAGTCGGCGAATCGACGGCTTGAGGTTCACGCCGCCGATCGTCACTGAGGGCTCCGCCGAGCCTTTCGGAAGCACAATGTCCCACACTTGGAGTCGCGCCTCGTCGGTGCGTCGGATGAACGACGCCAACTGCTCGCCCTGAAATTGGAAGTTCATTGGGTGGGTCTGGAAATCACGCAAATAATCCGCGACAAGAGCCTTTGGCACGTCTCGCCAGATTGCGTTCTGCCACTCGGACGACTCTTGGGGAATCCCCGCCGCCGACAAGCGTTGAATGAACGCCGACGTGTGTCGTTCATTGAACTCGATGACCGTCGGGTTCGAGCGAAGTCGCGCGGTTTCGATGCCCTGCGCGTTCAGGGAGATTTGTCGGACGATCGTCTGGGCGGACCTCATCTTGTTCCTAGCTGTGACTATCAGCGAGTCGGGATGGGCTCGGACCTTCAGGCCGAAGTCCTTCGGCGTCATATCGAGTCGGCGCATCCTCTTGAACTCTTCGCGGAGCTCTTCGGATGCCTCGGTGATGTGGCCATACCAATGGAGTGCTTCCTCGCTGAGCCAGACCCTGCACAGATCCTCATACCCGTCGCGATATCCGAACCAGCGGCCCATTTGTAGCAACGTGTCGTACATCTGGGAGTTACGGTAGAAGTAGCTGGTGCTTAGACCTTCGAGCGTGAGTCCCCTAGAAAGGCTATTTCCGCCCACTGCGATGACTCGAAGCCCATGCTCCTTGTTCGCCTTGTAGTCAAGGCTCGCCGCGCCAGTTCGCTGGTTCACAGGCTTCACCGTGACCGGCTGGACAGATTCGTGGAGAGCCGCTTGGATCTCGTGCCAATCGAAACCAGTGTTGTCGTGCTCGCTCAGCCAGGTGTCTCGGAGCCCGGCGAGGCTCTCTATTGACAAGGCCTCGTTCGGCGACAAATGACTGAAATTCCGTATGTCGCGCTGTATGTCCCGAAGCGCGCCGTCCAGGAGCTGTGCAACCCGGTCCTGAACCGCGGTGAACCGGCTGACATTGACGAGCATTGAACGATGTGTTCGTCCTTCCTCGCGCAAGTCCCGAATGGTCGTGGCCAAGAGGAAGCTTCTCAGCGCTTCCAGCAGCGAGGGAGGAAGGGAATGGACCGGATGCCCGTTCTTGTGCGCTGGTGGGAAATAGGCCTCCGCGTCATCGTTATGACGGACCATCTGAGGGTCATCTGAGAACACCTTTGTTGGTCCAACGTAGTTGGACGGTGCCTCAAGCGCATATATGTAGTCGCGAGGGAACAGATCGTCGCCCAGCATGTCGTGCTCGGTCTCGGGCTCGATGAACACGTTCGCAAATGGAGTCGCCGTGAAGCCGACGTAAGACGAGCGAGTAAAGAGCGCAAGCATTGCGCGCAGGCGTTCGTTGATCGCGGTCGGGTCGGAGTTCGGATCATTGGTGTTGATCGAGGCCGAGTCAGCCTCGTCGTCGATCAGCAGCACGGGCGCCGCGATCTTGTCGTCCGGTCCCGCGTTGTAGCTTCGGAGCCAAGACTCGAGGTTCTCGAGAATCCGCTTGTTCTTCTTGAGAACAACGAGGACAGGGACCTGAAATGCATCGAGCCGAAAACCAAGTTGCGTCATGAGGTGCTTGCTGAAGTCCCTCGACCGGGAGGTAAAGACTCCGGCCGACCGCCGTTGGTCAATTACACCCACACCCACGGCCCGATTGGTTCTGATCTGAGCCTGTTGGAGCATCTCCGAGCTGTCGAGCCCTACGAACCCCTCGTCGAGACGTTCCTGCGTTTGTCGTCGCAGACTCTCGAGCGTGCCTGTGAGCAGAATGACCAGCCGATACCCGGCGTCGGCGGCCTTGCAGGTAAGCGCTGTGTACGTCGCTGTCTTGCCGGACTGGACATCGCCGACGACGAGTCCGCGCCTGGACCACGAAGCCTCTCTCCGGGGGTCGCCCACGAGGTCAAGGATCGAATCTGAGACGCCATCGAGAGTGTTGATGACCTGCGGAGCCCATCCCAGCCGCCCCAGCCACAAGCGGTAGCGCTCCCAGTAGAAGGGATCGATGTCCGCCTTGCGACCGGCCAACCACGGGGCGTAAGAGGACTCGGACAGGAAGGTGCCGAGATCCATCTTGATGGCCAGCTTCGAGTGAACCTGCCTGATCAGGGCAGAGAACTCGTCATCCGCCACCGGAAACGCCTGCCTGAGTGTCGACGCCAACTGCATCACCTCGGCCTCGGTGGGACGGCGTTCCGGCGGGAGTCCGGCGATCAGGGTCTTCTCCAGCAAGGCGAGATTATTGACGGCCATTGCGGATCCCTTCGACTACGCGCTGAGTAGCGGCCGGATGTGAAGAGAACGGCTCCATCTGAGCTAGGGAGTCCAAGAGTCGCTCAATCGCGGCACTGTCGCCAGCAAGCGCAGCGCTCATCCGCCTGGCGACGTCTGTGAGATAGGTCGCCACCTCATTGTCATCAAAGGAAGGCTGAACGCGGCGCTCTGAGGCCATGTCCGCGTAGATCGCGTCAGTTGGAAGAGTCAGTTCGATGGCCCTCAACAGCTGCTCGAGGCGTGCATCGCCCTGGTCGTCGAGTGCGTCGAACAATGCCGAAACCAGTGGATGACCCCTGTTTAGCTGATACGAAACCCCATCTCGCACCGTCACACGATGCCACACGTGCGTTACCTCGCCCGGGCTGCGGCGCCCCCGAAAGCGATAGACATGGCGACTCGTTCCGGCGATTCGTTCGACAACCCGCTGCAATACCAAGCGAACCGCCTCCGGCGGATGCGCCCTAGATTTCTTCACGTCGAGCGCCCACAAGTGGTCGAGATCGTTCGAGATGTCCACCTGGACTCTTGCGAGCTTTGTCAATTCCTCATGGCGAAGGAGACGGAACCATGTCCCAAAGGTGATAAGTCGGCGATTTCGATAGACATAGAAGCCCTGATTTCGCCGCAGGCCGTCCTCGCCACCTGCAAGGACAAGGTCCTCCTTCGACATTCTCGATAAGTGAGGGAGGATATATGGGCGAAGCACGACCTCGGCACCCTCGACGCGAAGGGTCTCCGTGGGTAGCGCCTGCGTTCCACGGTGCCTAGACAAATACGGGTCCAGCGGAAGGACGGAAGCGTTGTTGATGGCAATCGATAGTCGACCTCCACCGTCTGAACCCGACAGAAACCGATGAAAGACGAGCGCGAGATGGTCTCGTGTCAGGTCGACAAGGGTCCCAAGCGCGCTCCCAGGGTCTGTCTCGCCGGCCGTGGCTCGATCGAAGTCCTGCCACAGGACGAGAGTCCCCTTGCCGTTCGCCTTCAAGTCTGTGACATGCGGCAGATCGTCAATTTCGGCCGGATCAAGGATTCCGACAACCCACTCTCCCGACTTCTCGACACGATCCAAGTCCCAAGTCGCGGCGCTGAGGAAGTTCCCGTCGTAGCTCACCACTGTGAGCTTTCGGCACTGGGAGAGCGATGCCGTTTTGAGGCCAAGGCCGAACCGTCCCAGATCAGCCGAGTCCCGCTGACGGTTAGGTCCAATTCCCCCATGTCGCATGGCCTCCACGAGTTGGTCCTCGCTCATCCCGTGTCCGTCGTCGAGGATGGCCAAGTATGGGTGTGGCTGAGGTCGGAACTGGATGTCGACATGCGAGGCCTGCGCCACGATGCTGTTGTCGATGATGTCGGCGACCGCTGCCTCAAACGAGTAGCCGAGGGCCCGAAGCGAATCGAGCATCGCGGGAGCTGACGGGGGCAGGATCACTTCACGCACGTGCGACCTCTCGATAGGAGGCATCGACGATGGCGAGTCCTGGTTTGAGAGCCCGTGCCCGACAGACGTACAAGTTCCAAGAGACCGTCATCACACCCGCTCCGGGCACATCGCCCGATAGTCGCACCACTGGCACGGCTTCCCCGGCATCGCCGGGAACTCCCCGTACCGCATCCGGGCGACCCGGGCCAGGATCTCGTCGCGGGCCGTGTCCAGTTGCTGGTCCGTTCGGGTCGTTGAGAGCCGCAGGGCGGACTCGGTGAAGTAGAGGGTGACCCGCTCCGGTGTGCCGAGGCCCAGGGCATCCCGGCAGGCCAGCGCGTAGATCGACAGCTGGAGGCTCTCATCGACGCCCTTCTGGCTCGACACGCGGCCGGTCTTGTAGTCGATGACCTCGATGCCGCCCGAGGGCAGGCGATCGATCCGGTCGATCTGGCCAGTGATGACGACGGGGGCGGAGCCGTCGGCCGGCTCCAGCGCCAGCTCGAAGTCGAGCTCTTCGTGGAGGGCCTCGCTGAGGCTGCTGACTTCGCCGATCCAGAAGTTGTCGAGGAGCGTAGCAACGCGGCGCTGGTAGCCCTCCTCCGTGGTCTTGTCGCCGAAGTCGGCCGGGGTCCACCTGGCCCGGAACGCGCGCTCCAGGTCCTCACGGGTTGGTGGCGGCTCGCCGCGCGCGGTCCGTTCGCGCCGGTCCTTCGTGAACGCTTCGAACGCCTCGTGGGCGGTGGTCCCGAACGCGAAGGCCGCGACCGGCTCATCCCGCGGCGGCATCCGGTAGACGTACTTGAAGGCGTACTGGAGCGAACACGTGTCGTACACGCTGAGCGACGAGTAGCTGTGGGTCCTCGGCAGCGGCGCGACCTTAAGGAGGTTCGCGCCGGCCCCGGAGTCGAGCGCGATCGCGTGGAAGGTCAGCGGATCCAGCCCCTGGGCGCGCGCCTCATCGGCGGACGTGGCGGCAGAGCGAGCGAGGGTCGTGAGCTCGGTCGCCAGCTCGTCGCGTGCGGCGGGCGCTTCGGGGTCCGTGGCGCTCGTCGCCTCCATGAGCCCCACGAGCTCGCTCGCACGCAGACGCAGGGCGAGCCGGCGTTCGCGGGCGGACGGCAGGGGCATGACGCGCCTGACGGCGGCGACCTGTCTATCGATGTCGGCGGCGGTTTCGGTAGCGTCGAGGTCGTCGGCGTCGATGCCGCCCGTCGTCGGTGCGCTCGCGGTTCGATCGATCTGCTGCACCTCCGTGCCAGCCCCGTCCAGGATCTCGCCGACGAACCGGGACGCGCCCTTCTTGGCCGCGGCGCCGCCGTGCGTGGTCAGGATGAGCCGCTCCTGCGCCCGGGTCATCGCGACGTACAGCAGCCGACGTTCCTCGTCCGTGTGGATGTCGCCCGTCGGCACGGCCTCGCGCAGGAGCTCGCGCGGGAAGAGGCCGTCGCCCTGCTCCTTCACGGGCCACTCCCCGTCGAGCAGATTCGGGACGAAGACGATCGGGAACTCCAGCCCCTTCGCCTGGTAGAGCGTCATCAGTCGCACGCCCTCCACGTCCTCGGACAGCTCCACGCTCGTCGGCAGTTCGCCGCCGGCCGCCTGGTAGGCATCCAGGTAGGCGATGAACCCGGCCAGCGTCCCGTTCGAGTTGGCCGACTGCCAGTCCGCGGCGAAGCGCAGGAAGCTGGCGATGTTCGTGACCGTCCGCTTGGCCTCCAGCGTGTCCGCGGCGATCAGGTCCAGCACCTGGCCTGTCCGCTCCAGGTAGCGCTCCAGGATCGTGTGCGGGCCTTCTCGGAAGGTCAGCGGGGTCAGCTCGTCCAGGGCACCGAGGAGCTGGCGCAGCTTGGCGCGCGTGCCGGCCGGTGCATCGACTTCGGCGGTCCTGGGTCCGTCCTCGCGTCGGTCCTGGACCTGGTCCACCTCCACCCGCCCGGATTCGACGATCGCCTTGGCGGTCTCCAGCAGATGCGCCCGGTCGAACTTCGCATTCCGCGTCACCCGGAGGATCTCCAGCGCATCCAGGCGCCACGGGCCGGCGGTCATCATCCGGACGAGCGCGACATCGTCATGCGGGTCCGCGATGGCCCGAAGGGCTTGTTCCAGGTCGCGGATCTCCGGCGTCTCGAACAGGCTCAGGCCGCCGACGACGGTGTACGGGATGTCCTCGTCGCGCAGCCGGGCCACGATCGCGTCGCGGTGCTTGTGCTTGCGATAGAGCACGGCGACGTCCGTCCAGCGGCCGCCGGTCCCCTCGCCGACCAGCGCCTTGATGGCATCGACGATGGCGACCGCCTCGTCCTCGGGGCCGGCGCAGGTGATGACCTGCACAGCCGCGCCGTCGGGGCGATCTGTGACGAGTCGCTTGTCCGGCTCGAACCGAGTCTCGTTGCGGGTGATGAGCCGGTTGGCGGCGGTCAGGACGTGGCCCACGGAACGGAAGTTCTGCTCGATCCGGAGGCGTGGCGGCGGGCCGGGCGGGCGTGCGTCCGGGTCGTGCGCGGGCGGCCGGGCGAAGCGCGTCTCGAACTCGGCGAAGGCGGCGAAGCTGGCGCCCCGGAATCGATAGATCGATTGGTCGTCGTCGCCGACGACCATGACGTTGTCCGGCCGGTCCGGCGTGCGACCAAGGAGTTCGATGAGTTCGATCTGGGCGACGTTGGCGTCCTGGAACTCGTCGACCAGGATGTAGCGGAACCCGCGCTGCCAGTGGCGCAGGACGTTGGGGCGGGTCTTGAACAGCTTCGTGACGGCCGCGATCTGCTCCCCGAAGTCGAGCGCGCCGCGGCGTGCGAGCTCCTCCTCATAGGCTCGATAGACGAGGGCGAGCTCGGTCAGGCGCATGACTTCGAGGGCGGCGCCGTCCATGACGTAGGTGTCGGCGAGGGCGTCGATGCGGGGGTGGTCCGTGGCGGCGAACTGGCCGCGACCGTCCGCGTGGCCGGTGCCGGCGATCGTTCGGCGGGCTTCGCGATCGGCCGTCCGCTCCACCTCGTCCACCCGATACTCGCGCGTCTCACCGCGATCTTCGGCGCGTTCGTTGGCGCGGACACCGGCGTAGGCGCCACGGACCTTGCGCAAGGGGTCGAGGTTCCCCTGGGCCGCGAGGCGGACGCTGGCGGCCTCGAAACTGCCGTAGCGCTCCTCGAAGACGAGCCGCTCGTCGGCGACGAAGGCATCGAAGTGGTCCGGGCTGACCAGCTCGTCCTTCGCACGGTTGATGAACTGGACGAAATTGCCGAGCCCCCAGTTGGAGCGGTAGTGGTAGATCAGCGGGAGCTGCGAGCCGATGTCCTTGAGCAGCAGGACCTGGGCGACGCCATCCAGGACATCCGGGCGTGGCGGCAGGCCGGCATCGGCGGCGTTCTCGGTCAGGATCCGCTGGCAGAAGCTGTGGAAGTTGCTCACCGTCATGCGGGCGCGCGTGGCGGTCCCGACCGCCTGGTCCAGCCGATCCTGGAGCTCGCGGGCGGCTTTCACGTTGTAGGTCAGGACCAGGAGGTGCTCGGGGAGCAGCGGGTCGACCGGATCCGCGCCGCGCGTCTCGAGAAGGTACTTCACGCGCTCCACGATGACCCGCGTCTTGCCGGTACCGGCACCGGCGATCACCACGGCCGGCCCGTCACCGAATTCGACGATGCGGCGCTGCTCCGGCGTCAGGTCCGTGGTGATCACGAGGTAAGTCCCGGGTAAGGGGTCGTGGCTAGCGTGTCTCGGTGTCGAGTTACGAATGGGACGACGCGAAGGCGGCCACCAACCTTCGTGTCCACGGCGTCGCGTTCGAGGAGGCGAAGACCGTGCCGGACGATCCACTGCGCTGGATCCGGCCCGATCGGGATCATTCCTGGGACGAGGCCCGTCTCGTCGTGATCGGGCACTCGAAGGAGGGAAGCTTGCTCGTCGTGGTAACGTCCGATCGCGACATTCGGCCGTGACTCATCTCCGCACGGCGCGCCACGAAGCGCGAACGACATGCATACGAAACTCGACCCTGACGACGATCTCGAGATCCCGGAGTTCGACTTCACCAACGCGATCCGCCCGGGCCGCATCGACTGCAAGTCGGGCGGGAAGACCGAGATCTGCCTCGAGGGCACGGTCGAATACCAGTTGCGACTCCTGCCGTCGACCAAGGTCATCGGGAGGTTCATCTCGACCTTGGACGCGTGGCCCGCGATCATCGCCGCGGCGAGGTCCGGACGATCCCCAAGGACCCTGTCACTTGACGCGATCGGCCGAGGTGGCGAACGGTGGCACATGGCCGCCGGTCCGTTCCTGGTGCGATCTGCCGAGCTCAACAACGGTGGACCGCATCCGAACGGCACTTGGCCTGACGAGGATGATCGGCCCGACACCAGCCTGCTCGACTGGAGCAAGGCCGTGATCGGCCGTCGGGCTCGGAAGCCTGGCGAGAAGACCGAGATCTTCATCGACGGTGCAGTCGGATACGCACTCCGATTGATCCCCTCCAACAAGGTGCTCGCCCGGTTCGAGTCCACCCTCGACGCCTGGCCGGTCATCATCGCCACGGTCGAAGGCGGCCGATCGCCTCGGACGTTGTCGCTCGACTGGGTGGCCGCCGACGGTTTCACCGGATCCATCTCGGCCGGCCCCAGACTCGAACGCTGGGCGAGGCACAGCAACGGCGAGCCCAACCCATATGCTGACACCTTCACATCTCTTCCGCCGGATTCCGAGGAGCGAACGGCATGAGTGAACGACCGACGGATGACATCGGGCGCTTGGTCGCCCTGTCGGAACGGTTTGCCGAAGAAGGAGAGATGAACCTCAGCAAGTTGCTGGATGCGGCTCAGTACGCCCAGGCACGCCACAGCGGGTGGACGTATCGTCCGACCGTCACACGGGCAACGATGGTTCAAGAGCTGGAGACCAGCATCCAGCACCTCAACGCGTGGGGCGCCGACGCCGACCTGATCGCCGCCCTCGAGTCGGGTCTGGCCAAACTGGTGCGGCAGGACCATCGCGACATGCTGGTCGACGAGGCCCCCGATGTGTTGGTCTGCCGCACCTGCGGCCATGTCGCCCTCGGTCAACCGCCCGACCATTGCGCAGATTGTGGCTCCTGGCCGGGTCGTTTCCGCAAGTTCGTCCCCATGTTCAACGGTGACAGCGCGGAACCGTCGAGTCCCATGACCGTGCTGGCGCTCCTGACGAAGAACGCCGCCGACCTCGAGCGGCTCGTTGGCGACCTTTCCGAGGACGTTTCCGCGCGTCGTCCCAGCGCCGGGGTGTGGTCCATTCGTGAGCATGTCGCCCATTTCTACGACACCCAGGAAATGTTGGACACCCGGGTCGATCTGATGTTGGGGCATGATGACCCTGATCTTGCGGCGCTCAGCGTCTTCGAGTTCGCCTCGCAGGAGGACTTGCACCCGACGACAGCCGAGGCAACGCTCGCGGCGTTCCGCGTGAAGCGGGCAGCATGCGTCGCCCGCCTGGAAGCGCTTCCGCTCAGGGATCTCTGGCGCACGGGTCGTCACGCTGAATTCGGCCAGATCACCATCCTCCGCCAGGCCAGTTACCTTGCCTACCACGAGCAGACGCACCTGCCGGAGATCGAGCAGCTCCGCCAGAAGGTTTCCGGTGGCCGCCAGGACGGTCCAGGTCCGGCGGAGCATCTCGGCTGGCACCAGGCTTGAGTGGTGAGCGCGATCCAATGACGGCGAACCGGTTGGGTACTCGGCTCGCGGGCGATCCACCTCAGGGTGGCGATTTGCTCCTCGGGCGATGGCGTCGCATCGTTCTGGCTCGAACCTGCCAGGACCCGCGACTGCGAGGGGTACACTCCCCGAGAGGTCGAGCGGATCCGGCGCATCGTCGTCGCGAACCGAGACCTGCTTCTGAGGCGTTGGCATGAGCACTTTGATCAGCGCCCCTGATATTCGGCCACGGGCCACCTCGGCGGCGATCGACGCAGACCGGCTTCGCGTGGCGCTCGCAGACGGCCGCCAGCTGAGTGTTCCGCTTGCATGGTTCCGCTGGCTCAGCGACGCCACCGAAGAGCAGCGATTCGATCTCGAGATCATCGAATTCGGCCTCGGCATCTGGTGGGAGGGCCTGGACGAGGGCGTCTCTGTGCCGTGGCTCCTCGGGCTACCACACCACTGAGGGAATCGAATGAGTTCTTCGGTCAGCTCACCGATCCACCACCCGACCGCGACGTTGGCAGAGGTCCTGGATAATCGCCTCCACGTGACGCTCGCCGATGGACGTGAGCTCCTCGTTCCGGTCGAATGGTTGCCGTGGCTCGCCGCAGCGTCGGACGTGGAGCGAGCCGACCTGGAGATCATCGAGGCCGGCGAAGGCCTTTGGTGGGAGTCACTCGAGGACAGCATCTCGGTCCCGGGCCTGTTCGGGCTGCCGCACCGCTGATCGGTCACGCGCGAGTCTCCCGAGCCAACTCCTCGACGATCGAGGGAACCACCCCCGCCAGATAAGCCCGAGTAAACGGCCGCTCGCGATGATGGCGCCCCGCCGATCGAATCGGCGAGGTGTGGGTGCCAGTCGTTCATCGCTTCGGCCCGTACCGGTTCTACTTCTACTCGCACGAAAACCGCGAGACCTTCGAGGCACCCGACATCCACGTCGGCGCGAGCTCCGGAACGGCCGCGTTCTGGTTGGAGCCGGTCAGCCTGCGCAATTCGAGGGCATACACTCCGCGAGAGATCCATCAGATTCGCCGATTGGTCACGATGCACCGCGAACTGTTGCTGAGGCATTGGAATGAGTTCTTCGATCAAGGCACCTGATCGCCATCCGACGGCCGTCTCGGCCGATATCGACAGCGAGCGCCTCCACGTCACATTCGTGGACGGCCGGGACCTGTACGTTCCCGTTGCCTGGTTCGGCTGGCTCAACGATGCGACCGAGGAGCAGAAGGCCGATTTCGAGATCATCGAAGGCGGCGAGGGGATCTGGTGGGACCAGCTCGAGGACGGGGTCTCTGTACCCGGTCTACTGGGTCTGCCGCACAGCTGATCGATCACGCCAATATCTCGCGGGCTGGCCAGTCCCAGGCTCGGACGAAGTCTTCCTGGCGGTCGTTCTCGATCGTATCGGGGCGCGACTTCCGGGTGAGGGCGATCGCCTCATCGCCACCCAGGCCGCCGTCGCGGAGCAGGCAGCCGACGATCGTCCCGGTCCGGCCGAGGCCACCGCGGCAGGCCACCACGAGGTTCTCCCCCGCCACGAGTCGGCAGAGCAGGTCATCCAACAGGTCTCGAAGGGCGTCTCGATCCGTCGCGACCCCACCGTCCACGATCGGGAACCGGACGAGCTTGATGCATCCGACGGTCATCACCGACGGGAGGTCGGTCACGCGGGCCTCATCGAGCTCGTGGTCCTCGAGGAGCAGCACCAACGTATCGGTCGCGTAGACCGAGCGGAGCGTTCGGACGTCGTCGTCCAGGTTGCGCCGGTGGGTTCCGGCCCGACCCTGATCGTGCTTGCCTGGCAGGAACGTCATGCCGAGGCGACCCTTCACGCCCGCGAGCCTCGGCACCTGACGCAGGTCCACCTGGTCCACACGGATCGGGTTCATCGGCCACGCACGAGTGGGCCATTCGACTGGTGAGCCTGCGATAAGCCGCGACCGATAGCGTGGCGGCATGCCCCTCGGTCCAAGGCTTGACTGCCAACCTGCTTCACAGATATCGTCGATGTGGTTCTCACCACGGCGGTGAGACCTCGCGAGGTGATCCGACGGATGCGTGCTCTCGACGTTACGGCTCGGGTGGTCCATCAGGACGGCTCTCATCAGAAATGGCGCCTTCATGACGGCTCGTCGGTGATCATCCCGATCCATTCGGACGACATCCCGACGGGAACGCTGCGGAGCATCGAGCGACAGGGCGAGCCCGCGCTCGGACGCATGTGGTTGCGCAAGGGGTCCCTGCATGGCTGAGCCGTCGACATCCAGGTTCCTCGCGGAGTATCGATATGACGACCGAGCCTGGATCGTGCAGTTCCGCAACCCTGGCATCGCCACGTTCGGCAGGTCGCTGGTCTCGGCCAAGCGATACGCGCGGAGCGCACTGGCCGTGCACCTGCAGGTGACCGACCTCGAAGCTGCCGGAGTCGAGGTGGTCGACGACGTCCGACTGCCGCCCGACATCGCCGACGAAGTGCATCGACTCGCCGATCGGCGCTCCCAGGCGGATGTGCTTCGGTCGCAGGTTGCCGCGGAGACGCGCCAGGCTGCCGCCGATCTCCGGCGCATCGGGTTGTCGACGCGGGATGTGGGCGAGATCCTTGGCATCTCTGGTGCGCGGGTGGCCCAGATCGAACGCGAGGCGAGCGAGGCCTGATCGGGGTTTGACAGCGTCCTACCGGTCATCCTACTATGCTTCCTACCATGAATGAACACTGGT
>JBCLCL010000045.1:0-15912 GCA_038915815.1 Candidatus Limnocylindrales bacterium
GAAGGCCGAGCCGACCGACCGACCGCACGAACTCGAGGTCGAGTTCTGCGTCGTCTGAAACTACACGAACCGAGCCACCGGTCTGGTGGCTGAGCTCCTCAACGCGTGGGCGCCGCGGATCGTGCGGGCGACCCTGCTGCCAAGCAGCAGCGGCCGTTTCGAGGTGACGCTCGATGGCGACCTGCTCTTCTCGAAGGCGGCCCTCAAACGACATCCGCGCCCCGGCGAGGTGCATGGCCTCGTGGCGGGAATACTCGGTCCGCCCATCGAACGCGAAGAGTTTCACTAGGCCGAGGCAGCCGAGCCGTCGGGCGCGGGCTGCCCACGGGTCTGCGCGACGGCGCGAGCCACCATATCCGCATCGTGAGTACGCGAGGAGTCGGCTCTGCGCCCGTGCCACCCAAGCTGACGCGCCCGCCGCGTATCCTGCAGTCGCGCCGACACCGCCATCGTCCTGAGAGGGACCCCGCTTGCCACCGGTCGTGATCGACAACCCGATCCTGAACTCGCCGTTCCGCGAGCCGGCGCGCCATTTCCGGTTCGACGACGACGGGATCACGAACGAGATCGCCGACGGCCGCCGCCGGAGTACCTACTTCATCCCGATCCCGAAGCCCAGGACGAAGGGCGGCGCCCAGCTCAGCCTGCCCGGCGACTGGGTCACCGAGCGGATGACCGAGAACGACTTCATCAACCGCGTGCGCGAGCACGTCGGCGCGTGGCGGAGCGCCCGCTACCCCGGGATCACCGCGGTCACCCGCGACCTCCTCGCCTACTGGCAGGAGCCCGCCCGCGAGAAGCCGCTCTTCTTCTGCCAGATCGAGGCGCTCGAGACCGCCATCTTCCTGGCCGAGGTCGCCGGCCACCGCCAGCCGTGGATCGAGAACAAGCTCCGTGACGACAGCCAGGCGCGCAACCCCGGGCTCTACCGGATCGCGTTCAAGATGGCGACCGGGTCGGGCAAGACCGTGGTCATGGCGATGCTCATCGCCTGGCAGGCGCTCAACAAGCTGGCCAACCCCCAGGACAAGCGCTTCGGCGACACCTTCCTCGTGGTCACCCCCGGGATCACCATCCGCGATCGCCTCCAGGTCCTGCGCCCCAACCTCGCCGGCAACTACTACGGGGAGCGCGACCTGCTCACGCCGGACCAGCTCCACGCCCTCCAGGCGGCCAGGATCGAGATCGCGAACTTCCACGGCCTCATCCGGCGCGAGACGTTCGAGGCGGCCTCGCTCACGAAGAAGGTCCTGGCCGGCCCCGGTGGCGACACCGACCAGTTCAAGGAGACCCCCGACCAGATGGTCCGCCGGGTCTGCCGGGCGTTCGGGACCAAGCGCAACATCGTCGTGCTCAACGACGAGGCCCACCACTGCTACCAATCGGCGCCCCAGAGCGAGGAGGAGAAGCTCAGCGCCGACGAGCGGACCGAGGCCCGCCGCGACGAGGAGGCCGCCCGGGTCTGGCTCAACGGCCTCCGTGCTATCCAGCAGAAGCTCGGCGTCCGGGCGATCTACGACCTCAGTGCCACCCCCTTCTTCCTCCGCGGCTCGGGCTACAGGGAAGGCACCCTCTTTCCCTGGGTCGTGAGTGACTTCAGCCTGATCGACGCGATCGAGGCCGGGATCGTGAAGATCCCGCGGGTCCCGGTCTCCGATGACTCGATGACGGGTGCCTCCCCGACCTACCGCGATCTGTGGCTGCGGATCCGCGACGACCTCCCCAAGAAGGGCCGCGCGACCGACGCGATCCAGGGCGAGCCGAAGCTCCCCAAGGCGCTCGAGGGCGCCCTCCGCAGCCTGTACGGCAACTACGAGAAGAGCTACGCGGCCTGGAAGACCAGTGGCACCGGCACCCCGCCGGTGTTCATCGTCGTCTGCCAGAACACGAACATCAGCAAGCTCGTCTTCGACTGGATCGCGGGGTGGGAGAAGACCCTGGCCGACGGCTCGACCGTTGCCGTCCCGGGCGCGCTGCCGATCTTCAGCAACGTCGAAGGCGGGCTCTGGTCGGACCGCCCGAACACGCTGCTCATCGACTCCGCCCAGCTCGAATCCGGCGAGGCGATGGATCCGGCGTTCAAGAAGATCGCCGCCGCCGAGATCGACGAGTTCAAGGCCGAGTACCGCGCCCGCTTCCCGGGCCGTTCCGTCGAGGAGATCACCGACGAGGACCTCCTGCGCGAGGTGATGAACACGATCGGCAAGAAGGACCGTCTCGGTGAGCAGGTCCGCTGCGTCGTCTCGGTCTCGATGTTGACTGAGGGCTGGGACGCGAACACGGTGACCCACATCCTCGGCGTCCGCGCCTTCGGCACCCAGCTGCTGTGCGAGCAGGTCGTCGGCCGGGGTCTTCGACGCGTCAGCTATGAGGTGGGACCCGACGGCCACTTCGCCCCCGAGTATGCCGAGGTCTACGGCGTTCCCTTCAGCTTCCTTCCGACGAGCGGCCAGGCCGGGACGATCGTCCAGAAGGAAATCCACCGGGTACGCGCCCTCCCGGAGCGCGGCGATCTCGAGATCAGCTTCCCCCGCCTCCTCGGCTACCGCTACGACCTGCCGACGGCACACCTGACGGCGGAGTTCACCCCGGATTCAACAAAGGTCCTTGCGACCGATCAGGTCCCGGTCGTCACGGTACTCGATCCGATCGTCGGCGAATCGATCGAAACGAACCTTGACGACCTCAAGCTCCGGCGGCCCCAGGAGGTTGCCTTCCGGATCGCCAAGCGGGTCCTCGACACGTACTTCCGGGCCGCCGACGACGCCGAGCAGCCCTGGCTCTTCCCGCAGCTCCTCGCGATCACCGAGCGCTGGCTGGCGGAGTGCGTCGTCCTCAAGGACGGCACGTTCAAGCAGATGCTCCTGCTCACCGAGTGGGAGCACGACGCCGCCGAGCGGATCCATCGGGCGATCGTCCGCGGGACTACAGGCGAGAAGCGGATCATGCCGATCCTCCGCCCCTACGACCCGATCGGCTCGACGCGCTTCGTCGACTTCACGACGACGAAGCCGGTCTACGAGACGACTCGCAGCCCGCTCAACTACCTCGTGCTGGACTCCCGCTGGGAGGCGAAGCTCGGCCAGGTCCTCGACGATATGGACGAGGTGATCTGCTACGCGAAGAACCAGGGCCTCAACTTCAGGATCCCGTACACCTTCGAGGGCGAGGCCGCCAACTACGTCCCCGACCTCATCGTCCGGATCGACGACGGCGCCTCGGAACCGCTCAACCTCATCATCGAGGTGACCGGCGAGCACCGCCGCGAGAAGGCGGCCAAGGTCGCCAACGCCGATACGTACTGGATCTCCGCCGTGAACAACCACGGCGGCCTCGGCCGCTGGTCCTTCCTGGAAGTGTCCGACCCGTGGGACGCCGCGAACCTGATCCGTGCGCACGTCCGTTCACTCGTACCCGCGTAAGGGGGAGATAAGCGTTGGCCAAGAGAATGCCCAAGCCCGCCGCGCCGACCTCCGTCGAGGCCGTCCGCCACACGGGAGACAGCCGGGTGAACATCCCGACCGCAGAGACGCAGTCGCTCGCCGTCGTCGACGAGAAGGGGCCGCAGACGCTCCGCTATCCGCGCGACCCCTCGCTCGACCCGCAGCTCGTCTGGAAGGGCAAGGACGAGCAGGATGGCGAAGACCTGGTCGTCCCGGCGCTGCCGATCTACATCCAGGAGCAGATCAGCCCGAAGGCGATCATCGAGGACCTTCGGGCGACGACCGCCGCCGGTCGCGACGCCCAGCTCGACCTCTTCTCCAGCGACTTCAACGGGATGGCGTTCGAGGAACGGGTCGACTTCTACCAGCACCCGATGAAGTGGTCGAACCGGATGATCCTCGGCAACTCACTGCCCGTGATGACCTCGCTGGCCGAGAAGGAGGGCCTCAAGGGCCAGGTCCAGACGATCTACGTCGACCCGCCCTACGGGATCAAGTTCGGCAGCAACTGGCAGGCCTCCACCCGCAAGCGCGACGTCAAGGACGGCAAGGCCGAGGACGCCACCCGCCAGCCCGAACAGGTCCAGGCATTCCGCGACACCTGGCAGCTCGGGATCCACTCCTACCTGAGCTACCTGCGCGACCGGCTCGTCGTCGCCCGCGAGCTCCTCACCGAGTCCGGCTCGATCTTCGTCCAGATCGGCGACGAGAACGTGCACCTCGTGCGATCTCTGCTCGATGAGGTCTTTGGCAGCGAGAACTTCATGTCTCAGATCCCGTTCATTAAGACGGCTGGGAAGGGCGCGAAGTATCTCGACACGATCAACGACTACCTGCTCTGGTTCGCGCGCGACGCGACACTGGTGAAGTACCGGCAGCTGTACCAGGAGCGCTCTCGCAAGACGCTAGACACCGCTTATAACTGGATCGAATTGGACGGGCAGGTTCGCCGCCTAACTCGCGGTGAGTTGGACAGCGGAGACGTCGGCGGTGGGCGGCGTTTTGTAGCGGGAGCGATGATCTCGCAGAGCGGTGGTGAGAACTCCGCGTTTCCAGTCATGCTCCACGGCACGACGTACAGACCGTCGCCCGGCACCTTCTGGAAGACCAACCAGGAGGGGATGGCGAGGCTTGCTGCAGCCGAGCGCCTGCTCGGAGTCGGGAACACCCTCGTCTACAAGCGCTACGCCGAAAGCGCTACGCCGACGACTTCCCGGCAGTGTCGCTGACTTCCTGGTGGCAGGATACGAAGGAGAGCACGTTCGCCACCGAGAAGATCTTCATCGTCCAGACCTACACAAAGGTCATCGCCCGCTGCCTGCTGATGACGACCGACCCCGGCGACCTCGTCCTCGACCCGACCTGCGGCTCCGGCACGACAGCGTACGTCGCCGAGCAGTGGGGCCGGCGCTGGATCACGATCGACACGAGTCGGGTCGCGCTCGCGCTCGCCCGGACGCGCCTGATGGCGGCGAAGTACCCGTACTACCTCATGGCGGACACGCCCGAGGGCCAGCGCAGAGAAGCCGACCTGACCGGAGTGCCGCCGCTCGGCTCGACCGCGGGCGACATCCGCAAGGGCTTCGTCTACGAGCGCGTCCCGCATGTCACCCTCAAGTCGATCGCCCAGAACCCCGAGATCCGCGAGGGGATGACCCGGGCCGAGATCGACGCCGCGATCAGCCGCAACGCCGACACGGAGATCCTGTTCGACCGCCCGTACCTCGACAACAAGGTCGTCCGGGTCGCCGGGCCGTTCACCGTCGAGAGCCTGTCGCCCCACCGCGTCGTCGCCGATGGGCCCGAGGACCTCGTCAACCCGCCGGCGCCGATCGAGGACTCGGGGCGATTCGTCGAGACGATCCTCGACAACCTCCGCTCATCCGGCGTCGACAACCGGGTGAAGGGCGAGCGCCTCCGCTTCGAGACGCTCGACCCGTTCCCGGGACGCTTCCTCCAGGCGACCGGCACGTTCCGCGAGGGCGAGACTGACCGGCGCGTCGCCGTCGCCATCGGGCCGCAGTACGGGACCGTCGGGCCGGACCTCGTCCGCGAGGCCGCGCTCGAAACCGGCGGCCACTTCGACGTCCTCGTCGTGTGCGGCTTCGCCTTCGACGCCCTCGCCGACGAGGCCGGCGGCACCGCGATGCGCTTCGGCAAGCTGACCGTCCTGACGGCGCGGATGAACCCCGACCTGGCGATGGCCGACGAACTCCTCAAGAAGACCCGGAGCGGCAACCTGTTCACGGTCTTCGGCCAGCCCGACATCGACATCCGCCCGGCGGCCGCCGGCGACGGGGAGCTCCAGGTCGAGATCCACGGCCTCGACGTCTACGACCCGACGACCGGCGCCGTCCGCAGCGACTCGACCGACGACATCGCCTGCTGGTTCATCGATACCGCCTACGACGACCAGCAGTTCTTCGTCCGTCACGCCTATTTCCTCGGCGCCGACGACCCCTACGACAAGCTCAAGCGCGCCCTCCGGGCTGACATCGACGAGGCCGCCTGGGCCTCGCTCAACTCGACGGTCTCACGCCCCTTCCCGCGCCCCGCGAGCGGCCGGATCGCCGTCAAGGTCATCAACCACTACGGCGACGAGATCCTCAAGGTGTACGGGGTCTGAGGCCGTGCGACGGAGAGCAGTCGCGCCCCGCGGCATCGTGCCAGGACTCCCGCTTCTGGACGCACACGATGGAAGCATGGTGTCGAGGTCAATCCCGCAGATCACTCTCGTTCACCGGCTCCGCGATCGTCGTGGGCGAGGCGTCCTCGGCAGCCTTCGCACCATCACCTCCCACGGGCTGATCCTCGACCGGGCGGACCACGCGTTTTGGGGCCGATCGCGCGTTCGATCGCGTGACCGCGTCTGACCTGCCCGATGCCGTCAGCGCTGGCGGCCGGACTCGATGCCGTGCTGCCGGCGGAGCGCATCCAACTCGGCGGGGGGGGCTCCGCTCGCCTGGAGGCGTTCGAGTTCCTCCGGGAAGCCATCGAGCGCGGCCGGCCAGACCGCCAGCCACGCGGCCGGTCCGGTGCCGACGATCCGGATGCCGTGTTCCGTGTCCGGCGGGACGATGGCGAAGGAGCCCACCGTCATCGGCGTGACGCTGCGGGCGCCGAGGAACTCGACCTCGCCCTCGAGGATGTAGAAGCCCTCGGCCTCGCCGCGATGGAGGTGGGTCCGGCCGCCCTCGCCCGGCACGCCGCGCACGACGACGACGCCCCAGCGCCCGTCGCCGTCGGCCGCGGTCGACTTGCGGACCGCGTCCATCGACCCGAACGCCTCACCCTCGCCGGGCCGGAGGACGATCAGCCCATCGGTCGTGTGGCTCATCGGTGTCCGTCAGGCGCCGGCCGCGACCCCCACGTCGAGCATCTTGGGTTCACTTCTGGAACACCAGCCGGCTTCACTCGGCCCGCGGTGACATCCCGCCGGCCGAGGTCCCGGCGGCCTACCATTCCCGCCGACAAGCAGCCACCGAGGCCGCCTGAAACCCAGTCAGCCCAAAGTCTCCGCGAAACCCAAGGCGGTTCAATGCGGCGGCCTCCGCTGACCTTGTTCATGCGTGGTGGCCCAATCGAGGAACTGCCAAATGAGCCCCACACGTCCGGAACTGATGGCGCGGGGCACAACCGAGCAACGGTCTTCCCGTGCGCCTGCATCGTCAGACTGGGATCGCCTCGATGATACTGGCCGACGTCCGCGTCGGCACCACGCGCGTCAACCGAAAGCCGGACTTCTCCAAGAGAACGCGATACTCGTCCTCGCTGCGCTCCTCTCCGCCGGGGACCAGCAGCATCTGCAGGTCGAGGATCTTCGCCGGGTCCGGCTCGTCGCCCGCGCTGACCACTGCCTCCACGATCAGCAGGCGTCCGCCCGGCGGCATCGCCCGTCGGCAGTTCGCCAGGATCCGCACGCAGCTCGACTCGTCCCAGTTGTGGATGCAGTGGGACACGATGTAGACGTCGCCGCCGTCCGGGACCGCCTCCAGGAAGTCGCCGCCCACGACCTCGCAACGATCGGCCACACCGGCCGCCTTGAGGTTGCGCTCGGCGTCGGGGACCACTTGCGGGCGCTCGAAGAGCACACCACGCAGGCTCGGATTGGCGGTGAGGATCGTTCCGAGCAGGTTCCCAGACCCGCCGCCGACGTCGACCACCGTCCCGCTACCGGAGAAGTTGTACGCCTCGACGATCGCGGCCGGCTCGTCGCCGTGGAAGCCGATCATCGCGGCGTTGAAGTGCGATGCGTCCTCGGGATGCTGCGAGAGGTACTCGTATTCGCTCACACCCAGCGCCTTCCGCACGCCGGTCTCACCGGTCCGCACGCTGTGGAGGGCCTCACCCCACGCCGACCACATCCACGCACCCGACAGCGCGATCACCGTCGAGCGCGCGGCGCCGGGAGCATCGGACTGGAGCACTGCCCCGAGCGGCGTGAGCGAGAAGCGGCCCTGCCCGTCGGTCCTGAACAGCCCGACGCTCGCGAGCGACCGCAGCACCCGGCGGAGCGCCGGGGCGTACGTGCCGGTCGCGGCGGCGAGGGCTTCCGCATCCTGCGCCCCATCCTTCAGCAAGTCCGCGATCCCGAGCTGAGCCGCGACGTAGATCGCTCGGGAGACCCAGTAGGCGGTGGCCATCCGGATGACCTGCGCGTGCGGCGGCACCTGGGGAGTAGCCGGTGGTGTGTCCGCGGGTAGTCTGTCGGCGGTTTCTGTCTGCATTGCAAACCTCCCACACGTTGACGGTTGACGGTACGTGGCCAGCCGATGGGGCTTCCGGGCGTGCTGGAAACGTAGATCCGCAGAGTAAAACACAGAACCTCACGGGGCCGAAGTCGGTCGTCGAGACTTCTACGCGGCGGGAGCAGTCACTCAACAATCCCAGCCGATCCGAGCTGGCAGAGAGGGTCTCACTATCTGGTGATAGTGACGCTCTCATTGGCGGGCGGTACGGGAGTTCGGCGCTAGCACCCCGGAGTTCTTCGGCCCTCACTGGGCGGCCAAGCAGCGCGACGACGGAGCGAGTCGCCCTGGAGCTCGATCCGGTACGCCTTGTGGACGAGGTGGTCGAGGATGGCGTCGGCGATCGTCGGCTCGCCGAGGGCCTCATGCCAGTGGCCGCCCGGGAGCTGGCCGGTGACGATCGTGGAGCGACGCCCATGGCGGTCCTCGATCATCTCGAGCAGGTCGGCGGCCTGGGCCGGCGTGAGCGGCCAGAGGCCCAGATCGTGGAGGACGAGCCCGTCGACCCTGGCCCAGGCCGCGACGAGGTGGGGCAGTCGACCGTCGTTGCCGCCGCGGGGGTCTTCGGGTCAGCGACAGGCGAGTTAGGTCACCGTGAAACAGAGGGTCCCTGGGCTACTGGATGTCGAGCGGTAGCTCCAAGATGAAGCGGGCCTCCTGGCACCCGGCGTCGCGAAGCAGCCCCAACCCGCGCCGCGCTCCCTCCTGACTCGCTAGCGGGTCGCGCGTGAGTTCTTGCTCCGCTGCTCGTCGCGCGCTTGCCACCTCGTCGCTAACGTCCTCCGGACACTTCTTGGCAGCTGTGTCCAGTCGCTCGAGCATCTTGTCGGCATTGGCGAGGTCCTGACGCGGCCCTTCAACAAAGGTTCGGTTGTAGAGCGCGACGGCCAGCGGCGAGCCGACGACCGCAATCAACACAAAGACCAACGCCGACCGGAGCGGAACGACTTTCTGCTGCTTCCCCACCCGTCAATCATAGGAAGCCAAAGGCTCGCTGTCTCACCCCATGCGTACTCGAAGCCGGCTATCTTCGCTGCATCTCCCCGTCCCCATCGCCGTGGTTGGCCTCGGCGTCATCGGAGCCGCCATCGCCGCGCTCCCGACGCCTCGCCTTGGGCGGCCGTCGCCTGGCCGACATCCGCGGCGCTCCTCATCGGGGAGGTCGTGACCGGCGGGCGCCTCCGGCTCCGACGAGTGCGTCGAGCTGCACAACACCTCGGGCGCGGCGGGCGACGAGCAGCGGAGGCGCGTGGCGGCACTAGTCTTCTGCCGTCCGGCGTAGAGCTATCTTCGCCAGGCGCGCACGCCTCACTGCTGACGTCGACACCCTCGAGCACGATCTTGCCCATGGTGTGGGGGCGTAGGGCATTGGTCCCGCCCCGTGTCTGGGCGGAGGGTGCGTTGCTCGCCACGCATCACGCTCGCGGTCGAGCTGACCCCAGTCAGGCTCGGGCAGCAGCGGGCCTCCCAGCGGAGTTCGAGACGGCGTACTACCGTGAGTTGCAGGAGGCGCCCATCGTCGTGGCACGTGACCCGCATGACACGCAGCTCGTTGAGGACCTTCTCTCCGCGCGACCGCGCCGGACCCGCGTCGAGATGGAGGAGGCGAAACTCGCTTCGCAGCGGTCCGCCCGCGCCGGGGCGGGGGCCGCCGTGGTCGTAGGCGCCCCGGCCAAGCTCGCCCCGACCACGTTCGACGAGCCGTCCGCGGAGGAGCTCAAGGTGCCTTCCGCGGAACTGCTCGGGATCGACGACCCGGTCCGGATGTACCTCCGGGAGATCGGCAGGGTGCCGCTCCTGACCGCCGAGGAGGAGGTCGTCCTGGCCAAGGCGATCGAGCTCGGCGAATGGCTGGTCGAGGCGCCCTGGAAGGGGATGGTCTCGCTCCACGAGTGGACCCTCCACGACACCGAGCGCAAGACCCGGACGGCCAAGCCGCAGCACCGCCTGCCGTTCGGCCCGGAGGCCCACACGATGGTCCGCGCCGCGATCTCCGACGAGGCGGCGGCCGACCTGCGCGTCCCGACCCCCGACTTCCATCTCGTCAAGGCCGCCAGGGATGTCCAGTCGGAGGGGACGAAGGAGCGACTGAGGGAAGCCAAGCGGCTGGTCTCCGCGTACAACCAGACGCTCGACCCGGACTCGTTCCTGGCGCTGCTCGACTGGGCCTACTTCGCGGTCCACAACGGCGATCTCGACTCGCGCGACAACGTCGGCCTTCGAGCGATCTACGACTGGTCCCGCGACGAGGTCGCGTTCCCGGCGCTCCGACGCTGGAACGAGACCGGCCACGACGCGGAGCTGCTCAAGCGGTTCGGGTTCGATCCGGACGTCCCGCTCAACACCAAGCTCCGGGACCGGAAGGGCGAGCTGGTCCGGATCGGGCGAGATGCTCGGGAGCAGCTCACCTCGGCCAACCTCCGGCTGGTGGTGTCGGTGGCCAAGAAGTACATCGGCCGCGGGATGAGCTTCCTCGACCTGATCCAGGAGGGCAACATCGGGCTGATCCGGGCGGTCGAGAAGTTCGACTACGAGAAGGGCTACAAGTTCTCGACGTACGCCACGTGGTGGATCCGCCAGGCGGTCACCCGGGCGCTCGCCGACCAGGCCCGCACGATCCGGATCCCGGTCCACATGGTCGAGACCATCAACCGGTTGATCCGGGTGTCGCGCGGGCTGCTCCAGGAGCTGGGTCGCGAGCCGACGGTCGAAGAGATCGCCGAGGCGATGTCCAAGGGCCAGGAGGTCGTCGTCACGCCGGAGAAGGTTCGCGAGGTCATCAAGGTCCGCCAGGTGCCGGTCTCGCTGGAGACGCCGATCGGTGAGGAGGAGGACTCCCACCTGGGGGACTTCATCGAGGATCGGGGCGCGCTGGCCCCGGCCGAGGCGGCCTCGCACCAGCTGCTCAAGGAGCAGGTGGAGGCGGTGCTCGACTCACTGACCGGCCGCGAGCGGCGGGTGCTGCAGCTGCGCTTCGGCCTCGAGGACGGCCGGGCGCGGACGCTCGAGGAGGTCGGCAAGGAGTTCAACGTCACCCGCGAGCGGATCCGCCAGATCGAGGCGAAGGCGCTCCGCAAGCTCCGCCACCCGTCGCGCAGCCGTAAGCTCAAGGACTACCTGGAATAAGGGGGTGCCTCGCGCGCGCCGTCCCGCCGGGCCGGAGCGGCGGCGCGGGACGGGGTCGAGAGCAGGGTCGGGGCCGAGAGCAGGGCCGGGAGCGGTCGTGGCTGCGCCCCAGATCGGTTGGGCGTCGGCTGGCCAGGCTCATCGCAGCGTGGTAGCGCCCGCTCAGGCGGCCGCGGACTTGCCGGCCTGCCACCCCCGGTACGCACCCCACACGACCTGGCGGACCCGGGTTTCGCGAGGCCCACACGATCAGGTCATGGTGTTGGGGTTTCGCCGCAGCCGATGTAACGGCTGTCGCGGCCGCTGGCGTTCGGACCGATCGCAGGTGGGCCAATGGCGCGCTTGAGGCGTTCGACGTGTCACGGCGGCCCAGGCGCGCGTCGCAGGGCGGCTCGTACTCTCGGTCGCCTCACCTGGCCGCCCGAACCGACCCCGGCCTCCGCCGCGAGGCGCGTGCAGTGGGTGGAGTCTGCGGTTCGAGAGGTGGGAGGCCGATGTCGCGCTCGGCGACATCGTCAACCGAGGCCCCGAGCCCTGCCGCTGCTCCCGCTAATCTCGGCGGCCGGCTTGGTGGCCCGTCCAGACGACCCGGTTGGCAGGCCAGGGCGGACCGGGTCGCTGACCAGGGCGGCATCGCCATCGGCGGCGACGGGATCCGGCAGCTCGTGCGGCCGCACGAGCTGACGTGGCCGGACGTCCCGCATTCCGGCAGCCAGCCGTTCGGGAGCGCAGCCGCGCGGCGGGTCGGGGTGGCTGACCACGGTCGGGGTGCGGGGAGGCGGGCTCGTCAGGCCGCGCCGAGCCTCGATCTCGTAGAGGCGTCCCTCGGGGGTGATCGTGCCGAGGTAGCGGCCGGCGGGGTCGAACACGTCGCCGTCGTTCCAGGGCGCCCAGCCGAGCCAGCCCAGATCCAGATCAAAGACATCACGCCCGTGGCGGAAGGCCACGACACCGCCGCGCGAGTCGAACAGGAACTCGATGTCTCCTTCCACGGTCACGCCTGCACCTTCAGCCCTCCCGGCGATTCGATCTCCGCACGCCCGGTACGCGTCCCATCCTCCGAGGAGAGCGGAGCGCCCGGTGCGGAGCCGGGAAACGTGGGGAGTCGACTTGAAGGCCGCTTCGGCGGCGGCGTCGTATCGGCACCGATAGCATACGCCTCCGCGGCCGTCTTGAGCATCCCAAGGGCGCGGTCTTCGAACCCCGGCGGTGGCGTAGCCGACCGCGCTGACGAACGATTGGATATCGGCCGAAACCGGGCGGCCCGTCCCTGGCGCTTCGCCGTCTCTGGCCGGTCATGAGTGGGAGGTCCGCGGGAGCGGGCATCCCACTCACACATTCGAATGGGCGTCGGACGCGAAGTCGTCCCGCCGCGTCAGATCAGGTCAGCGATCGCCTCATTCCACGCGACCATTCTGCGGGTGACTCCCGCGTCGACGAGCGCACTGATGACGCCGAGGCCATCGAGGCAGACGCCGGCCCGCATGACCAGGCGCTGGAACTCCGGCGCCATGCTGAGACGACCCAGCTTCTCGGGATCGCCCCGCAGCAGCCCGAAGCCAACCAGGTCACCGCCGTGGGCGGCCAGGAGCACGAGCTCGACGCTCTCGATCTCGCCCGCCGCCTTGAGCCCATTCCAGTAGGCGGCGGCTTCCTCGAACAGCTTGCCTGCCGCGGCTTCCTTGCCGGCGCGCGGCGAGCCCCAACCGATGCAGAGCCCGAATTCGGCCACGGCGAACCCTCCTCAGGAACCCATCCCGCGAGTCGGGCTCGCCAGTGGCTCGGCGCGGTCCCGGCGGCCGGTGTACGGACCGCGCGTCGACGCCTCCCGCGTGTGGCCACGATGACCTCCGAGGGGCAGGCTGGCCAGATGCGAACGGCCCGCAGAAGCCTCGAGCTCGAACCGGCTGGTCCGGTGACGGGTCGCCCGCCTGGGAGACGTGACCTCGTCGGAGGGTGGTCGACCGGGCTGGCGAGGACGCGATCCACTCATAGTGTCGAGCCCGCCCCGTCGCTGTCTGTTTGCCGCCGCCCACCCCGAGTCTTAGGCGCGGCCGGTTGGTTGTCCCTTCCGGCGGAGGAAGCTCGGCACCTCGAGGTCGACTTCCTCTGAGGTGGGCGATGCCTGATACGCCTGATCGGAGGCCTCGCCCGGCGCTGCGACCGCCGGCGCGGCGACCGCCTCCACACCAGGCACCTGCTTGACCGTCCGCATTGACCGCTTCGGGGGCGTTTTGGCCTCGGCCACCGAAGCAGGACTCACGTTCACCGAAGCCTCGACTGGCGGCGCCTGAGTGCGCTCGTGCCTGTTCAGCCCAGTGGCGATCAGCGTGATCAGAACGTCTTCGCCGAGCGACTCGCTGAAGCTCGCCCCAAAGATGACGTTCGCGTCGGCATCGGCGCGCGCGCGGATTTCATCGGCTGCGAGCCGGACCTCGCGCAATCGGAGGTCGGCTGGGCCGGAAACGTTGAACAGAATCCCATGGGCGCCGTCGATGCTCGCCTCGAGAAGCGGGCTGGCGATCGCCTGTCGAGCCGCCTCGATCGCGCGGTGCTCGCCACTGCCACGACCAAGGCCGATGAGCGCCGGACCGGCATCCTTCATCACGGACCGGATGTCGGCGAAGTCGAGATTGATCAATCCCGGCCCGGTGATGAGGTCGATGATCCCCTGGACGGCCTGCAGCAGGACGTCGTCGACGACTCGGAAGGCGTCGATCATCGAGGCATCCTCAGCGAGGACGTCGCCGACGCGATCGTTCGGCACGACGATCAGTGCATCGACGCTCGCGGCGAGCTCGGCGGCCGCGGCGTCGGCGATCCGCTTGCGCTGCGATCCTTCGAATCCGAACGGCTTGGTCACGATGGCGATCGTCAGCGCGCCCTGGAGCCTGGCATTGGCCGCGACGATCGGAGCGGCGCCAGACCCGGTGCCACCGCCCAGACCGGCGGTGACGAACACGAGATCTGCGCCGGCGACGGCTCCGGCGATCTTGTCTTCGTCGTCCTCGGCTGCCCGGCGCCCGATTTCCGGGTCGCCGCCGGAACCGAGGCCGTGGGTGATTGAGTCACCAACCCGAATCTTCGTATCCGCGCTCGAGCGACGCAGGGCCTGCGCATCGGTGTTGCATGCGATGAAGCCGACCCCGGGGATGCGCGCCCTGACCATCCGATCGACGGCGTTGCTGCCGCCGCCTCCGACGCCGATGACACGTATCGCGCGCGTCTCCGGTCTGCGGGTCCGTCGTACCCAGCCGGGGACGCCGCTCAGAATGCGGAGGGACAACAGGACGACGAGAGCGATGACGATGACGATGACGACGGTATCGCGCAGGGCAGCCACGCTCCGAGTCTAACGTGGCACGCTAGCCGTTCGGCACGAAATCGGTACCGAGCCGGGGGCTCATTCGTCAGGGGCGATTCGTGGCCGACGTCTGCCTAGCGCGGACTTGGCTGGGCTGGGCAACCGTCACGCCGGGCCGCGTTGCACCAGGCAAGGATGTTGCCGTCAGGAGTCCTTGAACCGGTCGCAGCCAGCCCGACCGCGGTGCTCTCTCCGCCACGATGGGTTCATCGTGTCGCCGGCGCGGGTCCGATCAAGGCGGAGCCGGAATGCGAACCGGCGCCCTGACGGCGGCGGCAGGATCCGGCGCCGCTGCTCACGTGGATCGGCTCACCACGGTCGACCCCGACTGAACGTGAGGCCCGTCGTCTCGTAGTTCGACCGGAACGGCTGCGGTTCCGGTGGGACGCTGGCCATCGCCACGAGCGCGTCGAGCCAGGCCGCCACGCCGTCGATCTTGTCCGAGCTCCGGGCGCGGTCGGGCTTGATGTTGCCGGCGGCGTCCTGGCTGGCGACTGCATTGGCGACCATCCAGCGCAGGACCGGGTTGCCGTCGTGGTGGACGAGCCCGGCGGCGATGTCGGCCTCCAGACGCTTGGCCGGTGCCGACAGGCTGGCGTAGCCCTGGCCGACCTCGACGACGTCGAAGCCCTCGGCCTGGAGCTTGGGCGTCAGCCAGGCCGTGTTCCAGCGGTCGATCCCGACCACCCGGCTATTCGGCTGGGCGACGATGTCGGCGAGCAGGCGCTCCTGGTCGACCCGGTTGCCGGGGGTGAGCCGGATCCAGCCGTCGGCCGCCCAGACGTCGTACGGGACGTGATCGCGCCCGACGCGGCCCGCCAGGTTCGCCTCGGGCAGCCAGAAGCACGCCCGCAGGTCATAGCAGCGCCCGGTGTGGCCGTCCTCGTCGCAGGTCTCGCGCGGGGCGACGAGGACGAAGGCGGTGAGGTCGGTCGTCGATGCCAGGTCGAGGCCGCCATACCCCGGGCGGGTGGCCGCCAGGCGGTCGGGTCCGGCGACGTCGGCGAGCGCCGCGAAGGCCGCCGCATCGAGCCACTTGCCCGAGCCCTCGGTCCAGATGCAGAAGCACAGCCGCTTCACGCTGGCGGCGGCCGACGGCTTGCCGAGCGCCTCGGTGACCATCTCGCGTAGGTAGCGGACCGGCAGCGACACGCCGAGGTTCGGGTTCGCCTTGCGCCAGACGGCCTCGTCGGTCCAGTCGTCGCAGTCGGGACAGCCCTCGACCGGCGCC
>JBCLCL010000046.1:0-15303 GCA_038915815.1 Candidatus Limnocylindrales bacterium
GGCTCGGGAAGGGCGACCGGCGAGCGCTCGCGTGCCCAGACGGGCGAGATCGGCTTCCTCGACGAATCCCTGGCGATGCGACTGCAGTGGGCCCGACTCGAGGACCTCGAACAGGAACTCGAGACTGAGTTCGGTCCCATTCCCGAGGACTCGCGCCGACGCATCGAGGCGATGGAGTGGCCTCGATAGACGGGCTGCCCTCATCGCCCCGAGTCATGCTCGACGCCGGCGGAATCCTGGCGCTGTCGCGTGGCGATGGCGATGCGCGCGCCGCGCTTGAGCGGGCACGTGCCGGGGGATACGTGGTCGTCATCCCCACCCCGGTCCTGGCTGCGGTTCATCGTGGCGGCCGCGATCGCGTCCCGGCGGTCGCGTCGTGAACAAGGTCGACGCGCTCCTTCCGACCTCGGAGGAGAGCGCACGTCGGGCCGGGGAACTCCTGGGGGCGAGTGGGACCGATGATCCGGTTGACGCGATCGTGGTGGCTGAGGCTCTCGCTGCTGTCCCGTCGGTGATCATCACGAGCGACCCTGGCGATATTCGCCGCCTGCTGCAAACCCAGTCCGACGGAGTGGGCGTGGCGGTCGTGTCCGTCTGACTTCGATGGACCCACGCGGCACGGCGATCGAGCGGCCGCCACGGAGAGGGAGATCAGCGGTCCAGTCGTTACAGGCCGGCGCAGTCGGTACAGGCACGGGCCGAAGGCACTGACGCCGTTGCGCCTCCGACAGGACGGCCCTCCACCCGAGCTCCGCCTTGGCGGCCTGATGCCGCCGACGAGCATCACGCAGTAGGGGTGTCCAGCTCGCGGGTGCCGCGCTCGCGGGTGTCCAGCTGCCGTCGTCGGCGGTCACCGTGTGGTTGCGATCCCCCGGTTCGTCGGGACGACGGTCTGGCCGGCGGTGATCGTGATCCCGGCGGGCTCGAAGCCGAAGTCGACGATCGTGACGGCCGGCTCGGCGGCGCCGGCCGCCAGGGGCCCGAGGGCGAGCAGCGAGATCATCGCCAGGAGCGCGGAGCGAACCCAGGGGCGGCACGAGGTCGGCAGCGGCGGCGATCGTCGTCGGGGTGGGTCGGTGTCGGAGCGCTGATACGGATGTCGCACTTGGGTCGACCCGGGCAACACAAGGGCATCCGCGGCGGTGGGTGTCAACGAAGGCCAAGTCGCAGCTCTGCGGCGGCGGACGAGGGCCGTCAGGGTGGATATCGGTGTGTGATTGGCACGGGATACGTGCGGGATTGACACGGTGCGCAGCGCTTGCTACAGTGCCGGCGGAGGTCAGTCATGCGCACGAAGCTCAGCGGCTTGCCAGCCGCCACCGTCCGCGTCAACGAAGCTGACAGGCGCGCCCGGCAGACGACGGCGGTCGCGGCCGCCGTCGTGGCAGCGCGCCTCCGCGATCTGCTTGGCAACCGCCTGGTGGCCTACATCGCCGGCGTCGGCGAGGGTCGGGCTGTCAACGAGTGGGCCGACGGACGCCGGATGCCGGCGCCGGACGCAGAACTGCGGATGCGCGTCGCGCTTCAGGTCGCTGCGCTGATCGAGCAATACGACGGGGCGGAGGTCGCCCAGGCGTGGTTCCAGGGCCTCGACCCGATGCTCGGCGATCGTTCGCCGGCGACGGTCCTGCGCACCGGTGACGCCCGCGAGGTCGGTCCCCGCCTGCTCGAGTCCGCGCGATCGTTCGTCGAAGCGTGACCATCCGCGCCCGAGTCGCGCGGCCGCGCGGGCGACCGGTCTTCCGTGTCGCCCGTGAGCCTTGGAGCTGGCCCGATCCGGCTCGGCGCCATGCCGACCTGACATTCGGCCACCGCTGGGACGATCCGCTTGGACGCTACCGCGTCCTGTATGTCGCGGGGACGGGTCGAGGTGCCTACCTCGAAACGCTCGCCCGGTTCCGGCTGGACCCTGTGATCCTCGCGGCCGCCTTCGTGGTCGATCCCTCGCCAGCGAACGTCGAAACCATCCCGCCGGGCATCGTGCCGGGGCGCTGGCTCGCGACCCATTCGCTGGGCACGGGAGAACTCCACGGTCGGTTCGCGGTTCCCTGCGCGGCGACAACCCTCGGCGTTCTCCGGGGCCGGACGTCTCGTCTCGAGGCTCGCGAAGGCATCGCCCTCGATGCGGCGGCGCTGCGTCGGGTCGAGCCGCGCGCCTTCACCCAGGGTGTCAGCCGGATCCTCTTTGATCTCGATCCGGTTCGTCCAATGGACGGGATCGCCTATGCCTCGCGACACGGTGACGACGAGGGGTGCTACGCGATCTTCGAGCGCCGCCCGCTCGATGAGATCGTCGACAGCCGACGCCAGGCGCAGATCAACCCCGTCGACCCGGAACTCCTCCAGGCCGTCGAGATCCTCGGTCTTCGGGTCATGTAGACCCTTCATCGTCACCGACGAGCAGACGCGCGACCGCCGAAGGAGACGCCGTCGCGTAGGGCGAGGCCGCTCTGAGCGCCCTCGAGCCACCTCCGCCCCGGGTGACGAGCGTCAGGCTCGCGCGTCGTCCTGCGGGTGTCGAGCCGCGGTCAATGAGTAAGCACACATCCCAACGACTGACTGAGCCGGTCGGGCAGAGAGGGGAATGAGCTGAGCGCGCCCAGCCGTCGGCCGGTCGCCTGATGCTGGAGCGGATCAGTGGGGAGACAGCCACGCTCGGCGACCGCCGAGTCTGGACGGAACTCGGCCGGCGCCACGCTCAGCTGTCACGCCGTTGATGCTGCCCGGGATCACCCGACTCACCGGCTCGGGCTCAGAGGGTCGTGGTCGTCGTCGCGCCGATGAGGTTGACGACCACCTCGTGGCTCACGAGCGGCTTGCCGCGCCAGTTCTGGCTGATCGCGCTGAAGAGGCGGTGCTCGATCTTGTTCCACTTGCTCGTCCCGGACGGCAAGTGGCAGACGGCGATCTCGAGGACCTCGAACAGGAACTCAAGACTGAGTTCGGTCCCATTCCCGAGGACTCGCGCCGACGCATCGAGGCGATGGAGTGGCCTCGATAGACGGGCTGCCCTCATCGCCCCGAGTCATGCTCGACGCCGGCGGAATCCTGGCGCTGTCGCGTGGCGATGGCGATGCGCGCGCCGCGCTTGAGCGGGCACGTGCCGGGGGATACGTGGTCGTCATCCCCACCCCGGTCCTGGCTGCGGTTCATCGTGGCGGCCGCGATCGCGTCCCGGCGGTCGCGTCGTGAACAAGGTCGACGCGCTCCTTCCGACCTCGGAGGAGAGCGCACGTCGGGCCGGGGAACTCCTGGGGGCGAGTGGGACCGATGATCCGGTTGACGCGATCGTGGTGGCTGAGGCTCTCGCTGCTGTCCCGTCGGTGATCATCACGAGCGACCCTGGCGATATTCGCCGCCTGCTGCAAACCCAGTCCGACGGAGTGGGCGTGGCGGTCGTGTCCGTCTGACTTCGATGGACCCACGCGGCACGGCGATCGAGCGGCCGCCACGGAGAGGGAGATCAGCGGTCCAGTCGGTACAGGCCGGCGCATGGAACCGTTGGGTGTCAGGGCCGTTGGGTTGACTTCATAACTACTTCTGCTATTGTCGCCGCCATGAGCGCACCCGTCCTCGAAACTACGTGGAGCGACTTCCTTCGAAACGCTTCTGATGTCGCGGCCCGCCTCGCTGAGGGAGACGTCCTTCTCCATCGTCGCGATGGGGAAGACGTCCGACTCACGCTCGAGGCTCGCGCGCAGGCGGAGCCGTCGGCGGTGGGGCTCTTCGCGCGTCTCGTGGAAGCGGCGCTCAAAGAACCGGGGGGTGCCGCGTTGTTCACGCGTCAGCTATCAGCAGCGATACCGTGGGCGAGGTTCCTCCCGGCCCAAGACCGGACAGAGTTTCTCGGTGAGCTCGCGGAGTGCGCCGAGGCATGCGCGGCCGTCGGCGTCTGGGTTCCCCTTGAACAGCTCGTGCGCGAGTGGCAGAGCACGGCGGCCGTGTATGCCGACCCGAATACGCTCGCCCTGCTCCGACGCGATCACACGGGTGACCTCGGCCCGGTTCGTCCGCCGGGCGAGGGAGTGCCCCGTGCCGCCGAAGCGCGATGATCGGGTTGCGCCGCCGCCGCCGCCGGGCGGGTGGGACATTCGATACGCCGCGAACGAGGCGATAGACGGCTTTCTCGATCTCGGCGCCTGAATGCCGGGGCCGACGAGGGAAGCCTGGCTGCAACTCGGCGCCGATCCCCGCCATCACACAGCGCGTCAGCACCCCATGAAGGGCGGTCTCGCGTCCGGGCTTTTCCGGGGCGAGTCGTTTGAGCAGTGGGAGTACGAAGTTACTGGGGCAGCACGGATCAGGTATCTCATCGACGACGCCAAGAAGACGGTCCGACTCGTCGAAGTCAACGTCGGCCATCCCAAGGACACCGAGTAAGGGTAGACCTCCAGCCCGTCGAGGCCGCGCCGCCGGTGGCGGTCCGAACCTCGAAGCCCTCGTAGCCCAGGCCCATCTCCAGGAACTCGCGCATCGTCAGCTCGTCGTCGACGACGAGCACGCGCGGCGGGCGTTCGGGTCGGGTGGTGGTGGTCATCGGGCGCGCTCGGTCCTTGGCGGCATCAAGCTCGAGCAGCTGGGCGTTCTGGGCCTCGACCCGGCCGAACAGCTGGGCGTTGCGGATGGCGACGGCGATCCGCGCCGGGGTCAACCCGTCGGGTAGGCCACGAGGAGGTCAGCCGGGCCGAACCCGAGGTGGAGCTTCCGCGCGGACCGGTGAACCCCCGTGCGCGACACGGCGACGAGCGGCGTGGCGGGGCCCACGCCGGGAACCCGAGCGCTCGTGGCGATCAGACGCTCAAGGTCCGATGAGTCGAAGGGGGCCGTCTCGCGCCACTTGATGGACCCCGCGAAGGCGACCTTCGCCGGCGCCAGCCGCTTGTCAGCCCCGACGAGATCGACTTCCGGGTCGTTCGTCCGCGTCCAATAGGAGCCGACGTACTCCGCTCCGAGCAGGCGCTCATCGGGGAGCAGGCGCTCGACGGCCGACCGGACGATCGGCTCGACGGCGTGGCCGCGGAAGTCGGGCCAGGCGGCCATGATGCGGTCGACGACCCGCTCGGTGCGGAGCCGCTCGATCTCGGGGAGGGCAGGCTCCACGAAGCGCAGCCAGAACCGCAGGTACGGATCAGCGACGCCGTAGCGCGGGGCCTTGAGCCGCTGCGCCGAGAGCGGCTCCTCGACCCGCACCACGCGCTTCGCCTCGGAGAGCAGCTTGAGCGAGCGGTCAAGGTTGCTCGCCGGAATCCCGGATGCCGATGAGATCCCCTTCGACGTGCGCTCGCCGTGACCGATCGCCGAGAGCACGACGCGCGGCTGGATCTCGGTCGGGAACTCGGCGTCCAGGATGCGGACGCCGGAGTTGACGAACTGCGTGTCAGCGTGACTCAGCGCCGAGAGCAGGAACCCCCGGAACCCTCCCTCCCGCCTCCAGTCACCAGCGAACGCCGGCAGCCCGCCGATGACCGCGTAGGCGTCGAAGGCGTCCTCGGGTTGGAGACCGGCGATCTCCGCGATGTCCCTCGGAGTCAGCGGATCGACGACAATCTGGCGGGTCGGGCGGTCGTAGAGCGGCCGGCCGTACTCGGTCAGACGCTCCATCATGGTGAGGTCCGAGCCGACCAGGACAAGGATCACCGGGAGGCGCGAAAGGCGCCGCTCCCAGGCGGCCGAGAACATCGACTCGATGGCCCGCGCTTCCTCGTCGCTCTTCTCGCCCAGGTAGGGGAACTCATCGATCACGATGATCGATGGCCGCTCCTGGGTTGCCCCGATCGCGGCGGTCGCGAGCGCGGCCTCCCAGTGGGCGAAGCGCACGCCAATCGCCCGGGCGTCGTCCGGCAGCGAGCTCTGTGTGAGCTCCTCCGCGAACCTCGGGAGATCCTGGCCTGTGGCCTTGCGACTCGCGGTGAAGAACACGTTGATCAGGCCATGGCGAGCCAGGAACTCTTCGACCAGCCAGGACTTCCCGACACGCCGGCGGCCGCGAATCAGAACGAAGCGGCCGCGCCCGGTCGCGCGCACGACCTCGAGTTCGCCCGCGAGAGCGGCCAGCTCGCGCTGTCTCCCGACGAAGCCTGGGAGGACCTTCTTGTCAGTCACAAGAACATCATGTTTGATAATGTCCTTGATGGCAAGAGCCTGCGCGTTTGCACCGGCGACCTATCAGGCTTCGTTTCCCGGTTCGCCGGGCAGGTGGATGCTGAATGCCGCGCCGCGGCCGGCCGCCGGCGGATCGACGAACAGCTCACCGCCCATCGCCCGGCAGAGCTCACGTGAGACGTAGAGCCCCAGGCCGCTGCCCTCGTCCGCCGACCGCTCGGCACCGCGCACGAATCGTCCGAAGAGGCGGGCCCGATCCGCCTCGGCGATGCCGGGCCCGCCGTCGGCGATGGTGACCCGCAGGCGAGAGGCCGCCGCGTCCACCACGACCTCGACCGCGACCGGCGTCCGCCCACCGTACTTGACCGCGTTGTCGAGGAGCGCCCAGAGGACCTGGTCGAGCTGATCCGCGTCGGCGACGGCCAGCCAGCCGCCGGCGCGGTCGTCCAGGGTGAACGGGACATCACTGGCGCCGAGCGCCTCCCAGGCCTTGCGCACGCGGGTGGCCAGCGAGACGACCTCCGAGCGCGGGTGGAGCGCACCCGACTCGAGGCGGGTCACGGTCAGCAGCTGGCGGACCATCCGCGACAGCCGCTCGGCCTGCTCGGCGATGATCCCCAGGCGCTGGTCGGGTCGATCCAGCTCGAGCTGCTCGGCGTGGGCGCGGATGCTGGTCAGCGGCGTCTGGAGGTTGTGGCTGACGCCGCGCAGGAAGTCGTCCTTGGCCGCGTCGAGCTCGAGCAGCTGGGCGTTCTGCGCCTCGACCTGGCCGAACAGCTGGGCGTTGCGGATGGCGACGGCGATCTCGCTGGCGAACAGCTCGAAGAGGTCCTGATCGGCTCGCTCCCACGTCCGGGTGGCCGGCACGCGTCCGACGAGGACGCCGAGGGCATCGTCCCCGATATGCAGCTCGGCGCGGACGGGGCGGGCTTCGCCCGGGACGACCTCGTCGGTCGGGACGGACGCCGGGTCCGTCAGGATCACGCTCGCGTCAAGCATCCCGAAGGCGGACCGGGCGTCGATGGCCGCCTTCCCGACGAGGAAGTCGACGCCGTCGCGCGGCGAGGCGCCCTCGATGGCGGCGAGGATCCGCCCGAGCTCCCGGTTTCGCCGCTCGAGGTCCGCGGCGAGGCGGTTGTGGCTGTCGGCGAGCCGGGCCAGCTCGTCGCCGCCGCCGACCCGGATCGGGGTGGAGAGGTCGCCGGCCGAGACGCGATCGACAGCCGCCGCGATCGCCCGCAGCGGCCGGGTCAGGTCCGCCGCGAGCAGATAGGAGAAGAAGACCGCGAGCAGGACCGCGACGACCAGCCCGAAGAGGAGGACGCGGGCCAGGTTCGCGTCCGCGGCCGGACCGCCGACGATCAGGCCGATGGCCAGGACCACGAGCCCGAGCGCGGTCATCGGCAGGACCGCAGCGAGGATGAGCGCCAGGGTGAGGCGGGACCGGAAGCCCAGGCCGGGCGGGGGGTCGTCGCCGTGGTTACCGCGGTCGTCGCGGCGGCCGGGGCGGTCGGTGCGGTCGCGGCGCTCAGGGCGCCCAGGGGCGTCGATCGGGCCGTGGTCGTCGTCGCCCTCGAGGTCGCCCCTGTCGCCGCCGTCAGCCAAGGTCGGTCGCCGATGCGTCGCCGACCGTGGCTGGGACCAGCCGATAGCCGACACCCCGAACGGTCTGGAGGTGGAGCGGGCGGTTCGGTTCGCGTTCCACCTTCTGGCGGAGTCGGCGCATGGTGACCCAGACATAGGACGGGTCGGCATCCTCGGTCTCGGCCCAACCGCGGGCCAGGAGCGTCTCGGTCGTGACGGTCTGGCCGAGGTTGGCGGCGAGGGCATAGAGGAGCCGGGATTCGGTCGGAGTGAGCGCGACGGGCGTGCCGGCCACGGTGGCCTCCCGGCGATGCAGATCGAGGGTGAGGTCTGGCCCAAGGACCAGGCTCTGGCGCGGGACCTTGTCGCCCAACCGGCGGAGGACGCGGTGAATGCGGGCGCGCAACTCCGGGTAGTGGTAGGGCTTGGTGACATAGTCCTCGGCGACCTCCTCGAGCAGGTCCGCCTTGGAGTCGCCGGCATCGATCGCCGAGAGGACGATGATCGGCAGGTCCGCGCGGGCCTTGATCTCGCGCGCGAGGGAGAGACCGTCCATCCGCGGCATCATCATGTCGATGATCAGCAGATCCGGCCACGAGGACTGCAGCCGCCGGAGTGCCTCGACGCCGTCGCGGGCCGTGGCCGTTTCGAAGCCGTCGGCGCGCAGTTGGTCGGCCAGCAGGACCAGCAGGTTCGGATCGTCGTCCACGATCAGGATGCGCGGCGACTGCATCCCGTAGCCGCCTGCCGGTCCGCCGCTCAGCATTCGCCGAGGATAGCAGCGGCGATTGGGCGGGGCCGGCTGGGCCGGGTCGCGCCCGGGTCGCGCCCGGGTCGCGCCCGGGTCGCGGCGGGTCCGCCTCGGTCCGCCTCGCGGTTGAGCCGCCTCGCGGTTGAGCCGCCTCGGGTTCACCTGAGTGTCCCTCTCGCGCGCGGATTCCACTACACGACCAGCCTGCGGCCCCTCGGCGGCAGCGGGTGTCCCTCTCGCGCGCGGATTCCACTCAGGCTGGTCAACCGGACAGGCATCGGCCGATCTACCAACCAGGCTGCGAGTCTCGACCAGATCCGGCGGAAAAGGGTCGCGGATTCCAATGGCTCTGGAGCTATCGACGGAGGCTGGCTCGCGCTCCGTCGCTAACGCCAACTCGGCTGGAATCGGCGCCGGACTCGGCGCCGGACTCGGCGCCAGCCCCGGGCCTGGCCCTGGCACTGGCAGGACGCGCCGTCGTCGCGGAGACCGTTGCAGGCTCCATCGCGCTCGCACCCAGGACGAGGATCGCGTTACCGCCCGGATCCCGCCCATTCCTCAGTGCATCGAGCGCTTGACGGGAAGTGCCGTCTACACTGGCTCGAACTCGTGCCAGACGCTGGGCGACGGTAGCGTGAGGATGGGCCTCTCGGTCGGCTGGGGTGACAAGTACCCGTACTACCTGGTCGACCAGTACATCGACATCGGTGGCCTGCCCGCCGGTGAGTACACGGTCACCGCAACCGCCGACTGGGGCCACTGGTTCAGGGAGTCGAACACCACGAACAACAGCACCACTGCCCGGATCCGGCTGAGCAAGAACGGGGTCACTGTGCTCGATCCGGGCACCGGCCCGTAGAGCTGGCGCGATTCGGCGACGAGCCGAGCTGGCTCGAGGGATCTGGCATGGCTGGTGTTGGGTGCGCTAATGATCGGAGACTTGCGCATTACTCGTTGCTCGGGTACTGTGCAGGTCATGACCATTAACATCCCTTCCGCCGGCCGACAACGCGCGAGGCTGACCCGCCAGGGCCAGATCACCGTTCCGAAGGCGATTCGCGACGCCATGGGGGCAAAGCCGGGCGACGAGATCGAGTTCGTGCCGCGCGGTGCTGAGGTCGTTGTCGAACTGCGGCCGCGGCGCAGTGTCCTCGACTTTGCGGGCATCGCGGTCGAGGCGACGCACCGGGTACCCGGCACCGCAGCCGAGCTTGACGACGTCATCGCCCGAGGCATGACCGATGAAGCCGTGGCGCGGGCAACCCGGGCTTGGCGAGGTCCCGCTCGATCCGGATGAGCGCCGCCGGAAGGGGAGCGGCACGCGGAAGGCCCGAGCTTGCGTACGCCGACACGAATCTCTTCGTGGCGTTGCTCGTCGGGACTGGGCATCCCCTCCACGAGGCGTCGCTGGGCATCCTTCGACGCGTGGCCGACGGACAGCTTGCCCTCATCGTCACCCCGATCGTGGTTGCCGAACTTGTCTACGTCTCGCGTTCCCTCCTTGGCTGGGCGCCCGCGGTGGCCTCCGGACGACTCGCGTCACTGCTCGCGGCGGATGGGCTGGTGCTGAGCGAGGGCCCGACGCTCAGACGGGCCCTTCAACTCTATGGCGAGCGCCCTAAACGGGATTTCGCCGACGCGTACCTGGCGGCCTCCGCACTCGAGGTTGGTCCTCCGGTCGTCGCATCGTTCGACTCGGACCTGGACAAGGTCGAGGGCATCCGCCGGATCTCGGCCTGACCCAGGGCGCTGTCGCCGACTACTCGAGACACCTCAGCGAGCGACAATCCGGCGGCTCGCCCGTCCACGCATCCATCAGGACGTTGGCGCCGGCGTACGCGTCCCTGATCGGTGGGCCTTCGAAGTGGTCGCAATCGACGTGCCCGATCGGCCGCTCGCAGTGCTCGTGAACCACAACAAGGAACCTGCGCTCGAAATACTCGGCGAAATGGAGATGGAACGTGCGCCGAAAGTTGCGCGCCGTGTCGAGCAGCTCGTACTCGTACCGGCTCCGCTCGTAGAGATCTGGGGCGACCGGCCGGAACTCCTCGCGAATCGCCACCCGTGCCGTCGCGCGACGGGTCCTGCCGGGCAGGTCGCCCAGAAGCTCGAAGCTCAGGACACCGTCGTCGTCTTCCAGGAGCTCAAGATCGTCGTCCTTCGAGAGGCGAAGGGCGACGCCGCACCGTTCAAGAAACGCCGCGACACGCGCGAGATATTCGGCGCAGTCATCGTGGCTCGCGCGCATGCGCTCGCTCAGGCGAGTTCGAGGTCAGGGATGTGCTCGGTCGCCCCGAACTCGACGCCCTTCGCGACACGCCGTCGCACGACACGCCGGGAAGTCAGTGGCACTCCACGTTCATAGCGTTCGAGCGCGGGGGTGGGTATGCGGTACAGCCGCTCCGATACCCGGATGGCCGGCAACTCGCCCTTGTCGATGAGGCGACTGATCGTGTCGTGACTCACGCGCAGTCGCTCGGCTGCCTCCTTGATGGTGTAGTAGCGTTCGGCCATGGCTCGCCTTATGCGACGGATACGTTAACGAGCACCTTGACGCGTTGGTCGCAGTGTGTCAAGTGAGCATGTCGAACGTATCGAGCCTGGCAGGCCGGTCGTGGGAGCGTCAGAAGCTGCTCCCCTCGAGCCGCCGCACGTTCCGCTCGACGGTGACGCGCAGGTCGTGGGGCAGGTCCGGGTATCGGTCATCGGCCTCGGCCATACCGACGCGCAACGCATCGAGCGCACGGGTGATGGTGGCTCGGGCGGGCGCTTCCGGGATCCCCCAGACCCTTGCCTCCGCCAGGAGATGGCGGCGGGCGATCTCATCGACCACCCACTTCTCGGCCACGGGGAGCGCGACGCGGCGCAGTGTCGGGAGGAACCACGAGGTAGGGGCAACGTCGTAGAGCGGGCTCAGCGAGACGGTACCGGCCCCGGTGTGGATGACGGAGACATTCTTCGCGTGCGCATCCGTATTCAGCAGCGCGACATTGACGACGACCTGCTCGAGCAGCCGGTCGAGCTCCCTGGGCGGGTCGACAGCCCGGGCGAACAGCACGCCCGCGATCCGTGCCAGGGAGGCCTCGCGCGGCCCGGTTCCGCGCGGGTACTTGTCACCGGGCGACAGGCCGAGCACCTGGCAACCGTCCTCCTGGTGAACGCGCGTGATCCCGCTGGCGTGGATGTCCCTGTCGTAGCGATCGACGACCAGCGTCGGGCGGTGGCCTGTCGGAGTCTCCAGGGACGTCTTCGCGGTCGTCGTGACGGCACCCGCGACGGCCAGCGACCACGCTTCGGCGACCGCGAGACCTGGGTAGCGCTCGGGCTCCGGCTTGAGGATGTGGGTGCTTGTAGCGCCATCGATCGGGAGGTACCAGCGGTCGCCCAGCCGCGCCAGAAGGAGCTTGTCCTGGGCGCCGCCAAGCGACAGCCGGACCGCGTGGTCGATGGGCGACACCACGCGGGGCAGGGCGTCGAGCCGCTCCCAGACCTCCGCATCATCGAGCGGATGGTGGGTGCCCGACGCAGGCGTGACGGCCTCGGGCAGCACCGACACAGCCCCCGCGCACTCCCAGCCGATCGCGCCGAGCAGGCCGAAGGTGTCGCCCGGCTCCACGCCGTGCTCGCGCTCGGCGGCGCTCCGCCGCTCCCCTTCGGGCAGCAAGCCGTCAAACCAGGCGCGCGTGAAGCCTGGCGCCCACGTCTCGTCGGCGCCCTCGGCGGCCACCGTCAGACGCGGCGCGCCGGGCATGGCGGGCGTGCCGGGCATGCCGATGAAGCGCAGGCGCCGACGCTCCAGCTGCAGTTCCCCGACGCGATCGGACCCGAGCCAGACGACCAGACGCTCCGGCATCAGCCGATCTTCGTTTCGGAGAGGGTCGCGCCTTTCGGGGCGACGACGATCTTCGCGCCCAGGACCGAGACGGCCTTGAGGGCAACGATCAGGCTGACCGGCCCGCCCTGCTCAAGTGCGACGACGGTCTGTCGGCTCACGCCAAGCCACTCCGCCAGCTTCGCCTGGGTCCAGGCGCGCTCCTGGCGGACCGCGCGAATCGCCCGCCCGAAGCTGGCTGGGTCATATGCGTCTCGCATTCGCGACTCCGTGTCAAGTGTGGTCGACATCGGCGATGTCTGCACTAATGTCCATCGTACTTGACATTATGCCTGACCCGCGGTGATGTCAACCAGGATAGACATCGGGCGCCTCCGTTGGTGGGCGGCTACGGGCGGCCGAGCCTCACAACCAGGTGGGCCGCCGTCACGGCGGCCGAGCCTCACAACCAGGTGGGCCGCCGTCACGGCGGCACCGGCCCGGCTGATCTGTCATCGATGATGGTGGCCGTGCGGTCGCTCATGATGCTGCCAGCATCAGATCTGGCCCTGCATCCCGGCTTACGTCGTCGAGCGCTCGGGCGCCGGGGCCCGGACCGGTCGCCGAGCCGGTCCTTATCGGAGCCGTCGGGCGGTGGTGATGCCGGGAGCAGCGAGGTGCCTCATAACCGTGGGCCGGGGCGGGTCGCGGGCGGCGCAGCGGCGGCTTGTCGCCAAACTTGTGCTGGATCTGATGGTGGGAGCAGAATCGGCCGCCGCTGGGTGGGGGTCGACGTTATGGAGGTTGACGTTGCGGCCAGCGCGTTCGTCGAGGGTCCCGTTCGGGGGCCCAGTGTCGCCGAGGTCAGGGTGCCTTCGGATCCACGTAGCGGCAGCGCGGGCGGATCGGGCAGGCGGCACATTCGGGCCGCCGGGCGTGGCAGAGCACCCGGCCGTGCTGGATCAGGTTGACGTGGGCCTCGTACATCTGGTCGGGCTCGAGCATCCCGAGGAAGAGGTCGTGGGCCCCGTCGGCGCTGACCCTGGGGCCGATCAGGCCGACGCGCTGGGCGACGCGCTCGACGTGGCGATCGACGGGCATCAACGGCAGCCCGAACGAGAAGAGCAGCAGGACCGAGGCGGTCTTCTTCCCGATCCCGTCGATCCGGGTGAGCCAGTCGCGTGCCTCGAGCGCGGACATCTCGCCCAGGAATTCCAGGGAGTAGTCGCCGCGTTCCTCGCGGATCCGCCGCAGGGTCGCCTGGATCCGCGGCGCCTTCTGATTGGCCAGACCGCCCGGCCGGATGGTGTCGACCAGCTCGGGGAGTGGCGCCTGCTCCACCGCACCCCAGTCGGGCGCCGACCCGTCCGGCAACCCGCCGCCACCCCAACCGGCTCCCGGGTTGTGCGCCCGGATCGCCCCGCCTGACGGATACCGCCGCCGGAGCGCCTCGAACGCCACCTCGGCATTCGTATCGGCGCTGTTCTGGGTCAGGATCGTGAGGATCAGCTCGCTCGTCGGGTCGAGTCGACGCTCCCACGTCGGTCGGCCGTAACGGGCGGCCAGGCCAACCAGGACGTCGGACACGAGTCCCGGCCGGTAGCGCTCGAGCCGCTTCGCCCAGGTCCGGCCCGGGTCCGAGAATCGTCGCTTGCGCGGGCGGGGTCGAGCGCGGGAGGTCGGCCGCGGCGCCGGGCGGGTCGCGGCGGCGCTCACCGACCTGCTTCGGTGTCGGTGCCACCGTCAGCGAGGATCTCGCGCATCGGGTCGTCTGGGTGCATGTAGTCCAGGTCCCACTCCGGGATCGGATCATCGAAGTCAGGGTGGATGACGACCTTGTCGGTCCCCGGGACCTGCCGGGCGGGTCGCCGTGTGATCGCGTCGGCCCCGAGGCCGAGGCCGAGGCCGAGACCGAGACCGAGACCGAGACCGATCACGACCAGCCGCGCCAGCCGCTCCCCGCAGCGCTCGAGGGGTGCGGTGCCGGCCGCCATGGCCGCCTCGACCGACTGCGGCCGCTCAGCGACGGGCACGGCGACGGCACCGACGGCGGCCAGGGCGTCGATCCCCTCGGGCTCCACGCTGCCACCGACCGCCACGCAGGGCACGCCGGCTTCGGCCGCGCGCCGGGCGACGCCGAGGGCGGTCTTGCCGAAGGCGGTCTGGGCATCGATCCGGCCTTCGCCGGTGACGACGAGGTCGGTCGTGGCGAGTCGGGCGTTGAAGTCGGTCGCGTCCATCAGCAGCTCGACGCCGGGGCGCAGCGCGAACGAGCGGAACCGGTCCGCGATGGCGAGCAGACCGAAGCCGACGCCTCCGGCCGCGCCGGCGCCCGGGGTGTCGCGGACCCGCAGACCGGCGGCCGTTTCGAGAGCGTCGGCGTAGAACGAGAGTCGTCGATCGAGCTCGACCACGTTTGCCGCGGAAGCCCCTTTCTGGGGCCCGTAGACGGCGGCAGCACCGCTGGTGCCGAGGAGCGGATTCGAGACGTCGCAGGCGACGGCCAGGTCCACCGTCGCGAGCCGCGAATCGAGGCCGCCGAGGTCCACGGTCGGCGTATCACGATCGGCCACGGCACCGAGGCCGCGCAGCAGGCCCGCACCACCGTCCGTCGTCGCGCTGCCGCCGATCCCCAGGACGATCGACTCCACACCGAGGTCCAGGGCCGCTCGGATGAGTTCGCCGGTCCCGGCCGATGTCGCAGCGATGGGGTCCCGCTCGGCCGGCGCGACCCGGGACAGACCGGAGGCCTCGGCCATCTCGATGACGGCCCGCCTGCCGTCCGCGGACCGCAGCCAGCGTGCCTGGATCGGCCGCCCGAGAGGGTCGCCGACCTCGGCGACCTGCCAGACCCAGCCGCCGGCCGCCGCGATCGCCTCGAGCGTGCCCTCGCCGCCGTCGGCCAGCGGGCACAGCACGGTCGTGTCGCCCGGGCGCGCGCGCGCCCAGCCGTCGGCCAGCGCCCGCGCGACCCGGACAGACGTCAACGATCCCTTGAACGAGTCCGGGGCGAAGAGGACTGTGAGCTCGCGGGTCATGTGCTGGCCCCGACTGT
>JBCLCL010000047.1:0-15021 GCA_038915815.1 Candidatus Limnocylindrales bacterium
GTACGGCGGGCGCACGCCGGTCGCGGTCGAGGTCGTGGTGGACGAGGCGGCGTCACGCCTGCGGGTCACCATCTCCGACACCGGGCCCGGCATCGCCGAGGCGGATCGGGCCCGGCTGTTCGGACGGTTCGTGTGCGGCGCCGAACGGTCGCCGGACGAAGGCAGCGGTCTGGGCCTCTATGTCTCGCGCGAACTCTGCCGGGCGATGGGCGGTGAGCTCTTCGTGGAGCCGCCGACGGCCCGCCGCGGGGCCGCCTTCAGCATCCACCTTCCCGGCGAATTCGCCGAGGAAAGGTTGACCGAACGACGGCGTCGGGCCGGAACAATACTCTGCAATTGGGTTGGCAAGGTTGGCGCTCGACGATGGCCCGATATTGCCCGGGGGTGATGCGGGATGGAGTACAAAAGCCCGGTGTCGCGAGTCACCAATGCAAGGCTTTACGAAAGTTCGGCCGCCGAGGATGATGACCGCCCCCCAGTCAGACCGAGGATCATGATCCGACGCATCCGCTCCAGCCGCGCGCCAGGACCCCGGCCAGAGACCCCGCAGGGTCAGGCCCTGGTTGAGTTCGCCCTCGTCCTGACGCCACTCCTGCTCATCCTCTTCTCGATCATCCAGCTGGGCTTGCTGTTCAGCACGCAGCTGGGACTGTCCACGGCCGCTCGGGAGACCGCACGCTACGCGTCCACCCTCATCACGACATCCTCCGCCCAGGCGGCCACGAATGGCAGCCTGGCGCTCACGGACCTCCAGACAAGGAAGCTCCCGCAGTACGTTATCGCGTTCAGCCTGGCGAACCTCAACGGCACGACGGACACGCCCCCGAGCGACGTGACCTATTGCCGATACGCGAACGCCGGCTCGCCGCCGACCTATTCGATCCGGGTCGTCGCCCAGGCGGAGTACCGGCAGGTTCTGTTGCTGCCGCTGGTGTCGAACCTCCTCGATGGGTTCGACGGCAGCCCGGATAGCAAACTGCGTCTCGGTGCTCGCGAGGAGATGCGGGTCGAGGGTCTGCCCATGAGGACGGCCCCGACCTGGATTAGGGTCTGCCCATGAGGACGGCCCCGACCTGGATTCTGGCATGCTGAGGCGGCTGCACCGATCGAGGGCGGGAGCGGCCGAGACCGGCCAGGGGCTGGCGGAGTTCGCCCTCGTCGCGACGATCCTTCTGGTGATCATGCTCGCGATCGTCCAGTTCGGCTGGATCTTCAGTAGCCAGATCGGGCTGACCAACGCTATCCGTGAGGCGGCCCGATTCGCCGCGACGAACCGCACGGTCGACACGACCCAGGCGGACACAAACAAGACCGCGACCGAGACCCAGCTAAACGCGATCCTGCCGCGCAACGTTAATTTCTATGCGCTGGCGAACCTTAGCTCCGCGACCGCCACGTACTGCGAGTACCCAGACCCGAGCGGCCGCTTCTCGATCCGGGTCCGAGTCACCGTCCAGTACCGACATCCCATCTTCATCCCGCTCATCGCCCCGATCCTGGACGGCATCGACGGCGTCACGGACAACTCGCTCCTCGTCGGCGCCGTCGAGGAAATGCGCGTCGAGAACTCACCGCCCCTCACCGTACCTACGGGGATCAGCTCATGTTGATGACAGCCATCGCCCGTTTCCGCAGCGCCGCCCGTCGGCCAGCTGACCGCAGTCGCGGCCAGGTACTCGTGATCTTCGCGCTCTTCCTCGTTGTCCTGTTCGGGGCCGCAGCGCTCACGATCGACTACGGCACCTGGCTCAAGGCTCGCCGCGATTACCAGAACGTCGCAGATCCAGCCGCGCTGGCCGGGTCCGTCTTCCTCACCCGTCCGACGAACTTAGCCGAGCGCATCCTGGCGCGGCGAGCCGCGTGGGAAGAAGTGAATCGTCAGCTCGGGCTGGGACTGAGCATCGGCGACCTGAACGGGCTTGACAACGCCAGTACTCCAGTCGCGGGTGAGCTGATCGGGACCACGGGCTACAGGGTCTGGGTCGCCTCCCCGCCGATCGAGGCGGCCGCGGCCTACCCCGGCGCCCAGACGAGCGCCACGAGCCGGACCGTCTTCGTCCGGATCGAGCGCGACAATCCTGCCTTCTTGAGCCGAACGCTCGGGTTCGGTGACCGGCGCATTGACGCTTGGGCGACCGCCGGCGTGTTCCCGAACCGGTGGGCCTTGGTCACCCTGCGCGAGCAGGGCCAGGCACCTGAGAATGTCGGCGAGGACATCAACCTCGCCGGTACGACCACGCTCCTCGAGGTGGTCAACGGCGACGTCGGGGGCAACTGGAACATGAAGCTCAACGCTGGAAGCGAGTTGTGGGTGCGCGGAACCGAGGACGACTCTGCCGTCTACCTGATCGAATGGCAATCCTGCGGAAATAGCTGCTGGAGTTCCGGGCAGGTGAACAGCGGAGACACAGCGGGTGTGACGAAGGATCCTCAGCAGCTGCCCGGCGTCATCCCCGATCCGGACTATCCGCTGCCGCCGGCCCTGACGCCACCACCGAACGGCCCCTCGATCGACGGAGTCTCCGTGCCCGTCGGCGATGATGGCGACGGTCCTGGCGGGAACGCCCCAGGCAAGATCGAAGTGAAGTCTGGCGGACCCGACGCGGCGCCCGGCGGCACGACGACCCCCGGTGACGTCCTTACCTGTTCGGCGGGCTCGCCCAGGATCGGCCCGGGCTACTACACCGAGATCAGCGTCGCCAACGGGAAGTGCCTCATCCTCGACCCGACGATGCGCCACACGAGCGTCGTCGCCAGCATCCCGGACGTCGCCACGCCCGTGCCGTCCACGCAGCTCCCGGGCATCTTCTATGTCAACGGCTCCATCGACGTTGCGACGGACGCGATGATCATCGGCAACGGCGTGACCGTGATCATGCGACCGGGCAGTAGCAATCAACTCCTCGTGAGCGGCGGCGGCGTCGTCGACCTGAACCGCACTAGTGGGATCTTGGGCACCTCGCAGCGACTCGGTGCCTGGACCAGCCTTGGGGCCAGCCCATACGCGTTCATTGCCGGTCTCGAGCAGTGGCAGTACACCAGCTCGCTGGAGTCCGACGATCGCAATATGGGGATGGCGCTCTACGTGATCAAGCGGATCCAGTACAACGCCGGAGCCGCAGCGGACGACAACTCCGATGTCATCAAGATCAATGCGGCCGGCGGACTGGGGTGGCGGGGGATCACGTATGCCCCGCACGACAACGTCACGCTCGCCGGTCAGCCCGGCCACGATGGCATCGGCCAGCTCGTGTCGTGGACCTTCAAGTTCGCCGGCAACGCCAAGGTCACCCAAACCTACGAAGGCCCAGAGGACGGGACGCCGTTCCTGATCGAGCCGTACACCGGCCAGTAAGCCCGGGTCGCTCAACTCAGCGGTCAATGCGCCGCCGGTCGTCGGTTCGCCAGGGCAGGGATCTGACGACGGACCGCGGCGACGCGGTCCGTCTGCACGTCCGCCCGCACGATCCCGACCCGATCCGGCGCCTGGGCGATGACCGTTCCCCACGGATCGATCACCATCGAGCGCCCGAAGGCGGGCTGACCGGGCGGTCCGCCGATCTGTGAGGGTGCCAGGACGTAGGCGCCGTTCTCGATCGCCCGGGCGCGCAACAGGACCTCCCAGTGATCGCGCCCGGTTCGCTTGGTTGACCGTCAGGTCCGACGGAGGATCCGGTCGCCGCTCCAGATGTTGCGCGACGAGAAGGATGGCGGGGTCGAGTCCCGCAGCCACTCGCGAATCCGGCCCGTCCCCTCGTAGAGATACCAGGGCTCGGTCAACCGATAGTCGCGATGCCGCGTCCAGGCGGGCACGACGAGTCCATCGCGGATGCACAGCGCCTCGATCGACGCTGCCAGCAAGGCCGCCCAGCGACGCTGCTCCTCACCCGAGTACCCGGGCTTGCGCGCCATGAGTTGCGGGCGTGACCCCGGGAGGTAGGTCCAGTCCTCGAGGAAGTCACGGTAGGCGATCCAGGGATCGACGCCGGCCGCGATCCGGGCCATCGTCTCGACGGTCGTCTGGGGAATATACGCGGTCGTCATTCGAGCAGGATCTGGATCTCACGGGTCAGCTCGCCGCGTCCCAAGACGCATAGTAGCGGCGTCGGGATGCCACCCGATCCCGTGTGACCAGCAGTGCGGCAGGGTTCAGGGACGTTGGCGGGTCGGCCTCGGCGAGCCGCTCAGCGGGTCAGAGCGCGAAGGCCCTGGCGACCAGGTCAACCTCGTCGGCGCGCAGTCCGACCTCCGGGGCGAGCTCGCGCCAGCCGGCAACGGCGTCTTGAACCGCGGCGATGATCCGTCGTGCCTCCGCTGCGGAGAGACGGTAGAAGGGCGCGGTCTCCTTCACGAGCTCGAGATCCGGCTCGCGGACGGCCTCGTCGATCGCCAGATCGTGCTCGGGCTTCTGGGGCAGCGGGTTGAGGTCGAACGCCGGCGAGAGCCGCCAACCCTCTCACCCGATCGCGATCGGGTGGCGTTCGTCGTCGAACACGGCGGCGATCTCGAGCTGACCGCCGAGGGCCTCGACGTACTCGCGCAGCGACGACAGGTAGACGTCGCTCCGGTGCTCGAGCTCGCTGACGTTGCCCTGGCTCTTCTCGAGCCGCTCGGCCATGGCCACCTGGGTCAGAGTCCCCGGACCCGGTCGAGAAGTTCCCGCTCCGGGCGGCCGAGCGCAGCGCTCACCCATCCGACGTGCTGGGGGCGCGGACCGAATAGGACGACCGTCACTTCATCCCGCTGTCCGTCCGCCACCAGGCTCGGGTCGCACACCCAACCAGAAGGCGTGTCGGGCAGCACGGCTGCCGATGAGGCGATGAGCCGCGTCGAGCCGGCACTCCGCAGTCTCAGCATTTCAGCCTGACATGCCGGGTATGAAGCCAGACCACCAGTCAGCGTAGCGAGCGGCAACGCCGGCCGCCCGGTCTGTTCCATGTCCGGGATCTCGATGGCCCACATCGTTCGCTCGATGCCCGCGAGGTCATCTGGATCCGTGATGCCGTTATGACGCAGGAACTCGGCCCATGAGGCGCTGGGCGTCGATGAGGTGTATTGGGCCGGCCCGTCGCCATCTGCGTGCCAGCGCGCAGCCGGCTGGCAGGCGCCCTCCCAGAAGAAGGGGACATCTACGTCAGTGTTGCGGAAGACGATCACGCGAGAAGGCGAACGGCCGCGTCGAGTGTCGCTCGAGGCCCTGCGTCCGATGGGTCGAACTCACCCCCGAGCAGGGAGGCGGGAGCGCGTCCGTCGAGCGCCGGATGCGGCCGGTCGAACCAACGCCGAATCCCGAACTCATTGAAGCTCCCGCGCACGATCGCCACAAGCTGTGCAACGAAATGAACACGCTCCGCGACCCCATCGGGTGTCGCCCTGGACTCGGCCGCATAGCGACGGAGCGAGGGCTCTGACGACCCGACGAGCAACTCGAGGCGAGCGTAGCCGAAGATTGCAGCCAGATTGGCGATCTCGTCTGCCGGGCGCGGCGAGTGCTGGAGCGCGTCGAGGAAGGCAAGGGTCGTCTCCTCGCCAGGTTCTGCGGCATCTCCCCGTGCGGCAACCTGCTCAGCGAGACCGGCTCGTGCGGCGGCGGCGATGGCGGAACCGACGAGCCCGCGATCGATGCGCGCTCCGTCCGGCCGCCGGAAGACCCCCATCAGTTCAGCGAGCCGCGTTGCCAGTACGCCTGCCCGTGCTCCGTCCAAAGAGAGCGCCTGTGACTCGGAACCCAACTGGATTGTCACCATGAGCCACATCCTATCCGCCACGCGTCCGATGTCAAGTCACGCAGTTTTCGCGTGTGGACGCAGTTCTCGCGTCCGGGCGCGAGATCCATCGGCTGGCCGGTACGGGGAGTCACCGCGGCGTTCAACTCGTGCTGGGTCGGCTGGTAGAGCAAGGAATCGTCCTCGCCGAGCCGCACCGCCACGCAGTCCTGTATGCCGCCAACCGTCAGCACCTGGCTTGGCTGTTGCCGTCGTCAGGGCCGCGGTACTGGAGGTACTCGGGGAGCGCTGTGATCGAGCCACCCGATGATCGACCTCGACGATGACCTGCCGTTCTGACATCGTGAAGCGACCACGGCGACGCCCCGGTCAAAGGGCCGACCGGCCGCTATGTATCGATGAGGTACGCCAGGAATGCCGCAGGCACAGCCCAGGCCTTGTCGCGCTGGGTCATGTCGAGGACGTTCCTCGTGGCAAGGATGCCTTTCCACTCCGAAGCGTTGAGGGTGGCCGAGTCACCACGCCACCGATCGGTTTCGGTGTACTTGCCTTCGATCGCGGCACCACTCAGGTCCTCCGAGATGAAGTCGATCTCTTTCCTGGTGGGCGTCCTCCAGTAAAACAGGCGATCCTCGCCAGTCCAGGACGCCCCATCCGTTGCTTGTCGCCGGCGGAGTGCCATACCGATCTGCATCTCGGTGAGGACGGTTGGGTCGATGTCTGGACGCGCTTCATTTCGCAGGTGCATCAGCCTGGCCAGTAGCGGATCCGACGCGTAGAACTTCTCTTGTCCACGCTCTAGCGCAAGCCAGCCCTTCTCATCTCGCTGCGGGCATCCCCAAGAAAGGAAGGAGTCACGAAGGTATAGGACATGCCGTTCGACTGTGTGGTGCGACAGGTCGAGGTCTGTCGCCACAGACCGCAGGCTGAAAGGACTCCCCATTCCGGTCATGAGACGTGAATAGAGGGCGCCAGTCCGCGTCTCGCTCAGGCTGCTGGCGGCGAAGGCGTCACGAAAGACCACGTCGAATATGTCGTTGACGAAGTCGAGGGGCACCGGGTCTCCATGTCGGGCAGCGGCCACTGCCGCCGGAAAGCCGCCGTACTCGAGGTAGGACTCCCAGGCGCGAACAAGGGAATCGAGCCAAGGGATCAAGTCCTCAAACACCTTCGCAGCACCTTGAGTCCGGAGACCAGAGAGCGGCAGATGCGGACCGTCGGGAGGATCTGTCTCGGTCAGTTCGACAAACGTGCGAAAGCCGACCGGCAGAAGGGTTCGAGCGACCCGGACGTTCCGTCCGCGCCGACCTGGCAACTGACCGGCCGCCAAGGTGAGCGCCGTCGCATCAGAGCCAGTGAGCACGACGGTATCGGTACCGAATGCGGGGTCGTTGTCGCGGAGCCACTTGATCTGCGCAGCCCAGTCGCCTTTGACCGCGCTGATCTCGTCGATGAACCACCAGCGATGTGCATCCTCGGCGACTCTGGGAAGCCCTGGCGTCTGCGGCAGCTTCCGGATGTCGTTCTCGTCCCATCCGTCAGCTGCCACGCGGACGATCGAACGCGATGGAGCGCCGCTGGCGATGAGCCGCGAGATCGCCTGTTTCACGGTGACGGTCTTGCCTACGCGACGCGGTCCGCGCAGCAGGTACAGGTTGCCCGGAACCAGGTCGTCGAGAGCGTGAGACTCGTACCCGAGACCGCTCTCCCTTGCGTGGAGCAGGTCGGTATCTCGGGCCTCCCATGTGGTTGATCTCCACCACGGGTTGGTGCGCGAGAGTTCCTGGCTGAGCTGGCCGATTCTCGTTGTCACCAAGGCACCATACGTTTTGGGCTGACCATCGGCCCATAATGTATACCTTTTGGGCCGAGCCGCGTCCCAAAACGCATAGTAGCGGCGCGCCGAAAGACGTCAACGTGAGCCGGGTGATCCCGGGCAGCATCAATCTCGCATCAGACGAGCGTGCCGACCCCCGAGTTCTGTCCAAACTCGGGGGTCGACGAGCGTGGCTGTCTCATCGTTGATCCGCCCTGGGATCACCCGCGCGGGCGGACCGATGGGGCACCCACCGCAGTCCGGCCCGACCAGCAAGACGTTGGGATGTGCGTAGGCTCAGTGCCGCCGCCGCAGAGCTGCGAAGGTTCGATCCGGAGACGGGTGGCTCAGTTGGGATGAGCCGGCGCCGCAGGCGGAACGCAGCGCCAGGTGCGGCTACTTCTGTATCCACCCGGCTACTTGACTAGGCGAATGGATAGGATAGTATCCGTTGGGGAGATCTCGATGCATGGACCAGAGGCGGGGCGATGAACATAGCCCACCCGATCCGCGGCCTTATTCCTACCCTGGATGCGCCCGTGCTCGAGGTGCTCGCCGGCACGACGAGGCTCCTGTCCGGGCGCGAGATCCATCGGCTGGCCGGTACGGGGAGTCACCGCGGCGTTCAACTCGTGCTGGGTCGGCTGGTAGAGCAAGGAATCGTCCTCGCCGAGCCGCACCGCCACGCAGTCCTGTATGCCGCCAACCGTCAGCACCTGGCTTGGCCGGCCTTGGAGAGCCTTGTTCGCCTTCGGCTTGCCCTGCGAGTCCGGCTGACCGAGGAACTCAAGGGGTGGCACATCCAGCCGCTCCATGCCTCGCTGTTCGGCAGCGCAGCGCGCGGCGACGGCGACAGCACGAGCGACATCGATCTGCTGATCGTCCGGCCGGATGACCTTGGGCGCGACGTCGAGGAGTGGAACGAGCAGATCGACCGATTGCGCGAATTCGTGCGCGCCTGGACAGGGAACCGCTGCCAGCCCTTTGACCTCAGTCAGGAACGACTCGCTGAGCACGTCGCTGCCCACGATGCACTGGTCGACGCGTGGCTCGCTGACGGCGTTCATCTTGTGGGAGCCTCCCTTCCTGACCTCATGGCAGACCTTCCGGCGAGTGGACGCTCACGATGAGTCCGCGTGGGAAAGGCCGAGTTTCGCACTGCGACCGCGGTGATGCGCAAGTCCGCCTGCGACAGGCCGGGTCGTTCCTGCTGGTCGCGGAACTCGTGCTTACGCAAGCTGAGGATCCGCTGCTCACACCCACGAGCGTGGCTGCGTCGCTCGCAGTCCTCGCTGGCATAGCCGCATCCGATGCCGCTTGCTGTGCGGCCCTCAAGCAGCGAGCGCGTGGCCAGAATCACGAACAGGCGGTCGAGCTCGTGAAGTCGGTCAGCCCGGGCGGCGAGCAGATGGCGCGCGATCTCGGTCGCCTCTTGAGCTTGAAAGACAATGCCCAATACGGCAACGTGATGATCCCCTCCGACCAGGCCTATTCGGTCGTCGGGTGGGCGCGTCGACTCCTCGAGAATGCCCGCGCGGTTCTGGAAGTGACGCCATAGCTCGGCCGTGGGCATGGTCGCCGCAAGGCGCGTTTGATCAGACCGGACGCGCCTCTCTTGTTTCGAGCGTCACGTACGCCGCCGGTCGCCGATTGGCCAGCACCGGGATCTGCCGCCGGACGGCCGCCACTCGCTCCAGGTCCAGCTCCGCTCGCATGATCCCGACCCGGTCCGGCGCCTGGGCGATGACCGTGCCCCACGGATCGATCACCATCGAGCGCCCGAAGGCCGGCTGGCCGGGCGGGCCGCCGATCTGGGCGGGTGCCAGGACATAGGCCCCGTTCTCGATGGCGCGAGCCCGGAGCAGGACCTCCCAGTGGTCGCGGCCGGTCCGCTCGGTGAAGTTGGCGGGCACGCTCAGGATCTGCGCCCCCGCCAGGGCCAGGGCGCGGTACAGCTCGGGGAAGCGCAGGTCGTAGCAGATCGAGAGACCGAGGGTCGCGCCGTCGACGTCGGCCGTGACGGGGCGATCTCCCGCCGTCACCCGCGCCGACTCGGTGTCCGTCGGGCCGCTGTCGACCGCGATGTCGAACAGGTGGATCTTTCGGTAGATCGCCGCGATCGAGCCGTCGGGCGCGATCAGCGTGGACGTGTTGTATGGCCGCGCGGGGTCCGCGGATGTCTCGGCCGTGCTGCCGACCAGGATCCAGGCGCCCCGGCGCCGCGCGACCTCGGCGAACGGCTCGGTATGCGGGCCGGGGATGGGTCGCGCGGAGGCGCGGTAGCCGTCGTCAGGGCCTCTGTACTGGAGGTATTCGGGCAGCGCCACGAGGCGCGCACCGCCGGCCGCCGCCTCGTCCGCCAGTTCGGCGGCCGTTGCGATGTTGGCGCTTGCGTCGTCGGTCGCATCAAGCTGAACGAGGGCGACGGAGAGCTTCATGACGCCATCGTAGGGGTCGAAGCCAGGCGCCGCTGACGACTCGTCCGGCGGCCGGCGCGTCAGGGCGGTTCAGACTATCGCCTCGTCCCGATACCACTTCCGGGCTATGCACCGGCGCACCGATTCAAGGGACTCTGCAAGTCGGTCGACCGAGCATCGACGTGTGACCAACCCAATTCTCCAGGGGACCCCTTGATGAATCGCTTCAAACCGGCGCTACCGGGCGGCGCCGACGGCTCCGCGCCTGGACGCCGCAACTGGCTGGCCAGGCACCGGCCGAGCCGCGGTCAGGCACTTGTGGAACTCGCCCTCATCCTTCCGGTGCTGCTTGTCCTGTTCGCCTCCGCCCTGGATCTTGGCCGGCTCTACTACAGCCAGATCACGATCAACAACGCGGCCAAGGAGGGCGCCCTGGAGGCGGCCCGGAATCCCACGAGTTTCGATTCGACGCGGGATTGCGACGCGACGACCAACCGGGTGATCTGCCTGGTCGTCAATGAGGCCAAGGGCTCGCTTATCTCGGTTGCACCTGGTGACGTCGCCCTTGCCTGTGATCCGAACCCCTGCCCGACGTCGCCGGCTATCGGGGACACGGTCGAAGTCACGGTCACGGCGGACTTCATGTTGGTCAGCCCCATCCTTTCAGTCTTCTTCGGCGGGCAGACCGTCCCGATCTCATCGTCGTCGATTGCCCAGATCGGCGTAGCACCGCAACTGGTCGCCGCCGCAACACCCACTCCGACGCCGATTCCAACCCCGACTCCAACCCCGGATCCAGCAGCCACGCCGACCCCAACGCCGACCCCAACGCCGACCTCGGTCTGTGTTGTTCCAACCGTGACTGGGAACATCGTCATCAATCCGGGGGCCGGACAGAGCGTGCTGACCGGCAACGGGACGCTGTTCACGATGACCGCACCCGCCGTCGATCCCCAGCTGGGGTGTTCGTTCATCTACACTTGGAGCTTCGGTGATGGCGCGGGCGGATCAGGCGGGACCGTAACCCACCGGTACGCCAAGAAGGGTACGGGTTCGACGAAGGACTACACGGTCACCCTCGTCATCTCGGCCACGGGCGTGCCGGTGTCCTGGACGGGCACGAAGACCGTGGTGGTGAATCCATGAAGCCGCAGCGCACCCGCGATGGCCACGGCCAGGCGCTCGTCGAGTTCTCCCTGGCAATCACCGTCTTCCTGATCCTCATGATGGGAGTCTTCGACTTCGGACGGGCGATCTATCAGTACAACGGTGTCGCGCAGGCGGCCCGCGAGATCGCCCGCGTGACGGCGGTCCATGCAGGACCGGACTTCACGACGAGCGCCGGCCGAAGCCCTGAGACCAACGCCGTGATCGCGACGCAGATGCGTCTGATCCCGAACCTCCAGGACCCGACGATCACCTGCGTCGACATCGACGGGACGGTCATCACGACTGGTTGCCTCAAGGGGAAGTGGATCAATGTTTCGATCGTTGCTCCGTATACGCCGATCACGCCACTCCTCGGCCTGACCGGCACCTGGAACCTCTTCTCCGCGTCGACCGGCGCGCAGCTCCAATGAGAAGGACCATCCCGCCATGAATCGTCAGCCTTCCCCTCGCCAGCACGGCCAGATCCTCGTTCTCTTCGCGCTGTCCCTGGTGGCCATCATTGCCATGGTCGGCCTCGTCCTTGACGGTGGCAGTGCCTTCGCCCAGCGACGTTCCGAGCAGAACGCGGCCGATGTCGCGGCACTTGCAGCGGCGAATGACCTCATCGTGAACCTGGGGGACGCCGATTGGCAGGCGACCGCTCGGGAGATCGCCAGGAAGAATGGCTACGACGACGGGGTGAATGGCGCATCCGTCCAGGTCACGTGCGTGAACTGTCCTGGTCAGGCTCTCAATCCTGCTGTCGACGGTGTCCAGGTCACGGTCAACATCACGGCCCCACACCGCAACAACTTCGCCTCCATTGTCGGCATGTCGACGTGGGACGTCAGCACCACGGCGACGTCGAAGACGGGCTGGCCGAACACGGCACACGGGCCGGGCCCGTTCGTCGTCTCGATCAACGCGTTCGGCGAGGACGGGGAGCCGACTAGATGCACCGGCGAGTCCGACAAGTGCGACCTTACACATCCAGAGAGCGACACGCCGACGCAGGCGAGCGAGTTCGCGTGGACGGACTTCGGGTATGACACGCAATGTGAAGAGACCGGGAACGTCAATGCCGACTCGCTCCAGGACTATCTGGACGGATCCGCCGACTTCTCGATCACCCTGGCTGTCGGGTGCTACATCGCCCAGCACAACTCGGGGGTGATGGCCGTCATCGTCGCCGAGCTGCAGGAGCTCGCACTCATCGCACCCATCACCTTCCCGGTGCCCATCGTGGACGTGGCGGGCAAGTACGTCGGTTGGGCCTCGTTCGTCGTCACCAGCGCCGACCCTGGCGGGCGAAACGGCACCATTACAGGCTACTTCGAGACCGGTGTCCAGAACGCGCAGCTCACCGTTGTCGGGGCCGGGTTTGGGACCTCAACCTTCGGCGGTGTATACATAGTCCAGCTCGTCAATTAGCTCGGGGGCGCACCGGGGCACCGCGATTACGAAGGCCGGATGTCGTCCGACATCCGGCCTTCTTCTGTGCCCTACCGGATGCCCGTGTCGTAGTCGAGCTGGATCGCGGTAGCGGCGCCGTCGACGACTGCGACATCCTGCGCTCCGGCCGTCCCCATCAGTCCCTCCACCGGCTGCGGCTCGACGACGTAGTCCCCCGCCGGCAGCTCGACGAAGAACGAACCGTCGGAGGCGGTCACGATCCGGGCCACCTCAGACCCTCCGCGGTCGCGGATGACGACGGTCGCGTTGGCGACCGGTCGTGGCGCACAGGCTGGATCCGGGGGCACCCGCTCCACGGGACAGACCGGACCGGCGACCGCAGTCCCCCCGATCCCCGTCCGGCCGGCACCGATCGGACTCGGCCAGGCATCGGCCGGGACGGGCTGGCCCCCCTCCGACACCATCGAGACGGCACCGTCCGGGCCGACCGCGTAGACCCAGCTGTGCTCGTTGATGCAGCCTGCCGGGCAATCGCCCCATCCGATCCGGATGCCGACGACGTACGCCCCGACGCCCGACGCCGGCTCGACCGTATACCAGCTGGCCTGTCCGATCAGCCCGGTGTCGAACGGGGTGATCCCGGTCAGTCGAGGCTCCGCGGCGATGACCCGGGCGACGGCGTCCTGCGGTGAAGTCACCGGCCCGGGCGGCGTGGTCGCCGAGGGTTGCGGCGCTCCGCCGGCGCATCCGAGGGTGGCCGTCGCGACAAGGATGGCGATGAAGACGACTCGGAAGGCGGAGAAGACGGTCATGGCGCAGGGACGACTGTACGTCACCCCCGGTTCCCGATCGCCCGCCGAGATTCCTGTTCGGGCGCTATGCGAACGGGTCGACGACCTCGATGCCTTGGAACGTTCGGTAATCCCGGTCGCGAGTCCAGATCGTTCCAACGCCGTGTTCCAGCATGAGGGCCACGATCTGGGCATCCGGGACGAGGTTGCCCGTCGGTGCGACGTCCGCGACGACCGCCCGGTATCGCCGCCAGAACGCCTCTCCCTCGCCCGGGCTCTGGACGTGGGCTCGGGCGAGCAGCTGTTCGATGTTGGCGACCGCTTCGTGGGCCGATAGCGGCCGTCCGAAGATCGCGGGATGGGTCGCGATGCGCAGGTAGGCCATGACCGTCGGCCAGAACAGGTAGACGAGCTCCGGGCCGAGCGCCATGCGCTCGACCAGCGAAATGGCGGGTCGGTGCAGGTCACTCGCCTCGTCCGAGGCATAGAGGAGGACGTTTGCGTCGACCGTGTAGCTCACCCTTGCTCCAGGGCCCGCCGAACCGCCTCCTTGTCCTGGAGGTCCACGCGCGCCTTCATCGGCCGCACGGTCCACACGAACGGTGCCACGGATTCGTTTGGTTCGCTCTGAAGCGCTCGTACCAGGAGTTCCGACACCAGGCGACCCAGCGTCTTGCCTTCGCGTCGCTGGACCTTCTTGAGCTCGCGGAGCACGGTCGGGTCGATATCGATCGTCGTCCTTGGCATGATGCGTGATGCTAGATAGAGCCTCATCAGATGTCAACACGTCGCGGTGCGGCGTGTGGACGGATGCGATCTTGTCCCGCCGCCGACGACCCAGACCGGTGAGCCCGACCCAGGTCAGCCGAGTGATCCTGGTGAGCATCAGTGGCGAGACAGCTGAGCGTGACGCCGCCCGAGTCCTGTCGTCACTCGACGGCCGCCGAGCGTGGCTGTCTCCCCGATGATGCGCTCCAGCATCAGGCACCGCAAAAACGGATGGGCGCTCAGCACGAAGGCGCCAAACCCCCTTGTAGACCGGATGCCGCGAGGCGTACTGTGAGCGCCCGTCGTCGGTCGACGCCCACGACCCGAGGTGAACGAGCATGCACCGTCGAACCCGCCACGAGGCGCGCCGGCGCCATCGTGACCGGGACCTGGAGCGTCGGCGGGACGAGCACATGCACGACCGGGACGAACGGTCGGTGCCAGGTGTCCAAGGCCAAGCTGCCCGGCACGACCATCAGTGTCACGTTCACCGTCACCTCGGTCGCCTGGTCGGGCGGGACCTACGTGTCAGCGGAGAACCATGATTCCGACCTTGACAGCACCGGCACGTTGATCTCCATCGCCAAGCCCTGACGACCCGGCAGCGACCGGACGGGGCCGGTGGCCGAACGCATCGCCTATGCTCCCGATCCGGGCCGACATACGACTGGCCGCCTGATCCAGAGTCGCGCGCCTTCTGTCTGGCCACTCGCCAGCGCGTCGTGCTCGTACGCGCCGCCTCGACTGCCGCCTATCCGCTCACCGTGTGCGGACGAGTCAGGTGCCCATCCGACCACAAGGTCGCGGGTTCGAATCCCTCCGGGCGCGCCAGGCCTCGCCCTCGACGAGCACGGTTGAGGCGACCGCGGTGACGGCGGCGAGGACGAGGAGTTCCTTCGCGGCCGCGCCCGTCCCGCCGAGAAGGGGGATGTTGTGACCGG
>JBCLCL010000048.1:0-14771 GCA_038915815.1 Candidatus Limnocylindrales bacterium
CCCGACCGACCAGGTCCCGATGCCGACCTCGCGCGGGCGGGGTCTGGTACCGTCGCATGGCGGCGTCTCCTTTCGATGGTTTGACTTCCACCGGAAGGGTACGCCGTTCTCCCTGGGCTTCAGGAGCCGTCAGAGCTCAGCGCGATTTCCACACATCCCGACATTAGCTCTGCCGGATGGGCGCGAAGGCACCAGGCGTCGGGCTGAATCATCTGCTAGAGTGAGCGGGTCGCATACGTTCTAGTAGATTTGAGTAGGTTTTGAGTCGTCCGAAGCCACTTGAGCGAGACTGGGTTGGCCTGTCCGAGGCTAGTGGGCTGCTGGGCGTCTCCCCGGCGACGCTTTGCCCCTGGAGCGATGCCGGCCGCCTCCGGGTGTTTACGACCCCCGGTGGACATCGACGGTTCTCGCGCTCGGCGCTTCAGCGCCTCCTGCCGGCCGACCGCTCGCGGCGCCCATCGATCGGCGCGGCCGGGCTGACTCCGGTCCGGATCGCGCGCTCGTACCGTCGGGCGAGCCGCGACGTCTCCACGGAGCTTCCCTGGGTTGTCGCCCCGACCGACGAGCAGCGGATCCTGTTTCGCGAACGAGGGCACATCCTCGCCGCTGCACTCCTCCAGTACCTCGACGCTGGCCAGCCAGAATCCGCCAGGCACCACCTGAAGGAGGCGTCGGTCAGCGCGGCAGAGCACGGCCGGGTCGCAGCCGAGCTCGGTCTGTCGCTGAGCCAGACGGTCGAGGGTTTTCTCCGCTTCCGCGCCCCCTTCTTCCATGAGCTGGTCGTGGCAGCCCGAAGCGCGGCTTCGATACGGGCGAGACGACCGATCTCATGGAGCTGGCTGAACGAGGGATGGACCAGTTGCTTGTGGCCACGATGACCGGCCACAGCGTCCGTTTGGTCCAGGGTCGCGGCCGCCACGCTCGCGCGGTCCCCGCGCTCATCGAACCCGCCGACAAGCGCGCACGATAGTGGCAACCGAGTCGGGGCGCCTCGTCGCGCTCGTGACGCATGCCCGGCACGTGCCGTCCGTGGAGCGCGAGCGCTTTGGCGTTGGCGCCTGGGAGTGGTCTGCCCATCACGCCGGCTTCGTCCTCGAAACCTGCCACCGGGTCGAGGCGTACGGCGTCATCCACGAAGGGGAGGCCGCCGACGCCCGCCAGATCCCCGAGGGAGGCCGGCTCTACGTCGATGAGGCCGTCGTCCGTCATGCCATCGCCGTCGCAGTCGGGCGAGATTCCGTCGTCGTTGGCGAGGATCAGGTCCTTCACCAACTCCGTGAGGCCGTCGCGGCCGCTCGCGGCAACGGAACACTCGACCCGATTCTCGAGCGGCTGTTCACCTTCGCTCTCCGCGCCGGGCGGCGGGCTCGCTCCTGGCGTCAGGGTCAAGCGCCTTCGCTGGCCGACCTGGCGATCGCAGCGATCGAGCGTCGCGCCGGGCCGCTCCGAGGCCGAGGACTGCTGGTCGTCGGCTCCGGGCAGATGGGCGCACTCGCCGCCCGCGCTGGGCTCGCGGCGGGCGCGACAGTCTCGATCGCGAGTCGGACCCCGGGCCGGGCCGAGGCGCTCGCTGTCCGACTCGGCGGGCGAGCAGTGCCGTTCGATCCGGGCGAGGCACTCGCCGAGGTGGCCGGCGTCGTGGTCGCATTGCGAGGTCGCTGGTCGCTGACAGCCGAGACGGACGAGGCGCTCCTGGCGAGCGAGGCCGTCGTCATCGACCTCTCGGTTCCGCCCGCCCTGGCGGAGGGTCTGACGATCTCGCTCGGTCAACGCCTCGTCTCCGCGGACGCCCTGGCTCTCGGCGAAGATGCGGGTCAGATCCCACTCGGCGACGGACTGATGGGCAGGCTCGAGACCCTCATCGACTCGACGGCCGTTGAGTTCCTGACCTGGTTCGCGGCCCATGACCGTCGGGCGACGGCACAGGCACTCGCCGAGCGCGCCGATTCCGATCGGCAGGCCGAGCTCGCCGAGTTGTGGCGGCGGTTGCCGCAGCTAGATTCGGAAGCGCGCGACGTTATTGAGGGCATGAGCCGACACCTCGCCGCTCGGCTCCTGCGCGGGCCCCTGGAGCGGCTGGGGCACGATCCCGACGGGCGCGCCGAACGCGCGGTCCGGGAGCTGTTCAGCTTGTGAGCGCTCGCGAGATCCTGATCGGGACACGAGGTAGCGCGCTCGCCCTCGCCCAGGCCCGGCTCGTCGCCGCAGCGTTCGAGCGCGAGGGTCGGCCTATCCGCCTGGTGGTCGTCGAGACCGAGGGTGATCGGCGGGCACCGGACACGGCATGGGGCCAGGGGGCGTTCGTCGCCGCGATCGAGCGGGCTCTCCTCGACGGGCGCTGCGCAGCACCGAGAGCCGGCGCTCGACCGTGAGCGACACCCCCATCCTGCTTGGGATCCACCGCCCGCTCGACGAGATCCTGTCGCTGCTGGGTGCCTCGTGATGGCCGAGACGCGCACTGCCGCCCGGACGCCGGCGCTTGTCGCTCAGGCCGAGGCTCTCTTCCCGGGCGGCGTGAACAGCCCGGTTCGGGCCTTCCGGGCCGTCGCGCGGACACCGCTGTTGCTCGAGCGCGGTGAGGGACCGTACGTCTGGGACACCGATGCCAGGCGCTATGTCGACTACATCGGCGCGTGGGGACCGGCGATCCTGGGCCATGGCCATCCGGCAGTGGTCGAGGCGGTCACGGCGGCGGCGAAGAACGGGTTTGCCCTTGGGGCGACGCACCCGCTCGAGATCGAGCTCGGTGAGGCGATCCGCCGGGCGATGCCATCGCTCGAGCGGCTGCGGTTCACGTCGTCGGGCACCGAGGCGGTCATGAGTGCGCTGCGGCTGGCCCGTGCCGCAACCGGTCGGGACCTCATCGTGAAGTTCGCCGGCGGCTACCACGGCCACGCCGACGGGCTGCTCGTGGAGGCGGGCTCGGGCGTCGTCACCCACGCGATCCCGGGCAGTGCCGGAATCCCCGAGGCGACGGCCGCGCAGACCATCGTCCTTCCGTACAACGACTCGAGCTCAGTGACCCTTGCGTTTGCGGCGGAGCCGGGCCGGATCGCGGCCGTCATCGTCGAGCCGGTCGCGGCGAACATCGGCGTCGTCGCGCCGGCGCCCGGCTTCCTCGAGCACCTGCGTGAGGCGACCGAAGCCGATGGCGCGCTGCTCATCTTCGACGAGGTGATCACCGGGTTCCGGCTCGGGCCGGGCGGCGCGCAGGCGCGGTTCGGGATCAAGCCTGACCTCACGACCCTCGGCAAGATCATCGGCGGCGGGATGCCGATCGGGGCGTATGGCGGCCGGGCCGATCTGATGAACCTCGTCGCTCCCGCCGGCCCGGTCTACCAGGCAGGCACGCTGTCGGGGCATCCGCTCTCGATGGCTGCTGGCATCGCCACCCTCGCCGCGCTCGATCCGGAGCGGTACCGTGCGCTCGAGGCGAGTGCCGAGACACTCACCGACGGACTACGCGCTGCGGCCATGCGGGCAGATCAAGAGGTCTCGGTCAGCCAGGTCGGCTCGCTGCTCACGGTCTTCTTTCTTCCGACTGTGCCCGCCGACTCCATCGAGGCACTCCACTCGGACCGTGACGCCTACGCCCGGTTCTTCGGTGCGATGCTCGACCGGGGGATCCTCCTGCCGCCCTCCCAGTTCGAGGCCTGGTTCGTCTCAATGGCCCACGGGCAGGCCGAGATCGAGGCGACCCTCGAGGCCGCCGGACAGGCGTTCCTGACATGAGAGATCGCTTCCTCCGGGCCTGCCGGCGTGAGTCCGTCGACACGACACCGGTCTGGTTCCTCGGCCCGTTCGACGCCGTCGCCGACCAGGCCCGCTGGATCCTCGACCAGGCGGCCGGTCGGCCGGGGCACGTCTTCAACCTCGGCCACGGCGTCTTGCCCGGGACCGACCCGGACGACCTGCGGCGCCTTGTCGACCTCGTCCACGGAGCGGACGCTCGACCAACCGCCTTCGCCGGTCCGTCCCTCCTCAGTTCGGCCACCACACGGAGCGCCAGATGACCGACGCCGTCCTTCTCATGGCCTACGGCAGCCCCGATCGGCTCGACCAGGTCGAGGCCTACTACACGGACATCCGGCGGGGCAGCCCGCCATCGGCCCAACTGCTCGAGGAGCTCGTCGGCCGATATCGCGCGATCGGCGGCGGCTCGCCGCTGTCACGGATCGTCGAGGCGCAGCGGGCCGCGCTCCAGGCCGAGCTGGCCGCGCGGGGACGGGCGCTCCGCGTCTATGCGGGGATGCGCCACATCGAGCCACGGATCGGCCGGGTCGTCGAGGAGATGGCCGCCGACGGCGTCGAGCGATTTGTGGCGATCGCCCTGGCGCCCCAGCAGTCGTCGAATGGCGCCGGCTACCGGCGAGCCGTGGACGCCGCCCTGGCCGGTCTCGGCGAGGGGCCGCCGTCGGTCGTCGTCGTGGATTCGTGGTACGACCAGCCACTATTCATCGAGGCGCTCGCCGCGACGACGAGCGAGGCGCTGGCCCGCTTCCCCGACCCGACGCGCGTCCGGGTGATGTTCACCGCCCACAGCCTGCCGGCGCGGGTGGTCGCCGAGGGCGATCCCTACCCGGACCAGCTGGCCGAGACCGCGGCGCTGGTCGCGGAGCAACTCGGCCTGACCGAGTATGCGTTCGCCTTCCAGAGCGCCGGGCGGACCGGCGAGGCGTGGCTCGGGCCGGACATCCTCGAGGAGATCCGGCGGCTCGCCGGGATGGGCGTCATTGAGCTCGTCGTCCGACCGGTCGGCTTCGTGGCCGACCATCTGGAGGTCCTCTACGACATCGACATCGAGGCCCAGGCCGTCGCCCGGGCCGTGGGCGTCCGACTCGAGCGGGCGCGCTCGATGAACGACGACCCGATCTTCATCGCCGGGCTGGCCGACGTCGCGGCGGCCGCCCTGCCCGAAACGCAGCGCGAGCCGGCGGGCGCGTCCTGACCGACCGTCACCAGAGACGAGACCGACCATGAGCCAGCTGATCACCGAGCGCCCCGAGCACCCGGGCGGCCGTCCCGGTGGACATCCGGGCGGACACCCGACCGCCGTCGGGGCCGTCCGGCCCGAGGGTTACGTCTACGGGCGGGCGCCGATGCTCGTCTACTGGGAGACGACACTGTCCTGCGGTCTCGCGTGCAAGCACTGCCGGGCCACGGCGATGCCGGACAGGGATCCTGCCGAGCTGTCCACCGGGGAGGGCGTCGCGCTTCTCGACCGGGTGACCGGTTTCGGGCGACCGTACCCGCACGTGGTGTTCACCGGCGGCGACCCGCTGCGCCGTCCGGACCTCGAGACCCTGGTCGTGGCCGCAACCGCGCGCGGGATCGGCGCGTCGCTCGCCCCGGCGGTTACCCCGGACATGACGATCGAACGCCTGGCGGCCCTGAAGGCCGCCGGGATCCAGACCATGTCGCTCAGCATCGACGGCTCCGACGCCGCCCGCCACGATGGCTTCCGCGGCGTGCCGGGCACGTTCGACATGACCATGCGGGCGGTGGAGTGGGCCCACCGACTTGATCTGCCGCTGCAGATCAACACGCTGGTGACCGACGAGACCCTGCCCGACCTGCCGGCCGCCTATCAGCTCATGACGACCCTCGGGATCATCCGCTGGAGCCTCTTCTTCCTCATCTCGATGGGCCGCGGCGCCAGCCTCCGGGAGATCGGGCCGGTCGACTCCGAGCGGCTCAATCACTGGCTCTACGACCTGTCGAAGACGGCGCCGTTTCAGATCAAGACGACCGAGGCGACCCACTACCGGCGGGTCGCGGTCCGGCGGATGGCCGACGAGGGCATGGACGCGGCGGCGATCGCGGCGACGTCCGTGGGCCGCGGCTTCGGCGTCCGCGACGGCAACGGGATCATGTTCATCGCCTATGACGGGTCCGTACACCCGTCCGGGTTCCTGCCGGTTCGGACCGGGAACGTCCGGAGCGACGACCTGGTCGAGCTCTACCGGACCCATCCGGTGTTCACCAGCCTGCGCGACGTGACGACCTACAAGGGCCGTTGCGGCCGCTGCGAGTACGCCCGCCTGTGCGGCGGTTCGCGGGCTCGGGCGTACGCCTGGACGGGCGACTTCCTCGAGTCGGATCCGCTCTGCCCGTTCGTCCCGCCGCTCGCCGGCACCCTGGAGCAGTGAGTCGGGCGGGCCACCGATGACGGTCCTGGTCGTCGGCGGCGGGATCACCGGCCTGACCGCGGCGTACACGCTCGGTCGGGCCGGCATCCCGACGACGCTCGTCGAGGCGACCGACCGGCTCGGCGGCAAGGTCCGGACGGAGCGCATCGACGGGTTTCTCGTCGAATCCGGCCCTGATTCGTTCATCAGCCATCGGCCGGCGGCGCTCGAGCTCTGTCGCGAGCTCGGCCTCGGCGACGCGATCGTCCGGCCCACCGACCCGCGGGTGGTCAACGTCCGGACGGGCGGCCGATTCGTCAGGCTGCCTGACGGGATGGGCCTTGTCCTCCCGACGCGGGTTGGTCCGTTCATCGCGACCGACATGTTCTCGCCGCTCGAGAAGCTGCGGATGGGCCTGGACCTCGTGCTCCCGCGCGATGGGCTCGACCGTGATGTTTCCGTCGGCGCGTTCCTCCGCCGGCGGCTCGGCGACGTCCTCGTCGACCGGCTTGCTGGCCCGCTCATCGGCGGCGTGTACGGCACCCCGATCGACGAGCTGAGCCTCGACGCCGTCGTCCCCCAGCTGCGCGAAGCCGAGCGGGACCATCGCTCACTGCTGCTCGCCAGCTTGGCCCAGGGCCGTGCCCGGAAGCAGAGCGACGAGGGCGGCGGGTCGCCGTTCGTCAGCCTGGCCGGCGGTATGGGCCAGCTCACCGCGGCCTTGGTCGAGGCGATCGAGCGGTCCTGGGGGGTCGAGGTTCGGATGAAGTCGACGGCCATCGCCCTCGAGGGACGCGGCGGCGGGTTCGACGTCCGCCTCGCGAACGGTGAGCTCCTTCGGCCGGAGGCGGTCGTCCTCGCGTCTCCCGGGCCGGTTACCGCCGGCCTCCTCGATGAGATCGCCCCCGCGGCGGCGGCACACGTCCGGTCGATCACCCACGGCTCGACGGCGGTCGTCTCGCTCGGCTACCGGCTCGACCAGTTCCCCGCGCCGCTCGAGGGCCACGGGTTCCTCGTCGCCGGGACGGAGCCGCTCGCGGTCGATGCCTGCACGATGAGCTCACTGAAGTGGGCCGGGCGGGCGCCCGACGGGACCGTCCTCCTGCGCGTCTTCATCAGGTCGCGCTCGCCGGGCGTGCTGGCTGGCTCGGATGCCAAGCTCGTCGCGCTGGTGGAGCGGGACCTCGCCCTGGCGATGGGGGTCCATGGCGCTCCGATCCTGGCCCGGGTCGCGCGCTCGATCGGCCAGATGCCCAGGTACACGGTCGGCCACCTCGATCGCGTCGCCGGCGCGAGCGCGGCGCTCGCCGGGCTGCCGAATCTCGCCATTGCCGGCGCTGCCTTCCGCGGCGTCGGCGTGCCCGACTGCATCGCCCAGGGCCGGGCAGCTGCGGCCCGCGTCGGCGAGGTTCTCTCGGGCGGAGTGCCTGGTCCGGGGGAAGCCGCCGAGGCTGTGCTGACGTAGCAAGTCGGCCAGCCAACTGACAGATCAGGCGCGGGGACGACGATCCCTGGACGTCTTGAGGACGTTTGGCTGGCGAGGAAGGATTCGAACTCTTCGATCTCCTGATCCAGAGGGATGAGCGCGCCTGTGGGGTCCCTCGATCGTGGGCGGAAGCCCGTTGTTGTCAATCTCGCCGGCCGATCAGTCCGACATCGACGAGGTGGCTTCGTAACCGCTGGATCATCGGCCCGCGCCACGGTCGGCATCGCCGGCGTGTTCCGTCCGTTCCGGCCGTTCTTTCTGTGCCGAGGCGGAGCGGATCGCCGTGCGGCCCGCGTGCCAGTAAGCCTGATCTCAGCCGAGGCACTCCTCGACCGACCCGCGGACGAGGGCGCTACGTGGCCGACTGCTTCGTCGGCCGATCCGCTGTTACACCAACTCTAGGGACACCAACCCAAGCCGACCCCTGGGCCATTGGTTGATCGCGCTACTCACGCCGCACCGCTCCCGCCCAGCGTGCCGCGCTCGCGGCCTGCCCGGAGGGCGCGGACGCTGCACCAAACGAGCGGCACCTGGGCCAGCGCATAGAGTGCGTGGGCCGCGTAGTGGCGCACGCTCTGGTCCGGGACAAACGGGAACAAATCGATCGGCAGGACGCTGAGGACCCCGCCAACGACGAGGTTCAGCAGGGCCCATCCGAGCAGCGCCGCCTGGACGATCCGAATCCGCGGCCGGCGTGCGTAGGCGACGGCGAGGAGGACGGAGACAGCGCCGGGTCCGAGCGTCTCCGGACCGAGGAGAACGGCCGCCGGAAGCGACAGCGCGTTGTGAACGACCTCGCCAAGCCAGGACGCTGCGATCGCTCCGGTCATCGCCTCGACCGATGGACCTAACGGCCGGCCAGCGCCCGTCACGCTGATGTTCCCGAGGCGTCGACGTCCGCCGCCGAACCGATCCTTCGGCGCATCAGATAGGCGGCCCACCCCCGCGGCCATGTCGGCAGGTCGCTCTCGGCAGCCACCCGCTCGATCTCGAAGAAGCGGCCGAACCGACGTTCAGCCTCGCCCGGCGCGAGCGCGAGGTTGCCGAAGGGGAGGATCGACGTCACGATCCGTTCCCACCGGCGGAGATCCCACTCGAAGCACCACAGCAGGAACTGAGACTCCGGTGCGGCGAGCGGGAGCACCTCGCGGATGTACGCGTCGCGGTCCTGGCCACCGAGATCGTCGAGCGTGCCGTAATCGACGAGGAGGTCGAACTGACCGTTCACATGCCGAAGATCGGTGAGGTCGTCGACGAGGAACTCGACCTCCACCCCGGCCGTGCGGGCCTTGCGGCGCGCCTTCGCGATGGCCGACGGGGCGAAGTCGAGCGCGGTCACCGTGAACCCGTGCTGCGCGAGGAAGATCGCGTTGTCGCCCTCCCCGCAACCAAGGTCGAGGGCCCGGCCGGGCGTCAGCCTGCCGGACGAGACGAGTTCAACGAGCTCCGAGCGCGGCCCCCCGACCCACGGCGGACTCCCGAAGCGGTACCAGGCGTCGTAGAACAGCTTCATCGCGACCTCGTCCGGCGATCCGCTCAGGGCTCGCTGGTCACGAGCCGCTCCTCAGCCGCCGGTCGGAGCGAGCGACGGCTCGCCAGCAACGTCCAGAGCGGGCCCGCGCCACAGCCGGACGCCGACAGCAAGCGTCCAGACGGTCAGCACGATGGACGAGGCCAGGAAGATGGTCTCCGCGGCCTGCACCTCTCCGTTGGCGGCGATCTGGAGGAGGGCAGCGATCGCCGACCCTGCGGCACCGACCAGCGCGACCCAGCCGAACCAGCCGGGAAAACGCCGGCTGGCGATGATGGCACCACCGAAGCAGGCGAACGTCACTCCGAAGAACACGAGCATCGCGATGCTCCAGAGGCCGAAATGGACATCGTTGGCGGCGATCGCGATGCGCAGCGCCGTGGCCGCCTCCGGCGCTGGAGCATCGGCCAGAGCGACCGCCAGCGCCTTCCGGCCGAACCCATCGAGCGCGGTACTCACGGTGACGATGGCGCCTCCGAGCAGGGCGGCCGCGAGGCCCAATCGCGCGAGTGGCTCGGCGAATGATCCGCGCAGGTCCTCGGCCAATCCGACAAGGCCGCCGATGATCAGCAGGATGGCCACGATGATCGCCAGATGGATCGCGACCCAGGCGCCGTTCTGGGCGATCGCCTGGACGGTCGCTGCGGGGTCGGGGGAGGCCGAGTGGGGATGCAGGGCATTCCCGATGGAGCCGATCACGGCACCGGCGATCAACAGGGCACCGGAGATCCTCTGGCGCACAAGAGGCGGCGATTGCTGTGCCATGATCTGCTCCGATATGCTTCGGATACCGAACGATTAGGCGACCTTACTATACTGGTGCAATGAACGCAAGACGGGCAATGCCCATCGGACAGCTCCTGGGGCGGATGCTGCGAACCTTCCGTCAGGATCTCTACCGCCGGGCGGAGAACGCGGGCGATCGCGACATCCGCGAAGCTCACCTGCAGGTGTTCGGCGCGATCGATTGGACGGGGACGCGTCTCACCGAACTCGCGGTCCGGGCGAACATGACCCCTCCCTCCATGTCCGAACTCGTGGATGAGCTCCAGCAGCTCGGTTACCTGGAGCGCCTGCCCGATCCGACCGACGGACGAGCGAAGCTCATTCGCCCGACACGCCAGGGCAGGCGCGCGCTCGTCTACGCACTCCGAGCCGTCGAGGAGATCGAGCGCGCGTACGCCGACGCCGTAGGAGCGGAGCGCTTCGAGGCCATGACGTCGACCTTGCAGGCATTGCTTGACGCGCGACGCGACGGACCGGGCTCGGGCGAGACCGACGGTGTGCCGGACCGCTCGGTTCACGAGCAACGCTGAGCCGGCGGAAGGCGCGCGACTCATCCTGAGCGGCCACGGTGAGCCGCGGGGCCAGCCTCCCCGCGAACTCGGGCCCCGGCGATATGAGCCCCTGGACGTTCAAAGCCCTCTGGGTATCCACGAGGCCGATCACGTCCGGCCGACCATGGAGAGTTCGTCGGGCGGGACATTCATCCGGACACCCCAGCGCCGGTCGATCTCGCCTCCCGCGGGCAGGCTTGGGTCGAGCGAGACCGGACGACCGCGCCATCGACGATGCGGCAGGCGTGCGACCAGCCGGTCAGCTTCGTCCAGATCGAGGGCCTGGGTCAGGGCGCCGAGGCGTCGAGTGACACTGGTGTTGCCGAGTCGACCGGCATGCGAGATCAGGCGATCCTGGTCGAGCGTCGGCCAAGCTCGCACGAACGCTGCCGCTACCTCGGTGATGCCCCCGGCGTGCCGGAGGAGGTGGAGGCAGTCGAGGAAGGTCCGCTCGGGATCACTGATGGGCACCTTCGCAGCGCCGATCCATTTGTCGCGCACGCCCCATTCGAAGCGATCGAGTTTGGTCACGACCCAGATGACGCGATCTCTTGGGGTCCGGAGGAGCCGACGCGGTTGGGGGACCGCGACCCAGAGCTGGCCAACGACGGGATGCTGGAGCCATCCATACAGCTCGAGGGCCGATCGATAGCCGACGTAGTACGGCGGCTCGAGCGACAGTCCGAGTCCAGCGAAGCGGTCGGCCACAAACGACCCACGCGTCGCCCAGATCGGGGCGACCTCATAGACGCCCCGCCGGACCCTGACGATCCACCCCTGTCGAAGGAGTCGGGACAAGAGGTTCGACGTCACCTGGCTCGAGGCGCCGAGCACGTTCTGGGCCTCGTCCAGCGTGAAGATAGGCGGTTCCCGCTGGGCGAGCTCTGTCACCAGGCGAGCCGCGGTCGAGCCGAGGGTCTTGGTGTCGCTCATCGATCAAGAATAGTGCGTTCCTAACCAGTTGACCATTAGGAACGCACTACTTATGTTGCGCAGATCTGCGATGTGACATCGGCCTTGGGTCGACAGCGAACGCGTCCAGCGCTCCGAGAAATCAAGCGAAGTGCCGGCGGGGCCTGAATAATCAGGCGAACAAACCGGGGAGTAGTCAGGCGAAGTAGTCGCAGCTCAACCTCCTCGGCGCGGTGCCCGATCGAGCTCAGAACCGCAACATCTGGTGGTTCAGTCTGCCGAGGACCCTAGATGTTGTGGTTTGGCTGGCGAGGAAGGATTCGAACCTTCGATCTCCTGATCCAGAGTCAGGCGCCTTACCGCTTGGCCACTCGCCAGTGGAGCGGCGGCGATGATACCGCATCAGGCTGGGGCGGCTCCCCCGAGCCCACCCCCGAGCCCTCCCGCAGCGACCCTCTGCTACCCTGCCGCCCGTGCAGCAGCCACCGGACAGCGTTGACCAGCCGCCCGACCTCGACGCCTACGACGCCGAGTTGCTCGTCGGGCCGCCCGCAACGGCGTCGGCGGTCGAGTCTCACCACACGTCGCGTTACCTGCCGGCGTTCCTCGACGCGCTGATCCCGGGGCTCGGCCATCTCGTCGTCGGTCGCCGGCGGCGCGCGCTGCTGTTCGTCTCGCCGCTCCTGGTTCTGGTGGCAACGGCGCTCTGGATGGTGGCCACGACCTCCGGTCCCCGGCTCGCCGCCTCGCTGCTATCGGAGGGGGTGATCTGGGGTCTCCTCGCGGCGCAGGGCCTGCTGCTGGCCTCGCGGCTGATCGCCGTGGGCTCCAGCCTGTTCGACCCGACCCTTCCGCGGCCGGGCCGGCGGGACTTCCTGCCGATCGCCCTGGTCCTGGCCTTCGTCATCGCACCGCAGGCATACGCCGGCTACGCGACGGAGGTCGCGCGCGAAGCGGCCGATCAGATCTTCGTCGAGCCGGTGCTTGCCGAGGCGGTTCCGTCCGGGGCCCCTGGGCCCGACCCGAGCTTCCTGTCCACGGCCCCACCCGGTCCTGGTTCGTCGGTCAGCCCGGGCGGGGATCGGATCACCGGCCTGATCCTCGGGGTCGATTCCGGGGTCGGCCGGAACACCTACCTGACCGACACGATGATCGTCGTTTCGCTCGATCGGACCACTCGGACCGTCTCCATGATCTCGATCCCGCGCGACATGGTCGACGTGCCGATGCCCGACGGTCGCCAGTACCGCGACAAGATCAACTCGCTGGTCTCCTACGCGCGGCGCAATCCGCTGCAGTTCCCGGGTTCCGACGGGACCGGGTTCGACGTCCTGATGGGCGCGCTCGGAACCCTGCTCAACACCCCGATCGACTACTACGCCAAGGTGGACCTGGGCGGCTTCGTCCGGGTCGTGAATGTCCTGGGCGGGGTGGACGTCAACGTCGCGCGCTCGTTCTGCGACCCGGGCTACAACGAGTACGGCTTCAGCGCGGGGTTCTCGATCCAGGCCGGCCGGCACCACCTGGACGGCCAGCAGTCCCTCGCTTATGCCCGCGTCCGCAAGGCCTCGGGCGAGAGCGACTTCACGCGGGCAGCGCGCCAGCAGGAGGTGATCTCCGGGATCCGCGACGCGATCGTCGGCGGTGGCTTCCTCAACGATCCGATCGGCCTGCTCCAGGCGATCGGACAGACGGTCGCGACGAACCTGCCGCGCGACCTGCTGCCCGATCTGGCCGAGCTCGCCAGCCAGGTCGGTCGCGAGCAGACCTACCGGACGGTGGTCAGCCATCCGTTGGTTGCCTCCGGCTACGATGTCCGGGGCTCGATCCAGATCCCGGACGTCCCCGGCATCCGCGCCCTGGCCGCCGAGCTCTTCCCTGTCAGCGGGGCGCTGCCCTCGGCTGACTACGCCTTGCCGAAGCCTTCATCCGGCTCAGCGACCGGCAGTGGAGTCGCCGGTTGTTCGCCCGCGCCCAGGCCCAATCCGACTCCGACACCCGCGCCGACCGCCACGCCGGGTCCATCGGTGGAGCCGAGCCCATCAGGCGAACCGAGCCCATCGGTCGAGCCGATCCCGATCGGCGAACCGACTCCGACACCCGAGGTTCCGCCGTCGCCTGAGCCCTCGCCGGAGCCCTCGATCGCGCCCTGACACCCGGGCCCCGATCGCTGTCTCCGGACTCCCGCGCCCGACCCGACTATCGCACGCCGTCGGCTTTCAGGTCGCCAGCACCTCCCGCAGCAGGTCGGTCAGCTGGCTCCACTCGACCAGAAAGGCGTCGTGACCCTTGATCGAGGCGATCTCACGGTAGCCGGCCCGCACGCCGGCCGCCGCGGCGGCGTCGACCAGCGCCCGAACCTGGCTCGGCCCATACAGGATGTCGCCTTCGATCCCGATGCCGGTGAGCGCGACGCCGGCCTCGGCCAGACTCCGGACCGCACCAACGAGCCCGCCGCGGCCTCGACCGATGTCGTGGCCGTCCATGGCACCCACCAGGATCCGGTAGGTGGCCGGGTCGAAGCGGTCGACGAGCTTGCCACCCTGATAGTCGAGATAGCTCACGATCGACGGCCGCCCATCGGCTTCGAGCGATCCGCCGAACCGCTCGGCGAAGTCGGACTCGCTCCGATAGGTCGTCATCGCCAGCTGCCGGGCGAGCGACAGGCCGCCGAGACCGAGCTGCTCGATCAACTGGACCTGAAGGTGGTTCCAGGCGATCGCCATCGGCCCGATCGAGGCGGGGGCCGCGATCGGGACCACCCGGCGGACGGCGCGCGGCCGCGCCAGCGCGACCTCGAGCGCGACCATCCCGCCGAGCGAGCCGCCGACGGTGAGGGCCAGCTCGTCCACGCCCAGGGCATCGAGGAGTCGCCACTGGGCCTCCGCCTGGTCGACGACGGTGACATTCGGGAAGCTGGCCCCGTACGGCCGGCCCGTCCGAGGGTCGAGCGACGTCGGGCCAGTCGTACCGTAGCGACCGCCGAGCAGATTCGCGCAGAGCACGCCGATCCGGCGGGTGTCCAGCGCCCGGCCTTCGCCGATCAGCGGCTCCCACCAGTCGCCCGCCGCATCGGCCGAGCCGGTGAGCGCATGGATGACGAGGACCTGCGGGGCCTCGCTCGGAGGTGGCCCGTCATGCCGGTACGCGACGGTCAGCTCGGGCAGGGTCTTCCCGGCCACCAGCGTGAGCGGCCCCAGCGACGCGGTTTCGAGCCGGCCGGTCCCCGTCGGGAGAGCGGCCGGCCTGGTCGTCGGGGCTTCCAGGGTCACCCGAGCGCGCCGACGAGATCGCCGTCGGCGTGGCTGTCGGATGTCGCTGCCGCGAGCGCCTGCTCGAGGTCGGCGATCAGGTCGTCGATATGCTCGAGGCCCACG
>JBCLCL010000049.1:0-13729 GCA_038915815.1 Candidatus Limnocylindrales bacterium
CGGTGCCCTCCTGTGGCCTGCAGATCGTGCGGGCGCGGAGGAGCAACTCGGGTACAGCGAGCAGATCGACCGCGAGCGCCTCGAGGGCGGCGACGAGGGCTACATGCCGCACGTCGATCTCGCTGCAGTCGAAGCGATCCGCGGCGAGGCGCGCGCCGCGTGCCGCTCGCTGCGAGCCGCGATCGCCGCGGGCTGGCGCTACGGCTCTCTCGTGGCGCGCGACCGGCTGTTCGAGAACCTGCGCACCGACCGAGAGTTCCTGTCGCTCGTCGCCGCCTGATTCCAATGTCAGGCGCACGGTTCGGGCGACTACCGCTCGACGATCTTCCAGTACGAGTCCTTCCGCACGATCTTGTCGCCCCTGAACTCGACGAGGTCGCAGCCGCGGACCTCGACCCGTTACCCGTTCGTCGTGGTGCCCGTGAGGAGCCACTCGGGGCAGCCACGATCGCAGCGCCGGTCAGGTCGCGCGTCAGATTCGGCTCAGGAGTGCACGCCCAGGCATAGCGAGAAGCCCATGTGCTCGCCGGGATGTGCCCGCCTGCACCGATCATCCCGTCCCGCGCACGGGTGGAATCGATGGGCGACGCATCCTCACTTGGCCAGGCGCCCATCTAGCCACTCGTCGAGGAAGGAGGCCACCGCGGTGAGCAGCTCCTCCCCGGCGAGCATGGCGGGATCGTTGTGGTGGGCCGCGGCGAGCGTCACGTAGCGCTTCGGCTCTGCCGCCGCATCGAAGACACGGCGACTCAGACCGGCCGGCACGATCTCGTCGCGCTCGGTGACCAGCACGAGGAGCGGGACGCGCACCCCGCGCAGCTGCTCGGCCAGCGCGAATCGGTCGAGCAGGAACGCGTCGAGAACCGGCAGGTAGGGATAGTGGTGGCGTCCCATCTCGGCGATGGAAGGTGGCGGCGACCGCAGGACCAGCGCCGCCGGTGGCCGCTCGGTGGCCAGGCCCCCGGCCACCGCCGCGCCGAGCGATTCACCGAAGTAGGCGATGCGCTCTGCATCAACCTCCGGGCGGCCGGCGAGCGCCTGCATCGCGGCGCGCGCATCGGCGCGCAGGCCGTCCTCGCTTGGGCTGCCCGGGTTGCCGGCGTAGCCGCGGTAGTCGAATAGGAGGACGGCGTAGCCCCGCTCGGTGAGTGCGGTGGCCAGCGGCAGCCGATGCGAGCGATCGCCCGCGTTGCCATTGCAGATCAGAACGACCGGACCGGGCCTCGGCTCGGCACCGGCCGGGATCGGCACACCGGTGGCCGGCAGGAACCAGGCGGCGAGGCGCAGGCCGTCATCGGTATGCAGCTGTATCGTCTCGGCCCCGGGGGGCAGCAGCTCGGCGCTGGGGACCGCCGACCCCGGGAAGTAGATCATGCTGCGCTGCATCAGGTAGAGGAAGGCGAGGATTACGACAGCCACCACGGCCGCGACGACGAGCGGGCGCAGGAGCACTTGGAGGAACGCCATGTCTCTCGTATGCTGACATGGTGAGCCTGACGGCAAGTCTTTCCGATCGGCGGCCCCGAACCTGACCGCCCTTCAAGGAGCTCTTGGAGACGGGAGGCTGAACGGCTTCCGCCTGCACCCCCGGGCAGCAGGGCGCGGCGTTCTCGTCGCCGACGGTGGCGCCCATCAGCGCGCGGACTCGCCTGAATCCCGCACTGCCGCTGGTCGTCGCCGGGGCTGCTCGTGATCGGACCGTGCCCGAGTTCGTCGCCGGCCGGCCCAACGAGGTGTGGTCCTATGACGCCACGGCCCTGCGCGGTCCGGCCCGAGGTTTCGTCACGGTTGCAGGAGCTGTAGGACCATGCGTCTCCCGACACAAGTCACGTTCACTCCCGACACGGAGCGCACATCTCCCGACAGGGCTCCCGACACCATCTTGCCATCGTGTTGGTCTCTAGTACTGTCACCAGGGCGGGTGCCACGTCGTGAGCAGAATGAGGGTGTCGGTGCGCGAGATCCATGTCGACGATGCCGGCGCCGGGGTGCCAGCGATCTTCGTCCATGGCAGCTTCGGCTGGGGGACCGACCAGTTTCCCGCCCAGCGGCAGCTTCGGGATCGCTACCGCGTGCTCCTCGTCGACCGGCGCGGCCACGGCGACAGTCCCGCGGCGACCGAGGACCCTGGCTGGACGACCGATGCCCGGGACGTCGTCGACTTGCTCGCCGAGGTCGGGCCGGCACACCTCGTCGGTCAGTCCTACGGGGCCGTCGTCGCCCTGCTGGTGGCGGGACACGCTCCCGAGCTCGTTCGCTCCCTCGTCGCGATCGAGCCGCCCCTGTTCGAGCTCGCGGCGGGCGTCCCTGAGGTCGACGCGATCGTCCGCGACCTCAAGCCAATCTACGCGCGTGCTGAGAACCTGACGGCCGCCGCGTTCCTGACCGCCTGGGGCGTCGGACTCGGTCAGAGCGCCGAGGGCATCGCGGCGCGGACGGCGACGTTCGGCGAGCGCGACTGGGCCGCGGCCGAGGCGACCCGGCGCGACCGCTGGCCAGGCGATGCGCCGGTCGCCTTCGATGTGCTCGCCGCGGCACCCTTCCCGAAGATCCTCGTGGCCGGTGGCTGGTCGCCCGACGCGGCGCCTGGCCGCCAGCCGACGGGCAAGGCCTTTCGGGCCGTGTGTCAGGTCGTCGCCGAGCGCATCCGCGCCCGTGTCGTCGTCTTCGAGGGGTCGGCCCATAACCCGCAGCTCCAGGAGCCCGAGCGCTTCAACGAGCTCCTGCGGGACGTCTGGGGAGCGGCTGACTCGGAGCTCGCGCTAGATGGGTGAACGGGGCCTCCGGGGCCTCCAGCCGAGGGCGCAATCGCCGCGGGCGGGCCCTTGGGCTTTCGACGAGACCGCCGCGCTGGGCTCGACAGAGGGCACGATGTTGCCATGGTGTGGGATCTCTTCCGGTGCCGAAGGAGCGGACCCATTGATGTAGCCCGCGACCATTGCGGGTCCCTAGACATTGCCGTCGGGGTCCATCAGTGGGGACTCTTGGTAGGGAGTACGATTTCCTCCCCTAGCAGCGCATCGCCCGCGCCACCAGACAGGGCAGGAGGATCTGGCCATGCCGTTCTATCTGACTCGGTTCAGCTATACGCCGGAGACGTGGGCTCGATTGGCGAAGAACCCCGAAGATCGCCGCGACGCCGCGCGCAAGTACATCGAGTCGGTCGGCGGGAAGCTCCACGGCTTCTGGTATGCCTTCGGCGAGTACGACGGCTACAGCCTCTGGGAGGCGCCGGACAACGTCTCGATGGCCGCAGTCGGCATCGCAATCAGCGGCGGTGGTGCCTTGTCGAAATTCGAGACGACCCCGCTGCTCACTGTCGAGGAGACGCTGGACGCCCTTCGCCGTGCCGATGCGATCGGGTACCGGCCTCCGGGTGCCTAGGCCCGTCCTCCCGCTGCGGCATCGCCGGTGATCGCCGCTAACGCATGCCGTCCGCGGTTGACGATTTCGGAGTCACGCTGCGGACCCTCACGATCAGGTCATCGTGTCGGGTTTTCGGGTGCCCCAATTCCTGATCCCCGAGGCTGTCAGCGGTTCGCTCGTCGGTAGCGCTGAATGCGCTTGTGTTGGAGCCGACCGAACTCCTGGATCTCCCCACCGGTGAGACCGGCCGCCGTGATCAGGGCCCAAGAGGTTGCGGTTCAGATCGGTCTCGGTCCCGATGAGACATTCGCGCCGACCCCGCCTTCGCGTTGGGCCAGCACCAAGCCATCGGAGTTAACGACCAACTCGGAGATCGCCGGATCGCTGAACCGCTCATCGAGGATGTAGCCGACGATCGCCGCCATCTTGCCCGACATGGCCGTGAAGCGATCCGGCCTCGATGGGACGGTCAGGATGGCGGCGCGACCGGAACTCCCCTTATTCCCACCGCGCCGCTCGCCGTTGGAGCTCGCGTCAGGTTGGGATGCGAACCCCGAATCGCTCGGTGAGGGCTGCGATCCACTCGTCGTGGTAACGCACCCCATATCGCTCGCCGAGATCGGCGTGTCGGTGAGAATCCAGCCGTCCCTGGCGAGCGAGCTCGTCTAGCTCGGCGAAGAACCGCTCGAACCCCGCTGGAACGATGATCTCGACGATCCTGGCCGGCTCGGGGCCGGCGTTCCAGAACGCGTGGGGAATGCCGCGGGGCTTCAGGACGTACGCTCCTGGCGGCGCTGTGATGAACTCGTCGCCCACACGTGCTCCGATCGTGCCCCGTACGACATAGCTGACCTCGTCCTCGCGAGTATGGGTGTGCGGCGGCACCAGGGCGCCGGGCGCGATCGGGTGCTCAACGACCGCGACACGACCCGCCATCCGATCACCATCGATCCGAAGCAGGTTCGCGATTCCTCGGAGCGGGCCCTCCTCCTGGTCCGGCCGGACCAGGAACGACCGCTCGCTGCTGAGCTCGGCCATGCGAAACGACCTTACCATGTCGGGCTGGACGATCGCCCCCTACGTCAGTCCCACACCCCCGGCGCCTGAGCGTTTCGGTAGCGAGCCAGCAAGATCGCCCTATACCGTTTCGTCGAGTCGCCGCGCGAGATAGGCTTCGACGTCGGGCGCATCCATCCGCTTCACGACAAGCTCGTGCCAGGCGCGCCGCTCGAAGTCGATCACCGTCAGGTCCCAGACGCAGGCGACCGAGTCATTCGGGCCGGCCGGCCGCAGCTCGTCGGGCGACGGCCCGAGCAAGTTCTTGTGGTGCAGCTCGTTCTCATCCGCCCACCAGTCGACGAAGGCGTAGCAGCCGCCGCGCGCGTCATGTGCGCCGATGAACCCGACGCCATATCCCGGATCGGCCGGCAGGACCTCCAGCGCGAGCCGCTTCGCCGCGTCGACCAGCTGGGGACGCGGGGCGGCGCGGCCGTAGGCAATCCCGTACAGCTTCAGCCGCCAGGCGCCGGGCTGCCACAGCTCCTGGAAGCGGATCGGCCGTGCGACGTACGGCGAGATGGACGGTCGGACGGCGGCGGTGGGGGCACTCGAGGCAGTCATGAGATCTCCTTTCGGTTGAGCAGCCGGCGCCCGACCTCGAGGTGGTAGAGCGCCGACGCAAAGATGGCCAGCCAGGCCTCGCGGGTCTGAACGGAGCGGGCGTACTTCAGCCAGCCGAGGAGGGCGTTGGCCGTCCCGACGTGCAGCCGCGCCTCCCAGTTGGCGCCGATGATGTCAGCCGGCAGGCGATCGGCGACGATCGCCTGGAACCACTCGACAACCGGGTTGTCGTGGATCCGCAGCGAGCCCGAGCGAAGCTCGAGCCTGTCAGCGGTGGCCTCGACCGTCAGGAGGGCTTCGGTCTGCTGGATATTGATGGCACGCAGGATGGCCGACATGACGTGGAGGCTGCTGAGCAGCGTGGCGAAGTCGTAGAGCGGATCGCCGAAGCCGGGATCCCCGACGTCATTCCCATCCCACACGACCCGCGGATCGACGAATACGATCGAGTCGCCGCCGGCGATGAGCATGTTGGGCAGGTGCACGTCGCCGTGGAGATACGCGCCGACCGGCTGCACGAGGTCATCGACGCGCTCCTCGAGGAAGGCAAGCTGCTCGCGGTAGGACCGACAGGCGAAGCCATCGATCATGACCGGCCGATGGAGCATCTCCTCCAGGTCTCCGCCGCCGACGAGCAGCTGGTGCGTGAGCCGCGTATCCGCCCGGCTGGGAATGACCGCGAAGCGGTCGCGATAGTGATAGCGCGCGACCGGCGGCACCTCGTGGCGGTACGTGAGCTCGTATAAGTTCGAGAGGCGGTCGATGCCGGCGGTGAGCAGTGGCTGCCGTGACGGGTCGACGACGGTGCGCGCGGCATCGGCGAAGAGGACGCGGTCGAGCGAGACGGGGTCGGCGGCCTCCATCAGGTACCAGGCCGGATCCTCGTCGGCGTTGATCGCGACGATCGCCGGAAACAGGCGCGGACGCCCCGCGCGCTCGAGGAGCGTGTTGATCCGGCGCATGTAGCCGGCCTCCTCGCGCACGACGTCCGGCGCCGCCATCTTGGCGACCAGCGGGATCGTCACGTCGACGCGCGTGATCGCGACGGAATTGGCGCCGTTCGGCAGCAGCGAGCCGAACTGTGCGGTCGACCGAAGGCCCGTGAGGTCGGCGGCAAGCGTCGCCTGGCGCAGCCGTTCGAGCCGATGCTCCAGAACGAGGTCCAGGCATCCTCGCACGTGGCCAACGATGTCCGCGATGCCCGACACGCGGACGCCCGTCCCGTCCGGGAAGATCACGAAGGTCGCCCGCTCAGCGTAGCGCCGGCCGTTCTCCTCGACGAAGCCGCTCGGTTCGCCAAAGTCATCCTGCTCGATGACGCCGACCGGGAACGGGATCGCCAGGCAGCCGGCGGGTGGCTCGCTCCGTTCGCCCGACAGACCGATGACCGCGATCCCGTGCTTCGCGAACACGCCGGCCTCGTCGATGAAGGTGCAGACCTCGAGCGTGCAGCCCGCGAGCTCGGGATAGTGCTGACCAACGCCCATGCCCGGGAAGGCGAAGACGACCGAGTACCGATTCCGCAGCGAGGCATCCAGGCCGGTCCCGGCGATCACCCGCTCGAGGGCGGCGACGACGTCCGGACCGATGGGGGATCGCTCACCGGCGGCGGTTGGATCGACGAGCAGCATCGTGGTGGCCATGACTCCTCCTTCACCCCTCAGGCGTGAAGAGGGGTGTCACAACCGTGACGAGCGGCGTCGCGGCCGGTCAGAACCGCCAGATGATCGGCAGCCTCGGGTCGGGGTCGTATCGGCAGTACGTACCGGTGCGCACCGTGCTGGCAAGGTGCCGGCTGAGTGCAGGGCTGTGGGTGGCGATGCGGGCGAGTGCACTCTTCAGCGCCTTCGTCGCCGCCTGTCGTGCCCGCTCGGAGGTCGATCCCGAGGCCCGGTGTCGCCCGCCGAGGCCTTCGCCCCGCGACAGTTCTCTGCGGAGCAGCTCGAGCTCCTCGCGATGCGGCGCCGCCCGCTCCGGCTCGTTGTCGCGCTCTGCATCGGTCAGCTCGGCGGTGAGCTGCTCGATCCGCTCGCGATACGCCCGCCGCGCCTCGATGTCCAGCACCGGCCCGGCATCCGAAGCGAGGCCGACGTCGCTGCCGACAAGCTCCAGGACGTGTATCTCGCGGCCCGGGTTGGCGAGCAGCTTGGCGAGGTAGGCCAAGCCGAGCGTCTCCTTCAGCCGGAAGACATCCGACTCGTACAGGATCACGCGATACTCGCCCTCCCGCCGGAAGAGGTGGTGACCGATGACCGCGCGACCGGCTCCCAGCCGCTCGACGAGGGCGGCCACCTCCCGGGCCTCCTCGCGGAGGCTCAGCAATCGCAGGATGTCGACACCGCGCGTCAAGGCCTCCACGGCCTGGTTCAGGCTGGGAGCATCGGCTGGCGCGGGCATGTGCTCGGCGTGGCGCGGCACGGTCGTCCCCAGAAGGTTCTGGGGCATCGTACCGCCGCATCACGTTCTATCGAGGCCTGCCATCCCGCGGGGATCCGCAAGGCGCCCGGCGATCAGCTCCGCGACCAGGCCGTACGTCAAGGTCCGCGACGGCGGGCGGGTCGTGTCGATGGCGGCGCTCGTGGCGGTCGGGGTGGGGAGTACGGGCGAGCGCCGGATCCTGGGACTCGAGCTCTTCGAGCATCCCGCGCTCGACCCGGCCGTTCCAATCGCCATGGAAGCCAGCACCACGGGCTGCTGCCTTGGGCCTTGCGGGGCGCAGACTTGAACACGATCCACCCATCGTGTGGGTCCTCACGTCCGGCCGGAGGTGAGGCACGCCGTCATACGCGATCGTCGCGAGTGGGGTCCGGTCGAATACCCCGGAGCGTACACTCGGAGCGATGGAGGCCATCGAACTCGTGTCGGCCTTGTGCGCCAACCCGGTGGGCATCGCCACGGCAGCGCAGCGCGCAGAGACCGGCGGCGTGCCCTCGGAACCGGGACTGTACGCCTGGTGGGTTCGGGACGCTGGCCTGCCCGGGGTACCGCGGCCGCCGCATCCGACGATGGCGGGCTGGGGCGCGTTGTACGTGGGCAGGGCACCGACCTCGCCGAGTTCCGGGCAGACCTTGCGCACTCGGATCCTCGGCAACCATGTAGGCGGCAACACCGGCTCCTCGACCTTCCGCTCAGCTTGGCGTCCCTGCTCGGCTACCATCCTGAGAGGCGGGGGGCGAAGTATGTCCTCGCGACAGCGGACAACGCTCGCCTGAGCCAGTGGCAGCGCGACAACCTCCTCCTCTCGTGGGCCATCCGACCACGGCCGTGGGAGGTCGAATCCGACGTCATCGCGCGGCTGGGGCCCTCGCTGAACCTCGCCGACAACGTCGCCCATCCGTTCCACGCGACCATGAGCGTGGCGAGGGCGAGGTTCCGGCAGGCAGCCATCGTCTCGCCCCGCTAGCGGGTGGTGGGGCGACGCCGGGCAGGACGGGTCTCGACGGATGCCGCTGAGCTCGCCACCACCGTCGCCGTTCGGAGCCAGCTGGGACCGCCTCGAGCTCGAGGACCTGGTCTCCTTCTTTCGGACCGTCCCACCGCCCACGGAGAGCGACCTTTGGGAGGCGAAGGGTCGCGAAATCCGCCGAGCAGGGCGCCTGATCCAGTTCTATCGAGGCCGTGTCAGGCCGTCACGCTGCCCGTCACGGATGCGCCGTTCGCAACGTTGTCGAACATGGGCGAGGTCCGCTCAGCCGCGAGCCGGATCTCCTCGAGGACTTCGCCTGGAGCGTCGGAATCGACGCGGACCTGGTAACTGATCTCCGAGAACCCCGGTCGCACGTTGTCGTCGAGGCCGAGATAGCCCCGGAGGTCGTACTCGCCCCGGACCTCGATCGCGAGGTCGCGGAAATCGACCTTCCGCTTCGCGGCTTGGGTCACCCAGCCGATCGTGAGGCATGTCCCCACGGAAGCGAGAAGGAGCTCCATCGGGTCCACGGCTCGATCGGTGCCACCGAGAGGCGCCGGCTCGTCCGTCTTGATCGAGAAGGTGCGAGCCGTCGTCCGGGCACGAGCGGCATCCTCCCAGTGAGTGGTCGTCGTGAATGCGCCGCGCCCGATCGACGGATCGGCGGCCACGGCGTCGCGGGTCGCGGTGAACGCGGCGAGATCAAGATTGGTGCACGTCTTCGTGATCGTTCCAGTCGCCATGCGAATTCTCCAACGAGTGTGACGAGCGCGACCGAGATCGGCGAACGCGGTGGCAAGGGCCCTCTTGCGCGCAGGACGTCTCGTCGCTGGGTAAGTTCGACGGCGGCGTGGCGGGCTCGAACCTGACGTTAGCTCCTACGCGTCCGATGCACTCCGCCGCTCGGGGGCGCGCACGTGGAGCTGGCCCGAGACCCGCTCGATACACATGCAGCAGCCCATGCTGGTGACGGTGCGCATCCTCGCATGCTACCGCAAGCCGCGGATCACTGCACAGGGCATCATTGGTCGCGCGGCGAACGTGGCCATCTTGATAGCCTCCGCGCCCGCTGCTCAGGGTCCTGCCTGTCGGGCGGTCAATCGTCCCCCGCTCGACAGGGTCCGGACGGGGATCTCGCGGTCATCGTGCCGCGCCGCCGAAATCCACGATGGGTTCATAGTGCACAAAGACGTCGCCGCCGACGCCAGTCGCGGCTGGGGTCGCAACCGCTGGGCGGATCTGGGAGCTCAGTCGCGGCCGGTCAGGAGCGCAACCGCGCCGCGGGTTCTATCCCGGCCGCCCTCGGCGCTCAGGCGGCAATCGGCGGCAAGACGAACGGAACTGGGCACGCGTACGTCTCGCCATCAGTCCTCGTAAGCCAGATCTCTAATTGCCACGCGCCCGCCTCGGGCAGGCCCTCGCCGGGACGCGGCGCGACCACGATCCTGTACTTTGACGGTTCACCAGCCTTGAGCAGGATCGGGACTTCGGTGGTCAACTTGCTGAACAGGTCTGGCAGGATCATGACGGACGCGACCACCTTGGCCGTGACAAACCCGCCCGGTTCAAAGGCGACACCGTCGACGCCCACGAAGACGAGATCGATGGTCAGGCGATCGATCCCGTTCGTGCCGTGCCCAACGGCGACGACGTCGATATTCACCGTAAGGGTCGAGCACAGATCTGCCAGGTGGGTTTGCTCGCGCGCGGCTATCGCCGACCGATCGCTCTCATCGACTGTCCCCGCGTAGTCGCTGATCACTTGCATGGAGAGGCCGAGCGCCATCGGGAGGAGAAAGATCCCCAATAAGGCGAGCCGGGGTGCTGCATGTGCCCTCGCCAAGATCCCATAGCCCGCCAGACCCGCAAGCGCGACGACCACGCCAGCGCCGAGGGCGTACGGCAAGGCCCACACGTAGTGTTCCGTTCGAACCCCCACGTCCATGCCAGCCAGTCCAGCCAGGGCGCCATCGACGACGAACGCCACGACCCCGGCGCAGCTGAGGGCGAGAACTGTGGGAGTCCGCGTGAGGCGACCGGGGACAGCCCGGAGTGAGTTCAGCTGAACGAGCCCGACGATGATGACCGCCGCCGGGAAGGCGACCATGAACAACCGAACAAGCGTGCTCATCGGCGTCCCCTTGTCTGGGCCAGGCGCAACCGTCCGGACGGACACCTGGGAGACGCGCCCCCGGAGGCGATGTTACGCGCCGCTGTGGCCCCGCTCAAGTCCCAGCGTCATGCCAAGCGCCTCCTGACGTCGCTGTGAGCGGGGCTCTGCGAGGCGGCCCGCGACGAGCTGGCCCGCTGGCTTCACGAGCAGGCCCAGGACGCCGCGGCCGAGACGCTCTACCGACTGGGACGACTTCATCACCTTCTACGACTTCCCGGCCGAGCACTGGCTCCACCTGCGCACGAGCAACCCGATCGAGTCGGTCTTCGCCGGGGTGCGCCTTCGAACCAACGTGGCCAAGCGCGCCCGGGTCCGCGAGAACGCGCTCTACCTCGTGTTCAAGATCGTCCAGCGCCTGGGCCAGCACTGGCGGGTCCTTGAACGGCGGGGCGACGGTCATGACCCTCGTCCTGGCCGGCGCCCGGTTCAGCGACGGGATCCTCGTCGGGGAACAGCCGAGAGAGGAGGTTCAGGCCGCCTGATCAATCAAGCTGCCGGAAGGAATTTCCACGCATCTTGACAAAGGCTCTCCGGCCCCGACATCGTAGCACTGCCCTGAGTGCTCCCCGGCAGCCCCAAGTCGGGCGATTCGGGCACAGTTTCGGCTACCATCGAGGCCCTGGGAGGAGTAAGGCGTGCAGCAGGACCGACGTCCCGCCACAGCCTCGCCGGCCGAAGAGGCGCGAGCGAGAGAGATCCTCGACCTCGCCGAGATGGGGGAGGCCGCGGTCCACACGCCCGACCACGAGGCGCGAGCGGCGGCCCTCCTGGCCGTGGCCGGGGAGTTGGGCGCTGCCGTGGCCTGCCTCGCGGCGATCGACCCATCGTCGGCGCTCCGACTCGCCGGAAGCTCGTCGATGTTCTGGCAGGATGCTGGGCTCGTCGATGAGGGCCGCCGGGTCGTCGACCTGGCCATCTCGGCGGCTTCTGCCGAGCCGATCCCGGCCCTCGGACGCAGCCTGCTGACCGCTTCGGACCTCGCCTTCCGCCAGGGCGACCAGGCGACAGCCGAGTCTCGGGCGATGCAGGCCATCGGTGTCGCGAGTCAGGTCGGGGATCGCTCGACGGCGGCCATCGCCCACGCGAATCTGGCCCGGATCGCCTTCCGGAACGGAGACGCGCCTGAGATCGAGCGCCATGCTCGCCGGGCGCTCGAGGTCGCAGGCGACGACGCGATGGGTCGCCGTGGCGCGCTGCACATGCTGGCGTGGGCGGCCCACACCGCTGGAGACCTGCCCGAAGCGCGCCGACGGTTCGAGGCGAGCCTGGACTTCCGGCGGACGCTCGGCGATCGATTCGCCATCGCGGTCGAGTTGTCGAACCTTGGCGACCTCTCGGCGACCGAAGGCGACCTCCCGTCGGCAGCCGAGCAGCTGGCCGAGGCACTCACGATCGGTCACGAGCTCGGAAGCCGCTACCTCGCCGTCAACCTGCTCCCGTCGTTCGCAGGCCTCGCCACGAGCGCGGGTGACGACGAGGCGGGAGTGCGCCTCGTTGGTGCGGCCGATGCCACGGCCCGCTCCTCGGGCCTCGTCGCGGATCCCGGCGGCTACGGCGCCGGCACCGAGGACTCGCTCCGAGTGCGGGTCGAATCCGACCGCTTCGCCCACCTGTTCGAAGAGGGCGCCGAACTGACGCTCGACGAGTCCATCGAGCTTGCCCTGCGGGTGGCTCGATCGATCGCGGGAGTGCCGCGTTCAGCTGGGCTATGATGCCGGCCGGGCGGGAGTAGCTCAGTTGGCAGAGCGGCAGCCTTCCAAGCTGCATGTCGCGAGTTCGAGCCTCGTCTCCCGCTCCAGCAACTCCCTGTCCTGACGGGCGAGGAGCGCGTCACCGGCTCATTCCGCCAACCTCGGCTATGGTCGCCTGAGTGACCGGGCCGAACGACGCATCCCCCGCCGCCTCCGACGTCGGTCGCCTCATCGGCGATCGCTATCTGCTCGCGGAACGGATCGGGGTCGGCGGCATGGCGACCGTGCACCGGGCGCGGGACACCCGGCTGGACCGGTGGGTCGCGGTCAAGTTCCTCCGTCGCGAGGTCATCGCGGACACGGACATCGCGATGCGCTTCCGTCGCGAAGCGCTCGCCGCCACGGTGCTTCGCCACCCCAGCATCGTCGCCTGCCTGGAGGCCGGCTCGGACGATGGGCAGCCGTTGTCTGGCCGGGACGGTCCGGGCGGGATCGCCGTGGACAGCGTCGGACCTCAGGCGGCCGCGACCACCTCCGCCCGGCCGACACGGAGCCCGCGATCGACGGCCCCGTCAACGGCGAGCCCGCCACCGACCGCCCGGCCGACGCCCACCCCCGATCCAACGCCGAAACAGAACGCCGATGGGACGCTCGCGCTGTGTGAGCCGTTCCTCGAGCTTCCCTGCGGGCTGGACGCAGGCACCTACGCGCCGACCTCGTTCACGCCGCCGATCCGCTACTCGCTGGGTGACGGCTGGTCCACCAACAAGTCGTCGCTGGATCTCTTCGTCCTTGGCCGTGACGAGGGACTCGTGACGTTCGCCGGGGACGCGTCGCGACTGGCGAACTTCGTCGAGGGCGATGTGGTCGTGATGAACGTCATTTCGACTGGGTCGTACAGCTACGACACGCAGTCTGGTGGCAATACAACGGTCCCCTCGTTCGAAGTGAAGAAGATCACGCGCAAGGGATCGTGCGACTGACCAAGAGGGTCGCTCGCGGACGGTAAGACCCCCCGGACGCCCGGTGCGTGCCGATGGTCCGGTCGGGGCCGGCTGCGTTCGAAGTTCGAGGCGTCTCAAGCCGCGCGGGACGAGGATCCGGCTCAAGAAGCATCCACACGATGAAGTCATAGTGTCGAGCCGTCCGAGCCTGGCCTGTCCGAGCCTGGCCCGAGCCTGGGAGCAAGCCAGCGGATCGCCCGCGCGACGGCCGCCCGACCATCGCCCAGCTCATCGAGCGCCTTGATCTTGGCGGCCTCGACGAGATCCGCGACGCAGGCCGAGACCCGCGCCTCGTCGGTCACGCCGTAGCGCGCCTCGTCGAGCGGTGGGGCGCCATCGAGCTCGGCGATCCGGAGGGCCATGACCGCCATCTCCTCCGATCGGTGGACCTGCTCGACCCAGTCTCGGACGGCGTCAGGAAAGAGGGCGGTCTGGCCGCCGAGGTAGCGGGTCTCGACGATCGTCCGGG
>JBCLCL010000050.1:0-12514 GCA_038915815.1 Candidatus Limnocylindrales bacterium
CCGGTCGCGTCCGAGGGCGACGAGCGTATCGAACAGCGGCGGGGTCGCCGCTCGCCCGGTCACCGCGACACGGATGGCCATGAACAGGTCGCCGGCCTTCCAGCCTCGTGCCTCGGCCAGGGCGCGCAGGGGCGGCTCCAGCTCATCGGCTTCGAAGGTGACCTCGCCGACCGTCTCGATCGTCGCTCGGGCGGCGGTCAGCCCGTCCCGCGTCGTGGCCGCATCCCAGCGCTTCGGTACCAGCCCGGCCGGATCGACCGCCACCTGATCCACCCACAGGAAGCCGACCAGGTCGCCGATCGCGCCGAGCGTCGGGAGTCGCTCGTGGACCACCGGCAGGAGCGATCGCAGCTCGTCGTCCGGAGGCATCCAGTCGATCCGGCCGGCGCGCAGTTCGGCTTCGACGAACGGCCGCAGCCGATCGATCAGTTCGTCCGGGTCGAGCCGGCGGATCCACTGCCCGTTCAGCCATTCGAGTCGCTCGCGATCGAAAACGGCGCCGCCCTTGTGGACGGCCTCGAGATCGAAGCGCTCGACGATCTCGTCGAGCGAGAGCACTTCCTCCTCCGTCCCGGTCGCCCAGCCGAGCAGCGCCAGGTAGTTGACCAGCGCCTCGCGGATGAACCCCTCGGCGATGTAGTCGGAGACGGACGTCTGGCTCTTGCGCTTGCTCATCTTGCTTCGGTCGGGGTTGAGGATGAGCGGCAGGTGGGCGAAGCGCGGCTCCGGGTAGCCCAGTGCCCGGAAGAGCAGGATGTGCTTGGGCGTGTTGGACAGGTGATCCTCGCCGCGGATCACGTGGCTGATCTCCATCGCCGCGTCGTCCACCACCACGGTGAAGTGGTAGAGCGGCAAGCCATCGGCGCGGACGATCACGAAGTCACCGCCCAGGTTCGAGACATCGATCTCGACGTGGCCGCGCACGATGTCGTCGAAGGCGACGACGCCCTCGCCCACCCGGAAGCGGAGCGCTCCACGGCGACCCTCGGCCTCATGTGCCGCCCGCTCTTCGGGGGTGAGCGTCGCGCAGCGCCCGAGGTAGCGTGGCGGCTGTTTGGCGGCCTCCTGGGCCTTGCGATCCGCGTCGAGCTGCTCGGGTGTGCAGAAGCAGGGGTACGCCTGGTCCGCGGCGACCAGGCGCTCCGCCGCGGCCGCGTAGCTCGGCAGACGCTCCATCTGGCGGTACGGGGCGTGCGGGCCGCGGGCACCCTCGCCGGCGACCTCCGGTCCCTCGTCCCAGCCGAGACCGAGCCAGTGCAGCCCGTCCAGGATGTCCTTCTCGTAGGCGATCGAGCTGCGGACCTGATCGGTGTCCTCAAGGCGCAGGATGAACGTCCCGCCGGTGTGCCTGGCGAACAGGTAGTTGAACAGGGCGGTCCGCGCCGTCCCGATGTGGAGCGGGCCGGTCGGGCTCGGGGCGATGCGGACCCGGGGCACCGTTGAGGTGCCGGTCACGCCAGCCCTCCCGACGCGTTCGTGGCCTGACCAGGCACCTTGTGGAAGAGCGCCGGATCGGCCGTGCCGGGCAGGACTCGCACGAGCGATGCGGGCCGCAGGCCAAGCGTTGCCCGTCCGCGCGGGCCGTCCAGGGTCAGCGAATCGAGCGACTCGCTCCGGGCGAGCACGCTGATCGCGGCGCCCGGGGTGAGTGCCCGGGCCTCGAGGTACGAGAGCAGGCCTGGGTCCTCCTCCGCCGCTTCGGTGATCCGGTAGACGGTGGCGAGCTGGCCGGCCTCGATCTCGCTCAGGGGGACGCCGGCTGGTCGTCGGCGGGCGGTCTCGGCGTCGATCGGGTTGCCGTGCGGGCATGTCTCCGGGTGACCGAGCATCTCGTCGAGACGGGCCTCCAATCGCGGCGAGATCGCGCCCTGGAGGCGCATCGCCTCCTCGTCCGACTCCGCCCAGCCGAGTCCGACGACCGCGGTGAGCAGCCACTCGACGAGGGCGTGGCGCCGGAAGATGGTATCGGCGACGGTCCGTCCGGCCGGACTCAGATGGAGGTCCCGACCTTCCGCGTGGACAACCAGGCCGTCCGCCACGAGTCGCCGGAACATCTCGCTGGCCGCCTGGCTGGTGACCCCGAGATGACGGGCGACCTGCGATGCCGTGGCCCTGCCGTCATCCTCGACGCCGGCCATCACCCGCAGGGCAAGCAGGTATTCCTGGGCGGCCGCTGATAGATCGCGCTGGTCGTGGCGTCGAGGCATGACCTCAGGATACGGGACCGGCCGCGCGCGGGCCCGAGTGCACGCGACGGACGAGGGCGATCGTGAGTCCGCTGAGCCACGCGACGAGGAGCAGCCCTCCCATGGCCGCCTGACGCGATGCCTCGTCGGCCGCTGCTCCGCCGGCGGACAGGGCCAGGCTGCCGGCTCCAGCCGCAACCAGGAGGACGAGGGCGGCGCCGGCGGTCAAGGCTGCGACCTCGGGCACGAGCAGCAGGGCGGCCAGGATCGTCCCCTGCCCGATCGCCGTGAGCGGCCCGACAGACGGGTCGCAGGTTGCGGCAAACCGGCCGCAACCGGTCAGTTCCCCGACGAGCCAGCCGAGACCGAAGGCGAGCGGGAGCCAGCCGAGGAACGCGCGAAGGGCCCGTCCGCGCAGGCCACCGGACCGTGGATCGGTCAGGGCGCGGCCGAGATCCAGCGCTGCTCGGGATGGGTCCGGAGCTGGCTCGTCGGTTCGGAAGGGTGGCGCGGCGCTCGATCGAGCATCCCGGACCGGGGCCCTTGGCACAGGGCCGTGGGGGCGGTCGGCGGATGGCCCAGGCTCTGATCCTCGGTCGGCAGGCCCCGACGTGGAATCCCACCATGAGCTGGTCGTGTGGGTCGGGTCGGTCGGGTGGGCGCGCGGGTCGGCGCGCGGGTCGGCGCGCGGGTCCGGTGCACCATCCTGGGCCTGGCCGGGGGTCGCCGGACCGGCGGCGGCTGGGCTGGCGGCGCCGGAGCGCGACGACCGACGGGCCCGTGCCTGGTATTCGGGTCCGTGCTTGCGCGGGTCGGCGTACTCCTTCGGGTTGATCGTCCAGTAGGTGCCGCTCGTCGTGCCGTACCAGCTGGCACCGCCCCAGTCAGGCTCGAACGGTCCGGCGTCCGCGCCGTCATAGGAGGTCGAACCCAGGGTGGCCTTGCCGCGCGAAGCGGCAGATCGGCCCGGGTCGCGTTGCCGCGGGCCGTGCGAGGTCCGTCCTCCTCCGGCGGCGGCTGATCCGTGTCCGCGGCCGGAGCCAGCCGCAGGTTCCGAGCCCGGACGCGCTGGACCCGATCCCCGTCGTGCGGGTCCCGCTGGTCCCGAGCCCGGTTGTGCCGGGCCTGACCTTCCGCCGTAGGCTCGCCGAGTCGCAGCCCCCCGGTCGGTCTCGGCGTCGGATGGTCGTCGCCGTGAAGGTGTCGCGCCTCGGTGGCCGCCATCGGAACCAGGGGCACCACCCGCGAGCTGCTCGTAGGCCGCCTGGATGGCCAGGAATCGAGGGAGGGCACCCGGTCCGGCCGCGTCGGGATGGTTCACCTTGGCCAGGCGCCGGTAGGCACGCTTGACCTCGACGAGCGTGGCCCCGCGCGTCAGGCCGAGCGTGCGATACGGATCGGCGTCAAGGGCCATGTCGGGCTGCGTCGCTCACGGTGACGGGGACCGGCCGGTGGGCCTGACCCAGTCAACCGATCAGCTCACCCACGGGCACGAGTTCGAAGCTGGGGATCGCCTCGGCAGCGGCACGCCCATGGGGATCGAGCGTGACCGGCCGGTGGTAGCGCGCCAGCTCGCGAAGGGCGCCACCATCGAGGACGCCGGCCTGGCGGAGCGCCTCGACCGACGCGGCCCAGGTGCCCCGGTCGTACCCATCCCCATCCTCGATCTTGATCGCCATGCCGGTCGGCCCGTCCTCGTGGATGCCGTTGCGGGGCCCGCGCAGGATCGCGAGTCCACGCAGCGCTTCCATGCCCGCCTTGCTCACCAGCCGGTTCGGGACCGCCTTCATCAGCGACGTGTCCAGGCGGTCGTGTCGACCCCCGACCATCTCGGGGTTGGCCAGCATGGCGTCGCGCACCCGGGCCAGGCCTGCCGCGATCTCGCTACGAGGATCCGCGCTCGATATCGCGGTCGGATCGGCGAGGAACGCGTAGGCGCGGGCCACCTCGCGCAACGGGAATGCATAGGTTTCGACGCCGCAGCCATCGACCGCGGTCTTCAGCTTCGCCGGCGTCGTCCCGAAAGCCCCCGCGACCGCCGCCCGATAGGCGATCTGCGAGGGGTGTCCCGGCTTCCAGTAGTCGGTCGGATCCCAGCCCTTCAGCCGGCTGAGCAGGAGCGAGACGGTGTGCTGGCCCGAGCACATGTGGCGGATCGGGCCCGCTTTCTCGCCATCGCGTGCCAGGCGGGCCGCGGTCAGCGCGTCGAGCGGCATCCCCTCCGCGCCGCAGGCGAGCGCGGCCTGGCTGACCCCGGTCCGCCGATAGAGACCCTGGAGCGTTCGGACATGGAGGTCCTCGCCGGAGTGCGAACTGGCCAGGATCGCGATCTCGGCGGGTTCAAGGTCGAACGCCTCGATCCCGCCGGCCTCGATGATCGCCAGGGCGCCGAACGGCTTGACCGTCGACCGCAGGGTGACCAGCCGGTCGGGGTCGCCGAGCTGGCGGATCACGCGCCCGGCCGCATCGACCTCGACGATATCGCCCCGATGGACGCTCTCCTCGATGCCGTTGCGGACCTGGCGGACGAGGACCGGCGGCACGCCCCGGCCGCGGGACGACGGTCTTGTCGGGCGTCGGCTGGGCGAGACGGCCGGGCTGGCCGAGGCGGTCACGAGTCGAAAGGTCTCCCGGTCAGGGCGAGGGCGGACGGTTGAAGGGCGAGGATACCGCGGCGGTTGCTACGATGGCAGCACCTGGGGTCATCTGCCGGCCCATCGTCCACGTCGTCGTCCCGGAGGTCTTGCGTGCCCGCTCCCAACCTGCACGTCTCGCAGCACCCGGCCGTCCTCCACAAGCTGGCGATCCTGCGCGACGAGAAGACCGAACCCAAGAAGTTCCGCGAGCTGGTCCGCGAGCTGTCGTGGCTGCTCGGCTATGAAGCGCTGGCCGATGTCGGGGTCCGACCGCTCGAGATCCGCACGCCGATGGAGCCGATGGCCGCGCACCAGCTGGACGTGCGGATCGGGCTCGTTCCGATCCTGCGGGCAGGTCTCGGGATGGTCGATGCGATGCTCGAGCTGATGCCGACGGCGCAGGTCTGGCACCTGGGGCTCTTCCGCGATGAGCGGACACTTCGTCCGGTCGAGTACTACAACAAGCTGCCCGATTCCGCTTCCGTCGATCTCTGCCTCATCCTCGACCCGATGCTGGCCACCGGCGGCTCCGCCACGGCCGCGATCGAGGTCCTCAAGAAGTGGGGCGCGGTCCGGATCAAGCTGGTCAACCTGATCGCGGCTCCCGAAGGAGTGGAGGCGGTCACCTCGGCACATCCGGACGTGGCGATCCACTGTGCGGCCCTGGACCGCAGCCTCAACGACCGAGGCTACATCCAGCCTGGCCTCGGCGACGCCGGCGACCGGCAGTTCGGGACGGGCCGGGAGGGGTAGGCGCGGCGGCGGCCCTACGGCGGCCCGACGGCGGCTGACGGGCCTGCAGGCGCCTTGCCTGTCTGGCGCCTTGGCTGTCTGGCGCTGGGCTCAAGCTCCCGTTTGCTTGCCGTCGCGGCCACGACCGAGCTCGCCGCGGACGGCAGCCGCGCCGTGGACGGCGGACCAGGCCCTGACGGCGGCGGCGAGGGCGGGCGATCCGGGGCGGACGGCGAGCCGGTCGTCCGTGCCGCGGATGCCTGCGCCGAGTTCTGCGAGCTGGCCGCGATAGGCGGGCTTGTCGCTGTTCGAGCGGTCGGTGGCCGGGTAGACATCGAAGTAGCCGTCCGTGCTGACGACGATGTTCGACTCAGGCGAAGAGAAGGGTGTTCGAGCCATGGTGAGGTTTCCGATCCATCGCGCGCTTCGGACTCACGGAAATGGGAGCCCGGCGCCTGCGACCTGTGACCCCACCATCGGGCCACCACGCGATTCCGTCAAACGCCCCGATAATGCGGGGCGTGGAGCGAGCTGGGACCGACGACGACTGGCGCCAGACCTTGGCACCCGTGCCCCAGCGCGCGCTCCGCCCGTGATCCAGGTCGTCGACCTCATCAAGCGCTACCGGAAGGCGCAGCGGAACGCCGTAGACGGGATCTCCTTCGAGGTGGGCCGAGGCGAGTTCTTCGCCCTGCTCGGCCCGAACGGGGCGGGCAAGACGACGACGATCTCCATCCTGACGACAACGCTGTTGCCGACCGGCGGTGGCGCGACCATCGGCGGTCACGACCTCGTGGCCGACGCCAGCGCGGTCCGGCGCCTGGTCGGGATCATCTTCCAGCGTCCGAGCCTTGACCAGAACCTGACCGGCGAGGAGAACGTTCGGCTTCACGCCATCCTGTACGGCGTCCACTCGTACGCTCCGGCCTTTCGGTTGATGGATGGCGCCTATCGGCGCCGGGTCGGCGATCTGGCCGAGCTGCTCGGCATCGGTCGAGAGATCTTCGACCCCGTGCGGACCTACTCCGGCGGGATGCGCCGCAAGCTCGAGATCGTGCGCAGCCTCATTCACGACCCGAAGGTCCTCTTCCTGGATGAGCCGACCGCCGGGCTCGATCCGCCCAGCCGCCGAAGCCTGTGGGGCTACCTGGACACTGTTCGGCGCGAACGCGAGACGACGATCTTCCTGACGACCCACTATCTCGAGGAGGCGGAGCAGGCCGACCGGATCTGCGTGATCGACGACGGACGTGTCGTCGCCTACGGGACGCCGGCGGCGATCAAGTCCGAACTCGTGGACGAGTACCTCCTGGTCGACGCCGACGATCGGTCCGCGCTGCTGACCGAGCTCAGTCGGCTCGACCTCCCCCACGCCGGCGACGGTCCGTTCCGGATCCCGCTCGACGGGCGACGAACGCACCAGATCCTGCGGGCGATCGAGACGCCGCTCAGCGTCGTCCAGACCCACACCCCCAGCCTCGAGGACGCCTACCTCGAGATCGTGGAGAAGCCGCGTGCATGAGGCATCGGCGATCCTCGCGATCGCCCACCGTGACCTGGTCAAGCTCCTGCGGGATCGGGCCCGCCTGGTCTCCGACTTCGCGTTCCCGCTGATCCTCATCGGCGTCCTCGGGACGAGTCTCCAGGCGGGATTCGGGACGCCCGGCGGATTCAACCTGCTGACCTTCGTGTTCACCGGCGTCCTTGGCCAGACCGTCTGGCAGTCGGCCGCGCTCGGGGTCATCTCGCTGGTCGCGGACCGTGAGCAGGACTTCAGCCAGGAGATGTTCGTCTCGCCGATCTCGCGCTATTCGATCATCTTCGGCAAGATCATCGGCGAGTCGCTGGTCGCTCTCCCGCAGGCGTTCGCGATCCTGCTGTTCGGATTCGTGATCGGCGTCCCACTCTCGCTGCCCGTGCTTCTGGCGCTCGTCCCGGTGGCATTCCTCGTGGCCGTCTTCGGCGGCGCGTTCGGCGTCCTGGTCCTGTCCAACCTCAAGAGCCAGCAGACCGCCAACCAGATCTTCCCGTTCGTGATGCTGCCCCAGTTCTTCCTGGCCGGTGTCTTCAACCCGATCGAGAACCTGCCCTGGTTCCTCGATATCCTGTCGCGCCTCTCGCCGATGCGCTACGCCATCGATCTCATCCGGAACGTCTACTACGCGGGACATCCCGATCCGGTGCGCGTCGCGCTGCTCGATGCGCCCACCAACCTCGCGATCATGGCGGCGATGTTCAGCCTGTTCATGCTCGCCGGCACGACCCTCTTCGTCCGCGCCGAACGCAACCGCTGAGGGTGGAGGGCGGCTCAGCTCCGGGTCAGTCCGGGAAGAAGCCTGGCGACGTCGGCGCGCCATCGTCGAAGCGGCCGAGCCAGTCGACGGTGGCCTGACGGTACCGGGTGAGGCCCTTGTAGTCGGCCAACTCCCGGGGCAACGAGTCAAGCACGCGGTGGAGCCGGCGCGCCCACTTCGGGATCGTGACGAGCTCGTCCAGGCTGATCAGGTAGCAGCGGATCGGGAAGACGATCGCGTTGGACCGGGGCAGTCGCCAGAAGCTCTGGAGCTCCACCCGGAGGTGGACCTTCTCGCCGACGTTGTCGGGCGTGACCGTCGTCCGGTCGGTGCCCCAGCGGGGATAGTGCTCCGGACTGGTGTCAAGGCGCGGGTTGATCGTCATCGTCCAGTTGAGCCGGCGGACCGGCTGGCCCTGGCGGATGTTGAGCAGGAACTTCAGGGCCCGGTCGAAGACGCCGAGCTCGTGGGCCAGCGGGACCGGCCCGTGCCACTCCATGAAGTTCATCCCGACGTCGAAGTCGAGCGACCAGTCGGCCTGGCTCGTGCCCTGGGAAACCGGGCTGGCCCGGTTCGCCTGCGACATCCAGGTCGATGGTCAGGCCTGGCCGTACTGTTCGCGGACCGCCCTCCGCGGCCAGATCGATCGACTGGCCTCGGCCGGTTACTCGATGAAGGTCGGCGTCGAGGCCGAGCACATGCTCGTCACCCGCGGTCCCGATGGGGCGATCGCGCCGTTCGACCCGTCCGGTTACGACACCCTCCAGAAGCCCTGCTACGACTTCAAGAGCCTGGCGGCGAACCTGGACTACCTGCGCACCCTGGTGGGCTACCTGGAGCAGCTCGGCTGGGAGCCGTACGCGTCCGACCACGAGGACGCGACCGCGCAGTTCGAGATCAACTGGAAGTACGCGGACGCGCTCGACACGGCCGACCGCTACACGTTCTTCAAGATGATGACCAACCAGGTCGCCCAGCGCTACGGCGCCATCGCGACCCACATGCCCAAGCCGTTCAGCCACCTGACCGGCAACGGCAGCCATCTCCACTTCTCCCTGTGGGACGGCGACGACAACGTCTTCATCGACCGGTCCGACCCCCGCGGCCTGGGCCAGTCGAAGTTGGCCTACCACTTCCTGGGCGGGCTCATGGCCCACACGCGCGCCCTCTCCGCGCTCATCGCCCCGACCGTCAATTGCTACAAGCGCCTGTCCGTCGGGGCGTACCTCACCGGCGCGCGCTCCGGGTTCACCTGGACGCCCGCGTTCATCACCTACGGCGACAACAACCGGACCCAGATGTTCCGGACTCCCGATCCGGGCCGGTTCGAGTGCCGCGTCGTCTCCGGTGCTGTCAACCCGTATCTCGGCCTGGCCGGCTTCATCGCGGCAGGGCTCGATGGCATCGAGCGGGGCCTCGATCCAGGCGATCCGTACATCGGGCGCAACATGTACGACACGCCCCTCGAGGAGGCGCGCCGCGAGGGCCTGCGGTTCCTTCCGCAGAGTCTGTCCGAGGCGCTGGACGAGTTCGAGCGCGACGAGGTCGTACAGGGGGGGCTGGGCCCGGAGCTCGCCGCCGAGTTCCTGCGGATCAAGCGAACCGAGTGGGTCCGCTACCACAGCGACGTCAGTCGCTGGGAGGTTGACCAGTACCTGACGCTGTTCTGACCGGACGAACCGTGGGGCTCTTGCCCGGCACACGATGATGAGGGTGTGACATGACGGCGACATGGCGCTTCTCGGCTCTCGCGGATCGGCACCGCGCCCTCGGCTCCAATCTCGAGGACTGGAGCGGGATGGGCACCGCGTGGACGTACGACAAGGACGTCCACGAGGAGCACGTCGCCATCCGGACGAAGGCCGGACTGATGGACGTCTCCGGCCTGAAGAAGGTCCACGTCGTGGGTCCGCACGCGGCGCACCTCATCGACCTGGCCACGACGCGCGACGTGCATCGCATCTACCCGGGTCGCTCGGCCTACGCGTGCATGCTCAACGATGCCGGCAAGTTCACCGAGGACTGCATCATCTACCGGACCGGCCCGACCGCCTGGCTCGTGGTGCACGGATCGGGCACCGGTCACGAGGAACTCCAGCGGGCGGCAGTCGGGAAGAACGTGGCGGTCCTGTTCGACGACGACCTGCACGACCTGTCGCTCCAGGGTCCACTGGCGGTCGACTTCCTCCAGCGGTTCGTGCCCGGCATCCGCGACCTGCCCTACTTCCATCACCTCCAGGCGCGGCTGTTCGACGCCCCGGTGATGCTGTCCCGGACCGGCTACACCGGTGAGCGCGGGTACGAGATCTTCTGCCGCGCCCAGGACGCCGTGATGCTCTGGGACACGATCCTGGCCGAGGGCGCGGGCATGGGCATCATCCCGTGCCGGTTCACCGTGCTGGACATGCTCCGCGTGGAGAGCTACCTCCTGTTCTATCCCTACGACAACTCGCAGATGTACCCGTTCGCGGACGAGGGCCCGGGCGACACGCTCTGGGAGCTCGGGCTCCAGTTCACGGTCACCCCGCGCAAGGAGGGGTTCCGCGGCGCGCCGGAGCACTACCGGCTCAAGGGCAAGGAGCGATTCAGGATCTTCGGCGTCCTCGTCGACGGCGATGCGGCCACGTCGGAGGGCGACGAACTCTGGGCGGACGGAAGGAAGGTGGGCGTCGTCACCTGTGGCATGTACTCGACCTTGACCCGGAAGTCGATGGCCATCGCGCGAATGGACGTCGACCGTGCGATCCACGGCTCTCGGCTGGAGGTCCGGGGCGCCGCGGTCAGCGGGCCGGCCATCGCCCACTCGCTCCCCTTCGATGATCCGCTCAAGACGAAACGCAATGCGGTCGGCTGAGCCGCGGCCCACGGGACCGCGGTCCGCGCAGCGACCCACCCACGCGTCCCGGAGGTGAAGGGTTGCTCGTCGAGGGCATCAAGAGTCGGCCCGTCTACGCGCCGCTGACGCCCCGCCCGGGCAGTCTCCATCTGGTCGTGGCCGACGATGAGGGTGCGCTGGCCGTGATGGATCTCGCCGCGACGGCGCCCGACGGGTTCATCGCCCGGACGCGGATCGTCTACGTCCCGGGCGGATCGGTCGGGGCGGACCATGGGCTCCGCCTGGCGTCGCTGGGCGCAGCGAGCTTCAGCCAGGTCCCGAGCGATGCCGTCGCGCTCGCCGTGCTGCGCGCGGCGCTGGCAGGCGCGCGGATGGGGACCCAGGTCTACGCGGCCGGGACGGAGAACTTCATCGCCCAGGTCGTCCAGGCGGCACTGGAGGCGGGCCTGGAGTTGCACGCGATCAGCGCCGAGCACCGCGGCTCGCGGGAGCGACGGGTCCAGTGCGTCCACTGCAAGGGGATCACGGAGCACGTGACGACGCAGCCCGTGACTTGTAGCGGCTGCGGGCTGTCGCTGCTCGTCCGCGACCACTTCTCGCGGCGGATCGGGGCGTTTCAGGGCGTCTGCATCGACGCCGAGGTGCCCGGGACGGCACCGCCACCGGAGGCGGTGTTCAGATGACGGCCCCGGCCGCGCCGATCGCGGCACCCCGCGTGCAGGCTCCCAAGCTCGGAGTCACCGTGACCGAGGTGACCGACATCACGACGATGATCAAGCGGTTCCGGTTCGAGTCCACCGATGGCCGACCCCTGCCGCCGTTCTCGGGTGGCGCCCACGTGATCGTCGAGATGCGGGAGGGGGAGACGCTCCGGCGCAACCCGTACTCGTTGATGAGCCCGCCCGGCCAGACGTCCAGCTACACCATCAGCGTTCGCCGTGACGACGCGGGGCGTGGCGGCTCTCTGTTCCTGCACCGGTCCGTGCGGCCAGGCCACCGGCTGGTCCTCAATCAGCCGGTCAACCTCTTCCCGATCGACTGGCGGGCTCGCCGGCACCTGCTGATCGCCGGCGGCATCGGCATCACGCCCTTTCTCGCCCAGATGGTGCAGCACGAGGCGGCCGGCAGCAACTTCGAGCTCCATTTCGCCGTGCGCGCGCGCGCCCAGGGGGCCTACCTCGATGCGTTGGAGGCCAGGTACGGCGACCGGGTCCACATCTACTGCGACGATCGAGACGAGCGCATCCCCCTGGACCGGCTGCTCGAGGGCCAGCCGCTGGGCACGCACCTCTACGTGTGCGGACCGTCCGGCATGATGGCCTGGGTGCTCGCCGCCGCCCGGACCGCCGGTTGGCCCGAAGGGAGCCTGCACAGCGAGCGGTTCCTGGCGCCCGCTTCCGGCTCGCCCTACGAGATCATGCTGGCGCTGTCACGGAAGACGATCCGGGTGACCGAGCACCAGAGCATGCTCGATGCCATCGAGGCGGCCGGCATCGACGCCCCGTACATGTGTCGAGGCGGTGCGTGCGGTGAATGCGAGACCACGGTCGTCGTCTGCGAGGGGACGATCCTCCACAACGACGAATTCCTGTCGGCCGAGGACAAGGCCTCGGGGCGCAAGATCATGCCCTGCGTCTCGCGGTTCGAGGGCAAGACCCTCGTCCTCCAGCGCTGACGGGTGAAGGACGGACGATGACCAGCACGCCGATCCAGTTCCGCGACGAGACGTTCCGCGACGACTTCACCTTCCGCAACAGCCCGGCGGGGATCCGCCGGTTCCCGTTCCCGTTCCACGAAGACCGCTACATGTACGCCGTCAACATCGAGCCG
>JBCLCL010000051.1:0-12301 GCA_038915815.1 Candidatus Limnocylindrales bacterium
GGATAAGCGTCGCAGCACGCGCTCCAGTTCCTCAGCCATCAGTCCCCGCCCGAGCCGTCGGCGCGAGTCTTCCTGGGCTCCCTCGATGAACGCCTGGCGGAGGCGCTCGTTCAGGTCGGCGCGGCGCTCGTCCGTTGCGCCGGGTGGGGCGGGTCCAGACTGTGTCGGGCGATTATCGATCACCACGAGCTAGCTCGGGCTCACAGGTCATGTAGAACTTGCGGAAGGGGCCAGTCGCCTCGAATTCGCACACGGTTCCGCGCCGGATGACAAAGGCGTCGCCCGGCCCGTAGGATCGCCGGTCCCGGCCCTCCTCGGTCAGGGTGACCGAACCCTCGATCACGACGAACAGCTCGTCGCACGGGTAGCTCGGGATGCGCTCGCGGTAGGTATCGCAAGTCCAGACGCCAGCGTTGACCGTCGCATCCTCGCTCGTGAACTGGGTGACCCCTCGCTCGTTCGGGGTCCCGGAGATGAGGCAGCCGGGCGCGACGCTGTACGTCGGAGCGAACGCCTCGGCCGGCGGGCGCGGGTCCAGGGTCACGATGTTGTCGGGCACGTGCGAAGCTCCTCACTGGCCCGGGCTGAGCACTCGCCCGCCTCGGATGGGCAACGCTATCACTCGCACGGGTCGCAGACGGGAGCCGGACCCCGGGGTGATCCTGGGAGACCGGCCCGACGGTGACTGGAGTCCGGTCATCGTCGAGATGGCGCCCACCGTCTACAGCCGGGGCCGCGGCGTCTCCCCGATATCGCCGGGATACTGCCGCAGCAGCCGTTCCAGCTCCTCCGCGGACAGGCCTCGCCGCCCGCGTTCGTCGCCGCGATCACGACCGTCAGAGTCGCAGTTTGTGCAAACGCCCGCCCGTCGCTCCGGCAGCGCTGGCCGGCGAGCCGTCGCAACCTCTGGCCCGTAGCCGGGGATCAAGGGCGAACCGCGGAGCCGGGGCCGGCGGGTAAGCGAGCGGGAGGCGCTCATGCGCGGCGTCAGGATGATCGGTTCTTCCAGACATACCACGCAAAGGCGAGGAGCCCAACCGCTGCCGGAGCGTCCAGGGTCGGGTTGTCGCCGAGCGTTTGGCGGGCCAGCTCCCAGATCGGGAACCACGTGACGGAGGTCAAGTCTCAGAACCGTCCGATGACCCGTGCAAGCTCCTCGCCAGTCAGGTCGCGACCTTGCGACCGCCGGGACTCGGCCTCGGAACCCTCGATGTAGGCGAGGCGGCTGCGCTGCCGGAGATCGGTGCGCCTCGCGTCACCCTGCCGCTCCTCCAGGGCGAGCGCGAGGTAGGTCAAGGCGGCGATCTCGTCTTCACCGGCACCTTCGACGTACTCCGGCGTGCCCCGGCGCCCGGGTGGCTGCGGTGACCGAGCCACGATCGTCCAGCCGCGTTGTATAGGGTCATAGGCCGGCCCCCGACGTGCCAGCCTTCGGGCAAGAGATCGTGGATCGCGTTCCAGGCACGCTCGCGAGCGTCCATGCCGTGACGATACCGCTGCCCCCTGCCAGCTAGCGCGGCACCACGGGCTAGGAGTTCGACAAGCCTAGGGGCGCTTCGGCGTGGCACCCACCGTTCACGAAGGGGCCATTGCGGCCGCCTCAGCGCTGGCTCTGCCCTTCACGATCCACCCATGGTGAGGCGGCGCTGTGGTCGTCGGCGGTTCCTCCGGTGGCGCCCGGGTCGCCCGCCCGACAGAATCGAGGGCCGGTGGTTTGCCCGATGGTCGGCGCCCAGGAAATGAAGTCCGCGATAGGGCGGGTTATCGGGGCGCCCGTTCTCGGCATCGAGGTCGAACAGCGCGCGCGTCGAGACGCCCCATGACGAGCCGGTCCTTGAGCGGATCGCGCACGCAGGTAGACCCTCTGATCCGATCGCCGCGGTCTTGAACAGTGCGACGACAAGGGTGACCCTCAGGAAAGGGCGGCTGGGTTCGGTCTCCACAAGCTCTCCGAGGGCCGCAGCTTATCGGCCGAACCACGATCGAAGTCGGTCGGCCTCGAACGCCCGCTTCGCCGCCAGATGCTCCGGTCCGGGCTCAGTGAGGCGGACGTCGGGCGGGTCCGCGAGGAAGCGGCCGGCGACCATCGCCGCCATCCCGCCACCCAGCTCGAAGAAGCAGGCCCCCTCACCGGTGAACGTCGCGACGGCCGTCCGGCCGGCGAACCCGGCGGCGATCCGCTCGGCCACGACCGTGCCCTGGGCCTCGGCGAAGACACCGGCCTTGGGCAGCATCTGGCCGTTGGCGAGCGGGATCGCGGTGACGTCGCCGATCGCGTAGACGCCGGGGAAGTCGGTCTCGAGGGTCAGCCGGTCGACCGGGATCCACGCCCCGCCGCGGGTCAGGCCGGCCGCGGTGACGACCGCCGGCGCACGGTGCGGGGGAACCCCGAGGAGCAGGTCGAAGGGCAGACGATCGTCGGCGAACTCGACGGCACCCTCGAGCACGGCCGTGGCCTGGTGCGCCGCGAGGAACTCGACGCCCGCCCCAGCGAGCCGTGACTCAACGGTGGCACAGCCGGCCGAACCGAGGATCGGGAGCGACAGCGCCAGCGGGCTGAAGACCGTAACCGATGCCCCGATGCGCCGCCCCGCAAACTGGGACGCGAGCAGCATGGCCAGCTCGAAGGGGCCCGGGGGACAGGGGTAGGGCACACCGAAGATGCCGATCACGACCCGCCCGGCGGTCAGTCGCTCGATGGCCTTGCGCCCGCCGGCCGTCGCCGCCGGATCGTACGCGTCGATCGCGAACTCCCGGAACCCGGGCACCCGATCAGGGTCGTGCTCTGCCCCCAAGGCGATGACCAGGGCGTCGGCCTCGTATCTCCGGCCGTCCACATCGGCCGCCAGATCGGCCGGATGGATCGCCTCGACCGATCCCTGGACGACGGTGATCCCGCCGCGCTCGAGGTCGGCGAGCCGGCGGGTGCCCTCGGCGAGGCTCGACTCGCCGGCGAGCACCCAGTTCTTTCGGAGACCCATGACGAACGACGGCCGGCGGTCGACGAGGACGATCTGATCCGCGGGATCGAGCCGGGCTCGGAGGGCCACCGCCGTGGCGATGCCGCCGAACCCGCCACCCAGCACAAGGACGCGCTTCATCGGTCAGCCCTCCCGGTCAGGTCGCTCTGGGCGGTTGCCCAGTGCGCGACGGTCAGTCTCCTGCAGCCGGAAGCCATCGACGACTCAGGTTCCGATGGTCGTCCGCCGAGCGATCCGGGCGAACAGGCTCGGGATCCACCAACGCAGGAAATAGAGGCGGCAGCCGACACAGTAGCCGGTGACCGCCAAGAGCGTCTGCAGCGCGACGACACCGATGACCGGTACCCAGCCGAGGGACGTGAAGCCCGCGGCGAGGAGGGCAACCCCGAGGAGCAGGCCGAGCGAGCCGAGCGCCTGGGCGAAGCGTGGTGCGTACTCGTGCTCGGGTTCGGCCGGGTCCAGAGCGAGAAGCCGCCTGACCAGGGGCCACGGCCGCCCGAGGACGGAGTACCGGGTGCCGAACAGGGCGCTCGAGCCCAAGGCGAGGGCGATGGCGGCCACGACGATCGGGGCCCCCGCGACGAGCGCAAGTCCCAGGATGACGGCGGACAGGGCGGCCCCGAAACGGTGGCCACGTGGGTCGATGAGCCGGACGGCGGAGACGGGACGGACAGACATGGAGGCACCCCTACTCGAGGAGGACGACGCGACCGGGCGCGGGGGGATTCGCGGGGGAGTGGCAGGCGAACCGCCGGGACCGGAACCCGCTCGCGCTGGACGGGGACAGCGAGTTCGGCCGGTTTCGAGCTAGCGGCGACCCGCGGCGGGGGCGCGCCTGCGTCCGGCCGGCACTCGCCGGCGACAGATGCACGGGCAGCTCGCCGATTCGGCGCAGACGATGCTCGGTCACAGCGGACCGATGATAGACGGACGGCCGGAGGCCGTCGAGCACCGTGTTCGTGCCAACGACGCAGGTACAACACGATGGGTTCATGGTCTTGAGCCGCCGCGGCGACTGCTTCGCCTCGAGCCCGCGGTAGGCAGCCGGATTGCTGCCTCGTGCCGATGCGGACTAGGACGGCGCCGGCCGGCGTGAATACCAGCGAGGCCCGTGGGCCAGCCGGGGCCGGCGACCGCGGCCCTGAGGAAGGAGGTCCGAAACGTGGCTCTGACGGTTGGTCAATCCGGCCAGGCCGCCAGGGCGCGCGGGACGCTCCTGCTCGCGGACATCTCGGGCTACACGGGCTTCCTGCAGGGTGTCGCTGACGCGCACCACGCCCTGATCCTCGAGGCGGACGAACCGCCGGTAGCCTACGCGCTCATGTCGAGCCTGCTCGATGCGATGGTGACCGCGGTGGTGCCACCGTTCCGACTGGCCAAGTTCGAGGGCGACGCCATCTTCGCTGTCGCCCCTGACCCCGAATTCGCCCTCCGCGGCGCGGACGTGCTCGCCTGCCTCCGGGCCTGCCACGGCGCGTTCACGGCCCGTCTGGCGGAGGCGAATTCGCTCTGGACGTGCACCTGCGGCTCGTGCGCTCGCGTTCACGAGCTCGGCCTCAAGTTCGTGCTCCACCACGGCGACTACGTGGTCCAGCCCATTGCCGGCCGCGAAGAGCTCCTCGGCCCCGAGGTCAACATCGCCCACCGACTCCTCAAGAACCACGCGGTCGACCTGATCGGCGTGCGGCCCTATGCGCTGCTGACCGACGCGGCGCTCGTGGCTCTGGGTGTCTCGGCGGAGGGCATGGTCGCCACGACCGAGACATACGAGCACGTCCCGCCGATTCCCGCCCACGTCCTCCCGCTGGCCTAGGTCTGTTCTCTCACAGACGTTGGTTACACCGCGGAGCCCGTCACCAGCTAGGTTCAGGGATGGGGTCGGGTCCCTGACGGGGCCGGCCCCCAACCGGCTCATACGCCGAGCGCCGCCGCGACCGAGGCCCACGTCGGGTCCGCCTCGCCTTCGAGCCGCCGGAGGTAGACCGTTGTGACGGCCAGCGAGCTGTGGTCGAGAAAGGAGCTCACCGCCTCGATTGATTCGCCCGCGTCGCGTCGGAGCTTGGCCGCGGAGTGGCGGAGGACGTGCAAGCCCGTGGGGGCGAGTCCGGCGGCCACCAGGTAGCGCCTGAACCGGCCGTAGAAGGTGCCGGACGCGATGCCGGCAGGCCCCGCTCCTGCCTGCCAGAGCGACTCGGCCGCATCCATGGTCAGCGGGTCCTTGCCGATGTCGGCGAGCGAGCGGCGGATCGCCTCGTGCGCCGGGCGCGGCAACTCGCATCTCGCTCATCCGGCGGTCGCCGCCGCGGTGGCCTCGGCCGATCCATCCGCCCTGGTCATCGAGATCACGGAAGAGGAGACGGTCGACAACTATGTCACTCTCCGGCGGGCGATGGCACCCTACCTCGACCGCGGCATCCGGTTCGCGGTCGATGATGCCGGTGCCGGCTTTGCGTCAATGCGCCACGTAACCGAGCTCGGGCCGGCATACGTCAAACTCGACGCCTATCTCGTTAGGGGCATGCGCAGCCGCCAGACACTCCAGGCCTTCCTCCGGGCGCTGAATGGGTTCACCATCGAGATTGGTGCCGTCCTCATCGCCGAGGGCGTCGAGAAGGCCAGCGACCTGGCTGTGCTGACCCAAACTGGTTTCCCACTGCTGGCCCAGGGCTATGCCATCGCTCGACCAGGCTTGCCTTGGCCTCGTGTGAGCGCCAACGCCAGTCGGGCCTGGCTCGGGGCACGTCCCAGCCGGTCAACCGCACGTCTGAGCTCTGGCGCATCGACCGGCGATAGGGGCACGATCAGGTCATCGTGGGGGGTTCGGCGCAGCCCGATGTAACGGCTGTGGGCGGCCCCTGGCGGCCGGACCGATGGCAGGTGGGCCAATCGCGCTTGCGGCCGTTTGACGCACCACGTCGGCCCAAGGCGCGTCAGCGGGCCACGGAGCAGCCGGTGGGCAAGCACGATCCGGCAGCCCGACCGCGATCCCGACCTGGCGTGGGCTCAGCCCCTCGGCGAGGCTGAGCCGCAGGACTTCTCGGATCTTGCGCATGGCAGAACGGGGACGGGGCACCGGCATCTCTCCTGGGGCGGTGTGGACGCATTCCAGGAGAGCGTGCGGTGTCCGAGGCGCCTCCCGCCGGCGCTGCCGACGACCTCACGAGGGGGTGGCCATTACCCGTGAAGCAGGGTGGCCATTTCGCGCGAAACAGGGTGGCCAAAACCCGTGAAATCCGCAATTGCGGCGAAAACGACCGCCGCGTACACTCTGCGCCGACGCGGAATCCGCAGTGGGAAGAAACGGCGATGGCGAAGTACGTGAACCCCCAGGAGGACCTGACTGCGACGGGATCGATCACAGCCGTCAGCATCGGCGCGATCAGCACCCGGCCAACGACCATAGACGTCAACACAATCCCGGCCATCTCCCGCGACGAGTCCACCCAGCTGGCGATCACCGAGTACGCGAGCTTTACCGACCTAGTGCGCCAGCTCGGTTCGGATGACTTTGGCAAACCCACCGACTGCACCGAGTGGGACGTACGGACGATCATCGTGCATCAGGTCGGCGCCGGCGAGGGCCACGCCCGCTGGCCTGAGTTCTTTCGCCAGGTAATCATGGGTATGCGCCTGGCCAAGGGGCGCGATCCGGTCGATGGGCTCAACGATTTCCACCTTCGGGAGCGGGCCGATTGGACCGCCGAGAGAGCGATCGCCGAGCTCCCTGATGTTCAGGCCCGCGCGGTCCGCGGCCGTCGCCGCTTCCCGGCTCCGTTGAGGCTGATCCCGGGCTCATCGCCGGGCGTCGGCCGCTTCTCATTGGGGTTCCTGTTCGACGTTGTCCTGACCCGCGACACATGGATGCACCGAGTCGACATTTCCCGGGCGACCGGTCGCGAGATGATCCTCACTTCGGACCACGACGGCCGCATCATCGCCGACGTCGTGTCGGACTGGGCACGACACCATGGAAGGCCGTTCCAACTGAACCTGTCGGGTTCCGCCGGGGGAAGCTACCGCCAGGGGTCCGAGGGACAGGAAATCAGCATGGACGCGGTGGAGTTCTGCCGGACGATATCCGGGCGGGAGAAGGGCACCGGTCTGCTGGCCCAGCGGGTGGCGTGGTAGCAAGCGGAGAAGCGCCGTGGCCTCGAGAGGGTCATGGTGACGAGCCAGGCCGTTGGGGGTTGTGACCGCTAACTGAGGCCGCAGGAGTGGATCACGAGACCCAGCGAGACGATCCCGCCCGCTCCCGTGTTGCTGCCAGCGGAGCCACACGTGCACGAAAGCTCAGTGGATAGAGCGCAGGCCTCCGAAGTCTGAAGCCGCGGTTCGAGTCCGCGCGGGGTTGCCCGCAGAGTTCATACAGCTCTAGAGCGCGCTAGAAAAGTGCGGTCCCGCCCGGTATGGCGTCGCGGTGACCCATTCGGGCAACGCCGAGCGGCGGAAGTCGCCGGGGAACGTTTCCCCGTTGCATGCTGTATGGCAGAGTGATGACACGGACGGTCGCGCTGCGGACACTGAGCGACGCGGGAGCTTCGCGCGCGAGGGGCGCCAGGACCACGGTCGGCTCGAAGCAGCGCGGGCAGATGTAAATCGATCCGGTGTACTGCGCAGCGTGCCCGCGGCGGGCGACAGATCACGTGGCGCGTTTCGCAACGCCTTATCTCCTATCCCGTGAGCGCGACTCCACCCTTACTCGATGGAGCGATCGCCCGCCGCCTCGCGCCTCGGCTCTGGCTGGGCCTTGTTGTCCATGACCGAGACTCGCTGCTGGAAGGCGTACCAGACGCCGGTGGGGATCGAGTACCGGACCATGCCGGACCCCGGGGGCCGCCAGATCGAGCTCGGGCGTGACGCCATCGCCGGGGGCTGTGATGGCGGCACCCTGACGGGGCAGGGAGCAGCTGTCGCCTCGGCGCTGGGACTGACGGCCATTGCGCTCGCGGCCGTCGCCAGCCGGCGAATTGGCTCAGCCCCGGTCACGGCTATCACTCAGGCGGCTCGGGCGGGTCTGGTCATGCGAAGGACGATCGCGGCGGCCAGCCCGATCAGGGCGACGACGAACAGTCCGACGGACACGAGATCGCCGATGTACGTGTACTCGGCGCCGCTCTGGTACGTGAACACCAGGGAGGAGTCGGCGGCGCTCCAGTACACCCCGCGGCCCTCTGTGACGACCGCCAGCGCGAGCGTCAGGAGGCGCGAGGAGGCGAACAGCCCGAACGCCGTCTCGAGCACGCCCCAGAGGATCCCGAGAGATGGTGCCCGGGTCCCACGCCTGCGCAGCGACCCCAGGGCGGCCAGGCCGACCAGGGCGATGACGAACTGGGGCACGAACACGATCATGCCGAACACCAACGTGTCCCCGGCCTCGTGAGACGACGGGTCCGGGAGGACGACAACGGCGATCTGGACAAGGATGACGACCGTCGCCACCAGCCAGGTCACGATTGCGGCCATGAGGACCCGGGCAGCCGGGCGCCGCCGTCCGTCGTCCGTGACCCGGGTCTCGACCCGACCCTCAGCCGGCAGCACCATCGGACGCCTCCAGTTCGGCCCGCCTCGGCCTGGCGGATCTCAACGCCAGCAGCCCGAGGGCGGCGAAGCTCAGGCCCGCTCCGGGGTCCACAACCGGCTCGAGGTCATCGGGCATGCCCATGCCCCGAACTCTCGCATGGAATGGTCGAGCGTCAAGCCCTGGCTCTTGCCCCTGGCTCTTGCCCCACGGGTCTCCCACGACGGCGGGTGACGAGATAGCCTCCGGTCGTGACCCACCAGTACATGCTCCCTCGTCGGTGGCACCGTCATTCCGGGTGGTGACGAACCCGACACCTCGGCGGTCGCCTGGGCTGAGGACACCGTGATCGTGCTCGCGAGCGACGATAACGTCCGGCCGATCTCGCGAGGGGATTCCCACCTCATCGACTTGCGGGCGCGAGCGTCGTCCCCCACGGCGAGGCCGCCGACGCCTCCTGGCCGGTCGACGCGACGCTCGAGGTCGGAGGGCGCGCCGATCTCGCCGTTGCTCGGCGGTCCGAACGCTAGCGCTCGTCCGCGGCGGACGTGTCGTCGCCGGGGCACTGCCCGGCGCGTCACCGCACGGCGACGACGATGACGCGCCCTCCGCGGCGTACTGATCGGGGCCCCCAGGTCACCCGGCACTCGCTCCTCGACGTGGGGGCATGACGCCGCCGTCGCACGATCCACCCATCGTGTCGGGGCTCCGGGGTTCGCGCCGCCCTGGTCGGTTTGCCCCAGCGCGCGGCCAACGGCTGTTTCCTGGGCGGGATCTTGGCCCTGACCTCGGAGAGCCTGACCTACTTGTCGCTGGTGCCAGCGGGTTCCGCGATGCCGATCGTGTTCGCGAGCCGCGCTCGGACACGCGCGAGCGTGTCTTGCATGACATCGCCCATCCAGCGGTCGTCAGTCAGCTCGTCTTTCCGCCAGAACATCACGAGGTCCGTCTGGGCGATGCTGTCGCGTTGGACTCCATCACCAGCCCGAACGAGCTCGTCGTGCCGGCCTGCGTACTGAACTTGGGCAGAGAAGATGATCACCACGACGGTCGGGCAGTCTGCAGAACGGCAGTCGCGCTTCGAGGACACGACGAGAAGCCACCGCCGTTCCCGCGGCGGCGCTGCGCCCTTGGTCGGCGGCATCGGGACATCCTCCGCCGGGACCGCGTAGACGGCTCCAGGGCGGATCTTGGACGGTGGTGTGCTATCCGGCGAAGTCATCAAGCAGGCGCGTGCGGACGGCGCGCAACGCCTGGACTTCACCTAACTTGAACGCCGCGTAGCCTTCAGCTTCCGGCTCATCGCGGTCGGGAAGTACTGGTGATGCTGCGAAGTCGAGCGGCTCGTCGATAAGTTTTCGGCCGAGGGTCGCCTCGCGGCGAAGGATTGCCCGCATTGGCGTCGTCGCATATGCGAGGTCGAGCACCTGACGATCACTGAGCGCGTGGGTCAGCTCCAAGATGAAGTCGGCCACCTCTAGCTCTGCCGGCCCTAAGTCCGGCTGGAACCGAGGCGCAGGCCCTGGCTCAATGAGCTTCAACGTTCGGTCCGAGAGAGTGGTTTTCGTACGCTCGTTCAGCTCGTGGCCGGCCATCTCGGCGAGCGCTGGTAGAAAGGCCTTGGTCATCGGGCCATAGTTGTGGCGGACCCATGGCGCTCCGGTCAGCGTGCGCCCGTAGCGTCGGAAGTACTCAAGATCGATGAGATAGACGACCTTGTGAAGTCGGGTATTGGGAACTTCCCCGAGCCTCTGGGCGAGGTAGAGCAGCGTGCGTCGATACGGCGTCGGCGCAGGAGGAGTCATCTCGGAGCATTGTGGCCGTGTAATGAAGCACTCGTCAACTCGATTGGCGAGCGTATCCACACGGTATCCACAGTCCTGGGCTGGGGCGGCCCCAGCGATGGGTTCATAGTGTGACGTCGGGCGAGCCTGCCCCGAGCCTGGGAGAAAGCCAGCGGATCGCCCGCGCGACGGCCGCCCGACCATCGCCCAGCTCATCGAGCGCCTTGATCTTGGCGGCCTCGACGAGATCCGCGACGCAGGCCGAGACCCGCGCCTCGTCGGTCACGCCGTAGCGCGCCTCGTCGAGCGGTGGGGCGCCATCGAGCTCGGCGATCCGGAGGGCCATGACCGCCATCTCCTCCGATCGACGGACCTGATCGGCCCAGTCAGCGACGGCGTCGGGGAACAGCGCGGTCTGGCCGCCGAGGTAGCGGGCCTCGGCGATCGTCCGGGCTGCCTCCAGGGCGTGGAGCGCGGCGACCCGCTCGAACAGGAGGTCCCGCAGCTCCGCGATCCGGGTCGCACTCGACTCGGGCTCGACAGCCCCCTCGAGGGTCAGCGCGACGTGCGCCGAGAGCGCGGCGAGGATGAGCCCCTCCATGCGCAGTGCCGTCGCGCTGACCTCGATGATCCGGATCACGAGCTCCACCCGGAAGACCGTCGCGAGGACGGCCTGGTACACGGCCTCTTCGGTCTCCGGCGATCCGTGCCGGCGCCCCGCGCGGACGGCCTCGGCCGCCTCGCGCGCCAGCCGATCGAGTGGCAGGGCGTCAGGACCCTCCGCGAACGTTGCCTGGCCCCACGTCTCGAAGCTCCCATGGGCGTGCGCCTCGACCAGCCAGCGGACGACCCGCTCCGTCGGGCTGAGCGAGGCCTCGACCGCCGCGAGGCGCCGGTCCGCCGTCACGCCGGCTCCTCGAACGGATCGGCGCCCGACTCTGGTCGGTTGCGGACAGCCGCCTCGAGCGTGGCGATCCGCTCCTCGAGCTCACCCGTCTCGAGGAGCTTGGTCGCCGCGGTTGCCGCCGAGATGAGGACCCGAAGCTTGTTGATCCCGATCTCGAGCCCCAGGGCGTCGGTGATGACGATGTCGAGGATGCGCCGGATGCCCTCGACGCGGTCGATCCCGGGCAGGTCGTAGGCGACCGCGATCGTGCCCTCCTTGCGCCTCCGGTGTCCACCGAGCTTGCGGGCCTCGGCGGCGTCCTCGGCCCGCTCGGGGTCGTGGCTGAAGCAGTAGGGGCGGTCGCGCAGGGGCGCCATCTGACACGGCTGGCCATCGGCCCTGACGGAGGCGCAGCGTCGCTTGATTAGCATCGATTAGCTCTGCTCATCAGCACCCGAGACGGCCGCGCACCATTCGTCGATCGTGTCGTCGGCTCAGCCATCGACTCGCTCGGCCGTGCGTCCGGTGAATGCCTGCCAGCGCTCGAGCGCGACCTGGACGTAGCGCGGGTCGATCTCCATCGCGTAGCAGCGTCTCCCGAGGCGCTCGGCGGCCACGATCGCCGTGCCGGATCCGGAGAACGGGTCGTAGACCGCGCCGCCCGGTCGGAGGTGGTTGGAGATCGGGGTCTCGAACAGGACCACCGGCTTCTGGGTCGGGTGGTCCTGCTTCGCCTCCTGCGAGCCGGCCATGATCATCTTGGGGGAGGGGGCCCGCCAGACGGTGGCCTGGTTGCGCTCACCGAGGAACGGGACCCTGGCCCCTGCCTTGCGGACGACCCAGCAGGGCTCGTGGGCCCAGTGGTACCAGCTGCGGCCCATGGCGAACAGGCCCTTGTCCCAGATCACCTGGGCGACGATCTCGAAGCCGATCCGGGACAGTCCATCGGCCACCTCGGCGGCATGGACGCCGGCGTGCCAGACGTACCCGGCGGTGAGGCTCGGGACGAGCGCGAACGCCTCGGACCAGTCGACCCGCGTGTCTCCCGAGACCGTCGTGTTGCGATGACCCTGGGTTCGCCCGTGGGCGCGCCCGGGCGCCCGTGTCGCGTCATTCGCGTCCGGTTGGCCAT
>JBCLCL010000052.1:0-12124 GCA_038915815.1 Candidatus Limnocylindrales bacterium
GCGCGGATGCCAGGATCGCCGCCATCGTCGCGGTCGAGCGCTCGGCGGCACGGACAAAGGCGCCGACGTTCGCGGCCGGATCGAGGCCGATTTCACGCAGCTCTGCAAGCTCGTGTTCCGCGAGCGCAGCCGAGGGCATGGCCGGCGGGCGAACCCCAACGACGCGCCGCAGCGACTCGCGCAGGATCTCCGCGAACCGCGAGCCCTGATCGCGAAGCCCGAACTCGGTCAGTGCCTGTTCCACGTCGTCGTTGGTGACCATCGCACCAGACATTCGTCTCCTATCGTCTCCTATTGTCGTTCGTACACGATAGTCATTCGTTCTGGTTCTGGCAAGCGCGGGGTGCCTGCGTCCTCACAGCGCCACTTAGAATAGAGCAGACGATCACTTGACATGGACGACAACATAACATAACGTGACGCTACCGCTCGATCAGCAGCAGGCGGACGCTGAGTGACGGCCCGATTGCGCAGGCTGCGGCCGCGGGATGAGCAGGAGTGGGGAGCCATGCGGAAGCTCGATGCGGACCTCATCAACCAGGCGCTCGAGGCTCTGGGTTTCGTTCTCGCACTGCGAGGTCAGCGTTTCGAGATCGTCGTGATCGGCGGCCGCAATCTCGTCTACTCAGGCCTCATCACTCGCCCGGCCACCAGGGACCTCGATCTGCTCGGCGAGATGCGCCACGGAGACGTCGTCAAACTGCGCCCAATGCCCACCGTGCTCACCGGCGCCATCCAGGATGTCGGGCGCCAGTTCGGTCTGCCGCCCGACTGGATCAATCTCGGCCCGGATGTACTTCTCGACAAGGGCCTGCCCGATGGGTTCTGCGATCGGCTCGAACCAGAGCACTACAGCAATCTCACGGTCTGGTTCACGAGTCGGCTCGACCTGATCGCGTTCAAGATCTACGCCGCCGCGAACCTCAACCCGCACGATCCTGATGCTGATCGACATCTCCAGGACCTTCAGGACCTCGATCCGTCCGCGAGGGAACTCGAGTTCGGGCGCACATGGATGACGCCCTGGGCGGAAACAGACCTGCTGGCTCAGGCTGATGGCGTCATCGCGACGCTCCTTGACCGATGACCGCCACCTCGCCGGCCGACACGCTGCGTGGCGACCTGGTGCGACTCGCCTGGCGCCAGTGGACCGCGCTTGGTGTGACCGGCTGGAGCGAAGCGGACGAGCGACCCGTCGATCCGGAGGCACTTATCGTCCTCACGGCAAGGATCGGCGAGAGCGATGCCCGTCTGCGCGATGCCGCGACCGACTGGTGCGTGGAGGCGGGCCACCTCATCAACGGGTCCCGACTGGGGCAGGTCGTCCGCGAGATCGGGGGTGACGATCCGCTCGTTTCGCGCTTCTTCGCCACGGTGAAGGCTGCGGGCGGCCCCGCATGGGTGAAGTCGGAGGCCGAACCTCGCCCCGGCTACGTGAACCGCCACAAGGTGCATCTCACGCATCTCGCGTCACCTGGCCGGCTCGTCCTGCGCCTCCGCGCACTACTCGGGGTCAATGCCCGAGCTGACATCGTTGCCATGCTGATGGGGGTCGAGGAGCCGATTGCCATTGCGGACGTGGCACGCCAGACGAGGTTCACCCGGACCAACGTCGACAAGGCCGTGGCTGCTCTCGCGCTGGGTGGGCTGGTGCGAGTCGTCGAACGAGGGGCTCGGGACACCCGCGTTCAGCTCAGCCTCGACGCTCCACTCGTCGAGTGGCTGGCTGTTTCCCAGCCCGTGGCTGATTGGGTGTCGCGTTTCAACGTGGCCCTGCAGATCCTTGAACTGCTGGACCGAGTCGGCAGTTCGCCCCGCGCCGCCCTGGGAGTCGAAGCCCGGCGATTGCTCGCCACGATCGCACCGGTGCTGAGCCGAGCAATGCTGACAGCGCCGGATGAGCGCCTGATCGCTGACGCCTACCTGGATTCACTCGATCGTTGGCTGGGGTCTCTGGGCTCTCAGCTCATGGCCAGGTCCGGGTCCTCGTCCGCCGGAAGGTCGCGCTCCTTGGCCCCGGGCCGGCGACGACGCGGACCGTGCTCGCCGGACGGCCGGTGACCCTGACTCGATTCGGTCTCCCGAGATGTTCGGCCCCATCGCCGCCGGACGTGACGGGCGGCGTGCCCGCCAGGGTGATGCATGGCCTGCTATCATTCCATCATGGATCGCACCACACTGACGCTTCCAGGGGAGATCCGCGTTCGATTGCGGCGACTTGCAGCCGAGCGGGGCGTATCCATGGCCACCATCGTCCGCGAGGCGATCGACGAGAAGCTCGCGGCGGCTCGACCGCGGCCACGAAGCATCGGCATCGGCGCTTCCGGCACCCGGGAGACGGCGCGCAGGTCGGCGGACGAGCGGCCTGAGCCTCGCGCTTGGCGCTGATCCTCGACACCGGCCCCCTCTATGCATCGCTCGACCGCAGCGATGACGACCATCATCGATGCCGCCGACTGATCGAGAGCACGGACGAGGCGCTCCTGATCCCGGCGCCCGTGCTGGTCGAGGTGGACTACCTCATTCACCGTAGCCTCCACCCGGGCGTCCTCGTCTCGCTGCTGGCGGACGTCGAAAGCGGGGCGTACGAGGTGGTGAACGTCATCCCCGACGACCATCGAAGAGTCGCCGAACTGTGTGACCGATACGCCGATGCGGACATCGGCTATGTCGACGCGGCGGTGCTCGCGATCGTCGAGCGGCTCAATGAGCCGAAGCTGGCGACGCTGGATCATCGCCATTTTGGCGTGCTGCGCCCGCGGCACGTCGACGCGCTCCGCCTGCTCCCGGAATAGCCGGTGTAACCTAGACCCATGCGCCTGCAGCAGTTCGCGATCGAGGGCCTGGGCCATCTCAGCACGCTCATCGCCGATGAGGCCGCCGGCGTCGCGGCGGTCGTCGATCCGCGGCGCGACGTGGATGTCTATCTCGAGGCCGCCCGGTCCGCGGGCCTGCAGATCAGCCACGTCGTCGAGACGCACCTCCACAACGACTACGTCTCGGGCGGCCGGGAGCTTGCCGCGCTGACCGGCGCGTCGCACCTCATCGGCGCCGGGGCGGAGCTGGGTCACGAGCATCGTCCGGTGCGCGACGGTGAGAGCTTCGACGTTGGCTCGCTCCGCTTCCGGGCGCTGGACACGCCGGGGCACACCCCCGAGCACGTCACGTACGCGGTCGCCGACCGCTCGCGCTCGGAGGAGCCGTTGCTGCTCCTGACGGGTGGCTCGCTTCTCGTGGGTGCCGTGGGGCGGACCGACCTGCTCGGCGCCACAAACGCCGTGCCATTCGCGGCTGCGATGCACCGCTCCCTCCACGAGGTGATCCTGCGCCACGAGGATTCGGTCGCGATCTACCCGACCCACGGCGCCGGCTCGCTCTGTTCGACCGGGATCTCGTCGACGCCGTGGTCCACGATCGGCTACGAGCGACGGAACGATCCGCTGCTGGCCCCGATGGAGGTGGATGCGTTCGCCCGCGCGCTGCTGGCCGGGCAGCCGGCCTTCCCGCGCTATTTCGCCCGGATGCGCCCGACCAATCAGACCGGGCCTCGGCTGCTCGGCGGTGTCGTCCCGTTGCCTGAACCGATGACCGTGGAGGTCGCCCGGGACGCTCTCGATGCCGGGGCGCTGATGGTCGATCTACGCTCGCCGGCCGAGCACGCGGTGGGCCATGTGCCCGGCGCGCTGTCGATCCCCGCCGGGTCGTCGTTCGGGACGTGGCTCGGCTGGGTCGTGACGGATCCCGACCGCCCGCTGGTCCTGCTCCTGAACACCCAGGCCGACTGGGATGACGCCGTGCGCCAGGCGCTCCGGATCGGGTTCGAGGGGATCGTCGGCTATCTCCGCGGAGGGTTCGGTGCCTGGGCAGAGGCGGGATACCCGACGGAGATCGGAGGCTCCCTGGAGGTGAGTGCGCTCGCTGAGCGGCTCGCGGCGGGCGGCCCGGACGCGCCGGTCGTCATCGATGTCCGCCAGCCGTCCGAGTTCGAAGCCGGGCACGTGCCGGGCGCCCTGCCCATCGGCGCGGGCGACCTGCCGGACCGTCTGGACCAGCTGCCGCGCGACCGGCCGATCGCCACGATCTGCACGAGCGGCTACCGGTCGAGCGTCGGGGCGTCCCTTCTCCGCGCGGCGGGCTTCGAGCGTGTCGCGTGGGTCCCGGGTGGTGTTGCGACCTGGCAGGCGCTAGGGTTCCCGCTGGCCTATGGCGCCCTGGACGGGGCGGGGGACGGGCCGGCCACCGGCGCGTCGCCGGCCGCTGTCGAGGCGCATTCGCACTAGGCTCCTCTTTCGCACTAGGCTCCTCTTTCGCACTAGGCTCCTCTTTGGGTGCGCCTCGGCGTGACCCACAGGATCCCGTCGCCAGGCCACTCGCCGTCGGCGTTCGTGAGCGCCAGGATGAGCGCTTCGTGACTCGCCGGGAAGGCTGTCGAGATGATTCGCGGGTGGGCCAGTACCAGCGAACGGTGGTGACGGGTGGGCGGCAGCACCAGCACGACGTGGACCCTGCGGTCCGGGCCGACGGTTTCGGCCACTGCGGTTCGCTTCTCGGCGCCCTCCCGGATGATCGCCTCGAGGGCGCGGACGCGGGACTCGACCTCGAACAGGACGGTGTCGCTTCCGTGCTCGAACCTGAGATCGCTCGATCGGCGGCCCGGGCCGGGAACCGGTGACTCGACGGTCGCGCGCCAGCGGGGATGCCGGAGTTCGAGGACCGCCTCGACCAGCTTCGCGTGGGCCGCGTCGTGGATCAATGGCGCGCCATCCGGGTAGACCGCGAACCGGAGATTTGCGCCCAGCACGGCTGCGGCGCGGGCGCGGATCCGGGGCGCAACGTCCGGATCGCCTTGCTCCATGCGACACATCACGGAACGCGTCACCCCGATGGCGCGCGCCACGGCCGCCTGACTGACCCCCGCCCGAAGCCGGATCTCGCGGAACTCCTCGCCGGCGCGGATGCACGTGCGCCGGAGCTGCCGGTCGCCTTCGTGGATCGCGCGTCGGCTGATGCTGTTGGTGGTCATGATCATGGTCGGTCGTCTCCTGACATGGGCCGTTGGTTTCTGGCGCTCCCCGGTCGGCCTGCCGTGGTTCCCGGAGGTCGTTCTGGGCGCGGGTTCCGGCGGTTCCCGGCGGTCGTTCTGGGCGCGGGTTGCGGGCGGCTCCCGGCGGTTCCCGGCGGTCGTTCTGGACAGGAGAACAAACCGCGCTCAACCGGCGCTTATCGGGGCCTGGGAGGCCACATTTCGGGGTCCTGAGGTCAGTTGTGGCCACAGGCGCCCCGGTTTGGCCCGTCGCAGGACCCGAATCCGTGGGTTTGGAGGCCGCAGCGGGCTCCCGGCTGGTGTTCGGCTGGTGTTCGGCGTGGTTTGTTCTCCCGGGAAGAACGCCGGACTTGGGCGCCGGACTTGGGCGCCGGACTTGGGCGCCGGACGTAGGCTCCGGACTTGGGCGCCGGACTTGGGCGCCGGACGTGGGCTCGACCCGACCCGGCCCGGTCTCGGGGCGCCGGCCCGACCCGGCCCGGTCTCGGGGACGTTGGCCGCGCGCTTCTCCAGGACCTTCGTCCCACGGCCCCGGTACCGATGGCTGGTCCTCGCCGATGGCCCCCGATGCCACCATCGCTTCGTGCGTGTGGATCAGGAAGCCAACGGGGACCCGAGTGGATCGGTGGCGGCCGCGGTGTCCTTCGCCGCCCAGGCCGCGGCGTCCGTACTTGCCCCGGCCGCCGGTTCCACGCGGTCGCGTACGGGGCGAGTCGCCTCGACAGCACCGGCGTCCTCCCCGTCCCGGGCTGACCAGGCGCCGGCGTCGTCCCCGCCTCGGGCTGACGAATCTGTCGGGCTGCTTGGTCGCGGCGCCCTCGCCCGCGGCGCCTTCGCCCGCGGCGCCCTCGCCCACGGCGCCCTCGCCCGCGGCGCCGTTGAGCCGGGTCTCGAGGTCGACACCGCCGGACGCCTGGATGCGATCCTCGGGATCGCCGGGCGGCTGGCCGCGTCGCACGACCGCCAGGAGCTCTTCCGGACCATCGTCGACGAGACGAACCGGGGCCTCCACGCCGACGTGACGACGATCCGGATCCTGCGCGACGACCGCCTCGAGCTCGCGGCCTGGGCCGGCATGTCCGACGACGTCGCGCGCCGAATGCCGGCATTCGGGAAAGACGAAGGCTGGGTCGGCGAAGTCCTGCGCACCGGCCGGGTCATCGCCCGACCCGACATCCGGGGCGTCCGGGACCAGGGTTTCGAACGGTACGACGGCATCATCGAGTTCGCCGGCAGCCTGGCCGCCCCGCTCATCCACCGCGATCGGGTCATCGGCGCGCTGACCACGGTGACGCGCGAGCCGCGGGCCTGGACGAGCGACGACATCGCGTTCATCAGCACGCTCGCGACGCATGCCGCCATCGCCCTCTCCAACGCCGAGCTGTTCGAGCAGACGGAGGCGCGGGCTGCCCAGCTCGAGACGCTCCAGGCTGCCTCTGCCCGGATGAGCCGGGCTGGCACCGTCGCCGAGATCGGCCGGACGGTCGTCGAGGAGACCCGGCGGGTGATCGATTACCACAATGCCCGGGTCTACCTGATCGAGCCGCCAGACCGCGTCGTGCCGATCGCGTTCGAAGGGTCGGTCGGGGCCTACGAAGGCGTCGACATGGCGCTCCTCCACACTCGCCTTGGGGAGGGCTTCACCGGCTGGGTCGCCCAGCACGGCGAGCCGCTCATGATCAACGACGCGAACAGCGACCCCCGGGGGCAGACGATCCCGGGCACAGACGACGTGGACGAATCGATGCTCGTCGTCCCGATGCGCTATGACGGCGTGACGATCGGCGTGATCACCCTCTCCAAGCTTGGCCTCGACGGCTTTGGTCCCGAGGACCTGCGCCTCCTGACGATCCTCGCCGACCAGGCCGCAACGGCCGTGGAATCGGCACGCCTGCTCAGCCGGACCCGGGACCTGGCCCAGGAGCTGCGCCGGCTGCTGGACATGAGTGCGGACCTCTCCGCCAGCCTCGATCCGCGCCAGGTTGCCGACCTGATCGCCAGCCACATGGCTCGGGCGATGGGGGTCGATGAGTGCGCGATCAGCTACTGGGATCGAGCGGGCGGCCGAACCGAATCGCTCGGCTACTACCCGCCGTCGGGGATCGAACAGCTCGAGCCGTTCTATGAGGTATCCAGCTACCCGCAGACGCTGCGGGTCCTCGAGCGGCAGGAAGCCGTGCTCATCGACGCGGAGGATCCTGACGCCGATCGGGCGGAGGTGGCGCTGATGCGCCCTGCCGGGCAGCGCATGCTGGCGATGCTGCCGCTCGTCGCCAAGGGCCAGTCGATCGGCCTGGTCGAGCTATTCTCGGCGTCCGCTATCACGTGGAGCGCCGATCTCCTCGAGCTGGCCCGCACGATGGCCAACGAGGCGGCCATGGCGCTCGAGAACGCCCGGCTCTACGAGGAGGCCCGGAAGCTGGCGGATCGCGACCCGCTGACCGGTTTCTACAACCACCGCTTCCTGCATGAGCGCCTCGGCGAGGAAGTCGTCCGGACCCAGCGTGCCCGGCGACCGCTGAGCGTCCTGATGCTCGATCTCGACGATTTCAAGCTGGTCAACGACACGTTCGGTCACCTCTTCGGCGACCGCGTCCTGACCTGGACCGCGGAGCTGATCCGGTCCACGCTGCGCGGCTCGGACATCCCGGCGCGCTACGGCGGCGACGAGTTCGCGATCATCCTGCCCGAGACCGACGCGCTGGAGGCACAAACCGCGGCCGCGCGGATCCTGGAGGCCTTCCGAGTCCACGCCTTCCAGGGCGAACAGCGCGGCCCGGTCCCGATCGGAGCCTCCATCGGCGTGGCGACCTATCCGGCGGACGGGCGGACGGCCACGGACCTGATCGCCGCGGCCGACCTGGCGCTCTACCGGGTCAAGCGCGATGGCGGGCACGATGCCGCCGGGGCGGGGGGTGACGCAACCTGAGCGAGGCGGCGGCGATGGTACGAAGGTACTGATGGACGGACCGGACCCCAACCGCCATCCTGATATCCCGAAGTGACCGAAACCCTCCGCCCGTCGCCGGCCGCGCCTTCCGAGGCGCCCGACCGACGGATCCGACGGTCGTGGTGGGTCTTCGCCGGGTCCTTCCTGGCTCTCGGCGCGATCGTCTTCCTGCGCCTCGGTGCCGAGGGAGCCTCCCTGCTCGACTGGGTGGTGATCGCCCTGCTGGTCGTCGCCGGAGCGGCCGGTATCGTCCATCGTGAGGCGGTCTCGGTGCTCGAGACCGGCCGGCGAGCCGAGGCCGAGTCGTTCGCCCGGATCCTGTCCGGCCTCTCGCGCTCGATCTCGCCCGATGCCATCCTGAGCGCCATCGTGGACGAGCTGGCGCGCGCCACGGAGGCCGATCACATCGTGGTCGTCCGCCGGCGGCCTGACGCGCGAGTGCTCGATGTGACCTTGATCAGCGCCCGCCCCGGCGTCGCCGATTCGAGCACGCTGCTGCCGATCGCCGACCTGGAGGACCCGGTCTTCGAGACGCACCTCATCGAACGCGAACCGGTCGTCTTGGAAGTTCGGAGTGAGACAGGCCAGCCGCTACCCCTCGGTCCGGATGCAGCCCGTGCTCGGGTTGAGGCTCTGCTCGGCCGAGGTGGCCGGGCTCGCTCGGACCTCGCCGTCCGCCTCGGTCGCGCCTGGACCGCTTCGGCCTCTTCGACCGTTCCGGCGAAGCCGGCTCCCCCCGGCGGGGAGTCGGCGCCCCCCGCCGTGCAGTCGGCATCCCCCGCCGTGCAGTCGGCATCCCCCGCCGCGCGCAGCCGCGAGGGTCAGCTGGTGGCCGACCGGATCGCCGCCCGCGTCCGGCGGGTCTACGGCCTGCGGCGGACCCTGGCCGCGCCACTGACCTCGGACGACGGGGTGGTCGGCGCGATCGTCCTGTCGCATCGGACCGGCGACTCCTGGTCCGCCACGACCCGACGGTTGCTGGTCGGTGCCGCCGACGAGGCTTCGGCAGCCCTGGCCCGCGCCTATTCGCACCGAGCGGCTGAAGCGCAGGCGTCGACCGACGCGCTGACCGGCCTGCCGAACCGCCGCTACTTCGACGAGTTCTGCGGGCTGCTGGCGCGCCGCCGGCGGTCTGACGACGCCGTCGGGGTGCTGATGATCGACATCGACAAGTTCAAGGTGCTCAACGATACCTACGGCCACGCGACCGGCGACATCGTCCTGCGGGCCGTGGCCGGGGCGATCGTCGCGGCGGTCCGCGAGGACGACGTCCCGGCGCGCTTCGGCGGCGAGGAGTTCGTCGTCCTGCTGCGAAACCCGGGCATTAACGTGGCCTTCGAGGTCGGGGAGCGTGTCCGTGCGGCGGTTGCGGGGCTCGATCTCCACCCGGTGGGGGTACCCGGGGTGACCGTCTCGGTCGGGGTGACGGTCTCCGACCATGCCGATCAGCCGATCGAAGAACTGGTCGGGCTGGCGGATCAGGCCCTCTATCGGGCGAAGCGGGCAGGCCGGGACCGGGTCGTCGCCGCGTAGGCTCTACCATCCGCCCAGTGACGGAGCAACCGGCCGAGCTGACCAACGGCGACCTCGCCCGCATCTTCCACGAGATCGGCGACATCCTGGAGATCCAGGGCGAGCTCGTGTTCAAGACCATCGCCTACCACCGCGCGGCCGATGCCATCGGTCGGAGTCCGGTGGACCTCATCGCGGCGTTTCGGTCGGGTAGGCCGCCGCGGATCCCCGGCGTCGGCAAGGCGATCGGCGACAAGCTGGGCGAGCTGGCGACGACCGGGCGGTTGCGTCTGCTCGACCGTCTCCGGGCGGAGACCCCGGCCAGCCTGGTCGAGCTGCTGCAGATCCCGGGGCTTGGCCCACGGACCGTCCGCCAGCTTCAGCAGGAGCTCGGGATCGAGTCGCTCGACGGGTTGCGCCAAGCCGCCGAGACCGGGCGGCTGCGGAGCGTCCGCGGCATGTCCGCACGGACCGAGGCGCTGGTTCTCGAGGGCATCACCCGCCTGGCCGAGCGGCCACCCGCCCGGATGCGCCTCGACGAAGCCCAGGAGCTGCTCAGCGGGGTCATGGCCGCCCTGGCGACGGTTCCCGGCGTCGGCTCGATCGAACCGGCCGGCTCGTTCCGCCGGCGCCGCGAGTCGATCGGCGACCTTGACCTCCTGGCCGAGACGAGCGAGCCGGAGCCCCTGATGGCCGCCTTCGCGTCGCTCGGCATGGTCGAGCAGGTCGTCAACCGGGGTGGCCACAAGTCCGCGGTCCGGCTGGTCCGTGGACCGCAGGTGGACCTGATGGTCATGCCGCCCGAGGCCGCCGGCACCTACCGGATCCACTTCACCGGCTCGAAGGAACACAACGTCCGGCTGCGGGCGATGGCCCGCGATCGCGGCTGGAGCCTGTCGGAGAAGGGGTTCCTGCGGCTGGGCGACGACGGCGAGCCGCTGACCGATGACGCCGCCGAGCTGCGCACCTTCGCGACGGAGACGGAGGCCTATGCGTTCCTCGGGCTGCCGTTCATCGAGCCGGAACTGCGCGAGGACGCCGGCGAGATCGAGGCGGCGCTGGCTGGGACCCTGCCGCACCTGATCGGACTGACCGATCTCCGGGGCGACCTGCACAGCCACTCCGACTGGTCGGACGGCCATCAGCCGCTCGAGGTCATGGTCGAGGCCGCCCGCCGCCGGGGCTACGCCTACCAGGTCGTGACCGACCACTCCCAGTCGCTGGCCATTGCGCGTGGCCTGAGTCCGGCCCGGGTCGCCGAGCAGGCCCATGTCATCGCCGGGCTGAACGCCCGGTTTGCCGCCGAGGAGGCCGCCGGCACGGCGCCGCCGGAGACGCCGCCGGAGGGCTTTCGGCTGTTCCACGGTTGTGAGCTGGAGATCCGCGCCGACGGCGCGCTCGACTTCGAGGACGATCTGCTGTCGCGCTTTGACCTCGTCGTCGCGTCCGTCCACGTCGGGCGGCGCCAGTCACGAGCCGACCTGACGGCCCGGACGCTGGCCGGCATCCGCAGTCCGCACGTTGACGTGATCGCCCACCCGTCGGGCCGCAAGATCGGCGAGCGCCCCGACCTCGATCTCGACTGGGACCTGATCTACGCCGAAGCGGCACGGACCGGCACCGCACTCGAGATGAACGGCTCGCCGCCTCGCCTGGATCTCGCCGTGGAGCGCGCCCGGCGGGCCGTTGGGCTCGGCTGCCTCCTCTCGATCGCCTCCGACGCTCACGATCTCGACGAGCTCGACTACGTGCGCTGGGGGATCAGCCAGGCGCGGCGTGCGTGGGTCGAGCCCCGATCGGTGGTCAACACCCGCTCCCGGGCCGACCTCCTGGCCTGGGTCGCGGACAAGCCGGCCCGCGTCTGATGGACGCGCGTACCATCGCCGTGATGGACGATCGACCGGCCCACCGCGACCTGGCCATCGTCGCGGTCAGCGTGGTCGGGTTGTCGCGCCTGGTCGAGCCGCCGCTCGTCTGGCTGGTTGCGGCGTTCCTTCTCGGCGCGATGTTGCTGGGCGCGCTCCAGGTCCTCGCCGACGAGGCTTCGCCGACTGAAGCCGCGGCGGGCATCGCCATCGAGGCGCTGATCCTGCCAGCCGTGGCCGCCGTGGCCTGCCTTGGCGCGATCCGGCTGGTGCCCTTCGGGCTATGGCTGGCGCCCGCCCTGTGGGTGACCTGGCTGCTGGTCCGCCGGACCCTGGCCCTGGAGGCGCGCATCCATCACGCTCCCAGGGGTCTCAGTGCCGACGATCGAACGGCCGTGCTGGTCACCATCCTGATCGTCGCGTTCGTGGGGTTCAGCGGGGTCGCTGCGATGGTCCCGGGCGGCCTGGTCCAGTCGTCGGGCGGATCCGGCACGTTGCCCGAGACCAACCTGCTCGTCCTGGCCGCCGGCGACGGGATCATCGCGGGGCTGCTCGGCTATCGGGCGGCGGCGCTTCGGGTCGGCAGCCTGACCGGGGCGCTCTGGTCGGCGGCGACCTATCTCGCCGCGATCGCGATCGGTGCGGCCGCCCTGCGCGCGATGGAGATCCCGCGGCTGATGGGACCGGCCCTGCTGACCCTGGCCGTCTACCTGTGGGACGCCTTGACGGGGATGCATCCGGCGCGTCGTCGGG
>JBCLCL010000053.1:0-12081 GCA_038915815.1 Candidatus Limnocylindrales bacterium
CCAGTTCACGCCGTCCGAGGACTTCACGACCACCACGGCATTCGGGTTGCTGCCACCCAGCGGCGCCACCCCGTAGCTCAGAAAGAAGGTGCCAGTCTTGTCGACGTCGACCGCCGGATCGAAGCCGATCCCGAATGTCGTGCCGTTCCACGTGCGAGGCAGCGCGGTGTGCGTCCAGGTCGTTCCGTTCGTGGAGGTGTAGGCGAGCGGGGCGCAGTCGCCAAAGGTGCCGCTTGCCGCGGACGTGCTGCAGCTCCCGGGGTAGATGTGGTTCGAGCCGGCGACGATGCGCCCGCCGCTGGCGGCCGCCGCGGTCTCGCCTTCGTACGAGTCCGGCGTGTTCGATACGTCGCGGTCGCTTCCCGTGCTTAGCGAGGGCGTGCTCGTCGTGGCCGGGTTATAGCCGGCCGCGCCCGGGTCACTGGAGAGCGGCGACGGTATCGCGCCGCCGTCGTCGAAGACGAAGTGGCCGTTCACCAGGCCCGCCGGAGCGACGCGCGTCAGGATCGGGAAGGTGATGAGCTGAGACGGGGGAAGCGGGGCAGACTGGGCCGCGGTGATGCTGCCGTTGGCAAACGGCGCGACCAGTGCGACCAGTGCGATGACCGAGGCGGCTGCCCGCCAGCGCTTCACGTAATTCCTGCCTCGTAACTCCTGTCTCGGCTGGCTCGTCTAGCGGCCAGCCTTGAGCCTGCCGGGCTCGGACGCGGCGGTGCCCGTCGCCTGGCCGGTCGCGGCGGCCGCGGCACCACCGGCCTTGCCAGCAGCGGCGGCCGCGGCACCGTTCGCCTTGGCGAGCGCGGAGATTTCCGCTCCATGGGTCTTCGCCAGGGCCGAGACGGCTTCGCCGTGGGACTGGTCGCTGAGGGAGGTGACGGCGTGGGCGACGGCGGAGACCTCGGCACCGAAACCGGTCGCGCCGGCCGGCGCCGCGGCCAGGACGGCCGAGGCCGACAGGGCGACAATCGAGATCGCGATGATGGCCGTCGAGACGACTCGCTTCATGATGTGTCCTCAGGGGCGGATGGGCTGGCATCCAGGGGAACGAATTATGGCGCCCTTCGTTACGTCGTGTCGAGGGGCCGAATGGTACTGTGGTCGGGCCTGAAGATCCAGTGTCGCACTACCTGCGATCGTGTTCGCGAGCAGACGACAGGCCAAGGACCATCGCACCAGTCGGCCGGGACCTTGGGTGCGGGGACGCCGACACGGCATCGGTCAGTGATGGCCGTCGGCTGGTGTCCGCCATGATGCCCGCGCCGCCAGAAGGAGTCGCACGCCTGTCTCAGACATCTCGGTCTCGCCTTGTCACGTTTTTGCTCGGTCTGGCGGTCTCGCTGCTCCTCGCGGCGTGTGACTCGACAACGCTGACAACGAGCCCGACAAGCTCGCCGACGCCTCCATCGCGGTCGGGACCGCCCTTGTCAGCGAGTCCCACCACCACGACCGGCTTCGCCTTCACGGCCGAGAGTGTGGTGGCCTACTACCAGAGTCAGGGCTATGCGTGCGGTGCTGTCAAGCCGAGCACGAAGGCGGCCGGGTTCTCGTTCCGCACGTGCCAGGAGATCGATGACGCGGGTCGCACCCGGGTCGTCGGTGTGGTGACTGATCCCGGCGGCAGTCTGGCCGATGGGTTCGCCAGCATCCACGGCAGGGCGACCGAGACATTCCTCGCCCCCATCGACGCGCTTGAGCCGCTCTCGGGATTCCTCGGCACCATGCTCGGTGAAGATCGAGGGGCATCGCTCCTGCCCTGGCTCGCGGGTCATCTCGGTGATGCGTACGCCGAGACAACGATCGGGGCAATCAAAGTCGCCACCTACACCGATTCACCGGAGAGCCACACCACGCTCTCCGTCGAGGTCGCGAACCCGGCCTACCTCGATTCTCCGGGCCCCAGCGGGCGCTGAATCTCGCCCGAAACATCCCCCGACCGCAGGACGAGAGGCTGCTGGCGATAAGGTATGACCCAGATCAGACGCGGCCCAGCCGTCGTTGCTTGTTCCTCTGCCATTCCGATAGGTGCCTCTCGCTCGATCAACCTCTTGCGTTCCTCCGAGGGGACCTCGCGTGTCAATGGCCACGTGCATCCGATCTCGCTGCGGAGGCCGAGCGGATCACGAGGGCGATGGTGCGGAAGGCCGTCGTCGAAAGGGAGCTACCCGATCGCGCCGCTGCAGGTGCTCCGGATTGCGGCCCTCGAGCCACCGATGCCGACGGCACGCCCCAGAGGTGACACAGCGCAGGGGTGTTGGCGGCCGCGCTATTTGGTGATGATCCGGCAGGATTGCGTGGGCATGGCCCGGCGTCAGTCGATGGTGATGAACCGCCGCTGAACTCACACCTGGCCCCACGACGGGCGGTGGCGCTCGCCCGACCGGCTGCCGGTGATCACCCAGGGCCACGGATGCGCCGGTATCCGGTTCCGGGAGTGCCCCGTGGTTGAGCACGGCGAGGCCTCCCCGACCGACCCCGGGCGGACGCGTGTTGGTGGCGAGGACCCTGCCGCCGGAGATGGCAGCCAGCCACCGCCAGGGTGTCGCCCCGTGCGCGCCGGGGCGTCGAGCGGCATGCCATGCCATGCCCAGGGCGAAGGCGGCCCGACGCCCGGGCTCGGTCGGGATGTCGAGGGCGAGGGACACAGCATGGCCGAGCGCGACGTGCAGCGCCAGCAGGTTCTGGGCGAGCTCAGGGGCGCACTCGCGGTAGCGCGCCAGCAGGTCGCGGACGGTCCGCGTCGGCACGCCGGTCGTGGCCGCGATCTCGCGCGTCGCGGTGCCTCGGATCCCGGCGGCGATGATCCGTCCGATCGTGTCGACGCCATCGAGGCGGCGGTGCAGGATCCCGACGGGAAGCTCGCCGTGTGTCCGCCCGCACCCCCGGCAGCGCAGCCGCGCGACCCGGATGCGGCTGCGCTCCGGCCCCTGGCGCAGCCGCCGTCGGTAGCTGCCCCAGCGGATCAGCCGGCTGCCACACCCCTCACAGCGCCCGACCAACCTGCCCATCGCCTCCACGTCGCCCGCATGATGACTCCGCGGACCCCCGTGTGCCAGGCGGCCTCCGGTGTCATCGGGACGCCATCACCAATCAGCGCGGCCATCACCAGCCGGTTCATGCCCATAGAGCGATGCCGGCAACAAGGGGTCGCCGGCGAATCGGCGGCCCCAAGGCCGACACCCGAACCAACACCATGACCTGATCGTGTGCGATCCAGCAACGGGAACTCGTCGTCGTTGAGCGGAACAAGGCTCCGCATGTCCACAGCAGGCCCCGGCCGCGCTTGACAAGGGGTTCTTGCGCGCCTTAGCTTGGCGCCCTCGAACGCGCTGCCGTACGGGGAGCTGTTCACCAAAGAAATCGAGCGCGGACTCGAACGGAGACGAACGATGGATTACAAGGATCCGATCAAAGTATCACCGAGCAACTACAAACTGCTTCTCGAGGACGGGGACTACAGGCTCGTAGAGATGTGGTTGCCGGCCGGCACGAGCGACATCGAGCACTCCCATCCGAATGAGATGGTTTATTTCATCAAGGGCGGCAAGGCTCGAATTCATCTCTCTGATGGTAAGTCGGTGGAGCTGGACATTCCCGATGGCCATTGCATGAAGCACGAGCCCTGGACCCACCGTGTCGAGAACATCGGCACCACGGACATCAAGGCAATCCTGTTCGAACGCATGTGAGCGCGCCTTCCTCAACCACGCCGCCCCGCTCCTGAGGCGCGGCGGCGTGTTTTCGTGCCGGGCCGTGACGCCGACCAGGCTCATGGGACCTTCCCTCCTACATCGGCCAGGTCGAAGCGACGAATACCCCGCCTAGTACTACAACGCCGGTTGTAGAACTAGGCGATGGCCCGTCGGGCGTCGTCGTCATGATGGGTCAAGGATACCGCTGGGGGCCGGGAGCGCCGGCCTGCTACCTGCTCCCCGGCGACCGGCGAGGATCGCGCCCGTCGACCTCAGCTTTGCAGGACGTAGAGCTCGAGGGCGATCCCGTCGGGGTCGTAGAAGACGAGCCCCTTCGCGTTGAGCTCCGACTCGTCATGGATGCCGTCGTTGGGCACACCCGCCGCGTCGAGGTCTCGTTTGATCTGATCTAGCAGCTCGACCGAGTCGACCGCGAACGACACGTGATCCAGACCGACGCGGTGCGGATCGAAGCGGTCACCCGGCTTCGTCTCGGCGGCATCCCCGAGGATCCCCATGAGGCCGCTGCCCACCTTGACCAGCACCACGCCTTCGAGCTCGAGTGCCACCGGGAAGCCGAGAAGATCGACGTAGAAGCGTTTTGCGCGCCCCAAGTCCGTGACCCGAACGGCGACGTGACTGAACCCGCTGATCTCGAGCACCATTCCCTGTCCTCCTTCTCGCTCTCTAGGTTGGTCGCGCTTCAGTGCCCATGAGCTCGCGCACCTCAGCCCGTGCCCGGAATCGCTCGGCCAGGCCGACGAGCCGCAACGAGTCCTCGATCCCGCCGGCGATGGAGCGAGCCTCCTCGCGCGTGCGGGTGGACGAAGCGGCGTTCCCCCGTGCGTCCTCGACGAACGCGAGCGAGGCGAGGATACGCCACAGGATCCGCCGCCCGCCAAGGGCCGAGGCGGTCGCGTGCGCCCGCAACAACGCTGGCGCGGCGGCGTCGAACTCACCGCGCAGACGGTGGGCCTCGCCCTCGAGGTACTCGAAGTCGGCTACATGTGGACGCATGAGCGCTCGCTGCTCGTCGCCTCGTGCGCGTGCCTCGGCGGCCGCCGCCTGGTAGTCACGAGTCGCGAGCTTCAGCTCGACCGCCGCGAGGCCGACGTGGGCGTGCTGGAACGCGAAGAACTCCCCCGTCTTCGCGGCAAGTCGTTCCTGCGCACGCTCCAAATAACGTCCCGCCAGGTCGGTGGCGCCCCGGGCCGTGGCCGCGCGTGAGAGGTGGCCGAGCGTCAATGCGCTCCAGGACGGGAATCGCGACTCGACCAGCGCGTGCGCCGCTTCGAGATGCCGCTCGGCCTCTTCGTCCGCACCGGCGGAGCGGTAGCACCAGGCCAGATTTGCCTCATACAACGCCGATGGCGCGAGGAAGCCGACGGCCGCAGCCAGACGCAGGCTTTCTTCCCAGGCTTGGATCGCCTGCCCGAAGTCACCGCGCTCGAACATCGGCTGGGCGGAGGCGCCCATGCTATGAGACCAGCCCCAGTAGTTGCCGACGCTCTCCGCGATGCTGCTCGCCTCCGCATAGAGTCGCAGCGCGGTGTCGTAGTCGCCGACCATGAATTCGAGGTGGGCTCGGGAGGAGAGGCTGTCGGCGGCGATCGGCTTGTTGTCCATCTCTTCCGCGAGCGCAGTCGCTCGGATCGCCGAATCCCGGCCCTTCTCGAACAGGCCGGCCTCTCGGTAGGCGCACACGATGTCGAGGCAGGTGTACATGAGCTGTTCCCGCGACCCGCTGGCGGTGGCGGCTGCGAGCGATTCCTCGCCGACCTCGATCGCGTCCTCCACGCGGCCATGGTCCAGCTGGATGTGGATCCGGTCGCGCTGAAGCTGCGCGATCAGCGTCGGGTCATCGAGCGCGCGCGCGATCCGTAGCGCGGCGTCAACGAGCAGGTCGGCGCGCTCGACGTCGTGGCGCGTCGTCGGCGTCCGGTAGATCGTCGCCTGGTGCGCCAGCGCCTCCGCGCGCAAGCGATCGTCGCCGCGCTCGGCAGCGAGGCGCTCGAAGGCCTCGTAGGTCTCGATCGCCTCGTCGTAGGATCCGCGCAGCTCGAGCGCACGGCCACGACTCACGTACAAGTGCTTGAGCAGCTCAGAGCCGCTGTGCTCGCGCAGTCCGACCTCGATCGCTAGCGCGTAGTGGCCGGCGGCCTGCTCCGTCGCGTATAGCGCGAGGGCGCGATCGCCCGCCAGACCGCTCCAGCGCAGGGCGCGCTCCGTCCGTGCGGTGACCCCGTCGCCCGCGAGACCCAGATCCCGGCTCAGCAGATACGACTGCGCGGCGTGATAGGCGAGCAGCTCGCTGAACTCGTCCTGTCGATCCGACATCGCTGCCTCGAGCTGGGCCCCGACGCGATCGTGCAGCTCGGCACGATCGGCCTTGGGCAGCGATCCGTACGCGACGTCGCGAATGAGCAGGTGTTTGAAGCGCAGCGACCGTCCGGTGGGATCGTCGCGATCGGCCACGAAGAAGCCCTTGCGGAGCAGCGCTTCCGGTGCCGCCCCGAGCTCGCCGTCGAGCGCGAGCAGCTCGTCCAGGGCGAAGTGCTCACCCAGGACGCTCGCCCGCTGCAGGGCCGCCTTCTCCACCGGCGGCAAGCCGTCAATACGCGTCCCGACGATCGATTGGATCGTCTCGGGGAGCGGAAGGTCGGCCGCGGGGCGCGTCGCACGCCACTGCCCGCCGGCGAGTTCCAGGTAACCAGCCTCGACGAGCATGCGCACGAATTCTTCACAGAACAGCGGATTGCCGGCCGACCGCTCGACGACCGACGATCCAACCAGAGGGGAGATATCTTCGATCCCCAGGAGTCGCGAGGCCAACGTCTGCGTGTCGGTCGCGTCCAGCGGCTCGAGCACGAGCAGCGAAGCGTCCGCTCTGCCCGCCGACCATGACGCGTATCGCTCAAGCAGCTCGGGACGAGCGACGCAGACGAGCAAGAACGGCACGGCGCTGGATCGATCCGCGATCTGCGCAAGCACGTCGAGCGCAGCCGGGTCCGCCCACTGCAGATCGTCGATGACCACGACGAGCGGGCCACGCGCGGCGATCGCCTCGAGATGCTGGCGGATCCCCCAACTGAGCTCCACCGCGATCCGCTCGGCCGGGACGTTGGGGAGTGCCGCGTCTGGGGCTTCGAGCCCCAGGACCACCGCGATCCGTGCTTGGATCGCCAGCAGCCGGTCGCTTGAAAGAAGCGCGGCGAGCCGTTCGCCGAGCTTGGCGAGCGCGGCGGCGCGGTCATCCGATGGCTGGATCCCGGCGTCCTCGCGGAGGACGTCCATGAGCGGCCAGTAGGTGATCCCGGCACCGTAGGGCAGGCATCGACCTCTCAGGATGCGCACGTCCGAGCGCTGCGCGAGACGCGCCAGGGCTTCCGCGACGAGCCTCGATTTGCCGACTCCGGCGTTCCCGACGACGGTGACCAGATAGCCGGTGCGCTCGCCCTGGGCGCGGGCGAAGGTGTCCAGCAGCTGCCGCAGCTCGCGCTCGCGACCGACAAAGGCGGCAAGGAGCGCAGGCGCACCACCGCGCGCGGCCGGCTGGGCGCTGTGCGCCAACAGCGCCCGGAATGCAGTCACCGGCTCGGTCTTGCCCTTCGCCACGATCGGCTCGCGCGGCTCGTATTCGATCGCGTCGCGGGTGAGGCGTGCGGTGAGCGCGCCCACGACGACCTCTCCGGCCTCCGCTCCCTGCTGCAGTCGGGCGGCGACGTTGACCGCGTCCCCCGTCACCAGGAACTGACGGTCATCACCCACACCAGCGATCACCTCACCACTGTTCACGCCGATCCGCAGCGCGAGGGCGATGCTCAGCCCGCGGTTGAGCTCGGCAACCGCGTCACGCATCGCGAGCGCCGCCCGCACGGCCCGTTCGGCGTCATCCTCATGCAGCCGGGGAACACCGAAGACGACCATGACGGCGTCTCCGATGAACTTTTCGACCGTCCCTCCGTGCGTCTCCGCGATCTCCTTCATGCGCGCGAAGTAGCGCACCATCACGCTGCGGACCAACTCGGGATCGTGCTGCGCACCCATCGCCGTGGAATCGACGACGTCCGCGAAAAGCAGACTTACGAGCTTGCGCTCCTCGGTCATGCGTGCGGCCTAGAAGGCACGGCGAAACACGCGGTGGAATGCTTCCCACGGACGTCCTTCGGGCGTCGCCGAGACCGGCGGTCGGCATCCCGACATAGGAGGCCGGCGGCGTCCCGCAAGTCGCCACAGAAGTACTTGTCGGACTGGCAAGATCGTGTCGATGACGCGACGCCGTTAGGGGATCCGCGATTTCTGGCGAGTTTCAACATCCTGCCCGTCATTCTGGGTCGACGGCGGCTGCGCCTGTTTGTTCACCGGCCGGAGCTACGGCCGCACATTCTGGTTGAGCCGGAAGACGTTGTCCGGGTCCCAGGCACGCTTCAAGGCGACCAGCCGCTGATACTTGGCGTCGCCGTAGATCGAGCGCACGACGTCGTCCCCGGACTCGACCACGTCGTTGACATAGTGTCCCGCCACGGTGAACGGCATCAGCGATGCCATCGCGGCACGCCCCCACCCGATGTGTGCCTCGTCCTGGTTCGGGTCGTCCCACAGGGCTTCGGCGGCTACCCAGAAGCGGGCATCCCGGCCCGTATACGCGGTGCCATCGTCCGGCACTCGCGCGATCGCGCGGCCCCACGCCCAGATCGAGAACGAGCAGTCTCCCGGCGCGTTGGATACGTGCTCGGCGCACCGGTCGACGACCTCGTCTGGCAGCGATGCCATATACCCGCTCTTCATGTAGAAGCGATGACCCCATCGCATGCCCTCGTCGTTCGCATGCTGAACCGCGAGGTACGACTTGGGCGCGATCGTGTCCATCGCCGGCGGTCCGAAGGCGCGGATCGCCGCGAGGTCGCGCTCGGCAGCCTGGGCCGGGCCGCAGTGGGTGGTGCTGATCAGCGCGAATGGTCGTCCGGCGATCTCCGCCGGAAAGTCGCTTTCGGGCAGGGCGAGGCCGACCGCAAACGTGGTCATCACCTCGTCAGGCGAGGATGCGACGAACTCGCGGAAGAGGGCGAGGAGCTCGCGGGCGCGCTCGATCGGATGGAGGACGAATCCCTGCGTGATCGTCGGCCCAATCGGGTGAAGGCGGAACTCGAACGCAGTGACGACCCCAAAGTTCGCACCGGCCCCGCGCAGGCCCCAGAAGAGGTCCGCATTCTCATCCTCGCTTGCGCGGACGAGCCGGCCGTCCGCCGTCACAAGCTCGACCGATGCCAGGTTATCGATGGTGAGCCCCAGCTTCCGCTGGAGCCGGCCCATCCCGCCGCCGAGGGTCAACCCGGCGATCCCGGTATGGGCGACGACGCCGACCGGACAGGCCAGACCGTGCGCCTGCGCGCCGTCATCGAGCTCGGCGAGCAGCGAACCGCCATTGGCGCGCGCGATCCGGCGCCCGGGATCGATCCGTACGCCACGCATCGCCGATAGATCGATGACGATCCCTCCGTCGCAGGTCGAGAAGCCCGGGATGCTGTGGCCCCCGGAGCGGACGGCGACGATGAGCTGTTGCTCTCGTGCGAACCTGATTGCAGAGATGACGTCGGGTGCGTTGGTCGGCCGGGCGACGATCGCCGGGAACCGGTCGATCATCCCGTTCCAGACGACGCGCGCGGCGTCATAGCCGGGGTCGTCAGGTAGGACGATCTCGCCCGCGAACGCTTGTCGGAAGGAGCCCACCGCCGACTGGTCGAGCGTGGGCGCGAACTCTCGCACCATCTCCTGTCCCTCCTCGCCCCAATGATCGCGGCCGGCTCAGTGTAGCGGAGGACACTCCTTCGGCTCGGTGCTCACCCGTGGAGCCAACTCGACACTATCACCAGATCGTGGGTGGCCGCCCGGGAGCGCGCCGCATCGAGACTCTGATCGGCGCGCGACGACAGGCCGACCATGCCCGGCAAGAGGCGCTCCGTATGCGAGACTGGTCTCGTGGCGCGCTTCCGCTATGACCCGGACATCATCGAACGCTTCCCGGCGGTCGTCGGCGGCGTCATACATGCAACCGGCGTCCACAACGCCCCGACGTCGTCCCGACTCGCCGCAGCCTTCCATGACGAGACACTCGCGGTCCGCACGCGCATCGGCGAGACGCCCCTCAGCGAGCTGCCCACGCTTGCGGCCTGGCGCAAGGTATTCCGTGGTTTCGGCGTCGATCCGACGCAGTACCGCTCTGCGGCCGAGGCACTCCTGCGGCGCTTGACGAAGCAGGGCGAGCTGCCGTCCATCGGCACCCTCGTCGATGTCGCGAACCTGGTGAGCATCCGGTACGCGCTGCCAGTCGCGGTCTTCGACGTGCGCGGGATCTCGGGCGGCTCGATCGTCAAATTCGCTCGTGGTGACGAGCGCTGGGCCGACCTCGGCTCAAGCCAGACCGAGCACCCAGAGCCCGGCGAGGTGATCTTCGCCGATGAGGCGGACGTCGTGAGCGCCCGCCGCTGGTGCTGGCGGCAGAGCGCCGCGAGCGCAGCTCGCGAGGACACGACCGAGATCCTCGTCACGGTCGAGGGCCACCACGAGACGGCCGAGCGTGACGTGACGCGGGCACTCGCGGACCTGGAGGCCCTCCTCGTCACGCACGCGGCGCCGGCCACACTCCGAAGCGCCGTGCTGAGTGCCGGGGACTCAGCGTTCGAGTAGCCCACGCCGTCGACGACGGCGCCGTGCCAACGGCAGCGATCGCCTGAGGTGGCCCGGGCGACACCAGGGGACGGCCGGGTTTCATTACGGGGTCGACATCGACGGCAAGACCGGCGATCCAGTCCATGCCGCGCGGCGCGGGCGTGTCGTCGTCGCCGGTTCATACGACCAATGCGGCGGCCTCGATGTCCATATCGACCATGGCGATGGCCTCGCCAGCTGGTATCGCCACCTATCGCGCATCGACGTGGCGAAGGGAACCCTTGTCGAGGCCGGGACGGTCATCGGTCGGGTCGGCGACAACGGGTTGCAGCCTCGGTTCGCACCTCCACTTCGCAATCCGAAAGGGCATGACGTTCGTCGACCCGCTGGACTACCTGCCGCCCCGCTAGGGCTGGCCTGCCGAGTCCGGTCAACCGTCCGCGTCGCTCAGGCTGAGGATGAGCCGCCCGGCTTCGAGCCGAAGATCCGTGCCCATGGCACGGCTGGCGAGGATGACCCGCTCGACGATGGCCGCGTGATCCGGTCCCCGAGCGAGCGTGGTCCGGGCGAACTCCAGCCGCAACGGAACGAGCTCGAGCCGCTCGCCTGGACGCAGAAGCGCCAGCATCCCCAGGTCGTTCCGGAGGAGCGGATCCACCGCGTAGTCGTCGAGCAGGTCGCCAAGGTCGTAGCAGATCGGAGCCCCGTCGAGCCGCTCGATCCCGTGAACGACGTGGGCGGAGTGCCCGGCGAGCGCGCCCAGCCCTGCCGCCACGAGGTCGCCGGCGACGGTCCGATGCCGGTGCGGCGGCGAGGTGCGCATGTTCGGCCCCCAGTGTGGCCCGCCGATGACGACATCGCAGGTCCGGGATAGCCGCCTGACCTGTTCGACGACCCAGTCCGGGGCTCCGCCGGCGATTTCCGCCCAGGCGATGCCGGGCGTGCCGGACGTTGCGGCGAAGTCGGCCGGGTGATCCGCGAATGCGACCAGCCCGATCCGCGCCCCGCCGGCCTCGACGATCCGACCGGCGCGCGCCTCCGCGAGGTTCCGGCCGGCGCCCACGACTGCGATGCCTGCCCGGGCCAGGTGATCGAGCGTGTCCGCGAGCGCCTGCCGGCCGAAGTCGAGCGCGTGGTTGTTGGCGAGCCAGACCGCCCGCACGCCGATCGCCGTGAGCGTCTCGACGGCGCGCGGTGGGGCCCTGAAGTGGAAGGGCTTCCGTTCCGGATCCCACGGTTCCCCGCCCTCCGAGATGCAGCACTCGAGATTGACGAGGGCGATGTCCGCCTCGCCGAAGACAGCCCGGAGCTCCGGCGACCAGACGTCTGCCGCCGGCCGCTCGGCGAGCGCCCCGGCGACGCCGCGACCGAGCATCACGTCACCGCCGAGCGCGATCGTCGGGCTCATGCCAGTGGTCCGCTCGGACCGCGGGCGTGTCCGCGACCAGGACGCGCAAGCGGCTCCCCGCCGATCCGCTCGTGGCGGTGGTCAGACCCCGTTCGTGGCGTCACTGGTGCGAGCAGGTCCACTTCGACGTCGATCGTTCGTCCGTCTACGGTCACCGATCGGAGCCAGCGGAACGGTTGGTCGAGCTGGACGTGGTCCCGCTCGCGGAGGAGCTCGGCGATCGTGCGGTAGACCTCACCCGGAAGGCCGATCGGGTCGACGACGAGATCGACATCGAGGGTGCCCACGTAAGGATCGTCGGGCCGGTTGCCGGTG
>JBCLCL010000054.1:0-12009 GCA_038915815.1 Candidatus Limnocylindrales bacterium
AGCTCGCCTGCACCGAGTGCAAGGAGCGGACGTACACGACGCGCAAGAACAAGAAGAACGATCCGAACCGGATCGAACTGCAGAAATACTGCCCCCGCTGCCGACGACATACACTTCACCGCGAGGCGAAGTAGGCAGCCGGCCCGCAGGGGTGTAGCTCAATTGGCAGAGCACTGGTCTCCAAAACCAGCGGTTGTAGGTTCGAGTCCTATCGCCCCTGCCACTTCACTTCCGTAGCGTTGAGAGAAGAACGACCGACGTGACCCGCATCCGCCGCTACTTCGACGAGGTCCTGTCCGAGCTCCGCAAGGTCTCGTGGCCGACCCGTGAGCAGGTTCGCAACCTGACCGTGCTGGTCTTTGCGATCAGTCTCGTCGTGGGCATCTACATCACGGTCCTGGACAGCTTGTTCCGGCTCGTGGTCGCTCAGATCCCGAGCTAGGAGCGATGATGACCGAGACGACGACCGAGGCGCGCGCACCCGAGAAGCGCTGGTACGTCATCCACACCTACTCCGGGTACGAGAACAAGGTCAAGGCCAACCTCGAGCATCGGATCGAGTCCATGGGGATGGAGGACAAGATCTTCCAGGTCCTCGTGCCGATGGAAGATGAGATCGAGATCCGCCAGGGCCAGCGCCACACCGTCCAGAAGAAGGTCTACCCGGGTTATGTCCTGGTCGAGATGATCCTGGATCCGGACAGCTGGTTCGTCGTCCGCAATACCCCCGGGGTCACCAGCTTCGTCGGTGGCGCCAATATCCCGGGCGTTCGCAGCGAACCGATCCCGCTCGACGAGAACGAGGTCAAGCAGATCCTGCGGCATATGGGCGTCGAGACGCCCAAGTACCGCGTTGCCTTCACCAAGGGCCAGAGCGTCCGGGTCACCGACGGACCGTTCGCCGAGTTCATCGGCACGGTCGACGAGGTCAACCCGGAGCGCAACAAGGTCAAGGTTCTGGTGAGTATCTTCGGCCGAGAGACCCCGGTCGAGCTCGACTTCCTGCAGGTCGAGAAGCTCTAAGAAAGGAATCAGCAAGTCCCGTGGCCAAGAAGATCCGCATCGTTCTGACCCTCCAGCTTCCAGCTGGCAAGGCGACGCCGGCACCGCCGGTCGGCACCGCCCTGGGTCCGCACGGCATCAACATCGTCGAGTTCACCAAGTCCTACAACGAGAAGACGGCCGACAAGGCCGGCCAGATCATCCCGGCCCAGATCACCGTCTTCGAGGATCGTTCGTTCACGTTCATCCTCAAGACCCCGCCGGCGGCGGACCTGCTGCGCAAGGCAGCCGGTGTCGAAAAGGGCTCGGGGACGCCGCTTCGCGACAAGGTCGGTCGAGTCACTCGCGACCAGGTCCGCGAGATCGCGGCGATCAAGATGGCCGATCTCAACGCCACCGACGCCGACGCAGCGATGCGCCAGATCGAAGGCACCGCCCGGAGCATGGGCATCGAAGTCGTCGGGTAGCCGGCGGTGGCGCGGCGCCTGGCCGCGTTGCCTCCTCCGCTCCCTCGCTCACGCACTCCGGAGTGCGCTCGCTCGGGTGCTCGGTGGCGCCTTGCCATGCATCCACGCGACCGCCGGCTATAGTTCCGAGTTCATGCGGCTTGACCCCGGGTCGCCTGAGGAGTTGAGGGGGAGGTCGGGTCAGACTCGACCGAATGGAAGGATGACGACATGGCAAGGCACGGCAAGAAGTACCTCGAGGCCTCGAAGCTCGTCGATCGCGCGCTGATCTACCAGCCGCTCGAGGCGGTAGAGCTCGCCAAGGCGACCACGACGGTCGCCTTCGACGCCTCCATCGAGGCCCATCTCAGGCTCGGCGTGGATCCGCGCCATGCCGACCAGATGGTGCGCGGCACGGTCGTTCTGCCGCACGGTACCGGCAAGACCGTGCGGGTCGCGGTCTTTGCCCAGGGCGAGAAGGCGCAGGAAGCGCTGCGCGCCGGGGCGGACGAGGTCGGCGGCGACGACCTGGTCAAGAAGATCGAGGCGGGCTGGCTCGAGTTCGACGTCGCCCTGGCGACCCCCGACTCGATGGGCATGGTCGGCAAGCTCGGCAAGATCCTCGGCCGGCGCGGCCTGATGCCGAACCCGAAGGCGGGCACCATCACCTTCGACCTCGAGCGCGCGGTCAAGGAGGTCAAGGCGGGTCGGGTCGAGTTCCGGGCGGACAAGGCCGGGATCGTCCACGCTCCCGTCGGCAAGAGCAGCTTCGAGGCGACCGCCTTGCTCGAGAACCTGGCCGCCCTGGTCGAGGCGATCAATCGCGCCAAGCCAACTGGCGCGAAGGGCCAATACTTCAAAGGACTGACCATCGCCAGCACGATGGGCCCGGGCATCCGGGTCGACGTGCCTGGTGTCCTCGCGGCGGCGGCCGCTTAGCTCCATCCCCGGTCGGCAGCGCCGGCCGCCAGACGCGTGACGGCCGAGAGGCCGTTCTCTGACAGAACCAAGACGGACCGCCGCAGACAGCCTGCGCCCGCGGACCGTCACCGGCCTGCGGTCGGTGACGGTCGGGGCTTGATCCGCCGGGTCGGACCGGGAATGCCCAGGACCATCGAGGTCGGAGGCGCCCGGGGACGACGGCGAGCACGCCGAGGCAGACCGGTGCCGCTCCACCTTCGGGTGGGCAGCGCCCCTGCGAGCTGGGGTGGGCCTCCTTCCGGGGAGGCTCCCAAGGGCCGTCGCAGGGGTCACCCGATGATCGATCGGGGCCCACCGCCGCACGCCGGTCGCGTGCCGAAGCAGAGGAGGGGCCCCATGCCCACGGAGGCCAAACGAGCGACCGTCGCCGAGCTGCGCGAGGAACTCGCCAACGCCCGGACGATGATCGTCTCCGAGTACCGCGGCCTCAAGGTGAAGGAGATCGCCGAGATCCGGCGCGCCCTGCGCAAGCAGGACGTCACCTACCGCATCGTCAAGAATCGCCTGATGCGCATCGCCGCCGACGAGTCGGTGGGCGCGGCGCTCAGCCCGCTCCTGGTCGGTCCGACCGCGATCGCCTTCGGGAACGATGAGACGAAGACCGCCAAGGCGGTCCTCGATGCGACCCGGCCGTACGCCAAGATCGTCCGGATCACCGGCGGCGTGCTCGGTGATCGAGCCATCGGCGCCGACGACGTGACCCGGCTTGCCGCCCTGCCGTCGCGCGACGTCCTGCTGGCCAGGCTGGCCGGCGGGATGCAGGCGCCGATGAGCACGTTCGCCGGTCTGCTGGCCGCCCCGCTGCGCAACCTGGGTTACGCCCTGCAGCAGGTCGCCGAGCAGAAGGCCAGGAACGCCGCCTGACCCTCTCGCATCCCCCCACCCACCCGATCAGCCCCAGCGAAGGAGACAACACCATGGCAGTCCAGACTCAGGACGACCTGCTCGAAGCCATCGACAAGATGACGGTGCTCGAGCTGTCCTCGTTCATCAAGCGCTTCGAGGAGCGTTACGGTGTGACCGCCGCCGCTCCCGCCGCGGCCGCCGCCGCGCCGGCAGCCGGTGGCGACGCCGCCGCGCCGGCCGTCGTCGAGGAGCAGACCGAGTTCAGCGCGACGCTGACCGAGATCGGGCCGAACAAGATCCCGGTCATCAAGGTCGTGCGTGAGCTGACCGGCCTCGGCCTCAAGGAGGCCAAGGACCTCGTCGATGCGGCCCCCAAGGCCGTCAAGGAGGGCATCGCCCGAGACGAGGCGGAGAAGATCAAGGCTGCCCTCGAGGAGCAGGGCGCCAAGGTCGAGATCAAGTAGGAGGGTCGCCGCCGGGACGGCCCGGACCGCCTCGGCGGCGAAACCACGGTCGACCCACCCGGGCGCGCTCAGCGAGCCCGGGTGTTTGACAGGAGGAGGAATCGCGGTATCCTACTCCTTCTGTGAGCGTGGCCTCTCTTCCCCCTGTCTGCCTCCGTCAAGGAGTGGTGCTTCATGCTGTCTGCTGACTCATCGACTCGCGCGCGAACCCCGTCGGGTCGCATCTCGTACGCCCGGATCGACAAGAAGGTCGATGGCATCAGCTACGAGAAATTCGAGATCCCCAACCTGATCGAACTCCAGCTGGATTCGTTCGCCTGGTTCGTCGACAAGGGATTGCGGGACCTGTTCGATGAGATCAGCCCGATCAAGGACTTCACCACCAAGGTCATGGAACTCCAGTTCCTCGACTACGAGTTCGGGGCACCGAAGTACTCCGAGGCGGAGTGCCGGACCAAGGACCTGACCTTCAGCAAGCCGCTCTACGTCAACGTGGAGCTCCTCATCAAGGAGACCGGCGAGATCCAGCGCCAGCGCGTCTACATGGGTGACTACCCGTGGATGACCGCCCAGGGCACCTTCGTGATCAACGGTGCAGAACGGGTCGTGGTCAGCCAGCTCGTCCGCTCGCCGGGCGTCTACTACAGCGAGACCGAGGACCCCGCGTCCGGGCGCCCGCTGTTCAGCGCCAAGGTCATCCCGAACCGCGGTGCATGGCTGGAGTTCGAGACCAACAACAAGGACCAGTTGTGGGTCAAGGTGGACCGCAAGCGCAAGCTCGCGGCGACCACCCTGCTGCGGGCCGTCGGCTACGAGCAGAACGACGAGATCGCCGCGTTGTTCACCTCCGTCGACGTCGATCCGGAGCACCCGTACATCGCGGCGACACTGGACAAGGACCTGACTCGCACGCAGGCCGAGGCCCTGATCGAGGTCTACAAGAAGCTCCGACCGGGCGATCCGCCCACCGGCGACAACGCCCGCCAGTTGGTCGAGAGCCTCTTCTTCAACTTCCGCCGCTACGACCTCGGTCGGGTCGGCCGCTACAAGTTCAACAAGAAGCTGGACAGCGTGGCCGCCCGCCTTGGCGCCGAGCTGCCGCGCGAGGGCCGGACGATCACCCGTGAGGACATCGCCGCGATCGTCGGCCACCTCATCGAATGCAATCGCGGCCTCCATCCCAAGGACGACATCGACCACCTCGGCAACCGGCGCATCCGGGCCAACGGCGAACTGATCCAGAACGCCTTCCGGATCGGGCTGCTGCGCATGGAACGGGTGGTCCGTGAGCGGATGACCATCCAGGAGCTGGACAAGGCCACCCCGAACGCGCTGATCAACATCCGCCCGGTCGTGGCCGCCATGAAGGAGTTCTTCGGTGGCAGCCAGCTCAGCCAGTTCATGGACCAGACCAACCCGCTGGCCGAGCTGACCAGCAAGCGCCGCCTGTCGGCCCTCGGTCCGGGCGGCCTGTCGCGCGAGCGCGCCGGCTTCGATGTCCGCGACGTCCACCACAGCCACTATGGCCGGATCTGCCCGATCGAGACGCCGGAAGGTCCGAACATCGGCCTGATCGGCTCGCTCGCGACCTACGGCCGGATCAACAGCTACGGGTTCATCGAGACGCCCTATCGCAAGGTCAAGCGGACCGTCGCCTGGAGCGATCCCGATCTGACCCGCTACGAGGCGGGCTCCGATCTCGTCGCCAAGGGCGGCGAGGTCGTGCTCAAGGCCGGCCAGCAGTTCAACACGGCAGCGGTCGCCGAGCTCAAGAAGCAGAAGGCCAACGCCTTCCCGATCCGGCCGGTCGTCACCGATGAGATCGAGTACCTCCCGGCCGACGAGGAGGAGGAGCACGTCGTCGCCCAGGCCAACGCGCCACTCGACGACGAGGGCCATTTCACCGCCGAGCGGATCCCGTCACGCTACCGCGACACGTTCCCCGAGGCGCGCGCCAATCAGATCGAGTACATGGATGTCTCTCCCAAGCAGGTCGTCTCGGTGGCCACGGCGCTCATCCCGTTCCTCGAGCACGATGACGCGAACCGCGCGCTCATGGGATCGAACATGCAGCGCCAGGCCGTGCCGCTGCTCGAGCCGGAATCGCCGATCGTCGGGACCGGCATGGAGGATCGCGCCGCCCGCGACTCGGGTCAGGTTCTGGTCGCCCGCCGTGGCGGCCTGGTGACCAGCGTGACCGCCGAGCGGATCCACATCGAGACCGATGCCGGAGAACTCGACGAGTACAAGCTCCTCAAGTTCGTCCGCAGCAACCAGGGTACGTGCATCAACCAGCGTCCGATCGTCGACGTCGGAGCGCGCGTCGCGGACGGCCAGCCGATCGGCGACTCGAGCTCGACCCAGCAGGGCGAGCTCGCCCTCGGCCGCAACGTGCTGGTCGCGTTCATGAGCTGGGAGGGCGGCAACTACGAGGATGCGATCGTGATCAGCGATCGTCTTGTCCGCGACGACCTGTTCACCAGCATCCACATCGAGAAGCACGAGATGGAGTCACGTGACACCAAGCTCGGCCCGGAGGAGATCACCCGCGACATCCCGAACGTCGGCGAGGAGTCCCTCAAGGACCTTGACGAAGAGGGGATCGTCTACATCGGCGCCGAGGTGCGCCCGGGCGACATCCTGGTCGGCAAGATCACGCCCAAGGGCGAGACCGAGCTGACCGCCGAGGAGCGCCTGTTGCGGGCCATCTTCGGTGAGAAGGCCCGTGAGGTGAAGGACAGCTCGCTGCGCCTGCCCCACGGCGAACGCGGCAAGGTCGTCGAGATCCGCCAGTTCAGCCGCGACAACAACGACGACCTCCAGCCGGGCGTCAACCGCCTGGTCCGGGTCTCGGTCGCCCAGAAGCGCAAGATCAGCGTCGGCGACAAGATGGCCGGCCGCCACGGCAACAAGGGCGTCATCGCCAAGATCCTGCCGGCGGAGGACATGCCCTTCCTGCCGGACGGCACACCGGTCGATATCGTCCTCAACCCACTCGGCGTTCCGAGCCGGATGAACATCGGCCAGATCCTGGAGACGCATCTCGGCTGGGCGTTGCACGCCAAGGGTCTCAAGGCCGCTACCGCGGTCTTCGACGGCGCGACCGAGCACGATATCCGCCGCGAGCTCGCCGAGGCGGGCCTGCCCGAGGACGGCAAGACAGAACTCCGCGATGGACGGACCGGCGAAGCGTTCGATCGGCGCATCACCGTCGGCTACATCTACATGCTCAAGCTGCACCACCTCGTCGAGGACAAGATCCACGCCCGGTCGACGGGCCCGTACAGCCTGATCACCCAGCAGCCGCTCGGTGGCAAGGCCCAGTTCGGCGGCCAGCGCTTCGGTGAGATGGAGGTCTGGGCGCTCGAGGCGTACGGCGCGGCGAACATCCTCCAGGAGCTGCTCACGGTCAAGTCGGATGACGTCCTGGGGCGCGTCCAGACATACGAGGCGATCGTCAAGGGCGAGGAGATCCAGCCACCTCGCGTCCCGGAATCGTTCAAGGTGCTGATCAAGGAACTGCGCAGCCTCGGCCTCAATGCCGAGATCCTCGATCCCAACGACGAGGAGATCCCGCTCGCGGAGGACGACGCCTCCGGGTATCTGCTTCCCGATCTCGGTGGGATCAATCTCGCCGGGTTCGAGGACTGATCCCCTGCTGCCGACCCTGAACCCGACCCGCAACTCGCGGAGCCGCGTACCGACCGACGCGACCCCGCTGTCTCACGGTCTGCATCGCGTTGCCGCGCCAGGCGGCGACGCGGAGGAGAACCATGCTCGAAGTCAATAACTTCAGCGCGATCCGCATCTCGCTCGCCAGTCCGGATCAGATCCGCGAATGGTCGAAGGGCGAGGTCACCAAACCCGAGACGATCAACTACCGCACGCTCAAGCCGGAGAAGGACGGCCTCTTCGACGAGCGCATCTTCGGTCCGACCAAGGACTGGGAATGCTATTGCGGCAAGTACAAGCGGATCCGCTACAAGGGCATCATCTGCGACAAGTGCGGCGTGGAGGTGACTCGCTCCAAGGTTCGCCGTGAGCGGATGGGCCACATCCAGCTGGCCAGCCCGGTCAGCCACATCTGGTATTTCAAGGGCACCCCCAGCCGGTTGGGCATCCTGCTCGACATCAGCCCGCGCAACCTTGAGCGGATCCTCTATTTCGCGCTGTACATCGTCACCCATGTCGACGAGGACGCCCGCAGGCGCGCCCTGGCCGCCATCGAGGAGGAGGCCGAGGGCCGCGGCGGCAAGGCCGGCCAGCGCCTCACGGAGCTCGAGGACGAGCTGCGTACCGCGATGAACCGGAGCAAGGACGAGCTGACCGCTGAACTGGCCCGGACCAAGGCGGACCTCGAGAGCCAGCGTACCTCGCGCACGGAGGAGATCGCCGCAGCCGCGCAGGAGACGGCGGCACGGCTCGCCGAACACAAGACCGGCGTCGCCGAAGAGACGATCGCGTTCACGCCGACCGGCGAAGTGGTCGTGGCAGCCGGCGAGAAGGGTGGCAAGGAAGCCACCGCCCGCCTGCGCAAGATCGTCGGCGAGTACACCGAGCAGGTCAACGCCGCACTCCAGCAGCGCAGCGCCGACGAGGAGCGTGCGGTCGAGCAGAAGGTCGAGGACCTGAAGGCCGCGATGGCCGACGCGCTCTCGCACGAGCGCGAGCAGCTCCACGAGCAGGCCCAGGGGACGAAGGACGAGTTGCGCAAACTGCGTGACGAGCTCGAGTCGCTCAAGCCGATGCAGACCCTCGGCGAGACCGAGTTCCGGAACCTGGACGAGCGCTACGGCGCGGGCGCCAAGGCCGGCCGGGTCTTCGGCGCCGGAATGGGCGCCGAGGCCGTCCGCGAGATCATCAGCCGGATGGATCTCGTGGAGCTGGCTCGCTCGCTTCACATCGAGGTCCGTACCAGCTCCGGACAGCGGCGCAAGAAGGCGATCAAGCGGCTCCGCCTGATCGAGGCATTCCGCCGCTCCGGCACCCGCCCGGACTGGATGATCCTGTCCGTCCTGCCGGTCATCCCGCCCGATCTGCGTCCGATGGTCCAGCTCGACGGCGGCCGGTTCGCGACGTCCGACCTGAACGACCTCTACCGGCGTGTCATCAACCGCAATAACCGGCTCAAGCGGCTGCTCGAGCTGGGCGCCCCCGAGATCATCATCCGCAACGAGAAGCGGATGCTCCAGGAGGCGTGCGACGCGCTGATCGACAACGGCCGCCGTGGTCGGGCGATCGCCGGCACCGGCAACCATCGTCTGAAGTCATTGAGCGACATGCTCAAGGGCAAGCAGGGCCGGTTCCGCCAGAACCTGCTCGGCAAGCGGGTGGACTACTCGGGCCGCTCGGTCATCGTCGTCGGCCCGGAGCTCAAGCTCCACCAGTGCGGCCTGCCCAAGAAGATGGCGCTCGAGCTGTTCAAGCCGTTCGTCATGCGCCAGCTCGTCGAGAAGGGCTTCGCCCACAACATCAAGAGCGCCAAGCGCATCGTCGAGCGCGTCCGGCCCGAGGTCTGGGACGTCCTCGAGGAAGTCATCAAGGACCATCCGGTCCTGCTCAACCGTGCCCCGACGCTCCACCGCCTGGGCATCCAGGCGTTCATGCCGGTGCTCGTCGAGGGTTCGGCCATCCAGATCCATCCGCTCGTCTGCACGGCGTTCAACGCCGACTTCGACGGTGACCAGATGGCGGTCCACGTGCCGCTTTCGACGGCCGCCCAGGAAGAGGCGCGGACGATGCTGCTCTCGACCGCCAACCTGCTTTCGCCCGCCGACGGCAGCCCGGTCGTGGCCCCGACCCAGGACATGGTCCTGGGCTGCTACTACCTGACCATGGACGGCCCGGAGGTCAAGGGCGCGAGGGTCCGGATCTTCGCCTCGGAGGATGCGGCCATCCTGGCCTACCAGCTCCGTGAGAAGACCGGCGCGACGCTCCACGAGCCGATCGAGGTCGAAGTCAGGACCTGGGACCCGGAGTCTGCCTCGCTCCGATCGGTGCGTCAGCGAACGACCATCGGGCGGGTGATCTTCAACCAGATCCTTCCGGACGCGCTGCGCTTCCATGACACGGTCATGCGCCGCGTGGACCTGAAGGAGCTGGTCGACGTCTGCTATCGCCAGCTCGGACCGGAGGAGACAGCCCACCTGGTCGACGGGATCAAGGATGTCGGCTTCGAGTTCGCCACCCGCAGCGGGCTGACGATCGGGCTGTTCGACATCGAGATCCCGACCGACAAGCCGCAACGGCTGAAGGCCGCCGACGACGCGGTCGCCGCGATCGATCACCAGTTCCAGCGCGGCCTGATCACCGAGGACGAGCGCTACGAGCAGGTCGTCGGGATCTGGCAGGAGACCAGCGCCAGCATGTCGGACGAGATGATGCGCTCCCTCGATCCGACCGGCCCGGTCACGATGATGACCGCCTCAGGTGCCCGCGGCAACAAGGGCAACATCGGTCAGCTGGGCGCCATGCGCGGCCTGATGGCCGACCCGTCCGGGCGGATCATCGACGTCCCGGTCCGGAGCAACTTCCGCGAGGGGATGACCGTTCTCGAGTACTTCATCTCCACTCACGGCGCCCGCAAGGGCCTCGCCGATACCGCCCTGCGCACAGCCGACTCCGGGTATCTGACCCGGCGCCTGGTCGACGTCGCCCAGGACGTCATCACTCGCGAGGAGGACTGCGGCACGGAGGAGGGGAGCTGGATCATCCGGAGCGAGTCGAGCGACGAGAAGGGCGCCTTCCAGAAGCGTCTCGTCGGCCGCCTCGCAGCGGCCCCGCTGCCCGACCCGCAAGTCAAGGCCCGGAAGGGTCAGGAGCCGACGCTCCTGGCCGATCGCAACCAGCTGATCATGGAAGATGCCGCGGAGCGGATCGACCTGGCCGGTCTCGATGAGGTGCTCGTTCGTTCGCCCCTCACCTGCGAGGCGCGCCACGGTGTCTGCCGGGCGTGCTACGGCCGTAACCTCGCCACCGGCGAGATGGTCGGCTCCGGTGAAGCGGTCGGGATCATCGCCGCCCAGTCGATCGGCGAGCCCGGCACCCAGCTGACGATGCGGACGTTCCACACCGGCGGCGTCGCCGCAGGCGTGGACATCACCGCCGGCCTGCCGCGCGTCGAGGAGCTGTTCGAGGCCCGCATCCCCAAGGGCAAGGCCGAGATCAGCCATATCGACGGCACGGTCGAGATCATCCGTGGTGACGGCCCGACCAAGGTCAAGGTCATCTCGACCGAGGTCTACGACACATCGCTCGTGCTCCCGGCCGGAGCCGAGATGCTGGCGGCGCCGGGCGACCTCGTCGAGCTCGGCCAGGTCCTCGCCCGGACCGAGACCGACGGCACGACGATCGATGTCGTTGCTCCGGTCAAGGGCTTCCTGGTCAAGGGCGAGGAGGGCCTCGTGGTTCGAGCCGAGGACCGGGTCGAGCGCGAGTACCTGATCCCTCACAACGCCAAGTTGCTGGTCGAGAACAACGCCGAGATCCGCGCAGGCGACGCCATCACGGACGGCCCGATCAACCCGCAGGAGTACCTCGACACGCGGGGCAAGGACGCGGTCCAGCGCTACCTGGTGAAGGAGGTCCAGAAGGTCTACAAGAGCCAGGGCGTCACGATCAACGACAAGCACATCGAGATCATCGTCCGGCAGATGCTCCGCAAGGTGCGGATCGACCAGCCGGGCGACGTGGATCTGCTGCCGACGGAGCTGGTCGACCGGCTCGAGTTCGAGCAGCACAACAACCGCGTCCTGGCCGAGGGCGGCGAGCCGGCCACGGCCCAGACCGTGCTGCTGGGTGTGACCAAGGCTTCGCTCAACACGTCCAGCTTCCTCGCTGCGGCTTCGTTCCAGGAGACGACCCGGGTGCTCACCGAGGCGGCCATCAACGGCGCCAAGGATCACCTGATCGGGCTCAAGGAGAACGTCATCATCGGCAAGCTCATCCCGGCCGGGACGGGTGCGCCGGCGAACGTGGCCGCCCGCAAGGAACGCGACCGACGCGCCGCCCTCGAAGCGCTCGCCGGTGAGACGCTCGACGACCTCGGGTCGGAGTACAACCCGTTCCTCGAGGAAGGCGAGAACCATGCCCCCGATGACGAAGGGGCCGACCTGGCCCTGGCGGCCACGATCGCCGGTGCCGGAGGAGTCGGCGACGACGATGAGAACGCCGGCAATCCGTTCATGGCGACCGCCGGCCGGGGGGATGAGGGTGTCGGGAACCCCTTCCTCGAGGACGTCGCCGTCCTCGCCGAGAGCGGCGAGGAGAGC
>JBCLCL010000055.1:0-10783 GCA_038915815.1 Candidatus Limnocylindrales bacterium
GTGCTACGCCTGCGGGACCAGCCGTAGAGAGCAATTGTCAAATGTTGTGGATGACACCCGGTCAGGCGGCGGCGCCCTCCTCGATGATCGGCTCGGTCGGTCGGGGCTCGCTCCTTTCCTGTAGCTGACCGTCGATGAACCGGGCACCGGCCCGGACGAGGGCGACGAGGTGCGGGGCGTTGACCTTGCGCCAGCGCTCCGAGGCGCATCGTCGAGCAGCTTGAACGCCATGGCCAGGCCGGCCTCCCGGGAGCCGGCGCCCTTCGTCACCCGGGTCCGGAGGCGCACCGTCGAGAAGGTGGACTCGATCGGGTTCGTCGTGCGCAGGTGGATCGCGTGCTCGGCCTCTGAAGTCGTGGAAGGCGAGCAGGGCGTCGAGGTGGTCGGTCACCTTGGCGATGGCCTTTTAGATGACCGGCGAACGTCTCTGCGAAGCGGGCGACCGCGTCGAGGGCAGCCGCCCGGGTCGGCGCCGTGTAGATCGCGACGAGGCTGGCCTTCGCCTCCTCCTGGCGCCGCTTCGGCAGGGCGTCGAGGACGCGGGCCGTGTCGATGATCTCGTTGATCATCGAGAAGGTCGAAATATTGTCGAGGGGCTGATCCTGCTGTTGGGTCCGCCAGAGCAGTGTCAGTGAGGGTCCAGGTAGCCGGCAGCGGCATCGCTGGGCGCCACGGAACGGCCATCGAGATATGCGGCCTCGAACACGGTTCGCCCCGCTGACTCGGCCGCAACTCGGTGCGACTGAAGCTCGAGTTGCTCGGCAGGATCCAACACCTCGCCGACAGCATCGAAGTACGCCTTTACCGAACCGAGTAGCCGCCCAGCGGCCGCTGGATCACCTCGCCGCGCGGCGAGGCCTGCCAATCCGAGGGTTGTGTAAGCGATCTGGCCACGATCGTGACCGGCCGCCAGATCGAGGGACTCGCGCAGCAATGTCTCGGCCCGGTCCAGTTCTCCAATCTGGACCAGCACCGATCCGAGGTTGTAGAGCTCCATCGCCACGCCGCGAACATCGCCAGTGGCACGGTCGCCTTCAAGGAGCCGCTCGTACAGCGGCACCGCTGTCGTGTACTTGCCGGCGGCGCGGTTGATCTCAGCCTCCATGTGCAGTGCCTTCAACGCCGCCGCTTCGTCTCCACTCTCAGCGGCGATTCGCCCCGCACTTCGTGCGTGCTCGAGCCCTCGGGTCCAGTCGTGATCCCGGAATGCGGCCCGCGACAGTCCCACGTGGGCCAGAGCTTGCGCTCGGGCGCTTCGGGCTTCGACAGCGGCATCGAGCGATCGTTGGCTGAGATCGCGACATCGCGCGTTGTCGCCCCGCCGGAAGGCCGCGAGACCCGCGCCGTAAAGGAGCAACGCGACCTCCTCGGATGGTTGCGCAAGAACTCGCTCCACGCCTGCGACAGACCGCTCGAGCCAGGCAGCTCCGTCCGTCGCGCGTCGAATCCAGTACGGCCACAGAAGAGAAGCCAAATGCGCGATGGCTGCGCCGTCGCCGGCGCCGAGCGCGGAGGCGACAAGGGCGTCCACACTTTCGCGTTCGAGATCAAGCTCATCGAACCAACGAGACTCGTCTGCGGTGCCCACGGCCTCAGCGCCCCGTCCGACGAGTATGGCGGGATCAGCCGTGTCGTCCACGTGGCCATGATACGAGGACCTTGGCTGCGGAATCAACCGTCAGCGGTTGACGCAGGCTGGCCAGGCGGCGTATCGGAGCGGGGCTCCAGGCTCGAGACCACCAACCACCCAGCAGCCCGTCCCGCGTAGATCAGCTGCTCGGTTGTAAGGCCCGACCGCGCGCGCAGGTCGGCGAGGTGGCGCTTGGCCGTGCTCGGTCGAATGCCCACGCGAACGGCTGCATCGGACACAGAGCCGCCGGCGGCGACGAAGGCGGAAAGGACGTCGACCTGGCGGGCTGTCGGCGTCCGCGGGAGCGAGCCGCGCAGGTACCCGTCTCTCATGGCGCGTGGGTCACGCCGGGCTCACCCTGCTGCGCGTGATGAGCCCGAGGACCACTGCCGTGACGGCGAGGATCGCGCCGATCTGATCGGGCGCGAGGTTGAGGCCAAACGCCACGACGAGCGCGATCACCGCCTGGACGAGGGCGAGGACCATCGCCGGTTCGCGGCCCCAGATGGTGCCCGGCTGGGTGTCCATGACGCCTCCCGTCACTTCACGCGGACGATGTCGCCGGGATGGATCAGCCCCGGGTTGGTGCGGTACCTCGCGTTCTCCGGGAAGGCCAGCAGCGCCTTGAGCGTCAGGCCGTGCGAGGACGCGATCGCGCCCAGGGTGTCGCCCGACTTCACGGTGACCGTCGTGACCGGCGGCACGAGGATCGCGTTCGCCCTGGCGATGACGCGCTTGACCCTCGCCTCGCGGGTGGCCGGCGGCCACGGGTCGCTGCGGCGCGACACGCCGTTGATGTCGGCGTGCACGACCACGGTGCTGCGGTTGATCGGCAGACCAAGCGTCCTCGATGCCGCCGCCACCAGCCGGGCGACGCTCTCGAACTGGGCGTCCGTGAAGGGCTCCGTGCCCGAGCCCGAGCACTCGATCGACTCGTGCACCCACTCGTTCATGTTCACGCCCGAGGCGAAGGCAGCGGCGATCGTCGGGATCCTGGTGTTGGGGGAGGCGACGTCCCCCTGGCTCCAGGCGGCGTACTTGACCGGGTCGATCGCGCGGACGATCGTGCCGTCGCGGTCGATGTACGCCGTTGCCGAGGGCCCCCAGGAACCGGCCCGGTTGGCGTAGGTGCGCTCCTGGATGGCAGTCGCCTTGGCGTTGGCGGTCTGGTGGAGGCAGGCCAGGATCGTCGGCTTCCGACGTCGCCGCGCTCCCCGCGTCGGGTAGCCGTAGGCCTTGTTGGCCAGGAGTGCCGTGACCGTGGTCACTTCACGCCCCTCCAGAGGGCAGAGGCCTCGAGCCCGAGGAGCGCGAGGATCGCGCCCAGGAGGGGCAGGAGGATGGCCGGGGAGACGTGGTAGTCGGGGACGGCGACGTCGAGGATGAGGAGCACGACCAGGACGATCGTGAGGGCGGCGGCGGCCCCGATCCGGGCCGAGGAGTAGACGTCCGCCCGAGCGTTCCGCTCTGCGTCATCGTCGTCACGCTCATTGCCCATGCCGACGCATTCGGTCGATCCACAGGTCAACGAGTGGCGGGAGCAGCCAGCGGCCGAGGAGGACGCCGGTCGCGACGCCCGAGAGGAAGGCGAGGGCGAGCTCGACCTCGCTCATCGAGCCTCCGCGGGGTTGACGGCGCGGACGTACCCGAGGTCGCAACAGGCAGGGGAGCCCGGGAGTCGGTGTGGATCAGACCAGCGCGCCGTCATGCCCCCAAGCGTGCGGGCGGTGGGCCGCGATGGCTATTCGGCCGTTTGGGCCATGCCCTCGGGTTCTGGCAGACGCGACGCCAGGATCCGCGCGAACTGTTCGACTCGCCCTGTGCCTGACCCTGGCGCATCCGGGGTTTGGTCGCCGGAATCGGTGCTAGGGGATTTGAACCTCCGACCACCAGTCCCCCAGGCTTAGCGATAGCGTCCGCGGGGGTCCGTTGACGGTGTATTTGCGCACGAACCGGCCATTTGTTCAGGTCGCGAATCCGGGGTCAGCCGCCCCTATTGCTACCAGCGTTGCTACCAGACGGCCCGCCTGCCGCACCCGCCGGCCCGTTGGTTGAGGATCGCGCCGAGGCGTTGGCGGGAGTCGTGATCCTTACGGGGCCGGGGTCGGCGGGATCACGATGAGGTCCCCGACGTGGACGATGTTCGGGTCGACGATCTGCGGATTCTCGGCGAGGAATGCGTCTAGCGTCGCGCCGTGCTCCTGGGCGATGATCGACAGCGTCTCGCCAGCACTGACCCGGTGGAGCCCGAGGGCTTTCGTCACGACGAAGTGGGTCCGGCAGCCGAGGACCTGCTCCTCGATCGGGCTCTCTGTCCGCACGGGTTCGCCCGCCGCCTCCGAATCCTCCATCCCGCCACGGCACGTGCGTGAGGCGGGGTCATCGAAGTGCCCCGTCACCCGATACCCGACATCCCCGTACTCGCCGGGCATCGCCGGGTCCGACTCGCTCGTGACGCTGTCGAGCGAGAACCGGACATTCCTGGCCCAGGGCGGGCCGGGTTCGGACCCCATCAGAAAGGCGTCGGTGCCGAAGCCGACGAGGCCGTTGAGCCAGTCCGGCGTACCCCACGGGTAGCTGGGTCCAAACATGTCCGACCATTGCCCCATGTCCGAGTCGACGGTGATGGGCCGCGAGCCGAAGCAGGCGAGCTTCTCGAGCCCTGTCATCCGTGGGAGCCGCTCGAGTTCGAGTGGCAGGGTCGGGCAGACTGGCGCTCGTCCGGCGAGCCACGGCTCCCCGGCCCGGCTTGCCGCAGCGACCCATCCGATCAGCGGGTCGCCGTCATAAAAGACGGGGCCTTGCCAGTCGCTCGGCGCGACCTGGTACCAGGCGTAGCCCGAGCCCTCAACCGGTCCGGCGATGACGAACAGAAGGTCGCCCGGGCTGGGGACGAGCTGCAGGATCACGGATCCGGTCCCGACGAACGGCTTCGCGCGGACGACGAGGTCGGTGACGAGCACCTCCGCGAACCCGTCCACACGGAGCGGACCCGGGCGGTAGGCGAGCGGCGGCGGAGGGGTGGGCTCGGGGGTCGGCTCGGGGGTCGGCTGCGGCCCGCAGACGATGACGTCATCGCCAAGCTCTCTGAAAAACGCGTTCAAACCCCACATGGGGTCGTCGGGGACGTCGGCCCCCAGATAGTTAGGGAACACATAGTTATCGATCTCTCCAGCCTCGTCGAACCTCTCGAGGGTGAAGTGCAGGTCGTTCTGCAGAGAGCGGTAACAGTCAGCCGGCGGATGTGCGTCGAGGTACTGGAGCATCGCCCTCGCGATCTGCTGCAGCTCCTTGGGGGCTTCAGCCGCTCGGACAGGATCGGTCATGACGTCCTTATCCCTCACCGCCCCCAGCGCCATCGACAGGCCGGGCATGACCGTGGGAAGCCAGTCTTTGAACGCCGACCATTGAGCTGCTGCGTCCAAGCGCGAAGCCGTTGGGGTCGCCGACGGGGCCTCGGCCGTGGGCGATGGGAGTTCGACGTGATCGCTCGCCTGGGCGGGGCGAATGCTTTCCGTTGGGACAGGCGACGCCGGGCCCTCGGCGATCGGACCTACCGTGCAACCCGCGACGAGCAGGGCCATCACCAGTGCGCGAACCGCGGTACCGGAGTGCCGACCGCTCACCGGCGGTCTCCTCTCTATCGTGCGGACTTGGTCGATTGGCCATGTGACGGGAGCACGGGTCGGACTGTTACAATCAGGCCCCCATGCCCGTCGGTCGAGTGTGCGCCCCGCCGTCGACAAGAGAGATACGACTCGTCATTCACGCGGAGCGCGCCCGCCGCTTCGTCGAGGCTGGTGGGGGAGCCTCGATCCACCTACCTGCGGGATCATGACGCCGTACGAACCGGTCAGGGACCAGGCGCCGGGCGGAGCTGCGTGTAGACGAAGGTCTCACGACATCTCGTGATCGACCACGCCGGCTCCTCGTGGCGCTCTTCGCCAGTGTCGGGGTCCTCAAAGGTAGTCCGGCAGTCGCCCGAGACCGGGTCGTCGAAGTGGCCGGTGACGTCGAACCAGCCGGAGGCGTTCCGACCGCCGCAGCCCGAATCGAGGAGCGACGGGTGCGCACGGCCGTAGATCTCGTGCGCGGTCTCGTCGCCCCAGTCCACTTCGCGGTCAAAGAGTGAATCGCCTCCGAACACCCCGGCGATCCACTCCGGACCACTAGACGTATTTGTCATCCCGTCTCCGCAGAACTGCCGCCGGAAGGCTCGGACCTGGAGCTCGCGCCCTCCGTAGCACACCAGCGCTCCAGCGCCTCCTAGCCAATCGAGATCGGCGATCGACGGGTCCGAGGGGCAATCCACCGATGCCGGAGAAACCCAGATCTCACCGTCGCGGCTGGCATCGGCGATCCAGCCGCCTCGCCCAAACTCAGGGCGGACCACCTGCACCTCCCACCATCGGTACCCGTTGGCCGGCACGGGACCCGCGATAACGAAGACCTCGTCTCCCTTTACGAGCGGCTCCACGTGGATCAGCGACTCAGCCCCCGTGCCGGGCGCCGACCTGACCCGAAGCTCATCGGCGAAGACGCGGGCGAGTCCATCGATCCGGAGGGGCCCCGACAACAAGGAGGACGTCAACGGCGGCGCCGGAGGTGGATCGCTCGGCATGGGGGACGGCGGCGGTGCGGACGGAGGCGGTGGGGATGAGGGCTCGAGGGGCATCGACGGGGCCGAAGGCGACGGGGCCTCGGCCGTGGGCGATGGGAGTTCGACGTGATCGCTCGCCTGGGCGGGGCGAATGCTTTCCGTTGGGACAGGCGACGCCGGGCCCTCGGCGATCGGACCTACCGTGCAACCCGCGACGAGCAGGGCCATCACCAGTGCGCGAACCGCGGTACCGGAGTGCCGACCGCTCACCGGCGGTCTCCTCTCTATCGTGCGGACTTGGTCGATTGGCCATGTGACGGGAGCACGGGTCGGACTGTTACAACCAGGCCGCAACGATACTCTCGACGATCAATCCATCCGTTGGTCTGGCGAGGGCTTTGAGGCCCCAGCAGGAGCAACGGCCGCCCGCCCGCCCGTCGCTCCGGCTGCGCTGGCCGGCGAACCGGGATCGCGCTCCGGACGCGGAGCGGGCGGGCCGGGTGAGGGGACCCGGCGACCCGGCTGCGTCAGCTGGCAGCGTTGCGCGACGACGGAGTGATCACGTCCGACGATTTCGATGCAGCAAAGGCCGATCTCCTCGGGCGTTTGTGATGGCGTGCCGCATGACTCCATCCTTGGATTGCGATTCGTGCGGGGGAAATGGTCGGGGCGGCCGGACTCGGGCCGACAGCTACTCGTCGGCCTCGGCCAACCCCTCGGGTTCAGGCAGCCGCGGGGCCAGGATCCACACGAGCTGGGCCGTCGTCTCCGCGCCGACCCTGGATCTGGCGTTCGCCAAGTGGTGCTTGACGGTCGAGTGCGACAGGCCCAGGCGGTGGGTTCTTGAATCGCCCAATGGGACCGTTTAGTATCCAGGTCATCCTGCGCCAGCGTGGGCCGGGATGCGTCGGGCTCGCTCCTCAGCCTGGATGCGCTCGAAGGGTGGCACCCGATGTCCTACCGTTCCCTGCCTCGTGGTACCCAGGTGCGACGCGCCGTGCTCGCTGTAGCTTTGCCCGCGCTGCTCGTCGCCGCATGCGGGGGCGGATCGGCGCCCAGCCCGTCGGCGTCACCGTCCGCGCCGGCGTCGGAACTGCCGATGTCCCTGCAGCGCCCAACTGACATCCCGACCGACGGGAGTTGCGTGGCGACGCATTCGTGCCTCGGCCTGCTCGCTCCCGGGCCGTACCACAGCCAGGTGTTCGAGCTGGGGTTCTCGTTCACCGTCGCCAAGGCCGGGTGGCAGAACCGTGAGGACGTCGCGTGGATCCTCCCGATCCTGCCGATCGACCATCCCGGTGATGCGGTCGTCTTCTTCCGCGGACCTCGAGTCTCCGCGGACTTCGCGACGATCTTGGCGTCGGTCGGCGCAGATGTGCCGTCCATGGCGGCCTGGTTCACGGCCAATTCGTCGCTGCAGGTGACCAAGCCGGTCGACACGACCATCGGCGGACTGGCCGGCAAGTGGTTCGATGTCGCCATCTCGGCGGGCGCGCCCAACGCCGACCCGTCCTGCCCTGCCCGAGTCTGCCAGAGCGTGCTGGTCGGACCCTCGCAACCCGGGGGACTCTGGTCGTGGGGACTGGCTGGCACAGAGAAGCAGCGGATCTATCTCCTGGCCGGTGCCAAGGGCACGGTCGCCATCGTCGTCGACTCGTTCGACGGGACGAGCTTCGACGACCTGGCTGCGCGAGCCTCGGAGCTCCTCGCCACCGTCAAGTTCGACTAAGGCACTCGTCCTCGCGCGACCCCATCACGCCACAGGGGTGCCCCCACCAAGAGCCTCGGGGCCCTTTTGGTCCGATTGTCGGAGTCTGGCTCGTTGCAGCCGGGCTTCGCCGACCGAGGGCTACTCGTCAGCCTCGGCCGGGCCCTCAGGTTCAGGCAGCCGCGGGGCCAGGATCCACACGAGCTGGGCCGTCGTCTCCGCGCCCACCTTGGACCGAGCGTTCGCCAGGTGGTGCTTCACGGTCGAGTGCGAGAGGCCCAGGCGGTGCGCCGCAGCCTTCTCCGACCCAGCGACCAGGACCGCCGCGACCACCCCGACCTCACGGTCCGTGGCGCGTCCGGCGGGGCGGCGGGGCCTCATGCCAGCCGCCTGGCCGCCGCCAGCCATTCATCGCGGCCCTCGATCGGCAGGTCGTAGGTTGCTAACGCGCGCCCAACACCTGTCGGGCGCGCCATTACAACCTTTTCCGGCAGCGCCAGCGCCAATCCGTGCGCGTAGGCCGCCGACGTGAGGCGAACCCGGACGATTTCGGGCCCCGCCACCACGATGCGCTCGTAGATCGCGTGCAGTAGGTCTGCCTTCTCAGCCGGCACGTCAGCCTCCTTCAGCGACTGTCCAAGGATGCGCAGCCACTCGACCGCGCGTTGACCGGGTACGCCTGGCGCCGTTCGCTCCGTGATCGCGTGCCAGTTGCGGTCATCCTAGGTTGGGTCGGTTTGCCGAAGTAGCGACGAACTCTTCGGCAGGAATTTTGCAGGCGCCGCCTCGACCGCCCGCTGGATCGAGTGTGATCGCAGCCTGCATTCATCGTACCCAAGTAGTGTCCCGCGCCGGATCGCCCGCTCGGGCGGGGCGAGGTAGATCCCGACGACGTCGGTCACATTGGCCACGAGTTCGGGATCGCGGCTGAATCTGAACGTCTTGGTCCGGTGCGGCTTCAGACGACCCGCCTGCCAGAACCGCGCGATGGTCGAGGCGCTCACGCCGACGCGCTTCGCCAGGCCGCGGGTGCTCCAGTGGGTCGTGCCCTCGGGCCGGGTCAGGGTCTCGGCCAAGCCGGCCCGCAGACGGTTGACCTTGGCCATGAGTGGTGCTGGCCGTGATCTGCTGGAGCGCTGGACGCCGACCTCGAATCAAGCCTCGGCAATCGCGGTGGCGTACCCGGCGGGTGTGATGTTGCGGCCGGTGACGAGCACGACGAGGCGGCCCTGCGTCTCGACTCGGCCGGCGAGAACGGCGGCCACGCCGGTCGCACCGGCGCCCTCGGTGACGACGCCGTGGTTCACCATGAGCCAGCGCATGGCGGCGCGGATTTCGGCCTCGTCCACGCAGACGAACGTGGCCGAGCCCAGGAGGGATGGGGTTACCGAGCCAGGCTCGATGTTGCCCGCGAGGCCGTCCGCGAGCGTGTCGGAGGCCCGGATGGTGACGATGTGACCGGCCGCGACGGCCGTCGAGACGGCGCGTGAGGCGCACGCCTCGACGCCGACGATGGAGACGTCGGTTCGGCGACGTGCCCAGAGCGCCAGACCGGCGAGCAGCCCCCCACCGCCGACCGGAGCGACGACGGTGAGCGGGCCAGGCGCCTGATCGTCGAGCTCGCGGCCGATCGTGCTCTGGCCGGCGATAACCAGCGTGTCGTTGTACGGGGAGATGTAAACGGCGCCCGGTCCGACGAGTCGTGGAGCGTACGCCTCGGCCGCGTCACTGTCCGTCCCGTGCAGGATGAGCTCGATCGGGTAGCGGCGCAGCGCAGCGACCTTCGCCGCGGAGGCATGCTCGGAAACGACGACCGTCACCTCCACCCCGATGATCGAGGCAGCCCAGGCGATGCCGAGACCGTGATTGCCGGCGCTCGCCGTGATCACCCGTTGACCCGTCGGCAGGCGGTCGAGCGCCGCCAGGGCGCCGCGGACCTTGAACGAGCCCGTCGGCTGCATCGTCTCGAGCTTGAGCCAGGCTGCGGGGCCGATTGGGCTGACGACGAGCGGCGTCGGCCGGAGGCGCCCGGAGACGCTGGCCCAGGCGACCTCGAGCTCCTCCTCCGTCGGGGCGGCAACGTGACGGATCCCCACCCCACCATGTTCGTCCTGGCTCACGGTCCGTAGCATAGTCGGCGACCACCGCCCCGGTCGGTCGCTTCGAGCGTCTCCATCATCTCGTCGCTTACGTGGGCCGCTGGCCGAGCCGGTCAAGCCGGACGTCGCCGTCGGCCGTGTTGGCCTCCTCGCCCCGCCCGAGCGGGCGATCCGGGGCGGTGCGGAAGACTGAAGCTGGTTCCGGCGCGGGACATTAGAGCGTAAGGGGGCGGTCGTCGGGCTTGAGCCGATCGAGCGCCGGTCGCAGGTCGAGATCGCCGATGCTGTCGGCCGGGTAGCGTCCAAGACGGGTGATCCACTTTGAACCGGGACACGATGCGCGGATCGTGGCGGCCTCGGTCGCAGAGAACCCAGTTCGCTCCGCGCCGCCGTGCCCTCGTGGACCGCGGCGGCTACCGGCGTCGCTCGGCCTCGACCTCCGTCATCAACCCGGCGAGGTCGGTGGCAAGGCCCTGAGCGATGCGGTCGACGTTGAGCAGCCCGACATTGCGCAGGCCGCGCTCGACGTCGCCGATGTAGGTCCGGTGGATGCCGACCTCCTCGGCCAGCCGCTCCTGGGAGATCCCGCGGGCGGTGCGCAGCGTCCGCACGGCGCGCCCAAAGGCCAGCAGAAGCTCGGGCCGGTCGCGGGTGGGCACCCGGGCAAGCTACTTGTGCCTCAGACGATAAGTCTACAGACTATGAGTAGCGCCCAGCGGACACACCTCGCGATCTGGGCGTGGCGA
>JBCLCL010000056.1:0-10392 GCA_038915815.1 Candidatus Limnocylindrales bacterium
GTCCCGTGCCCCTGCCACCGCCGGATCCGGTGGCATTGCGGTCACGACCGCGTTGGAGGCATGAGGAGGACCGCGTGAACGCGTTGAAGGCATCAGGGATCCTGTGGCTGGTTGGCGCACTGTTCGGCATCAGCGCCACCGTCGTCTTCCGCACCGAGCTCGTGCCCTGGGTGGCCACGTTCATCGCGGGGCTCGCGGCCGTGGGGCTCGGCGTCCAGTTCGTCCGAGGTCGCGGCACCGGGATCGAGGCGTGGTCCGGCGTCCTCGGGCTCGCGTGGGCAGCGCTGTATGGGGTTCTCGCAGTCGCCCAAGTGCAGGATCCGTACGCCCTCTTGACCGACGTGGGGGTCGGTCTCATCGGCGCAGGCGCGGCGGTAGCCGGCGCGCGCTCGGCCCGGCGAGCGGCGTGAGCCCTCGCCCCGCCGGCGCGACACCGGTCGCGGGCGAGGGTCGCCTGCGCGCGGCGGCCCTGGTCCACCTGTTCCTGGGCCTCGGGTTCGGCCTGTCGACCCCGATCGTCCTCGCGTCCCTGGAGCGGAACGGCGAGGTGCCGCTGATATTCTGGTTCCGCGCCCTGGCCGGCCCCTTCGAGGCGCTCGGGCGGGAGCCATTCGTCGCCTTGGCCTGGACCCTCGTCGCCGTCTGCGGCGCGGACGTGGTCGCCGGCCTGCTCCTGTGGCGTCGACGGCGATCGGGCGCCCTGCTCGCTCTCAGTACGGCCCCGTTGGCCTTTGGGCTTGGGATGGGCTTCGCCCTCCCGTTGATGCTGATCGGCGTGCCGGCGCGGGTCTTGCTCCTGATCGCGGGGAGGCGGGCGCTGAGGTAGCTACCCACCGCGGGCTCGAAGGCATGCCGATGAGGAGCCGACGTGACAGAAGGTGAAGGGCAAGGGATCGGGGACGGGGGCGCGGACGGGGCTGGAGTAGGGTAGGCCCATCGATCGGGCATCCGGGGCGCCCTTCGTGCGCCTACCCTCCACCGGTCGACACGGGAGAAGGGATGTGGGGATGGACGCAGGTCACCTGACCGGCTGGCTCCTGGTCGGCGGAGCCGTCCTGTTCTGGATCGGGGCGGGAAACCCCTATCTCTTCCGCGCCTGGACGGCGTCTCAGGCCGACTACTTCGCGATCGTCGCGAAGCGCCCCGGCGCGTGGCGGTTCACCAGCCTGTTCCTGATGATGGGGACCGTCGTGACCGCGGCCGGCTTCGCCGGGCTACCGGCGCTCCTCCCGGACGGATGGGGTCGAGCGCTCGCGTCCGGCGCCGTGGGCGCGTTCGAGATCGCGGCCACCCTCTGGATCATCTCCCTGCTCTACCGCCACACCGTCTTGCCGACCACCGCCCGGACGTTCGTGGAGACCGGCGTCGTCGATGTCGGGAGCGCACCGCTCGATCGACTGAGCGGTGGTCTCTTCAAGGGCTTCATCGTCATCGGCTTCGCGGCGATCGGGGCGCTCGGCGTCGCGGCGACCGCGGGCGGCCCCATCGGACCGATGCTCGGGTGGGGGAGCGCGGTCCTGTCCGCGCTCCTCGTCGCGGGACTGGTCGCGTTCGGGGACGTGCCGCCGTTCGCGATCTACATCCCGACGCTGGCCTTCGGGGTCGCGCTGCTCGCGGCCGGCTGAACGGGCGGGCGGACCGGACCGGACCGCGCTCAGGGGCAACTCGCTGCCGACATCGGGATCGACGGAGAATGCATCGGCCCCTGGCCGAGGCAAAGTGGAGCGGGAGACAATGGCGCCCCCGGCAGGATTCGAACCTGCGACCTTCCGCTTAGAAGGCGGCTGCTCTGTCCACTGAGCTACGGGGACCAGGCGCGAGTCTACCGCGACGCGCGGGCCGAACGGCCGCCGAACGGCCGCCGATCCTCCGAATCGAGCGTGCTACACTGCGCGGCCCATCGTCCCGGCCGGGATCCGGGCGAGGTTTCAGGGAGGACAGGGACCGCCCATGTCGGCACGTCGTGCAGGCGCCACCGCCGCACAGCAGCTTGCCCTCGACCTGCCGCTCGAGCTGCCGGCCATCTCCCTGGCGCCCGAATGGAAGGACCAGCAGCGGCTATGGGGCCATCCATTCCACCCGATGTGCTCGTACCTCGCGAGCTATCCGGCGGCCTTGACCCACGCCTTCATCGCCCGCTACTCGCGGCCGGGCGACGTCGTCCTGGATCCGTTCTCGGGGCGCGGCACGACGGCCCTCCAGGCCTGCGCGGAGGGGCGGATCGGCGTCGGCAATGACCTCAACCCGTTCGCCCATCTGCTCACGGCCGCCAAGGTCGAGCCGCCGACGCGAGCCCAGGCGGTCACCCGGCTCGCCCAGCTCCGCCTGGCCTGGAACGCCGGATCGGGAGCGTGGTCAGCGCTGGGCCGACGGGTGGTTGCCGACCCGAACGCCGCCGACGCCCTCGTCCCACGGGCCGGCTCGTCCGACCCACCGGGTGACGGGATCGAGACCGTCCCGGCCGAGGTTGCGCTCGCCTTCCATCACAGGACGATGGGGCAGCTCCTGTTCGTTCGCACCACCCTGCGACTCGACGATCGGACCGACCGCTTCCTGGCCGCGGCGGTGACCGGGATCCTGCACGGCAAGAGCGCCAGCTATCTCTCGGAGCTGATGCCGAACACGTTCTCGATGGCTCCACGCTACGTGCGCGATTACGCGGCGCGGACCGCGTTCGCCTCCCCGGACCGCGATGTCTTCGATGGATTGTCGAAGAAGCTCGATCGGCTCTTTCGCCAGCCTCCACCGCGGACGGAGGGGCTCGCCCTGCTGGGCGACGCTCGCGACGTCGCGCCGCGGGCGCGGGCCGCGCTGCGCGAGTCGGGACGACCGGATGCCGCCCGGCTCGTGGTGACCTCGCCACCCTACCTGCGGGTCGTCAAATACGGCTACTACAACTGGCTGCGGACCTGGTTCCTCGGCTTCGACGCCCGCGCGATCGATGCGGCGCTCGACGACGCACACCACCGCAAGCCGTACCTCGCGTTCCTGCGCGACGTGCTGGCCGGGTTACGGCCGGCCCTGACCGACGACGCGGTCGTGGTCCTGGTGATCGGCGATGTCCTGACCGACCGCGGCCGGCAGATCCCGGGTGGGGTCGGTCTCGCTGAACGGACCTGGGAGGCCGCGGCCGAGCCCGAAGGCTACAGGCTGGCGGGCGTGGCCCTGGACGACGTGGCGGCGGGACGCAAGATGACCAAGCTGTGGGGCGATGAGGCCGGCCGGGCCACGAAAACGGATCGCATCCTGGTCCTGGGCGCGACCGAAACGGGTCGCCGGCGCGCGCTGGCGGGCGCGGGCCACGACATCGACTGGAGCTGGCCGCCGAGGGCGCTTCGCTCGCTCTAGAATGCCGCCATGCAGCAGATGTACCACCCGTCGGACCTGGCCTCGATGGATCCCCTGGTCCTGATGAAGAACCTCGACCACGTCCGGATGACCAGCCGCCGCCTCTCGTACATCCTTCAGCAGCAGGTCCACCTCTACACCCCGGAGGCGAACCAGCTCCGCGAGCAGATCGATCGCTACGTCGAGGCCGAACGTCAGATCGAGGGTGAGATGTCGAGGCGCCGCATCCGCGCCTGAGGCGACCGCGCTTCGGTCGCCCGGCCCCTGCGGCCCGATGGAGGCGCCGATCCGGACGTTGTTCTTCATGGAAGGACAAACGGCATGTCGCAGTGGAGGATCGGGCACCATCACCTGCCATCACCTGGCTCACCCGCCTGATTCGCTCGATTTGTGCATGACTGCCGACGATTCGGTCATTCGCTGACCAGATCGGCAGTCCATTCGGTCCGATTCGTGCCTGTCAGGCGACGAACCTCTCGGTCGGCGTTCAAACGGCAGTCGTTCGGCCCGATTTGTCCTTCCTGGAAGAACGCCGGGCGCCCTGGGGCGCCCGGCGTTCGGCGCCCGGCGCCCGGCGTTCGGCGCCCGGCGCCCGCCGCCGTGACGGGGCGCCGGCCACGACGACCAGGTCCAGGTCCGGCGGCCAATGGAACGGCGACCGGAGGGCGTGACCCGACTCTGAATCGAACGACCCCACGGGCCACGCCGGCTCTCGACGGGGGTCGTTGGCGTCTGTCGATACTGACAGGAAGAGATCAGCGGGTCAGGCCCCGGAGGGCGCAAGCGCGAGGCGGATCGGGACGTCGAAGGAACGCTCGTCGGGGACCGCGGCGGCGGAGCGCACGGGCGGTGGCGTCTGGGTGGAAGCGGCGGGCGTGAAGGCGGCGGGCGCGTCGGATCGATCGACGCCCAACGAGTCCTCGGGCAGGGCTGCGGCAGACGTCGAAGCCCCGGTGATGACCACGCTCACCGGTCGTCGGAGTGCCACCTCCTCGGCAACGACTCGGGCGGCCAGGCTCGCAAGCGCCGGCATGTCGAACAGGCTGAAGCCGACCCCGATCCCCCCGAGATCGTCGGCGCTGAAGCCATGGAACAGGCCGCGCCCGGCGACCGCGCACATCTCGTCATACAGCTCCGGCCAGCCGACCCGGCGGCGGTGGTAGCAGAACCGCACGAACTCGACCGCATCGGGGTGGGGAGCACCGGCGACGACTGTGCGTGGAACCATCGATGGCGCGCCCTCCCTCTTCTGTTCCGGGCGCGGTCGAGACGACCCGATCGGCGGCCGGCGGCAATACGCAACCCTCCGGCATAGTCGGACGGGATATGCCCGACGACCGGATGCAGTCTCCTGGTCTACCGGCCGATCCCTCCCTGGGGCTCGATCAACCGGTAAGGGACCATCCTAGGACCGCCGCGCCCGGCCCGGAAGGGGGCTTGTCCACGACTTCGTCCACCAAGTTGTCCACATGAACGGACGTTCGGTGAACGCCCGTGCTGTCCGAGCGTGAACCGATCCGGCAGGCGTCAGGGTGCCCGCCGCGACAGCCCGAGGCCGGGACGATCAGTCAGTCGCCAGCGATGTTCGGGATCGAGCTCCAGGCCGTCGAACGGGTCGTCGGCGAGCAGCAGGCAGCCGTCCAGATCGACCCAGTCGGCCAGCGATGCCACGACCGCCGAACCGGCGATCCCGACCGAAGTCTCCTCCATGCAACCGAGGAAGGTCCGGAACCCGAGCTCACGCGCTCGCTCCAGCATCCTTCGGGCCGGCCCGATGCCGCCGCACTTGGCCAGCTTGACGTTGACCCCCTGGACCACGCCGACCAGCCCTTCGAGGTCCTCCGGGAAGACGCAGCTCTCGTCGGCGACGATCGGCAGCGGTGACCGTTCCTGGAGCCAGCGCAGCTGGTCGAGCCGGCGGGCCCCAAACGGCTGCTCGATGAGTTCCACGCCGAGCCGTTCGAGGTCAGGGAGGATGGCGATCGCGCCCTCCGGCGTCCAGCCGGTGTTGGCATCGACCCGGATCGGCCCGCCGTAGACGGCGCGCACCGCTTCCAGGGTGGCGAGGTCACCCGGGCCGCCCAGCTTGATCTTCAGGGCCGGGAACGCTGCGGCCCGCCGGGCACGTTCGGCGACGACCTCTGGCGTATCGATCCCGATCGTGAAATCGGTCGGCGGCAACTCGGCGGAGAGGCTGAGCAGCCGGTGGACCGGCAGCCCGTTCACCTTGCCGACCAGGTCGTGCAGCGCGATGTCGAGCGCGCACTTGGCCGCGCCGTGGCCGCGGATGGTCCGGTCCATCGCTGAGTCGGCCACGGCAAGTCCGCCGGGCGACGGCTCGATCGCGCCGATCGCCTCGAGGAGCCCGGGGAAGACCGCGGCCATCGTGGCTGGCGTCTCACCGTAGAACCGATCCGGGTAGCCCTCCCCGATCCCGACCAGGTCCGGGAAGCGTTCATCGCGAACCTCCACCACGACCGTGGCGACCCGCTGCCCTTGCCCATGCTCCGAGCGGGCGATCCTGAACGGGTCGCGCAATGCGAGCTGGAGGACCTCCTGGGTCAGCCGGAGACTCACGACCCGCGAACCCACGGCAGGGCCTCCACGCGCTCGCGCACGGCCTGCCAGAGGCGGTCAGCGCCGAACCGGAACGGGTCGTCCGTCGGCAGGCCCGTCTCTGCCGCAGTCTCCTCGATGATCCGGTGGGCATCGCGCTCGTCCGGATAGAGCGAGGTGTTCAGCGCCACCCCGACGACTCGCGACGGCGCGACAAGCCCGGCGATGCGCTCGTGGAGCTCGATGAACGGCGGCAGGGCGGCGATCGGGAATACCGCCTCCGCCAGATGTTCGAAGTCGTGATCGGTCAGCCCCGGCTTGTGGACCATGACCATCGCCTGTGGGGTGGCCCCGTGGATCAGAGCCAGCGTGACCGACGAATAGGCCGGATGATCCAGCGAGCCCTGGCCCTCGACGATGACCCAGTCGCCGAGCGCCTCGCCCTGCTCGACGAGCCATTCGACCGTGCCCTGGGCGAAGTCAGTGATCAACCGATCGACGGCCACGCCCCAGCCCTCGATCATCATCCCGGTCTGGCCGGTGGGCACGAACGACGCCCGGTCTCCGGCGGCCACGGCCGCCCGGCGCAGCTCGAGGGCGACCGACATCTTGCCGATGGCGCAATCGGTCCCGACCGTCAGGATGACCCGCTTGCCCGGGCGGTGACGCCGGCCGACGGCCGTCTCCATCCGGTCCGGCGGTCGTCGGAGGTCGATGATCGCGGTCCCTCGCGCACTGGCCGCCGCGGCGAACTGCGGGTCGTCGCCGACGAACATGTGGAGCCCGGACAGGACATCGAGTCCCGCCGCGATCGCCTCCCCGATCGTCGAGCGCCACGGCGCCGGCAGCCTGCCGCCGGTCGGCGCGATGCCGATCAGCAACGCGTCGGGCGGCTTCAGGAGGGCGAGCGCCTCGGAAAGCGACGCCAGGATCGGGATGTCATGGCCGGGCAGATAGGCGTCCACGTTCTCGCCGGCCCTGGTCGAGTCGAGGACGGCCACGACGTCGTCGCGCCCGTACCGGATCACGCCGTAGGCGGTCTTGGCACTGTGGGCGGCGAACTGTCCTTCGGCCAGGATCACCAGGCGGCGGGTGTTGGACGGTCGCATCGACCGAGTCTACGGAAACGAGGAAGCTGCCGATGTCCGGAATGGCGAAGGGTCTTGACATTGGAGCGACTCCAAGGTCTGGAGTCCGCCCATGGCTGCAACGCCCGAGACCGGCTTCCTCGTCATCGCAGACCTGACCGGTTACACCGCCTGCCTCTCACGGGAGCGAGCTGGAGCACGCCCCGGCCATCGCCGGCGACCTGCTCGAGACGATCGTCGGCCGGCTGGAACCGCCATATCGCCTCACGAAGTTCGAGGGCGATGCCGCCTTCCTGTTCGTCGAGGATGGGCGCGCCGACGCGTCGCTGCTGATGGACGCGATCTCCGGCTCCTGATCGACCTGCGCCGGCTCGACGTGCCGCTCGAGGATGCCGCCAGGATCGCCGGCTGGTGCCATTCGGGGCACTGCGCGGACGCGACCGCCAACCTGCCACGCCTCATCGGCGAGCGGCGCGCCCACATCGCCGACCGGATCGCAAGGCTCCAGGCCCTTGACGCACGCCTTGCCACGCTCAGCGGGCATCTCACCCGGTCACGCCGATCGCTCGCGATCCTGGACATGGCCGGGCCGTGCTGCGAGGCGTCCGACGCCATCATCGGTTTGGTGGAAGGGGACTGCGGCTGTTGCTCGTCAGTCGCGCTCGGCGTGGACTGATCCCGGAGCGCGGATCAGGGACAGATGCGAGTCACATCGGTCGGATCCTGTAGGCAGGGGTTGGCTCCGGCGGTAGGACTCGAACCTACGACCAAGCGGTTAACAGCCGCCCGCTCTACCACTGAGCTACGCCGGAGCGAGGACGCCGGGGCCCCGGGCAAGACCGGAATCGTGAGCGTCGGGGTACCGGTGTCGGCGCCCGGCGAAGGATAGCATGCAGCGGCCGGGCATCCCCGCATACTCCGATCATGCCAGCCCGATCTCCGATCACCTCGCCCACCGCACTCTTCGAGCGGCTGGCTGACCCGAGCTTGAGGGTCGTCGACGTTCGCTGGGTGCTGGGTTCGCCCGGGCGTGGGCGCGAAGCCTACGACGCCGGCCACATCCCGGGTGCCGTCTTTCTGGACCTGGACTCTGATCTCGTGGCCACGGACGGTCCAGGCCGGCATCCCCTCCCCGACCCGACCGCATTCCAGCGACGGCTGGGAGCCGCCGGGATCGGCACCGACCACGAGGTCGTGACCTACGACGACGTCGGGGGCTGGGTCGCGGCCCGTCTCTGGTGGATGCTCGACGATCTCGGACACGGACGGGTCTCGGTGCTCGATGGTGGCTACCCGGCCTGGGTTTCCGAGGGCTATCCGGTGACCCTGGACGTCCCCAGGTATCCGGCCGCGCCCCTGGACCTGGCCGATCGCTGGAGACGAACCATCGATCGCGCGGGTCTCGCCGGGCGGCTCGGACGCGAGGTCCTGCTCGATGCCCGGGCCGCCCCTCGCTACCGCGGAGAGATCGAGCCGATCGACCCCGTGGCCGGGCACATCCCGACCGCCAGGAGTGCCCCGACCGACGAGAACCTGGGCCCGGATGGACGGCTTCTCAGCGCCTCGGAGCTGGCGGCCCGCTTCCGTGCGCTCGGCGCCGACGGTTCGAGCGGGCCGGTCATCACCTCATGTGGCAGTGGCGTGTCGGCCTGTTTCAACAGCCTGGCGATGCGCGTCGCCGGCCTGCCGGACCCGATCCTCTACCCGGGTTCCTATAGCGACTGGAGTCGGAGCGGCATGCCGATCGCGGTCGGCTCCGAGCCCGGAGACGCCCCGACCGGATAACGGCGAATTGAGGGCCCCGCCGCATCATCGGACCGTGGGAAGTCGTGAACGGGCGATCGACATCGGCACAGCTCGGGGCCGCGCCATGACGGCAACGGTCCTCAGCGAGTTGCGGAACGCGCGGATGGATCGCGGTCTGGGCGGCACGGATCTCGCCCGTGCGGTTGGACTGTCCCCGGCTCAATACAGCCGGATCGAGCGAGGACTCACGGCATCTGTCTCGATCCAACAGGCGTCGATGCTGCTCGCTGCTGTCGGACTCGAGCTGAGCATCCGAGCCTACCCCCGTGGCGAGCCGCTGCGAGATGCCGCCCACGTGGCGCTCCTTGACCGATTTCGGCTACGGGTTCACCGATCATTGCGGTTCCGGACAGAAGTCCCGTTCCCGTCGCCAGACGACCGCCGAGCCTGGGACGCCGTGGTCTCAGGCTCGGGCTGGCGGAACGGCGTCGAGGCCGAGACCAGGCCTCGGGATCGCCAGGCGCTCGAGCGGCGGCTGGCTCTCAAGCTCCGTGACGGCGACGTGACGAGCATGGCCCTCCTGCTCCTGGACTCCCGCCACAACCGCGACTTCGTCCGCGCGAACCGCGAAGTGCTGGTGGAACGCTTCCCGGTGCCAGGCCGGCGAGCGCTGGAGTTGCTTGGAGCCGGGGTGGACCCGGCCGGCAACTCGATCATCCTGCTCTGATGCGCCATTCCGCCAGGTCAGCAGCGGGGCGGTCATTGCATCAGATGCACGCACTGTCGCTGGCCGTCCGCGAGCCAGCCGATCGGTGACGGTGGGTTGCGCTCGATGCAACCTTGGGACTACTTCTGGCGGACGGGGCCCTTCTTGCCCTCGCGGATTGCATTGCACACAACGGTCCGACCGATCCTCCAGGCGAACCGACGGTGCTTGCATCCAATGCAAGCCGCTGCCAAGGTCTTGCGCCGGGCGCAAGAATGGCGCGGGATCGGGCGCAAGAATGGCGCGGGATCGGGCGCAAGAATGGCGCGGGATCGGGCCGCATGGGCCCCCCGACTACTCCAGGTAGTCCTTCAGCTTGCGGCTGCGCGACGGGTGGCGCAGCTTGCGGAGGGCCTTGGCCTCGATCTGGCGGATCCGCTCACGAGTGACGTTGAACTCCTTGCCGACCTCCTCGAGCGTCCGGGCCCGGCCGTCCTCCAGACCGAACCGCAGCTGCAGCACCCGCCGCTCGCGTCCGGTCAGGGAATCGAGCACCGCCTCGACCTGCTCCTTGAGCAGCTGGTGCGATGCCGCCTCGGCCGGGGCCAGGGCGCCACGATCCTCGATGAAGTCGCCCAGGTGGGAGTCCTCCTCCTCGCCGATCGGGGTCTCCAGCGAGACCGGCTCCTGCGAGACCTTGATGATCTCGCGCACCTTCTCCGGGGTGACCTGGACCTCCTGGCCCCTGGACATCGCCTCGGCGATCTCCTCGACCGTCGGCTCGCGACCCAGCTCCTGGAGCAGCCCGCGCGAGACGCGGATCAACCGGTTGATCGTCTCGACCATGTGGACCGGGATCCGGATCGTGCGGGCCTGGTCGGCGATCGCCCGGGTGATGGCCTGGCGGATCCACCAGGTGGCGTAGGTGGAGAACTTGAAGCCCTTCTC
>JBCLCL010000057.1:0-10313 GCA_038915815.1 Candidatus Limnocylindrales bacterium
CGCCCGTCGGCGCCGCGGGCCGCACGCCGAGTCCTCTGGACCTTCCGCCGACCGAGCGCAAGCGCGGCGACGGCGACCTGGTCAACTAGGCGCGGCTCGAATGCCTCGGGTCGGCCCGGCTCCGGTCGGCTGAGGGATGCGCTTCTCGGATCTCGCGATCCGGCTGGCGGTCCTGCCAGCCACGCTTCCCCCTCCGGCGGAGGCGTTGATGCCGATCTTCACCGGGTCTGCCGGTGGGCGGCTCCCGTCGGTGCCGTTCGACCGTGTGGCCGTTCGACCGGCGGCCGTCCTCGTCCTGCTCTTTCCCGATGAGCACGGTGACGCCCGGGTCGTCCTGACCGAGCGGGTGACCGGCGACGGCCATCACAGCGGCGAGGTGAGCTTTCCAGGCGGGCGCGCCGACGCGAGCGACGCGGACCTGGCGGCCACGGCCTTGCGCGAGGCCGCCGAGGAAGTCGCGCTGGACGCCGCGGTGGCCGGGGTGCGCGTGATCGGTGAGCTCGAGCGGTTCTGGATCCCCATCAGCAACTTCGAGGTCACCCCGATCCTGGCCCTCGCTGAACGGCGGCCGGTCCTGCTCGCGTCACCCCACGAGGTCGCCCGGATCGTCGAGCCGCGCATCGCCGACTTCCTGCCCAACGCCCCGTTCGAGATCGTCGAGCGCACCGTGCGCGGCTGGCCGCTCCGCTACGGCGCGTACCGGGTGGACGGCCTCTCGGTGTGGGGCGCAACCGCCCGGGTTCTCAGCCAGCTTGGAGCCGTGCTGAACGGCTGATCGGAAGCCCCATGCCTGAGTGATCCGCCCTGGGATCAGATCGGGCACATCCACCCTTGGCCGGTCATGAGTTCCGTCAAGGATCAAGGCCTGCCCAGCGTAGCTGTGACTCAAATGATGCCGGGGCGCATCGCCGTCCTCGCGACGACGTCGCCCCATGGAACATCACTTAGACGGGTTCGCCCTCCGTGCGGTCATGCGCAGCCGCATGCTGAGGGGGCGCAAGCGACCCTTCACCCGGTGAGACTCGTCGGGCGCCCGGCGCGATGGCGCGCGCCCGGCCGAGCACCGCCCCGCCGTCGTCCGCACCGGCGAGCTCGACGACGAACGCACGCATCTCCGAGTGCTCCGTCCAGGCCGAGTGGATGACGTCCGCCGGCCACAAGGCCGCCTCGCCGGCGGCGATCCGGGTGCGTTCGTCGCCGACGCCCACCCAGCCACCGCCCTCGACCACGATGAAGTAGGTGGTGTCGGGGTTGGAGTGCGGCTCGATCCGGGCGTTCCGCGTGAAGGCGAGTTCAGCGACGATCCCGCGCCCGTCGCTGTGGATCACCTGCCCGGCCAGGCCCACTGAGCCGGGCGGACCCTCCGGGCGCCGGTGACCGACGCCAAAGCGACGGATCTCGATGGGCACCGCCCGGTTCCTGGGGACGTTCAGCGCCGCCGGCGCTGCTGGCGTCGGCTGGCGCGCTTGCGGATGGTGGCCTCGGGATCGGCGAACTTCTGCTTGCTGTAGTAGCGCTCGCGTGCCAGTCGCGACTCGTGGGCGGCGAGGATCGGCGGGAAGCGCCGGAAGCGGATCCAGACCAGCGTCGCGATCCCGATCAGCTCGGTCGCGAAGACGAGGATGAGATCGAACACGAAGAGCGATTCGATGATCAGCAGGCTGAAGGTGATCAGCCCGGTCCACCAGAGCCACTCCCACATCTCGAGGTAGGGCGGGTGCTTGCGCAGCGCACGGGTCCGCAGCGTGTAGAGGACGCGGAGGGTCGCGAGCAGGACCAGCGAGGCGATCCAGGTCGGATGGAAGAGGTCCGGGAAGTTGTCGTGATTGAACGACAGGAACAGGTAATCCCAGGGGGCGAGCGTCACGCTCAAACCTCGTGTTTTCGATTGGGTTGGTGGCCGGAGTATGCCATGTCAGGCGGTATACTCGGCCGGAGCGTGGGGCGCCAGCGCACCGATGGGGGCCTGGTTGGAACGCCCCGAACGACGCGCCGCGAGGCGAACGGGAGGATGCCCCGGGTGCGAGCCCTGCTGTCAGTGGCGAACCGAGACGGCATCACCACGCTTGCCCGCGACCTGCGGGAGCTCGGTGTCGAGGTCTTTGCAACGGACGGGACCCGGGAGTTCCTCGCGGCGGACGGGATCCCGGTCGCCTCGGTCTCCGAGCTGACCGGGGAATCGCCGCTCGTCGGTGGCCAGGTCAAGACGTTCCATCACGCGGTCTACGCGGGGATCCTCGCCCGGCGCGACGTCCCGGCTCAGCTGGAGGAGCTGCGCGAGCAGGGCATCGGCCTGATCGACCTGGTCGTGGTCAACGTCAAGCCGTTCGCCCCGGCCATCGGCGCCAAGATGATCGGCCTGGACGAGGCGATCGAGATGATCGACGTCGGCGGCGCGGCGCTGCTGGGTGCCGCGGCGCGCAATTCGGCGGGCGTGGCTGCGGCGTCGGACCCGTCGCACTATCCGGTGATCACCGGGGAGCTGCGTGAGCTGGGGCTGGTCAGCCCGGAGACCCGTGCCCGGCTGGCCGCCGAGGCGTTCAGCACCGTCGCCGCCTATTACGCGGAGATCGCGGCCTACCTCAACCAGATCACCGGCAACATCTTCCCGAAGCGGCTGGCGATCGTGCTGGAGAAGGTGGACGACCTGCGCTACGGCGAGAATCCGCACCAGCGTGCGGCCGTCTACCGCGAGACGACCCACCGGAGCGGCACGGTCGCCGACGCGACCCGCCTGCAAGGCGATCTGCCCTCGTTCAACAACCTGCTCGACCTGGATGCGGCCTACCGGATCGCCCGCGACTACACCGCCCCGACGGTGGCGATCGTCAAGCACACGGATCCCGTCGGACTGGCCTCCAACGATGAGCTGGTCGAGGCCTACCGGCACGCACTGGAGACGGATCCGGTGGCGGCCTTCGGCGGGATCGTGGCGGTCAACCGCGAGCTGGACGGCGCGACCGCACGCGAGATCGCCGCCAACTCGTACGAAGCCGTGGTGGCACCCGGGTTCAGCCAGTCGGCACTCGGCATCCTGCGCGGCAAGCCCGGCCTGGAACTGCTCGCTGTCCCGCCCGACCCGATCGAAGGGATGCGCGACTACGGGATCGCCAGCCTCGACTTCAAACGGATCGCCGGTGGCCTGCTGGTCGAGACCCAGGACGAACTCGGGCTCGACCGCGGGCGGCTCCAGGTCGTGACCACCCGCCGGCCGACCCTCGAGGAGCTGACCGATCTGCTCTTCGCCTGGCGGGCCGTCCGCCACGTGCGCTCGAACGCGGTGATCCTGGCCCGCAACGGGGCGACGGTCGGGATCGGCGCCGGGCAGGCGAGCCGCCTCGTCTCTGTCGAGATCGCGGTCCGCCGAGCCGGGGATCGGGCCAGGCTTGCGGTCATGGCCTCGGATGCCTACTTCCCGTTCCCCGACGGGATCCAGGCGGCCGCCGGTGCGGGGGTGACGGCGATCATCCAGCCGGGCGGTTCGATCCGGGACGAGATGGCCATCGAGGTGGCCGACCGCCATCACATGGCGATGGTCTTCACCGGGCGGCGCCACTTCCGTCACTGAAAGGAGCGACATGGAGCAGCTACTGGCTCTCGAGATGATCCGCGTGACAGAGGCAGCCGCCATCGCCTCCGCTCGGTTCATGGGCCGTGGAGAACGGAACGAGGCCGACGCCGCCGCGACTGAGGCCATGCGCCGGACCATGGACGAGATCGACTTCGCCGGCCGCATCGTCATCGGCGAGGGCGAACGGGACGAGGCGCCGATGCTCTACATCGGTGAGCGGGTCGGACGGACCGGCGCGGACCGCCAGGAGGTCCCGGCCATCGACATCGCGGTCGATCCGCTCGAGGGTACGAACCTGGTGGCCCAGGGACAGGCCGGCGCCATCACGGTCCTCGCAGCGTCGGAGGCGGGCGGGCTCACCCACGCTCCGGACACCTACATGGAGAAGCTGTGCGTCGGGCCGGTGGTCGCGGGCAAGGTCGACATCCGCGAGAGCCCGACGGAGAACCTCGGGCGGATCGCCGAGGCCCTGGGGCGGCAGATCGCCGATATCACCGTGGTCATCCTGGAGCGGCCCCGCCACGAAGACCTCATCGCCGAGGTCCGTGCGGCCGGGGCGCGGATCAAGCTGATCGGCGACGGTGACCTGTCGGCAGCCATCTCGTGCGCGGTCTCGGGCACCGGGATCCACGCCGTGATGGGCACCGGTGGCGCGCCGGAAGGGGTCATCACCGCAGCCGCGCTGCGCTGCCTGGGGGGCGAGATCCAGGCCCGCTTCCGCTACCGCAGTCCCGAGGAGCGCGAGCGCGGGACGCGGATGGGCCACGGCGACGAGACCAGGGTCTACCGCACCGAGGACCTCGCTCCGGGCGAAAACCTGGTCTTCGCGGCGACCGGTGTCACGGCCGGCGACCTGCTCCAGGGCGTGCGCTTCTTTGGCGGGGGAGCGCGGACCCACTCGCTGGTGATGGCCTACCAGACCAAGCAGGTCCGCTTCGTGGATACCGTCCACATGTTCGACCGCGACAGCCCGCCGCGGGTCCGCCTCTAGCGATCAGGCGATCACCTCGTTGAGGATCTCGGCGAAGCGCCAGGCCTCGTGGAACGTGTTGTAGAGCGGGACAGGTGCGACCCGGATGAGGTCGGGCGCCCGGAAATCGGCGACGACACCCCGCGCCGCAAGGCGACCGAGCACCGATTCCGCCGCGTCGAATCGAAGTGACAGCTGAGCTCCCCGCGCCCCGGGGTCCGCGGGTGTGATCACCGCGACCGGAAGGCCAGCCAGCAACCGGGCCAGGTAGCCGGTCAGGGCCACGGACCGCGCCCGGAGGGCGGGCATCCCGACCTCGTCGAAGTCGGCCAGCGCCACGGCCAGTGGCGCAAGGGCGATGACCGGTGGGTTGGAGGCCTCCCAGCCCGCGGCGCCGGAGGCCGGCACGAACGGTGCATCCATCTCGAATCGCCGATCCGGTTCGATCCCCCACCAGCCGGCCAGCCGCGGCCGCGATGGATCCCGGCCGTGGCGGTCGTGGACGAAGATCGCGCCGACCGAGCCCGGCCCGCCGTTGAGGTACTTGTAGGTGCACCAGGCGGCGAAGTCCACGTTCCAGTCGTGCAGGACGAGCTCGACGTTGCCGGCGGCGTGAGCCAGGTCCCAGCCGACCACGGCGCCCGCGGCGTGGCCGGCGGCCGTGAGTCGCTCGATCTCGTGGAGCTGGCCCGTCGCGAAGTTGACGCCGCTCAGGAAGACGAGAGCCAGGTCCGTGGCGTGGTCACCGATGGCCGCCTCCAGATCGGCGGTCGAAACGGTCGAGGCGCCGTCTCGAGGCCCGACGACGATCAGATCCGTGGCCGGATCGAGGCCCCGGCCGGCGAGATGGCTCGTCAGCGCGTGCCGGTCGGACGGGAAGAGGGGTCCGTCTGCCAGGATCCGCCGGCGCCGGCCGGTCGGAGAGAAGAACGAGGCCAGCAGCAGGTGGATGTTGACGGTCAGGCCGTTCAGGATCGCGATCTCGGACTCGCGCGCCCCGACGATCCGGGCCATCGGTTCGCGCATCGGCGCATCGAACGTGAACCACGGCCGGCCGGGGGCGAAATGGGCATCGATCCCGAGCCGGGCCCAGGCGTCGAGCTCGGACTCGATGGCGGCCCGGGCCGACCGCGGCTGGAGCCCGAGGGACTGCCCGGCCAGGTAGATCGCCGGCGCCCCGTCCGGTCCGATGGGCAGCAGGAAGCGGTCCCGCAGCGCGGAGAGCGGATCCGCGGCGTCTCGTGCGAGCGCCTCGGCTTCCGCGGTGTCGCGGGCTGGTGCGTGCGCTCCCGCGTCGGCCCCGGGCCGGGCCGACGGCTCAGCCAAGGCGCAGGTTCGGCAGCACGTCCCGGCCGAAGACCTCGATGAACTCGGCCTGGTTGCGCCCGACGTTATGGAGGTGGACCTCGTCGAAGCCCATGTCCACGTAGTGCTGGATGTGCTTCGCGTGGGCCTCCAGGTCGCTCGTCATGAGTACCCGATTCGTGAAATCCTCGGCCTTGACCAGCCTGGCCATCGCGGCGAAATCCTCGGGGTTCCGGATGTCCTGCTTGGGGAACGGCATCCCGCCGTTGGGCCACTCGACCATGGCGTTCTCGACCGCTTCTGCGTCCGTGCGTGCCCAGGAGATGTGGATCTGGAGCATCTTCGGGGACCTGCCCGGATCCTTGCCCGCTTCTCGAGCCCCCTCCTCGTACTTGCCCCAGAGCATGCCGATCTTCTCGTCCGCCGCCCCGACCGTGATGATCCCATCGGCGAGCCGTCCGGTCTTCTTCGCGTTCACCGGGCCCGCCGTCGCGACGTAGACCGGGACCGGCTCCTCGGGCCGCGTGTAGAGCTTCGCGCTTTCGAGCTTGAAGTACTGGCCGTCGTGCTTGACGACGTTGCCGGTGAACAGCTTGTTGATGATCTCGATCGACTCGAACAGCATCGCGCTGCGGACACCGATCTCCGGCCAGGGACCGCCGATGACGTGCTCGTTGAGCGCCTCGCCGGCGCCCAGTCCGAGGTAGAACCGACCGGGGAACATCGCCCCGAGCGTCGCCGCCGCATGGGCGATCACGGCTGGGTGATAGCGGAAGCCCGGGCAGGTGACCGCGGTCCCGAACCGGAGCGATGTCCGGGTGCCCAGCGCGCCCATGAACGACCAGGCGAAGGCGCTCTGGCCCTGCTGCGGTGTCCACGGATGGAAATGCTCGCTGACCATGAACCCCGCGCTGAAGCCCGCCTCCTCGGCTGCGACGCAGTAGTCGAGCAGGTCGTTCGGGTGGAACTGCTCGAGCATCGCGGCGTAGCCGATCCTGGTCATCGCATGGGACTCCGTCGTTCAGGGCTGGAGAGGTCCCCTGAGCGTAGCATCAGCGACCCGCTAGCCGGACCGGATCGGTCGCCAGGCCTTGGCAGTCGTCTCCCACACGCCGATCGCTCGAACGGCATCGGGACCTTCATGGACGAGCCGGTCTCGTCGGGCGGATTCGACCGATCGGCCCCAGCCCGGTGGCACGAGCCCGGGCGCGAGGTCGGCCAGTGGTGCGAGCACGAACAACCGCTCCAGTGCCGAGGGATGCGGCACGACCAGGAGCTTCGTCCCCGCGGTCGGGTCGGTGTCGGCGGCGAGTGATCGGGCTTCCGGGGATCGCTCGATCGCGAGGCGCGCTCGTCCGAAGACGAGGAGATCGAGGTCGAGCTCGCGCGGGCCCCAGCGACCGCGGCGGCGACGCCCGAACGAGCGCTCGAGGCCCTTGAGCGAGGTCAGCAGCGTGAGCGCCCCGGTCTCGGCATCGGGCCCGGCCGGGACGTCGAGCGCGATGACGGCGTTGCGGAACTCGGGCTGGTCCGTCAGCCCGACCGGCTCGGTCGCGTAGAGGCGCGACACCCCGCGGAGATGCGCTCCCGGAAGGTCGGCCAGCAACCTGACGGCGGCGGCCAGGGTGGCGCTCGCGTCACCGATGTTGGCCCCCAGGCCGATGTAGGCGCGGACTCGACGCTCGGTCACGGCTCCTCATCCCGACGACGGCTAGACTCGCTGCCTGATGGTCAGGCGCCCGGTCTCCGTCCGCATCCTCCATCCGGAACCGGGTTCATCGGCCGGTCCGATCGAACGCTGGGTCGCCACCGCCCGAGCGGAACTCGCCGAGCGTCATCGGGTCGCCTTCCTGGACGCCGGGGCGACCGATGCCGCGATCCTCAGCGGGCCGCCCGACGATACACCGTTCGGGGCGAGACTCCGCGAGATCGTGCGGGTCGTCCTTCCGGCCGGTCTCGTGATCCTGGGATCGGGTGCGATCCCGCTGGCCTCTCCACGCGACTACGGAGACCTGGTGGCGACCGCCGGGGTCGATGGTCGCGTGGCGCTCGCCAATAACCGCTTCTCCGCCGACGTCATCGCCATCGCCCGCGCCGAAGCGCTGGCCCGCGTGCCGGACCTGCCCGGCGACAACGCCCTGCCGCGCTGGCTGGCGGAGGTCGCCGGCTTCACGGTCCGCGACCTGCGCTCACGGTGGCGCCTCGCCCTCGACATCGACGGGCCGCTCGAGCTCGTCCTCCTCGGCCGTCGAGAGGCGGCGGGCGTGGACCTGGAGCCGGTCCGCACGCGGATCGACGCGGCACGCTCCGTCGTCGCCGATCGACGGGCGGAACTGACCGTCGCCGGGCGGGTCTCGGTACGGACCCTGGGCTGGCTGGAGCGCGGCATCCCGGCGCGAGTCCGGGCCATCGTGGAGGAACGCGGACTGCGTGCGGCTTCCCGGCTCGCGCAGCAGCGGGCGACGGAGCGACCGGCCGACGAGACCGGCGGGACGGACGGGACGACGCAGCGGCCGGCCGCCTCCCTTCTCGGGGCGCTCCTCGAGCGCGACGGGCCCGCGGCCCTCGGCCGGGAGCTCGCCCGTCTCGGCGAGGCCGCGATCGTCGACAGCCGGGTGCTGCTCGCCCACCGGTTCGGTGCCGACGAGGCCGCGTGGCCACGGCCCGAGGACCGGTTCGCGTCTGACCTCCTGTTGCCGGAGCGGATCGTCGATCCGTGGCTGCGCGAGCTGACCCAGGCCGCGATCCACGCCCCGATCCCGATCCTGCTGGGTGGGCACTCGCTGGTGGACCCAGGCCTGCGCCTGCTGCTCGGGCGACGGCCTCGGGCGAGAGCGTCATGGAGCTGACCCCGGGCCTCCGCCGCGACCCGGCGCCGGACATGGCTGCGGTCGGCCAGGACGACGCGCTCGTCGCGCGGATCCGCGCCGAGATCGAGCGAGTCGGCCCGACCACGTTCGCCCGCTTCATGGAGCTGGCGCTCTACGACCCGGCCGGCGGCTACTACCGGGCCGACGCCGTCCGACCGGGTCGCGACGGCGACTTCCTGACGGCAGCCGAAACCCACCCGATCTTCGGAGCCGCCCTGGCGCGAGGGATCGACGAGGTCTGGCAACGCCTCGGCCGACCCGACCCGTTCGTCCTGCGCGAGTACGGCGCCGGCGCCGGCACCCTCGCCCTGGCCATCCTCGACCGCCTCGCGCGCGACGGATCAGGTCTGACCGACGCCATCCGCTACGACCCGATCGAGATCGAGCCGCGACGCCTCGAACAGGTCGCCGAGCGCCTCGCCGGGGCCGGGCGCGTCGAGATCCTGGTGGACCCCGCCTCGAGCGGGCGACCGATGGAGGGGGTCTCCCTGGCGAACGAGCTGCTCGACGCGCTGCCGACCCATCGGGTCGTGATGCGCAACGGCGTCCTGCGGGAGCTCCTCGTCGACTGGGCCGACGGCCGGTTCGTCGACCGGGAGGCAGCCCCGACGACGCCCGCCCTCGCCACCCGCCTGCTCGACGAGGGGATCGCGCTGGTGGACGACCAGCACGCCGAGATCTGCCTGGAGCTCGACGCCTGGATCTCGACGGCGGCGGCCGGCCTGGAGCGCGGCCTCCTGTTGCTCATCGACTACGGACATCCGGCGCACGAACTCTACGACCCGATCCGCCGTCGGGACGGCACGCTGCGGGCCTACCTGCGCCAGCGCGTCCACGACGATCCGTATCGTCACGTGGGCCGCCAGGACCTGACCGCGCATGTCGACGTCACCGCCGTGGAGCGCCTCGCCGTGGCCGCCGGCCTGACCCACCTCGGGACGACGACGCAGGCCGAATTCCTGGTCGGCCTGGGGCTCGGGGCGCAGCTCCAGGCGATCCAGGCCGATCCAACGACCACGCTGAAGGACTACCTGGCAGTCCGGTCCGCGCTCATGCGCCTGCTCGATCCGGGGGCCATGGGTCGCTTCCGGGTGATGGGGTTCGGGCGGGCCTGGCCGGGCGGGCCGCCCCTTTCGGGGTTCGCCTACCGGCTCGGTCCGCGCTTAAGACCGGGTGCTGCCGCCTCCACCGCACCGGACCGGCTCTGACCCACCCTGACCGGCCCGAACTACGGCCAACGCCCTATTGCCGCCCATCCTCCTTCTGCAGCACGCTTCGCGCTGGTCGGGCACGACCTGACAGGGAGCGGCGCGCGGACCTGCACGCGCGCTCGGCGCGCGCCGCTCCCTGGCGCTCCGGGGGGCTTCCGGTTCGGCGCCCGACCCTACTCCCACTGCTAGAATGCCTGCGGGGGAACACGCTCGCGCGGAGCGTGTCGCGCTGCGCCGCAGGTTCCGTGGAGCCGGCGAGCGCTCGAGCGGATGCGTCGCTCGAAGGGAGTTCGATTGGCCGGCATCTGGTACATCGTGGGGTTCGCCTTCGCGGGCGTCTCGTTCGTCTTCCTGACGATCGCTGCCGCCTGGCTCGTGTCGCACCG
>JBCLCL010000058.1:0-10168 GCA_038915815.1 Candidatus Limnocylindrales bacterium
TCTAATTCCGAGTCAGATTATCGGGATTAGAGTCGAACCCGTCAACGACCGGCTGAACGACACCACCGAGAGGGCGGGCGACCCCAACCCGGCGTCCCCGCTCAGGCTGGCGACAGGATCTTCGCCACGTCGGGGATCAGGTAGGCGAGACCGAGGAGCACCGCCGCCACGAGACCGATCCGCCCGGCGGCCTGCAGTGCCGGCGGCCGTTCGGACCGCCCGGTCGCGATGCGGATCACCCACCAAACGGCCGTGACGATGCCGACGACGAACAGCGCCCAACCGGTGCGTTCGGGTGGGGACGCGCAGCCACACGTCCGTGTCGAGGTGTAGAAGCCAACCGCGATCGGGACGAATAACAGCCCGAGGAGCGTGACGACCCCGTACGCGATGACGAGGCCGGCCGCGTTCCCTCCAGGGCGGGGCAGCTTGCGCTCCAGGAGTTCGTCCAGCCAGGCGACCGCGGCCCCGAACAAGGCGATGAGCCCCAGGAGGAGGGCGATGATCGGCGCGTCCGGGTCCACGAGGCTGAAGTCGATGTTGTCCGAGCGCACGACGATGAAGCCGCCGAGCGCGACCGCCACGACCGCCGCGAGGATCCATCGGCGCCGCCCGGAACCCGGCATCCATGGAGAGACGACGACCCACAGGATCCCGGCGATCGCCCCCATGAACAGCCCACCGAAAAGTATCAACGCCAATGTCCCGCTCGCGGTCACCGCGCCGATGAGATTGCCGTTCTCGGTCCGGAGCCCGGCCGATTCCGGGCTGATCAGCGCCACGATTCGCATCGCGATCCGGCCGCCGATGCCGCCGACGACGATGCCCGCGAGGATGCCGGCCAGCCCACCCCGTGCGATCTCACGGAGAACCTCGCCGATGCGAGGGAGGATCGGCGTGACCTCGGGCGGGGACGCTACGTCTGTGTGCATCCGTGCAGGCTACCGGACTCGGCATGACGGAGCCCAGGATTCGCGCGGAGGGTGCTCGAACGCAGCTGTCCGATGACCCATCGCGAATATGTCATCTCGGGTCAGATCCGCTATCTGATGGTTGACGGGACAGACGTGACTGCCTCCGCCGGGGACGCGAGGGAGCCTACGGATACGGCGGCGGGGTTTCCGCGCTCAGTCCGTCTGTTCGCCCAGGCCGTGGAGGTCGCCCGACCCGTGGAACTCGACCAGCGTCTCGCGCCGGCCGCCGGCCCCGACCTCGCGCCCGGCAACGAGAGCATGACCGCTCAACGCCCGACCATCGGCCGTCCGGCCGACCAGCTCCCCTTCATCGAGGACCGGTCCGGTCCGGGTCACCACGCGGGCGCTCCATTGCGCGTGCCCGGTGGCATCCTCCCAGCAGTCCATCGTCGCCGACGGCAGGCTCGCGCCCGCGAAGGTCACGTCGAGAAGGGCGAAGCGCTGGTGCCGTTTGGCCACGGCCCCACCATAGCAGGGCGTACGGGAATCACTCTCGCGGGCGTGACGCGGGCATGACGCGCGCATGACGCGATTGACGACGGGCGGACAATCGGAAGATACCGGCTCGCGCGACGTCCGCGGACTGTCGGCACGGCGAGGAGAACCAAGTGTTCGCATCGAACCCGTTCCCATCCAGCATGATCCGTCCGGCATCACCGTCGGCACGCTGCACCTGCGAGCACTGGATCCATTGCGCCCATGCCTGCCACGGGCGTCACTGCGACCCGGCCGAGAACACCTGCGACGTCGCGTTCGTCCCCGATGAGGGGGGCCTCACACGCTGGGGTTGTCCCGCCTGCACCCCGGGCGAGGGCGCGCCGCACTACCTCGGCTGCGACCTGATCGGCTGGAGCGTGTCGATCGCCGCGCAGGAGCGCCTCTGAGATCGGGCAGGTCGTGACCGGGCGCGCCGGTCACACCGGTCCCGTACCATCGCGCGAATGGCTTCCCCCCAGCAGGTGGACCGCGCGACGGCGCGCCGATTCCTGGCCGCGCGGCACATGCTCCTCCCGCCCCGCTCGCTGCCTGCCGAACCCGAGTCGGTCATGCGCGTCGTGGAGCGCCTGGGGTCGCTCCAGTTCGACCCGCTCGACGTCACCGGGCGGAATCACGACCTGGTCCTGGCGGCCCGCATCCCGGGCTACCGTCGAGCCTGGACGGATGCCCTGCTGTATGGCGAGCGGCGCCTGTTCGAGGCTCATAACAAGGGTCTCTCGCTGCTGCCCACCGTCGAACTGCCGTGGTACCGGGTCAGCTGGGACCAGAACCTGGGCGAACACGGCTCAGCGGCCTTCGTGGATCACGGCACCCTTGTCGACGAGCTGATCGAACGGATCCGACGCGACGGACCGCTCTCCTCGACGGACATCAAGCCGCGCGCCGCGATCGACTGGTACTGGCGTCCGACGAACCAGGTCCGGGCCATCCTGGAGGCCCTCGCCGAGGCCGGGATCCTGGGCCTGGCGCGACGCGAAGGCAACCGGCGGGTCTACGACCTGGTCGAGCGGCTCTTCCCGCCCGAGCTGCTGGCTGAGCGGCCGGCCGAGCGCGACCAGCGCCGGCACAAGCTGCTGTCGCGCTACCGGGCGCACGGGATGCTGGGCCGGTCCGGGAGCGCGGAGCTGTGGCACGGCACGGCACGTGCCAGCCGGAAGGCGGACCGCCCTGAGCTGCCCACCCGGGCCGAGCTGCTCGCCGAGCTGGTCGAGGGCGGATCGCTCGTTCCGATCGCGATCGAGGGCGTCCGCGGCGAGCGCTTCGTGCTGGCCGACGAGCTCGAGCTGCTGGCAGCGTCTGCCATGCTCTCGGGCGCCGCCCCGACTGACGGGGCGAGAATCGCCTTCCTCGCTCCACTCGACCCGTTCGTCTGGGACCGCGACTTCCTGCGCGCGCTCTACGGCTTCGACTATGTCTGGGAGGTCTACGTCCCGGCCGCCCGGCGACGCTGGGGCTACTACGTCCTGCCGCTCCTCTACGGGGATCGCCTGGTCGGTCGGATCGAGCCGCGGATCGACCGCCGAGCGGCTACGCTGCGGGTCCTTGGGCTGTGGTGGGAGGACGGCTTCGATCCGGTCGGGACCGAAGGATTCGTCGAGGCCCTGGTCGAGGCGCTGCAGGTGCACGCCCGCTTCAACGACGCCACGCGGATCGCGCTGCCGAGAACCGCGGTCCATCGCCCGCTCGCCGCCGCGATCCGCGAGCGATTGGGGAGTGGCGGCCGGCTCGTATCCTGAGATCGCGTCTGCCGTGCGACTATTCCCGTTGACGCATCTTCGCACTGGGAGTGACAGCCATGGCAGCCATCCGACGCGCCGAGGCCACCTGGTCCGGCCCGCTCACGACCGGAACAGGAAACGTCAGTGCCGTCTCCTCGGGCTCGTTCACCGAGCTGCCCGTGACGTGGGCCGCGCGGACCGAGGCGCCCGGCGGCAGGACCAGCCCGGAGGAGCTGGTGGCCGCCGCGCACGCCGCCTGTTTTTCGATGGCACTCTCCGGGGCACTCGCGCGGGCCGGCACGCCACCGGAGCGCCTGGACGTCGCCGCCGATGTCACCTTCGACAAGCTGGAGGCGGGCTGGCGGGTAGTGTCGAGCGCCCTGACGGTGCGCGGCAAGATCCCCGGCATCTCCGCCGCCGACTTCAAGGCCGCGGCCGAAGAGGCGAGGGACGGCTGCCCGATCAGCCAGGCGTTGATCGGCAACGTGGCGCTCAGTGTCGAGGCGACGCTCGAGAGCTGAGGCGGCCGAGGCGGCCGCGGCGGCCTCGGCTCGAGGCCTACCCGATCGTCAGCAACCGCCGTGGATTCAGAACGGTCATCGCCTCGATCTCCACGTCGGAGACGCCGGCGGCGCGAAGCCGGGGAAGGAACGACTCGGTCAGATACGCGTAACCGGCCCCGCCGTAGCGGGCGAGCTGGGAATCGTGACAGACGTCCTGGCTGAGCAGGATGCGATCGGCGTGACCGCGCCCGAGCAGCTCGATCAGCAGCTCCACGATGCGACCTTCACCGTGGCGTTCGCTCGGGGTGAAGGACATCCCCAGGAAATCGAACTCCAGGTTCGCGCCACGCCGCAGGATCTCCAGGTAGTGGTCCAGGACCGGGTACGAATCGGCGTGACCGATGACCACCCGGGAGAGGTCGGCGCCTTCCTCCTCGAAGATCTGGAGCTGGGCCAGTCCGACCCCGGACATCACGGCGTGGGTAGTGATCGCGAGACCGGTCCGGCGGGCGGTCCGGGCGGCGGCTCGGTGGACCCGCTCCTCGGCCGGTGAGACCCACGGCTTGTCTGTCCCGATCTCGCCGATGATCCCCGGCCGCACGCCGGTCTCCCCCACCCCGCCCGTGTATTCGGCCACCAGTTCGTCGGCCAGATCGTCCACGGAGCGTCGTTCGATGCGCGCCTCCGGCGGGTAGTAGGCGGTCCGGTACCAGCCGCAGCCCATCACGAGATGGAGCCGGCTGGCCTCGGCCAGGCCCCGCAGCCAGCCCGGATCGCGACCGACACCCGGGAGGGTCAGGTCGACCAGGCCACTCCCGCCGGCCGCCCGAAAGTGCTCGAGTTCCTCCAGGATCAGCGGCTGATCGCGAGTCAGCTGCCAGTAGTCCCAGCGCCCCTCGATCTGCCAGAGGGCGATCTGGGTGTGCTCATGGGGCAGGGTGAACCCGAGAGCCGACGGGTCGATCGGACCGAGGACGGTCTGGACGTGGGCCATGGCCCCGGATGCTACGCCGTCGAGGCGGCCTCCGCGGAGTTCGGTCCGCATCGGGTATCGTCCGCCCGGACCATCCCGCCCTTCGAGAGGATCCCGCATGTTCACCCGCTGGGGAGCGTTCGTCTATCGGTTCCGCCGTCCGGTCGCGCTCATGACGGTCATCCTGGCCGTGGCCGCGGGCAGCCTGGCAACCCAGACCTCGTCCGCCCTGAGCTCCGGTGGATGGCTCGACGCCACCTCCGAATCGGCCGACGTGGCGGCCCGCCTGGACACCGAGTTCGGCGCCGGGAAGAGCGCGGTCATCGCCGTCTTCCGGGCGGCGGAGCCGGGGGCAGATGCGACATCGCCCGCGTTCCAGGGCGCGATCGCGACGGCGGCGGTCGGCCTGGCCGACGACCCGCGCGTGACGGCCGTGGTGGGCTACACCGAGACCCGGGACGCGCGCTTCATCAGCCGGGCCGGGGATGCCGCCTACGTGCTGATCCAGCTTGACCTGACCGAGGAGGACTCGATCGCGGCCGTGGACGACATCCGGGCCGCGATCGCCCCACCGGCCGGCTACTCGTACCAGCTGACCGGCTTCGGACCGATCACCCGGGATGCGGCGGTGCAGTCCGAGGCGGACCTCCAGAAGGCGGAGGTCGTCTCGCTGCCGATCGCAGCGCTCGTCCTCATCCTGGTGTTCGCCTCCGTGGTGGCCGCCGGCCTGCCGCTCTTCGTGGCCGGGCTGGCCATCCCGAGCAGCCTCGCCCTCATCTACATCGTCGCCCAGCAGGTGGAGATGAGCATCTTCGTGCTGAATATCGCGACCATGCTCGGGCTGGCCCTGGCGATCGACTACTCGCTGTTCATCGTCAGCCGCTATCGCGAGGAACTGCGCCGCGGCCGAACGGTCGAGGAGGCGGTGGAACGCGCGATCGGCACGGCCGGCAAGGCGGTCGCCTTCAGCGGCGTCGCGGTCGCGATCGGCCTCTCCGGACTGCTCCTGTTCGAGGCGCCGGCGATCCGCTCGATCGGCATCGCCGGGGCGCTGGTGGCCCTCTGCTCGGTCACCTTCGCCCTGACCTTTCTGCCGGCCGTCCTCGGGATGCTCGGCCCGCGGGTCAATGCGCTCACCCTGGGCGGCTTCGTCCGCCGTTTCCGCGCCGCCTCGGATCTGCCGACGCCGGTCCGTGGCTCGCGCTGGGAGCGACTCGCTCATGGTGTGATGCGCCGCCCGATCACGGTCCTGGTCCCGACCCTGGCGGTGCTGATCGTGACCGGGAGCCCGGTACTCCGCCTCCAACAGGGCGTGCCGGGTGCCGAGATCTACCCGGCCGGCATGGAGAGCCGCGACGCCTACGTCGCCCTCCAGACCGAATTCGCTCCCGGCGAGACCACGCCGGTGGTCATCCTCGCCGACGTGCCGGGCGCGCCGACGGACGTCGCCACGATCCGGGCACTCGCCGACTACGCGACCCGGCTCAGCGCGCTCGACGGCATCGATCGGGTCGAGGGTCCGTTCAGCATCGCCAACCCGCAGACCGGCGCACCGTTCACGCCCGACGAGGTCGCCGCCCTCTACGCGCTTCCGGTCGGACAGCGCCCGGCCGGCCTGGGTGCGCTGCTCGAACGCTACGTCCGCGGATCGACCGTCAGGCTCGATGCGATCAGCCCGATCCCGCCGGCCAAGCCGGCCGCCACGAACCTGATCCCGGTCATTCGAGCCCTGCAACCCGGCGCCGCCATCACGGCCCAGGTCGGCGGCAGCGCCGCCACGGCCTACGACTTCCTCCTCTCGCAGGGTGAACGCGCCCCGTGGGCCGTCGGGCTGACCCTGTTCGCCAGCGGTCTCATCCTGTTCCTGCTGTTCGGATCGTTGATCATCCCGCTCAAGGCCGTGATCATGACCCTGCTCTCGATCAGCGCCAGTTTCGGCGCGCTGGTCTGGATCTTCCAGGACGGGAACTTGTCCGGCGTCCTGGATTTCGAACCCCTCGGCTACACCATCGCCGGCAACCCGATCATCATGTTCAGCATCATCTTCGGGCTGTCGATGGACTACGAGGTGCTCCTCCTGTCGCGGATCCAGGAGGCCTATCGGCGGACCGCCGACAACCGGGCCTCGGTCGCCGAGGGACTGGCCAGGACCGCCGGCGTCATCACCGGCGCGGCACTGATCATGATCACGGTCTTCGCCTCATTCGCCCTCGCCGAGGTCATCACGATCAAGAGCATCGGGGTCGGGATGGCGATCGCGGTGGCCGTGGATGCGACGATCATCCGGGTGCTCCTGGTGCCCGCCACGATGCGCCTGATGGGTCGCTGGAACTGGTGGGCGCCGGGGATCCTGGGTCGGCTGGTGGATCGGCTTGGCTTCAGCCACGTCGAGGACGACGACGAACCGACGGCGCCCGGCGCGCCTGACCCATCGCCAGTGCTCGAAGGGCGATACTGATCGGCCGAGGAGGCGACAGGATGGACGATCGTGACGACCCGTTGACGCGGCTGGGACCGGCCGGAGGCTACCGGCCACCGGGCATGGGTCGCGCCCGGGTCCACCACTGGGAGTGGGGCCCCGATGGCGCCAGGCGCCCGGGCCTGCCGTGGATCGGCGTCTTCCTGGTCGTCTTCGGTGGCCTGCTGCTCGTCCAGCAGCTCTATCCGGGATCGGAGTCGCTCGGCTCGCTGCTCGTCCTGGCGATCGGGCTCGCCTTCCTCGTCAAGTGGGTCGTCGGTCGCGGCACAGGCTCGCTCTACGCGGGCGCGATCATCACGGCGCTGGCCGTGCCGGGCCTCCTGGAGGCAGCCGGGATCGAGGCCGACGGTCTCGGCACGTTCAGCTTCGGGATCGCCTTCCTGTTCATCGCCGCGGTCAGGGCCGCCTCAGGCGGCGGATGGGGCTGGCAACTCTGGTTCGGCGGCCTGCTCGCCCTGGTCGGCGGAGTCAGCATCGGCAGTCCGACGTCCGGAGGCCTGATCGCGCCGATCCTCCTGGTGGCGCTCGGGGCGGTGCTTCTCCTCCGGGGCATCGGCCGCGACATCCGCTCTCGGTGAGCGGCTGGGAGCAGCCGAATCCGCCACCGCCGGACGGGCCGCCACCCCGCTCGCACTGGGTGCTGACGTCAGATCCCGACACCCTCGGCCCGCGCCAGCTCATGCGACGAGCCTGGCGCCTCTACCGCGCGAGACCGCGTCGCTTCCTCATCGTCGCGCTGATCCCCGGGTTGGTCCGCGACCTCCTGGCCGTCCCTGGCCTGGTGATCGCCGGGCTCGCGGTCCAGGGCGTGTTCGAGGTGATGGCCGGATACATCGAGCGCGTCGCCGCGGACCCGGAGGCCTACCGCTATGCCGATTCGCAAGCCGTACAGGCTGAACTGCAAGCTCAGCTCCAGGCAGTGGTGGTCCCGCAGCCGGACCTGGCCGCGTTGTCCGCCGTGGGCGGCGGTGCCGGGATCGCCATCGCCCTGATCGGCTCCTCCGTGTTGACCGCGGCGGCGCTGGCGGCGGCGGCGGGCCGCCCGATCTCCGTCGGGGGGGCGTTTCGGATGGTGGCGGCTCGTGGCGACGGCCTGTTGAAGCCGATCATCGCCCTGGGAGCCGGCTGGGTGGCCGTCTCGTCCGTGCTCGTCCTCCTGGAAACCTCAGGCGACTTCCAGGCGTGGACCGGCGCCCCGGCATCGCCACGCAGCATCCTGATCGGCAGTCTCCTGGGCGTCCTGGCCGTCGTGCTGACGATCGGCATCCTGGTCGCGGCGGTGCGCTGGGCGCTGTTCATCCCCGCGGTCCTGGCCGAGGCGCTCGGTCTCGGGCAGGGGCTCGCTCGCGCGGCCCGGCTGACCCGCGGGATCCGACTTCGGCTGGCCCTGGCGATGGCGGGGATCCTCATCCTGCAGGCGCTCAGCGTCGGGATCGTGGCAGCCGTCATCGGGATCGCCGTCGGGCTCACAGCAGAGTCGGCGGCGGTCGGGATCGGCGCCTACCTGGTCGCCTCGCTCATCGGCAACCTGCTGTGGGCGCCGCTGCTGCCCGCCATGCTGGCGCTGGCCTACCTGGAGCGCACCCGCGACACCAGCGCGAGCCCGACGATCGCTAGGTGACGGGTTCGGCGACCATGGCCGCTTCGAGCGCCTCCCCGAGAGACTCCACGACGCGATCGATCTCCGCGTCGGTGATGACAAACGGGGGGCCGAGCAGGATCGTGTCGCCATCGACGCCGTTGGCGTTGCCGGTCCCCGAGTAGACGAGCAGGCCGCGCTCGCGCGCCGCCCGCACGACGGCCTCCGTCACGCGTGCGGCGCGCGGGAACGGATCGCGGCTGGCCCGGTCGGCAACGAGTTCCAGGCCGACCAGCAGGCCGCGACCGCGGATCTCGCCGACGTTGGGGTGGTCGCCCAGGCTGGTTCGGAGCAGTGCGATGAGGCGCTCACCCTTCGTCGCACTCGCCTCGATCAGATCCTCCGCTTCCAGGATGCGCAGGACCTCGCCCGCGACCGCCGCCGCGACCGGTCCGTGCGAGTAGGTGAATCCGTGGACGAACGTGCCGCCGCCACCCGTCACCGTCGCATGGATCTCGCCCGAGGCGGCCGCGAATCCGAACGGCCAGTAGCCGGACGTCGCGCCCTTGGCCGCGACGAGCACGTCCGGCCGCACGCCCCAGTGATCGAGCCCGAACCAGCGTCCGGTCCGCCCGAAGCCGGTCATCACCTCATCGGCGATGAGCAGCACGCCGTGGCGCCGGCAAACCTCGGCGATCGCCGGCCAGTAGTCGTCGGGCGGGACGGCCGCGGCGAGGGTGGCGCCCACGATCGGCTCCGCGACGAACGCCGCGACGGTGCCGGGTCCGGCGGCCTCGAAGGCACGGTCCAGCTCGGCCGCGAGCTCGTCGCCGGTGCCCAGGGCGTTCGCGCCGGTCAGGCCCGCCCGGTACGGGTAGGCCGCCGAGACGTGCCGGAAGCGACCAAGCCAGCTCTCATAGGGCCGACGCAGCGCCTTCCGCCCGGACAGATCCAGGGCGCCCAGGGTGTTGCCGTGGTAGCTCCCCCAGCGGGAGTAGACGATCCAGCGCTCCGAGTCGCCGCGGGCCAGGTGATAGGCCCGGGCCAACTTCAGCGCCGTCTCGATCGCCTCGGAGCCGCCGGAGACCGGGTAGATGGCCGGGTCGTCGACCGGCAGGTGACGTCCCACGGCCACGGCATACGCCTCCAGGGGCTCCGTCGTGAAGGCGCTCCCGTGGGCATAGGCGAGGCGCGCCGCCTGGTCAGCCATCGCGGTCGCGATCTCGCGCCGTCCATGGCCCACGTTGACCACGATCGCGCCGCCGGCGGCATCGAGGTACTCGCGCCCGGTCGAATCCCAGATCGTGGATCCCTCCGCCCGCACTGCGACGGGCGGGTCGGGCAGGGCTGAGCGTCGGAAGACGCGTCCGGTGGCCATCGGCGGCATCGTAGCGGACGGGGCCCCCGGCCCGGGGAAGGGACCGGGCCGAGGGCCCGAGGATCG
>JBCLCL010000059.1:0-10111 GCA_038915815.1 Candidatus Limnocylindrales bacterium
ACCGACGTCAGGAGGCACAAGCCGCCTGGGCGTGGAGCCCACAATCGGACTCGAACCGATGACCTCTTCCTTACCAAGGAAGTGCTCTGCCAACTGAGCTATGTGGGCCCAGAGATGGATCGCGGGTGGTATGTGGTGGGCAGGGAGGGAATCGAACCCCCACAGTCGAAGACGGCTGATCTACAGTCAGCGGAGCTCACCACCTGCTCAACCTACCCATGTGCGGCGACGGCGACGGACCGAGACTGCGGTCTCGTGGTGGGCCCGGCGACCGATGGATCGGCCATGGAGCCGACGACGGGACTCGAACCCGGAACCTGCGGTTTACAAAACCGCTGCTCTACCATTGAGCTACGTCGGCACGACAGGCAGAGCCATACCGCAGATGACCCGAACCGGCGCCGGGAGATGATAGGGCCGCTCGACGTGATGGGTCAAGCGTGGGGGGTCGCGAAGGGAGCCGGGCGGCCTGACCCTCCCCGCGGCGGATCCGGTCCTGCCAGGCGCGCATCCTCAACGCAGGAGCGTGGACGAACCCCGGATCTGCTCCTGAGCGCGACATCGGGGCGGAGCGGCCGAGCGGCCGGGTCGAGTTGCGCTGCCTTCCCCGGCGATCACGTCGCGATCAGGTCTTCCGCGGGGAACGAGGCCGCTTCGCACGTTGCGCGCCGACGTGTGGCGGTGCGCCGGGGAGCAGGTCGCCATCGGTCGGTGTCGCCGGTGGTTCCTCCGTCGGAATCTTGGATCGGTCGGCGGTGGTCGGCTCGGCGGTGGTCGGCTCGGCGGTGGTCGGCTCGGCGGTGGTCGCCGCCGGTCGTCGGGGTGGCGTCGGCCACGACGTCGGGGCCTGACGCTGGGCTCGCCCCTCCGGATCCCGCTGGGCAACCGCCTCGAACAGGAGGATCGAGCCGGCGACGGCGGCGTTGAGTGAGCCGACGGCACCACGCATCGGGATCCGCATCAGGAGGTCGCAGCGTTTCCGGACCGTCGGCCCGAGCCCCTGTCCTTCGCTCCCGACGACGATCGCCAGTGGCCCGCGGAGGTCGGTCTGCCGAACCGTCAGGGGTGCGTCCGCCTCCGACCCCGCGATCCGCAGGCCGCGTCCATGGAGTTCGGCGAGCGCCCCCGCAAGATCGTCGACCGGGCAGAGCAGAAGATGCTCGATGGCCCCGGCAGAAGCCTTGATCGCCGCGGGTGTCAGCGGCGCCTGACGCCGGGTCGGGAAGATCACGCCGTGGACACCGGCCGCCTCGGCACTGCGCAGCAGGGTGCCGACGTTCTGCGGATCCTCGAGCGAGTCGAGGACCAGCGCGAACGGCGGCTCACCGCGCTCGGCCGCCCTGGCAAGGATGTCGTGGAGCGACGCGAACTGCCGTGGCTCGACGACCAGGGCAACCCCCTGGTGGCCGTCAAACCCTGCCAGGGCGGTCAATGAGCCACCCTCGACCTCGACGATCGGGATGCGCAGCCTGGTGGCGTGAAGGACCAACTTCTCGAGCGGCTCGCGCCGCTGCGGGACGACAAGGAGGCGAATGGCCGGCCGGCCGGCGGCGAAGGCCTCTTCGACCGGACGCCGACCCGCGACGAGCTCTTCGTCGGGGCCGAGCAGATCCGGCGCCGGCAGCGCCGGGGCGGGCCGGGACCAGTCACGTGCCTCCGGTCGCGGACTCAGCCAGGGCCGATCTCGAGGGGGCGGACCGCCGTGGGGTGGCCGCCGGACCCCGCGGTCCGGCGGCGGTCCGCCCGGTCCGCCCGGTCCGTCCGGTCCGTCCGGTCCGCGGTGCTCGTCGCGGGCATCGAACGGCCGTCGGAACCGATCGGTGCCGAACGGGCGACCGCCCGGGTGCGAAGCGCCGGAGCGCTGCGCGGGGCGACCGGACGGTGGCCCGCCTCGATCGAACGGGCGATCGGGCGCCGGGCGGAACGAACCACGCCCGGGGGCCATGCGGTCGCTCGTCCATCCACGACCAGGGCCGTCCGGCATGTCGCGATCCCCGCGACCTGAGCGGCCGGGAGCATCGGGCGGCCGATGATCGGGCGGCCGTGACCCAGGCGGGGACGGCCGGAAGCCGGATCCGGCCGGTCGAGGGCCGTACGGTCGCGGTCGTGGGCCGGAAGGCCGCTGGCCGGGCGGGCCGGAAGGCCTTTGACCGGGGGGCCGGGAACCTGGTCCGCCCGACCCTGGCCCCCTCGGACGGTCCCGGCGATCGTCGTCGCGCCGGGGTCGATCAGCCACGAGTCGCCTCCTTGATCCGATGCCAGCGCTGACCGTCGCGCGTGTCCTCGACCGCGACGCCGCGGGTCGCAAGTTCATCGCGCAGCCCGTCGGATGCAGCCCAATCGCCGGCCAGGCGCGCCTCCTCACGAGCCTGAAGCAGCGCCTCGAGCTCCGGGTCGAGCTCGCGTTCCCGCTCGGGAAGCACGGCCAGGACCCGATCGAGATCTCGCAGCGCATCCAGTGCCCGAACCGCGTCAGCGGTCGAGAGCGACCGCCGCTCGATCCGTCGATTGAGATCGCGAACCAGGTCGAACAGGGCGCCCAGCGCCGCCGACACGTTGAGGTCGTCATCGAGCGCGGCGCCGAACGCCAGGCGGCCTCGCTCGAGCGCATCGGGCAGGATCGGATCGTCGGCCCGATCCTCGCGATACGCCGACAGTGCGACGACGACGGCGTCCAGCCGCTCGATCGCGGCGGCGGCGGCGGCCAGCGATGCATCGGAATGACTGAGTCCGGCTCGATAGTGGACCGAGATGAGGGCGAGCCGAAGCGCCCGTGGCGAGACCCCCGCCTCGAGCAGATCGCCGACCCGGGCGATATTGCCGGTCGACTTGGCCATCTTGGAGCCGTCCATCTGAAGGTGGGCGCAGTGGAGCCATGTCTCGACGAACGTCTCGCCGGTCGCCGCCTCGCTCTGGGCGATCTCGTCCTCGTGGTGCGGAAAGATCAGGTCGACGCCGCCCGTATGGATGTCGAAGGAGGTGCCGAGGTGGGCCATGCTCATCGCCGAGCATTCGATGTGCCAGCCAGGGCGGCCAGCGCCGACGCCGGTCTCCCAGCACGGCTCGCCGGGCTTGGGCCCCTTCCAGAGAGCGAAATCGCGCACGTCGTCCTTGCCGTATTCGTCGGCCTCGACCCGCTCCCCCACCCTGAGTCCCTCGGGATCCAGGCGGGCCAGGCGGCCGTACGACGGCCACGAGGCGATCCTGAAGAAGATCGATCCATCGTCGGTCCGGTACGCGTGGCCCCGCTCGAGGAGGACCGAGATGAGGGCGACCATCTGATCGATGTGGGCGGTGGCGCGCGGCAGGACGTCCGGCGTGGTCATCCGGAGCGTCGCGGCGTCAGCCAGGAATCGTTCGAGGTGTTGGTCGGCGAGTACGTCGATCGCCAGGCCGGCCGCCGCGGCGCCGCGGATGATCTTGTCGTCGATATCGGTGATGTTCATGACCCAGGTCACCGGCAGCCCGCGCCAGCGCAGGTGACGGACGAGCAGGTCGGCGAAGAGGAACGAGCGGAAGTTGCCGATGTGGGCGGGTCCGTAGACCGTCGGTCCGCAGGTGTAGACCCCGATCCGGTCTTCTCGAAGCGGGACCAGGGGTCGGGTCTGACCGGTCAGGGTGTCGTGCAGGCGGATCGTCATCGGACGCTCACGACGGTCGCCACGGCCAGCGCCGAGATCGATCGCCCGGCGCCGTCGGCGCCATCGAAGTTGCCGCTCGACGCCTTGACGTTGACGGCGGCGGCGTCCATCTCCAGCAGCTCGGCGATCGCACGCCGCATGGCTTCGAGGTGGCTCCCCAGCCGGGGCCGCGCGGCGACCACCGTCACGTCCACCGAGGCAGCTCGCCAGTCGGCCGCCTGGATCAGATCCCTGACCGAGCGCAGCAAGTCGCTGCTGGCGACCCCTCGGGGAGTTCGCGCATCGGCCGGGAAGAGCCGGCCGAGGTCGCCCAGCCCACTCGCGCCGAGGAGCGCATCGGCGACGGCATGCAGGACCACGTCGCCGTCTGAGTGACCGTAGAGTCGCGGCGCGCCGGCGATCTCGATGCCGCCGAGCATCAGCGGCTCGTCCGGCCCGAACGGGTGGCTGTCATGCCCGATCCCGGTCCTGGCCGGTCGAACCCCGACGAGGATGGCCACGGCGCGAGCGAGGTCGTCGGGGACCGTTACTTTCAGGTTGCCCGGGTCGCCGGGGACGACCCGGACGGGGATGCCGAGCGCCTCGAGCAGGGAAGCCTCGTCGGTCCACGTCTCGGGCCCGTCTGGCGGGAAGCGGAGGTAAGCGGCACGCAGGAGATCGCGCCGGACGCCCTGGGGAGTCTGAGCGGCGCCCAGTCCTGCCCGATCGACTGTGGCGCCGACCAACTCGCCGTCGATCCGCTTGAGCGTCTCGGCGATGGGCAGGATGGGGATGGCGGCACCGTACCGTGCGGTCTCGGCGGCCACACGGCTGACCAGCGCGCTCGTGACGAGGGGCCTCGCTCCATCGTGGACCAGGACGACCCCCTGGTCATCGACATCGAGCCGGTCGAGCGCCACGAACCCGGCGTGAACCGACTCCTGCCGCCGAGCTCCGCCGGTCACCACCTCCACCACCCGTTCGGGTAGCCACGGGGCTTCGGCGAGTTCTGATCGTCGCTCCGGCGAGGTCACCACGACGATCCGCTCCACTTCCCCCACGGCCGCGATCGCGTCCAGCGTCCAGGCCAGCAGCGGGCGACCGCCGACGTCGGCGGCGAGCTTGTCCTCCCCGTGCATCCGCACGGATCGACCGGCCGCCACCACGATCGCGTCGACGTGGGCGGTCGGTGAGCCGATCGCCCAGGCCCCCGTTCCGGCGGGAAACGAGCCGCTCAATCGAGGCGCGGCTGGGCGAAGATCATCCGCCCGGCCACCGTCTGGAGCACCCTCGTGACCGCAACGTCAAGTTCCTGGTCGATGTGGCGGGCGCCACCCTCGACCACGATCATCGTCCCGTCATCGAGGAAGCCGACCCCCTGGCCCGCCTCCTTGCCCTCCTGGATGACCCGGACGCGGATCTCCTCGCCGGGAAGCACCGCCGGCTTGACCGCGTTGGCCAGCGAATTGATGTTCATGACCCGGACGCCCTGCAGCTCCGCGACCCGGTTGAGGTTGAAGTCATTGGTCAGGATCACCCGACTGCGGGCGCGCGCAAGAGCGACCAGCTTGGCGTCGACCTCGGTCACGCCGGGAACATCGTCCTCGACGATCTCGACCGGCGTCCCCGGCTCTTTCTGCATCCGATTGAGGATCTCCAGGCCGCGCCGACCGCGATTGCGCCGCAGCGCGTCAGAACTGTCGGCGATGTGCTGGAGCTCGTCGAGCACGAAGCGCGGGATCACGAGGGTGCCGTAGATGAACCCGGACTCGACAATCTCGGCGATCCGGCCGTCGATGATCGCGCTGGTATCCACGACGATGCGCGGCTCGCCGGGCCTCGAGCTGCCCGGATCGCCGGAAGGCCGTCGGATGAAGCCGACGGCCTCCGCGGCCACGAGCAGGTCACGACGCTTGGCCACGGTCAGGCCGACCATGCCCAGGCCGAGGAAGAGCGAGACGCCGAGCGGCAGCCAGGTCCCGAACGGTGGCGCGAGCTGGGAAAGCGGCAACCCGAGCAACAGGCCCATCAGGAGGCCGAGCAGGAGGCCCCCGACGGCTGTCACGAACTCGGCGGTCGAGAGGGTCTCGATGGACTTGATCAACCAGGTGGTCGGCACGACCGTCAGGTACGGCAGGAGCGCGAAGCCGACGACGATCCAGGCAACGACCCATCCGGCCATCAGGGCGCCCGCGTACTCGGTAGCGCGGAACAGCCCTTCACCCGAGGCCGCGAGCGCAAGCCCGACGACGCTCCCGAGCGCGGCCCCAAGGAGGCGGATGTAACGGATCAAGATGCCCTCGGCGAAGAAGCCGGCAGTCCCCGGTCGCGAGTGACCTGCCGGGCGGTCAGCCTAGCATCGCCGGGACCGCATCGCCACGAGCCTGGGCCCGATCGTCGAGGGCGACCCGGATGGCTTCGGCCAACGTCTCGGCGGGCACGACCTGCAGCCCGTCGATCCGGATCAGCGGGGTCGCGGCCGACGACCGAGGAACGACCGCACGCTGGAACCCGAGGCGGGCCGCCTCGCGCAGGCGGCGCTCGAGCCCGACGACGGCTCGCAACTCGCCGAGCAGGCCGACCTCGCCGATGGCGACCGTGCCTGGGGCGATCGGGCGATCGCGCAGCGACGAGGCGAGGGCGAGGGCGACCGGGAGATCGAGGCCGGGTTCCATGACCGAGAGCCCACCGGCCAGGTTGGCGTAGACGTCGTGGCTGCCCAGCGCGATCCCTGCCCGCCGCCCGAGAACCGCGATGAGCAGGCTGAGGCGGTTCGGGTCGAGGCCGCTCGCCTTGCGCGTCGGGGTCCCGTAGCCGGTCGGACTGGCCAGCGCCTGGATCTCCACCAGGATCGGCCGACTGCCCTCCAGCGTCGGGGCAACGACGCTCCCCGGGGCGGATCCCGGATGCCCAGCCAGGAACGCGCGGGCTGGGTCGGCCACCTCCATCAGCCCGGAATCGTCCATCTCGAAGACACCGATCTCATCGGTCGAGCCATAGCGGTTCTTGGCTGCCCGCAGCAGCCGCATGGCGGCATAGCGCTCGCCCTCGAGGTTGACGACGGCGTCCACGAGATGCTCGAGGGTCTTCGGCCCAGCGATGCTGCCGTCCTTGGTGACGTGGCCGACGAGGATGACCGCGATCCCATCACCTTTGGCCAACTCCATCAGGCGCAGGGCGGATTCACGGACCTGCCCGACACTACCGGCGGCTCCGTCCAGCTCGTCGACCGTCGCGGTCTGGATCGAATCGACGACGACGAGGGCCGGCCGCTCAGTCCGGGCGACCTCCGCGATGCGGCCCACGTCATGTTCAGCCAGGATGCGGATCCGGTCGCCGGACGGACCGTCGAGGAGAGCCAGGCGAGTGGCGCGCAAGCGGATCTGACCGGGCGATTCCTCTCCCGTGGCGTAGAGGACGCCCGCCTCGCCGGCCGGCCCTCGCACCAACCCAGCCGCGGCCTGGAGCAGGAGTGTCGACTTTCCGATCCCGGGCTCTCCCCCGAGCAGGACGAGCGAGCCCGGCACGAGGCCGCCGCCCAGCACGCGATCGAACTCGCCGATCCCCAGGCTCAGCCGGGGCAGATCCAGTTCAGAGATGCGTGCGAGGCCCGAAGGTTGCGCTGTGCTGTTCCTGAGCCCGGCCGCGCGCGCCGCGTGCGATGGCTCGCGAACGATCGTCTCGACCAGGCTGTTCCATTCGCCGCATGCTCGGCACTGGCCTTCCCAGCGGAGGAACGACTCCGCGCAGCGCTGGCAGATGAAGCGGCTCTGCGGCCGCGCCACGGCTAGGCCGCCAGCTGGGCAGCGCGGATCATCGCGCTTCGACCGGTGTCCGTGGTTCGGCGAGGTGGATGTCCAGGCCGGCCTCGGGATCCTTGTCCACGACGATCGTCGAACCGGGCTCGTACTTGCCGAGCAGCAGGTGCTCGGCCAGGACGTCCTCGACCATGTTCTGGATGACCCGGCGGAGGGGACGGGCGCCATAGGCGACGTCGTAGCCGAGCTTGATGATGTGCTCCTTCGCGGCCTGGGTGACCTCCAGCTGCATCTGCTGGGCGCGCAACTGATCGCGCACGCGCGCAAGCATCATGTCCACGATCTGGGCGATCTCCTCGACCGTCAGCGATCGGAAGACGACGGTCGCGTCGATCCGATTGAGGAACTCCGGTCGGAAGTTCTGCTTCAGCTCGGCGGCGACTTTCTCCTTCATCAGCTCGTGCGAGATCTCCGATCGAGCGGCGTCGGAATCGCCCTTCACGCGGAAGCCCAAGCTTGAGTTGGTCTGAAGCTGTTTGGCGCCCAGGTTGGAGGTCATGATGATGATGCAGTTGCGGAAGTCGACCCGCCGTCCCTTGGCGTCCGAGAGATGGCCGTCCTCCAGGATCTGGAGCAGGATGTTGAAGACCTCGGGATGGGCCTTCTCGACCTCGTCGAGGAGGACGACCGAGTAGCTCTTGCGCCGGACAGCCTCGGTCAGCTGGCCGCCCTCGTCGAAACCGACGTAACCGGGAGGCGCCCCGACCAGGCGGCTGACGTTGTGCCGCTCCATGAACTCGCTCATGTCGATCTTGATCAGCGCGTCCTCGCTGCCGAACATGAACTCGGCAAGCGCCTTGGCCAGCTCGGTCTTGCCTACGCCCGTGGGCCCCAGGAAGATGAACGAGCCGATCGGCCGCTTCGGATCCTTGAGTCCGGCCCGAGCCCGACGGACGGCCTTGGAGACGATCCCGATCGCCTCCTCCTGGCCGATCACGCGACCGTGGAGTGCCTCTTCCATGTGGAGCAGTCGCTCCGACTCCTCCACCGCGATCCGGGTCACCGGGATGCCCGTCCACATCGCCACGATCTGGGCGATCTCCTCCTCGTCCACGGTTGGCTGGTCGCCAGAGATCTGCGACTGCCACTCGGCGCGGAGGGCGTCGGCTGATTCTCGTGCCGTGGCCTCGGCCTCGCGCAGCGTCGCCGCCTGTTCGTATTCCTGGTTGTTGATCGCGGCGTCCTTCTCCTTGGTGATCCGCTCGAGGTCCTTCTGCGCCGTGCGCAGGGCGGGCGGCGCCGACGAATGGCGCAGCCGGACGCGCGAGGCGGCCTCGTCGATCAGGTCGATGGCCTTGTCCGGCAGGTGGCGGTCCGCGATGTAGCGGATCGACAGGTCGACGGCGGCCTTGACCGCCTCGTCGGTGATGGTGACCTTGTGGTGCTGCTCGTAGCGCTCGCGGATCCCCATCAGGATGTCGATCGCCTGCTCGAGCGTCGGCTCCTCGACCATGACCGGCTGGAAGCGCCGCTCGAGCGCCGCATCGCGCTCGATGTACTTGCGGTACTCGTCGAGCGTGGTGGCCCCGATGCACTGCAGCTCGCCGCGCGACAGGGGCGGCTTGAGGATGTTGGCGGCATCGATCGCGCCTTCGGCCGCGCCCGCTCCCACGAGCGTATGCAGCTCGTCGATGAACAGGACCGCGTCGTTGGTGTTGCGCAGCTCCTCGATGATCTTCTTGAGGCGCTCCTCGAACTCGCCACGATACTTGGTGCCGGCCACCAGCGATCCGATGTCGAGCGTCAGGACCCGCTTGTTGAGCAGCGTCTCCGGTACGTCGCCGGCAACGATCCGTTGGGCGAGACCTTCGGCGATGGCCGTCTTGCCGACGCCGGGCTCGCCGATCAGCGCCGGGTTGTTCTTGGTCCGGCGCGACAGGATCTGGATGACCCGGTCGATCTCCTTCTCGCGGCCGATGACCGGATCCAGCTTGCCGGCCCGGGCAGCATCGGTCAGGTCGATGCCGAGCTGATCGACGGTCGGGGTCTTGCTGGCTCGCTTGGTCTCCGGGGTGGGTCCCGCCGACGAGCTCTGGGAGAGGACGCGGATGACCTCGTGGCGAACCTTGTCGAGGTTGACGCCCAGCGATTCCAGGACGCCGGCGGCGATGCCTTCGCCCTCACGGACGAGGCCGAGGAGCAGGTGCTCCGTTCCGATGTAGTTATGGCCGAGCCGGCGAGCTTCATCGATAGCCAGCTCGATCACCCGCTTGGCCCGCGGCGTCAGGCCGACTTCGCCGACCACCGGCCGGTCGCCGCGACCGATGATGAACTCGACGGCGGTCCGGACCTTGGCCAGCTCGACGTTCATGTTCTCGAGGACGCGCGCGGCCACGCCCTCGCCCTCACGGACGAGGCCGAGGAGCAGGTGCTCCGTGCCGATGTAGTTGTGGTTGAACCGCTGCGCCTCGTCCTGCGCCAGGGTCAGGACTTTGCGAGCGCGGTCCGTAAACTTGTCGAAGCGATCCATCGAGTCGAACGCCTGTTCCCTAGACCCGCGGCACGAGCGTGACGCTCTGGCCATGCTAGCACGCCATCCAGTGCGTGCACCCCTGCCGGTCGGGCGGTCTTCCTCGCATCGATGAGCGCGTGGCAGGCCCCCTCGGATGCGATCGCGAAGGGTAAGGAATCGCAACGACCCGCCGGATGCCGGCGGGTCGTCAGGGGCGCCGG
>JBCLCL010000060.1:0-9982 GCA_038915815.1 Candidatus Limnocylindrales bacterium
CGTGCTCACCGAGCTGACCCAGGACCTGCCGGAGGCACTCAAGGCCGAGATCACCGCCCGGACCCCGCTCGGCCGCTTCGGCACGACCGACGAGATCGCCGACGCCGTCGCGTTCCTCACCAGCGACGAGGCCCGGTACATCACCGGCCAGATCCTTGCCGTCGATGGCGGCCTGGTGATGATGTAAGGGCGAACGGAGCGGGGGTGGGGGGGGCGGCGGCGGCCCAAGGCACCGGGGACGCCGCGCAACGCCCGCCGGGAGCCCCAAAACCGCATCTCCGGACTGGTACGCAGCGGGAAGTCCCGAGCGAGGCGCAAAACCTGCTCACCAGACTGTCAGGCGGCCCGGGACGGCCCCGCGGTGCCAGCAGCCACGCTCAGGTCAGAGCCGCGGCGCGACCCGGACCCGCTTGATCGTGGTCAGGCTCCGCGTACCAGTCCCTCCACGCGGATATGCGAGGAAGGTGAGCCCATCCACCCGATCGACGGGGTCCCGCAGCCACTCCCCAAGCGTCCGTCCGTCAGCCGGGAACGCCCCTCGCAGCAAACCCCGGTGCGCCGCGAGACGGCGCCGATTCGTGTTCGTGTCGGCGACCACCGCCCAGCAACTGACCGCGCCTGCCGCCCACCCGCGCTCTCGGGCGACCTTCGCCGCCAACCGCCGGTAGCGGTCGACCTGGGCAACGAGGCCGGCAGGATCGGACAGATCCGCCTTGATCTCGAAGATCGCCAGCATCCCGCGTCCGGCATGGAACCCAAGTCGATCGATCACGCCGCGCTCGCCGTAGATCGAGTACGAGACCTCGGCGGCCGATTCCCACCCCGGCGCGCCCGCCAGCCGGGCCGCCAGCGCCTCATGCAGGGCCGAATGGCGGGCGTTCATCACCCGCTCGAGGTCGCCGCCCCGCCACGATGGGACGGTGTCCAGGCGAATCTCCAGGACCTGGGCCACCGCGCGTACGACGGCCAGCGGCAGGCTCGCGAAGTGGCCCCGCTCGATCCGAGACACGGACGACTGGGAAACGCCGGCGAGCCGCGCAAGGTCCTCCTGTCGAAGCCGCAGGTGGATCCGGACAGCCCGGAACAGCAACCCGAGGCGAGTGTCGTCCACGCCCGCGATGTTGGTCCGCAGCGATCACCTACCGCTTACCTGTCGTTTACGCCCCAGCGCACGGGAACAGGACACCGAGGGGAAGCGTCTCCACGCGATGGTGTGAGCGGTCTCGCTCACCCGTCCCACACCGGGACGTTCGTTCGGGTGGCCAGCGCCCACACCATGTGTCAGACTTCGGCGAGGTACGCGGCTCGCGGCTGTCGGACCGTTCGGAGGACTGGTGAGAGAAGTCAAGGACGAGCGCGAGCTTGTTCGACGGTGCAGGGAAGGCTCCGAGTCGGCCTACGCCGAGCTCGTGAGGTCCCACCGACCCCGCCTCTACCTGCTGGCGTATCGCTTGACCGGCGACCGCGAGACGGCCGAAGACGTCGTCCAGGAGACCTTCCTCGCCGCATTCCGCTCCATCGAGAAGGTCGATCCGCGCCCGTCCCTCAGCCCGTGGCTCAACACGATCGTGCTGAGAATGGCCGGCCGAACCGCCTCGCGCGCGCGCTCGCGTAGCGGCCTGTCCCTCGACCAGCAGCCTCTCGCCCAGGTCACCCGGCGCGATGCCCTGAGCGGGATCGGGATCGGGCACGGCTTCGGCGAAGGCCTGATCGACTCAGACCCGAGCGCCGACCCCTACGCCGCCGCGGAAGCCGCCGAGCTCCGCCGCGATCTGGCGGCCGCACTCATCGAGCTGCCGTTCAAGTACCGCGCGGCGGTCGTGCTGCGCCACATCATGGGCCTTGACTATGCCGAGGCCGCTCGCGAGCTTGACGTCCCACTCAACACGTTCAAGAGCCAGCTCCTGCGTGGCACGAAGCTGCTGCGGGAGGCGCTGCTGGATAGCCTGGAACTGGAGTCGGCCGCGGAGGCATCGGCGATGTCGTCAGTCCAGGTAGAGCACGCCACGGTCGGTGGCAACGGCCGTCGCGCCGGGGATCTGCGGGTGGGTTCGGAGCAATCGCTCAGGCGCTGAGGCGTCGGGCGGGTGACGCGTCCCGTAGGGGTTTCGATGAGCGCTGTGGAGAACGGCGAGCCCCACCACGATGGCCTCCCGGGCCATGCTTCAGTCAGCCCCGTCGCTGTACCTGGGGGCTCCCCTTTTTCGCAGCCCGTCGGAGCGCAAGTGCAGTGAGGTCCATCCTGGCCCTGCGCCCGCTTCCAAAACCGTTGGTGCAACCTGCTTGTCCGATTGACTCCGAAGCACGCCGACCGTAGGCTGGGGATGTCGAGACGGAGGCCACCACGATGCCGAGCAAGACGATTCCAGCGATCACGCGTGATCCCGAGATCCACAGCGGCGCCCCCGTCCTCACTGGGACGCGCATCGCCGTTAGGGTGTTGTTCGACTACCTCGAGGACGGGTAGACAGTCGACGACTTCGTGAGCCATTACCCCTCGGTCTCACGAGAACAGGCGATCGCGGCGCTCGAGGAGGTCGAGGAGCTGCTCGAGGTCACCGCGTAGCCGGATGCGGATCGTCATCGACGAGGACATTCCGAACGAACTGACTCCCCTGTTTCGCGGGCCAGGGCTCGTCGTCGACCAGATCAAGCCGCTCATCCCGCGCGCCGTCGCCGCCTTTCCGACCGCGAAAAAGCACGCGGTCAGGACGATCGGAGTCGCGCAGACAGCGCAGCGCAAGCCACCCTGATCGACACCGAAGCGGGGACGCGACGGGAAGCCGTCGCTCAATCTTGGTGATGAGGCGAGGCCTGCCTACGCTTCGCGGTCACGATCTCGCGCTTCACTTTCAGACCGAGCGCGGCCGCGAACCGGTCCTCGAAGGAATGAGACGGATCGAGGTTGCCCGACTCGAACCTCGAAACGTAAGGCTGGGACGTCGCCATGCGGCGGGCGATCTCGGCTTGAGATACGCCGAGCTCCTGCCGCTTCGCAGCGAGCGCGCGGACAAACGTGCGACGCTCGCGAGCCGCCGCGAGCAGCGCTGGGAACTGAGGATTGCGAGCGGTTCGCTCAGCATCCATCTCCTCAAGGAAATCTCGCTCGTTGTCCATCGGTCCTCTCCGGCTTACGTGTAGAGCACGACGTTATATCTTCAAGGATATACTGTCAAGTCAGCGACGGGGCTTCGTGTGACGGGGCTTCGTCGGGACTGCCGGCTTCCGACCCGATCGCCAGTCAGCGAGACGCTGTTGCGCCTTCTTGATTTCGTTCTCTGGCGTCTTCTGTCTCTTCTTCTTGAACGCGGCCAGGGAGAGAAGGATCTTGCGGCGTTGGCCCTCTTCGGCGAAGAGGACACGGATAGTCACACCGGTCTCGGAGTCGGCCCTCACCTCGTAGATGTCGCCCCGGACGTGGCGAGCCGCTGACATCCCGACGATCGAGACCTCGTCCATCCCAGCGCGGATGTCCGCGTATTCGACATCCGATAGCGCCTCGAACTCCTTCTTTACGACACGGGCGTTTGTGGCTGTTCGATAGTCGCGCCACTCAGCCCATCGTTTGGGCGGCGTCCGTTGGGGCGGCGCTGGCATCTCTTCTCCTCGGTAATTGGATTGGCTCGAGGCGCAGTGGCTCCAAAGAGCGTCTGCCGCTGACCGGACCTCGGCAAGGTGAAGCTGGGGCTCCGCCAGGTCGATGAAGCCGCCGCGAACCTCCTGAAGCTTCGAGGCCGTGACACGGATGTGGCCGGCCAGCCGCTTGCCCTTGGCGTGATCGTGGGGACCGGGTTCGGCTGCATCCGGTCTGATGGCGTCACGGTCATCCCGATCGGCGCGCTCCGGCCCCTGGCGGAGTGGCCGCGAGATCCCGTCGATCGGGTGGATCGGCTCACGTTCCTCGCATATCCGCATGCAGGGACTGGTACGCGGAGCCTGACGACGATCAAGCGGGCCCGTACCGCGCGGCGGCCCTGAGACGGGGGTGGAATCCGCCGACGGGGGGCGTTCCGGGTCGCCTACCAGTCCGGGGACGTGGTTTTGCGCCGCGCGACGGCTCGGGTCGTGGGGCCGGCCGGGCTCCCGCCCCGTACCAGTCTGGGGACGCGGTTTTGCAGGCCGGGGGGCACAGCGGTGACCCGCGGCGCCCGGGCTCACGCTTGCGTCATTGTTACGTGGGAGGTAACATTCACGCATGGCCTATTCCCACCTTCTCCGACTCGCGGGCGAGCAGCGCGGCTATTTCACCACGCACCAGGCCGCCGAACGTGGCCTGAGTCGACGTGCCCTCCTGCACCGCGCCCAGATCGGCGAACTGGAGCACGCGGCTCATGGCCTGTGGCGATTCTCGATGTGGCCGGCTGATCCGAACGACGAGCTCTACGCGCTTCAGACGCTCGCGCCTTTCGGGACATTCAGCCATGAGACCGCCCTGTCTCTGCTCGGGCTTGGAGATCTCATCCCGTCCGAGATCCACATGACCATCCCCGAGTCATCGCGGCTGGCTCCGCGTCCCGGTCTCCGTCTCCATCGGTCCAGGCTCGGAGCCGAGCGGGAACGTATGCTCCGCGATGGCCTCTGGATCAGCACACCAATCCGCGCCTTGACTGATGCGGCGCGCGCCGGCGCGGATCCCGATCAGATCCAGGCAGCGGCGAAGGAGGCGAAGGGACGAGGCCTTCTTCGCTCGTCGGACATCGAGCGGTTGCGAGCCGATCCGCTCTTCGCCGGCGCCCTGTGATCGATCCGTACCTCAATGAGGGGAACAGCGTCCAGCGCCTCCTCGGACGTATGAACCGAGAAGCAAAGGCGGCGGGAGTGCCGGCGCGCCGGATCCAGCTCGTGGTGGCGATCGACCGACTTCTGGCGCGTCTCCTCGCATCCGCGCCGAAGGACTACTGGGTGGTCAAAGGAGGCTTCGCCAACCAGCTCCGACGGCCAGACGAGGCGCGCTTCACCGAGGACATCGATCTGCGGATCGCCTCGACGATCGAGGCTGCGCCCAGCCTCATCGCCGAGGCCTTTGGCACAGACCTCGCCGACCTGCTCTCGTATGAGTTGGCGTCTCCGCCGGCGCCCCTGGAGGGCCCGCCCGGCGGGGGCCTCCGTTTCGTGGCCGTCGCACGGATTGTCGGCAAAGAGCTCGTGCGCTTCAAGATCGACATCAGTGCGTCCGATGTGATCGTCGGCGAGCTTGAGCGACACCTCTCCGACCCCGTTCTCGCGGCGATCGGGTACCCGCGCTCAGAGTTCCCCGTCTATCCGGTCGCACAGAGCATCGCAGAGAAGATCCACGCGCTGACGCTGCCGCGAGACTACGAGAACAGCCGAGTGCGCGATCTGGTCGACCTGGTGTGGTTCGCCGAACGATTCGGCGTTCACTCGACGGACCTCATCGAGGCTGCCGTTGCGACATTTGCGGTCCGAGATGACCATCCCTGGCCGCCGTCACTGCCGAGCCTCCCGGAGTCATGGGCGAAGCCCTACGCTCGCTTCCGAACGGAAATCGGTCTCGAACCGGCTACGACGAAGGATGCCATTGCCTTCCTGGCGAGCTTCTTCGCTCCGGTCTTCGCGGGGTCGAGCCAACTGCTCTGGAAACCGGAACCTGCGGAATGGGTGGCGGTGCCTGCCGTGGACGACTCACCCGGTGGTGCGTCGGGTAAACCCCACTAGCTCGAAGCCCTCTCACTCGGCCTCATCGAGACCGCGTCGACACGGATGTGGCCGGCCAGCCGCTTGCCCTTGGCGTGATCGTGGGGACCGGGTTCGGCTACATCCGGTCTGATGGCGTCACGGCCTGCGCGGGCGGGGCGCTCCGGCCCCTGGCGGAGTGGCCGCGAGATCCCGTCGATCGGGTGGATCGGCTCACGTTCCTCGCATATCCGCATGCAGGGACTGGTACGCGGAGCCTGACGTCATCAAGCGGGCCCGTACCGCGCGGCGGCCCTGAGACGGGGGTGGAATCCGCCGACGGGGGGCGTTCCGGGTCGCCTACCAGTCTGGGGACGTGGTTTTGCGCCGCGCGAGGGCTCGGGTCGTGGGGCCGGCCGGGCTCCCGCCCCGTACCAGTCTGGGGACGCGGTTTTGCAGGCCGCGGGGCACGGGCCGGGGGGCGATCTCCTCGCAGGTCCAGATGTGATCGGCGAGACCGGCGGCCATCGCCGGGGTCCGCGGATACGGCTTGGCGAGGCTCTTGTGCGGCCGCGCGAAGTTCATGTACATGAAGTGCAGGCTGATGGCTGCCGCGTGGTTCTCGACCTTCTTGGAGAAGGCATTGGCCAGCCTGGTGAAGCGGCGCATCCCCATCGTCAGGTTCTGCCGCTCGACGTAGCTGGTGCTGATCCGCTCCGGGTCCGGCTGGCCGTTGATGATCTTGACTTGCGTGCGGAGACCGTCCGGCCGGAAGGACGGTCTCACTCCTGGTGATGAGGCGAGGCCTGCCTGCGCTTCGCGGTGATGATTGCCCTCTGGCAGCTCAGCGGCTCTGTCGAGCCCGACGTCGCGCGAGGATCTGAGGCGGAACGCTCGAGGTCTTCGGTAGCGATCCGAAGGTGGTTCAGGATCCGGTCGGCAGTGTCGGCGTCCGAAGACGAATCGAGGACTGCTGCTTCCCGATTGAGGAACACCTGGAAATCAGCCTGGGTCCGATGTTGTCTTACTGCTTCCCCCCTTCAGCCAGACCACCGGGCCAGCGAGGACTCTCCGCAGGAAGTCGTTCGATCCCGAGATCAGCTCCCGCTCAGTGTAGGTGGTCGCGTTTACCTGGCGGCCTGCGCGACCGGTGATCCCTTCGATCCTGCCAAGGAGGTCGAAGAAGGACAAGTCCTCTGGGTCGCGAACGACGAGAAGGAGATCTACGTCGGAGTCGGAGCGTTGACGACCCTTGGCGAACGAGCCGTAGACGGCGGCCCCTACGACGTTGTCGTTTCGCTCGATCTGCTCGATGAGCTCCTCGAAGCCGCCCAGCGTCTTGGTCGCGATCGACCTGAGCTCGTCGAAGATGTAGCAGCGCGGGTTGGCTCGATAGCGTGGAGCCTCGCCGGCGTCGACCTTCTCGACGAAGCCGTCGGCGACGAGCCGGTTCAGCGTGTAGATAGACGTCCTGCGCGCGACTGTGCCGCGGAGAGCGTCGAGCACCTCGTTCAGGCGGAATGACGCCTCTGGATTGAGGTAGAGGAGCCCGATCAACCGCATGGCGGCCGGCGTTCCAAAGAGGCCCGACTGTCGCATCTGCCCGTCCCTCGAGTGCCAACATCCTGCACTGGTAGTGCAGAGTAGTTGCACTACCACCCAGAAGTCAAGGGAGCGGCCGGACCTCACGAATTGCCGGTGTCACGGCGGTGTCCGGACTCCGCCACCTGACTTGACATGGCATCCACACGGTGCCATTCTGCCTCCATGGACATGAACCCGGCACCGCGGCCCGCCCGGCGGCGTCGGCTGTCCGTGGACCTTCCCCAGGAGACGGAGACGGCCACTCGTGCGCTCGTCGATCGCTTCTTCCACGGCACGACCACCGACGCGGTTCGCGCTGCGCTCTCGCTCCTTGCCTGGACCATCGAGGCGAAACGCCAGGGAAAGCGCGTCGTGGCCGTGACGCGTGACCAGCTGCCCGCGCGATTCGAAGAGCCTGTCCTCCCTGGGGTCGAGGACCAGATGGCGTCGGACTGGCAGTGGCTGGTCGCACGCCCGCACCCTTGGCGACGGCAGTTGTGGATCAAGGGACGGCGCCTTACCGCCGGCGATCTCGCGCGTACGGTCGAGATCGAAGACTGGTCTCCCGAGCGCGCCGCGGCCGAGTTCAACCTCCCGCTCGAGGCGCTCCTCGAGGCGCAGCGGTATCTCGCGGCGAACCGAGAGCTCGTCCTCGCCGAAGAGCGTGAGAACGCGCTGGCCGCCGAGCAGGCGGTAGACACCGTCGGGTGAGGGTCCTCGTGGACGAAGACGTGGCGAGTCGCGATCTCCTCCGTCGACTCGACAAGGCAATACCCGGCCAGGTGCTCGTTCCTGAGCGCGAGACGTCCGATGACGAGGTCTGGTCACGGGCTCAGCGCGAGGGGGCGGCTGTGCTGACCGGCAACGTGGTCGACTTCCTGCGCCTGGCCGGCGAGACCGACGACCATCATGGCTTGCTGCTCGTCTACCGCTTGAACGATCCCACTCGCGACCTGCGCGCCGGCGAGATCGTCGCTCGAGTCGCGGCGATCGCCGACCGTCACCCTGGCGGGATCGCTGGCATGGTGTTGGCCGTCAACAATTTCCCGCTGGGCTGACGCGCTAAGTCGGTGCCGCGTTGATCGACCGGATCGAGCGATGAACGCGCCGATCCGGACCCTGCTCGCAAGCGAGGCGGACGCAGAGCTGTGGCGGCTGACAAGAGAGGTGGCGTCCTGTTCCACTGCCTCCCATGGGATTGCTGCGCATTGCCGGGCCTTCCGAGAACTACGTGCGTGTGGACGGGCAGGGCCGTGTGGACGGGCAGGGCCGTGTGGACGGGCAGGGCCGTGTGGACGGGCAGGGCCGTGTGGATAGGGCCTTGACAAACGTCCTCGTCCGGGGACAAGCGTCCTTGTTTGGGGACAGATGTTCCCGCTTGCGAGCAGGGAGACAGGATGGACCTCAGCCATCCGATCAGTTCGATTGCCCCCCCACTCGTCGCACGCGTTCTCGAAGTCCTCGCTGGGACGACTCGGCCCCTGGCGGGGCGAGAGATCCACAAGATCATCGAGGCGGGTAGCGCAAATGGTGTGTGGTTAGCCCTCAACCGGCTGGAGGAGCAAGGGATCGTCCTCGCGGACCGGCGCCCCCGAGCAACCTATTACATCGCCAATCGCGGTCATCTTGCCTGGCCGGCGATCGAGACACTGGCTCGGCTTCGCGGCCAGCTAACGGCGCAGCTCAGCCTCGAGATCGCGCGCTGGACGGTCGCGCCTCTTCACGCGTCAATCTTCGGTTCAACGGCACGCGGTGAGGCCGTCTCCAGCAGCGACGTCGATCTCCTGCTCGTCCGGCCGGAGCGTCTTGACCAGCAGGCTGCCGAGACCTGGGATGAGCAGGTCGCCTCGCTGCGCGATGCCGTCCGACGTTGGACCGGCAACACGTGCCAGACGTTCGTCGTCGACAGCGCGCGTCTCGCGGAGCATGTCAAGGCGCGTGATCCGATCGTGCGCGCCTGGATCGATGACGAGATTCTGCTCATCGGGGTGCCGATCCGCGACCTCGTCGAAGCCGTCCAGTGAGGCGGCCGAAGGGCCGGACGGCCAGTTGCTCGAGGGCTGATGCGCGAAGCCGCTTCAAGCGTGCCGAGTCCTTCATGGTCGTCGCAGACCTCGCCCTCGGAGAGCGGATGGAGACGCTGGAGGATGAGGACAACATCAACCTCTCCGGCGTCGCGGCCGCGCTGGGCGTTCTCGCTGGTATCGCGGCCGCCGACGCGGCGTGCTGCCATCGTTTCGGAGTTCGATCTCGGGGACAGGATCACGCCCAGGCAGTCGAACTGGTCAAGCAGGTCCTTCCCCACGGCGCTGAACTGGCCCGTGACCTGGACCGCCTGCTGGACCTCAAGGACAACGCCCACTACGGGATCCTTGGGGTCTCTGACAGCGACGCCCGCAAAGCGGTCGAGTGGGCGCACCGGGCCGTCGAACACACACGCGCGGTGCTCCGGTCGTAGCCGCCTTCGACGAGGTCGCCCGCGTCCGGCGGCGACCCTGACGCGGCCATCAGACACGCCCCTGCAACCTTTTGGTCCCCTCGTGTCATGTATCTGATGTGACGAACCCGCAAGTCGGCCACGCCCTGGATTGCGCACGGGCCCGCACGCTCATCGACGCGTTCCTGCTCGACGAGCTCGGATCGGCCGATGCCGCCCGGCTCGCCGCCCACGTCAAGGGCTGCGCCACCTGCACGGCCGAGATCGGCAGCAGTACGCGCGTCCTCGGCCTGCTCGGTTCGCTGCCCGTCCCGCGGCCCACGCCGG
>JBCLCL010000061.1:0-9903 GCA_038915815.1 Candidatus Limnocylindrales bacterium
CCTCGACCTCGAACGCCACTACAAGGGGGCCGAGCTGGCGGCCCGTATCGAGGGAGCCAGCCGCGTCGTGTTCGCCGGGCAGCCCTACGACTCGGTCTCGCTGGCCGGCGGCATGGCCCGCAAGAGCATCGTCGGCTCGCCATCGGGGCGCGACTACCCGCAGACGAACGGCTGGACCTTCTGGCAGTACCGGAGGACCGACGGGACCCTTGGTCTGCTCGACGACCTGCGGCGCGAGTTCCACGAGAGCAAAATCGTGAGCCTCGCCGACGCGCGGCGCACCGGGGCGTAGCTCCACGCTATCTTGGACGCCGGAGCAGCCAGGGCTCGCAGTTGGCGGCCTCGCCAGGCGCGCTCGTCGCCGAGGCGGACCGTGAGCAGAAGGCGCGTTCGTGAGCGATCTGGCGCTCGACACGATGTCCAGGCTCCTGACTTGTTTAGATGCCTCCAGCACCCGGGCCTCGCGGGCCGTAGGGTGCGAGGTCGGTGACCGGCTGGCTCCCACGCTCCTTGCCCGCCGATCTGGCGTGGCTCGCTCATAGCGTGCCGCCCGGCCACCGACCGCCGCCGGCGTGGCTCGATAGAGGCGTGAGGTGCTCCCTGGAACTGAAGGTTGCCCGCCGCGGTGCTCCATCGTCCGAGCAGTCTGAGGAGGCATCAGGTGATCACCATTGGCATCGATCCCCACAAGTCGTCGCACACGGCCGTCGCGCTCGACCCGAGCGGGCGCATCCTCGGCGAGCTGCGCGTTCCGGCAACCAAGGCCACCCTGGAGCGGCTTCTGCGCTGGGCGGAGCGCTGGCCCGAGCGGATCTGGGCGGTGGAGGGCGCCACGGGTCTCGGCCATCTCCTCACTCAGCAGCTCGTCGCCAGGGAGGAGACGGTGCTCGACGTGCCGGCGACGCTGGCCGCCCGCGCTCGCCTGCTCGGCCGCGGCCACGGGCGCAAGACCGATGGCATCGATGCCCGCAGCGTGGCGACGGTGGCCCAGAGCCAGCCCGACCTGCGCCGCGTCGGCCCCGAGAACCACAGCGCGGTGCTGCGACTCCTGTCCGACCGGCGCGACGAGCTGACCCAGGAGCGCCGCCGGGTGGTCAACCGGCTCCACCGTCTGCTCCGTGACCTGCGTCCCGGCGGTGCCCCGACCGAGCTGTCGGCAGCGCGGGCCTCGGAGCTCCTCGGCCACATTCGACCAGGAGCGGTCGTCGACCTCGAGCGCAAGGCGATGGCCCGAGCGCTCGTCGCCGACCTGCGCAGGATCGACCGGGCCCTGGTCGAGAACCGCCCGCGCTGCGCCGCTGCCGTGGCCGCCAGCGGCACGACGTTGGCGGCCATCTTCGGGATCAGTGATGTCCTGGCGGCCAAGATCCTGGGCCATGTCGGTGACGTCAGCCGCTTCGGGTCGGCCGATCGCTTCGCGAGCTACACGGGCACGGCGCCGATCGAGGTGTCGAGCGGCGAGGTGACCCGCCATCGGCTCTCGCGCCGTGGCAACCGCTCACTCAACAACGCGCTCCACCTCGCGGCGCGCGTCCAGACCATGCACTCTGGCCCCGGGCGCGATCACTACGAGCGCAAGCTCGTCGAGCACAAGTCCTCTCGCGAAGCGCTGCGCAGTCTCAAGCGTCAGCTGGCGAAGGTGGTCTACCGCCATCTCGTCGCCGATTGCGCCCATCGTCTCGCTCCCGCCCCTTGACATAGAGGCGCTTCTTTGTCGCGACCTGGATGAGGGGACACGGCGGCGCCGCATGCTCGGCCAACCCGCGGCGAGCTGCACATCCTCCCGGGGTCGGGCCGCGAGCCCAAGTGTCGCGACCTCGGCCGGGTAAACGGCCTCCCCGACGTGTTCCTGGACGGCATCATCCTGCCGATGGTCGGCATCGCGCATCCGGCGTGCCTGGAAGCTGAGGCGTGGCGTCGTGCCGCATTTCCGCACGATATCCACCCATGGTGTGGCGCAGGGGTCCTCTTGCGCCGCCGCTCCCCGATGGCGAGTCTTCGAGGCGCCGTCGGTGCGATGGGTCCGTTAGCCGCCAGAAGCGAGCGACGCCTTTCGTCGGTCGTACTCCGCCTCGCACCTGGCGAAGGCGGCGCCGACGTCATCCACGAGATTGCTGATCGTGAGCAGGTAGACCGACCATTTGGCCTTCAGACGATGCATGAGGAGGGCGACGGTCGCGAGCTGCAACGAGATCGCGGCGTTGTGTCCAGGGGCGCCAAGCCCGGCGTTCGACGGACCAGCGAGGAGCATCGGAGCGTCGTTGCCGAGATCGAACGTGAGCCCGGCCGAGCCCGCATGGATTGGGTAGTTCGCGAGATCGACCCACGGTCGCCAGTGGTCGAGATCGACGGCCTCCAGGACGTTGGGGAAGTTCGGTTTTCGGATGCCAAGCGTCGGACCCGCCCAGCCCCAGGGCGACTTGAACCCCGCGGGATCGTCCACTCCTCGGAGGATCTCAGCCCGGCGATCACGAACCGCCTGCTCCTCCGCGGGTGTCAGCCTCACGTCCCCTAGCCGCTCGGCGTGCTTCTGATACGGATCCAGGCGCGAAGCTCTCAGCACATCTGCATGGACGAGGTACCGCTCGGCGGTCTCGCGGTCGTGATCCTTGATGAACAGCGCCACGACTGCCAGCTCGTGGAGGGTGCGCCATCTGGCGAGGGCTCCCGACGCATGACCGGTTCGCAGGAGGTTGAGGATCTCGCTCGTGACGAGACATGCCCGCGCATGGAGGCGTAGAAGTGCCTCCAGTTGCGGGTCGTCCGCACCGACCCGCCGCTCCTTCGAGAAGACCTGCTCGCCGGCTTCGTATGCAGCCACCATGACAGCCTCTAGAGCATCTAGCCCGGGGCCCCAGATGTCGCGGAGGCGCCTCTCGAAACCGTCGCGGATCACATGCTGTTCGTTGAGCATGGCCGGCGTCCCCCTGCGAAGGCTGTCAGCAGTCGCCCTTCCAGCTTCCCGCAGCTTCGCGGTCACGACGTCAGCGACACGCTCGGCGCTTGGCTCAGCCGGGTCGATCGTCCCGTCCTCGACGAGACGCTCGATGGTCCGGTGGATGATCTCGGGGAGATCCAGGTCATCGGTCACGCCGACATCGTATGCGGCACATCGCGCTCCGCAGGCTGGTAATGCGCCTGTCCGGCGAGGGTGAAGAGCTGGAGGACGACGGCCGCCGTTGTGCCAAGGGCGATCCCGACGGCGGCGGCAACGGGCCGGCTCACCAGTCCGATCAGCCCGCCCACGACGGCCAATGAGAGCAGGTCTCCGGTCGCCCAGGCACCGTCCGTATACGGGCGGATCGGGTTCGTCTGGAAGACGATGATGAGGACGCCCCACAGCGTCAGGAACGCGGCCGGCGCTGGCGTGCCCGCGGCGAGTGCGACGCCGCCGATGTCGAACCGCCGCATCTGCGACCAGGAGGTCATGGCAACGATCGCCCGGAGAATTCGATCTGCTGTCGCTCGTGCTCGGCGGCGAGGGTGGCCATCGCCTCGGTGTACTCCGCGCCTGGTACCCGCCGCATTGCCGCGGAGCCGCCGTCGGCGCGGCCCGCTGCCTCGAGACTTCGCACGTCCTGGGGGCTCAGTCGAGTGTCCGCCTAACCGTGGGTGATGGACAACGGGCGGACGTCAAGCTTGAGCGCCGCGTCAAGCGGGCTGTAGGCGACCACGAGCATCGCCCGACATGACCCTGTCGGCCGACGGGTCCTTGCGGCATGGCCTTCTCTACCCATCGCGTGGTACCTCCTGTGGTGATGAGTCGGTCGGGTTGCCCTGCCAGTTGCTCGCGCACGCCGGCACCTGCCGATAGCTGGTCACGCCGGCACGATCTGGTGATAGTGATCGGGTTCGAGGCCGTCCCTGACCGTCCTGGCGCCGCGACCACTCCCGATTCTCGGGCGGCGGGCAGCGTGGCCTCCAGCAAGCGGACCAGCACATGACGAGCGGCCAAGGGCCCGCGACCCGGTTGGGCCTCGGAACGTACCTACGTTGAGCGGGCGGTCGAGGACGAGCCGGTCGGGGTCGCTCAACCCGTCGAGCAGGGCCGCCTCGATCGCGGCTTCGATCTGGACGCTGGGGGCTATTCTTCGTTCCACGGCGTGGTCTCCTTCTGCGAACTTCCTAGGTCCGCTTTGGAGGCCTACGCCGTCTTCACTTTTACAGCGGGGTCAGGACGCGACCCGGGAGAATACGGACCATCGCCACAAGTGGGAGCCGAGTAGGACCGTGAGCCCGAAGTCGATCGCGGCGCGCTGGACGCAAGCACTGAGCGCGCATGACCTCGATGCGGCTGTCGCCTGCTTTCACCCTGAATACCGCGACCACGCGCCGGCTCGTCGAGGAGAGATCGTCGAAGGCCGCAAGAGCGTACGACGCAATTTCGAACGTTTGTTTCGCGACGTGGCTGACCTGCGCGCAGAGCTGCTGTCGGCCGTCGAGGACGGCGACACGGTCTGGATGGAGTGGCGTATGTGGGGAACGCGCTCGGATGAAACACCGATGGAGTTCGTCGGGGTCAATATCTTCACGGTGGAGGACGACCAGTTCCGGTGGGGCCGGATCTACACCGAACTCGTGCGTGACGCCGGCGGCATCCAGCAACAGCTCGAGCGCATGACGCAGAACGCAGCCAACAGCGGCGAGACCCCGGCCGACCCTTCCGCCTGATCTACGGTCCCGGCTGAAGCTCAGGCATCGGCGCCCGCGATCCCTTGGCCTGCACCGCGACGCGTGCCGTCAGGCGGCGGGCGAACTCATCTCCGAGAAGTCCACCTCGTAGCGCTCGACCGAGACGACGGATGCGCCGGCCGCCTCGGCGCCCGTCGCGCGCAACCGGTTCGCCGCCTCCTCGCTGGCCCGCATAGCCTCCTCATCCTGCCAGAGGGTGATCGTGATGCTCTTGCCGGTGGCCCGATCGATCAGGCTCAGCACTCCCTGGAACCCGGCGAGCCGACGGGCGGCCGGCACGATCTGCTCGATCGCCTGTCTGGTTGATTCGTCCAGCTGCTCCGGCGAGCCCTGGAACGTGCTAACCCGTGCGAACATCGGCTCTTCCCTTTCCTTTATCTACATGCCCGTGCTTACCACCCGTTCTCCATCAACGCCAGCGTCCGGCGCAGCGAGCCCGACAGCGTTCGCTGTCCGGCGAGCCGCAGCATGAGCACCAGGAGCTGGCCCTTGAGGCCTTGCGCCTGCCGCCGCGACACCCACTCTAACCGAGTGCCCTCGGTGAACCTGATCTCAACCACGGCATCCTCCTGACGTGGCACCTTCCTGGGGTGCCGTGGGGTCAAGGGTGCGCGGCTGATCCTTCCCGACGCATCGGTAGAGCTACTGATTTTCCGTTCCCGACTCGAGGGGCCCGTACCGAGGCGGGCCCTCAACCGATCAGGTCGTGGCGCATCGCGAACATCGCGGCGCCGGCCCGGGTCGACATCCCGATCTTCGTGTAGATGTGCTGCACGTGACTCTCCGCGGTCCGCGGCGAGATGAACAGCCGGTCCGCGATGTCGCGGTTCGACAGCCCTTGGGCCACCAGGCGCAGCACCTCGACCTCCCGGTCGCTGAGCCCGTTCGGCGCCGCGCGACGACTGCGGAGGCGCTGCCCGCCAGCCTCGAGGACGGCTCCTGCCGCGTCGCGATCAAGCACACCCTGCCGGCAAGCCGCGTCGATCTCGGCCGCGGCCGCGTCGGCAGTCAGGGCTGGCCGATACGCCCGGTCCTGGGTCATGGCCTGGTACGCATCCGCGGCCGCCAGGATCCGGCCCGCGACGGGAATGGCCGAGCCCGACGCCTGCCGGTAGTAGCCGCTGCCGTCCTGCCGTTCGTGGTGCATCCCGGCCAAGGCGGCGAGCGGTGCGAGGGCCTCGGATCGGGCCAGGATCCGTTCGGCGTGGTACGGGTGCAGACGCACGCGCTCCCACTCGGTGAGGGTGAGGCGGCCGCGCTTCTCCCAGATCCCATCGGGCACGCCCAACCGTCCCAGATCGTGCAGCAAACCGGCGCGTCTGAGGGCCGTCAACTCGGCCTCCGCGAGGCCGAGCCTGCGTCCTGCGCTGGCAGCCAGCTGGGCGACCGCCGCCGAGTGACCGTGCGTGAACGGCGATTTGAGGTCGATCATGTCGGCAAAACCGGCGGCCACGTCCTCCACGCCTGCCTGCGAAACGTAGCGATGGGGCTCGGGCTCGGCCGTAAGGATCGCCGGCAGGACATCGATCGCGGTGACCTCGGCGAGTAGAGCGGGGCCGTGCTGGGCGAAGGTCGAGGCGACGGCCGGGTCCAACATCCCGCCAGCGCGCCCGCTGATGACGGCCACTGCCGCCTCGGTTCCCGCGATCCGATCGAGCGCCACGGCCAAGGTGGCCACCTGCGCGAAGCGGGCCGTCAGCGCGATGTCCTCGCCCGCCAGCTTCTGCGGGACGCCCTTGCCGTCCCAGCGCTCGAAGATCTGATACAGCCCCTGGCCCACGGCCTTGTCCATGCCCAGCCGCGTCGCCATCTCGGCCCCCACCTCGCAGATGGCGTGGTTGGCCAGCTCGCCCCAGGCGCCGAAGAGACCGAGGAGTACGCGGGGTCGGCGTGCGGGCGAGACCAGGCCCAGGATGCCGGCCAGGAGACCGAGTGCGTCCCGCGGGGAGCCGAAGTCGGTCCTGAACGCCAGCGGCCGGGTGGCCAGCTCGTCTCCGCCGACGTGGGCGGCCTCCTCGTGGGCGCTGGCAGTGCAACCGACGTGACGCAGCATCGTTGTGTAGAAGACGTGGGACACGTCTGCTTCCGATAGGCCCATCCGACGAGCCAGGCCGGTGCCGAGAAAGCAGGCGCGCATGGCGTCCTCCGCTGGCTGACCCATGCCGAGGTCGGTGACCAGGGAAAGGGGGGCCAGGAGGTCCACCAGGCGAACGGAATGCGGATCCGACATCGTTCGAGGCATCGTAGGCGCCCGACGCTGGCGGCGGGACCCGGGCTCGAGCACGGGCGGGTCGAACGGCCGCTCTGTCAGGCGTTCGCAGTCGCTCGTCGCGTGCCCGGCGCTCTCCGGCCCAATGTCGGCGACCGAGTCCCCGATCACGAGATCCAGTGGGGCATCATGGGCGCCGAACTGAGCCGTTGGATCGGCTTGGGAATCGAAGATGAGTGCGAAGCCCTTCGGGAGGAGCTGGTCCGGTCGGACGCGTCGTTTGCTCGCGGTGCCTGAACGGGGCCCGGTGACCCCTATGCTGGATCGAGGCTCCTTGGAACACGATCCCACGATCGTGCGGGCTTCCTTCGCGCGTTCTGTGCACCGCCGCCCCGAGTCGGGCGGCGCGGTAGGGTGAGCGTCGACAGAGCCCGCCGTTCGCCGAGCAGGAGCGCCCGATGACCTCCGACCGCCCGATCCAAGTCGCCTACTTCTATCGAATCGCGTGGGGCCACCACGACGAGTTCCTCGAGCTCTTCGAGCGCAATCACTGGCCGATCCTCCGCGAGCAGGTCGCGTCCGGCCGCCTCCTGGACGTCCGGCTCCACACGCCCCGCTTCCACGGCGACGGTCGGGCCGACTGGAACGTCCTGGTGACGATCACGTACCGGGACTGGGCGGTGATGGAGGAGCACTCCGACCGGGAGATCGCGGAGCGCCTCTACCCGGACCAGGGCCAGTTCCGCGCCGAGGAGCGCCGCCGGTTCGAGCTCGTCGAGGCGCACTGGGACGTCCCGCTGGTGGAGCACCCGCTCGCTTGATGGCCGGCCCGACCGCGGGCCCACGTCCGGCACGTCCCAGGCTCGGTAGAAGTCCCCAGCTGTGGTCATTCGACGTTCTTCTGCGCGCCCGGGGTCGAAGGGGGCTCTGATACTGGCGGGATCAAGGGCAGGTCGTGAGAGAGCCTCTCCTACGGCTGCAGTCGCTCCTGCCGCCTGGCGGCCTCGGCGCGCGGGATCTCTTGAGCGAACTCGACCACGTTGCCATCGGGATCGGGGACATGCAGTGTGCGGTGCCCCCACGGGCGGTCGACGGGTCCCGCGAGAATCTCGACTCCCATGCCTTGCAGGCGCTCGGCCTGGGCGTCGGCGTCTCGAACCACGAAGACGAGCTGCCCGGCTGGTCCGCCGTCGGTCGCCCCACGGCCGATCAGGCCCCCCAGACGAGCGCGATCGTAGAGGCCGAACTTCGTCCCCCTGGTGACGAACTCCACGTAGCCATCTCCCTCGAGCTTCACGGCCAGGCCCACGACGTCGCGGTAGAACGCGACGGACGCCTCGAGGTCGCGAGCGTAGAGGACGATGTAGTCGACGCCGTCCGTCAGCCGCTCCCTCTCCAACCCCTCACGTGCAGGCCTCGCGCGCCTCGGGGACCGGCTCGACTCGATAATGGGCTCCGTCTCGACACGCGTCCCTCCTTTCGGGGGATCGTAGCTGCGCCCATTGCGTCCCGCAACTCGCGATTCCGCGTATCCCTCGATTCGCAAGTTCGGTGACGCATCCGGTGCTCTCTCGTTGCCGCTAGCTCCGGCGGCTTCAGGCCGGTCCGGCTGCGGCCGACCCTTCTCCCAGAAGGGCTATCCTATCAAGCCATGGAGGCCCATCCCGCACTTGCGACGGCCCTTGGTACGTCGGCGGTCGTCCGCGATCCGGACTGGCGGACGGCCCTCGAGGGGGCCGTCGCGCGACTGGACGACGCGGCCGGGGGCCGGCGCACGTGCGACCTCGCGTTCGTCTTCGCGAGTTTCCTCTACCAGGAGGAGTTCCCGGCTCTCCTCCGGGCGGCGCGGGCCGCGACCGGGGCGGCCCACGTCATCGGTTCGTCGGGCTGGGGGGTCATCGGCGCAGGCCGGGAGATCGAGGCCGAGCCGGCCCTCGCGATCGCCACGTTCTCGCTGCCCGGCGCGAGACTGACACCGGTCCGACTGGATCAGGCCTCGCTCGAGGGCCTCGGGGACGAGGCTGCGTGGCGATCGCTCGTCGGGCTCGACCCGGTCGAGGTGGGCGGCTGGCTCGTACTCGCCGACCCGTTCTCGATCGACGCCGAGCGACTGCTCGAGGGTCTTCATGCGGCCTTCCCCGGCGCACCGTCGATCGGCGGGCTGGCATCGGGTGACCCGCGCCGGCGCAGTACCCAGCTGTTCCTCGACGACGAGGTCTTCGAGGACGGGGCCGTGCTTCTTGCGGTGGGCGGGGAGTGGGAGGTCATCGCGGTCGTGTCGCAGGGCGCCGAGCCGATCGGCGAGACATGGACCGTGACCGAGGCCGACGGCCACGTCCTGCGCACGATCGGTGGGAAGCCGGCGTACGAGGTCCTCGCCCGGACGCTGCTGGACCTGCCGGAGCCGATGCGAGCCCGGGCGGGCCGGAACCTCCTCATCGGTCTGGCGATGGACGAGTCCCACGAGCGATACGAACGCGGCGACTTCCTCATCCGCAATCTCGTCGGCGGCGACCGCGAGACGGGCGAGCTCGTCGTGGGCGCGCACCCGCGGGTGGGCCAGACGGTCCAGTTCCAGGTCCGCGACCCGATGGCGGCGGACGGGGAACTACGCCTGCTGCTCAACCGGGCGGAGGGCGCCCTCCGCGGGCGAGCCCCGGCCGGCGCCCTGGTCTGCGCCTGCAACGGGAGAGGCGTCGGGCTGTTCGGTGTGCCCGACCACGACGCGGCGCTCGTGGCCGACCAGTTCCGTGGTGTGGCGATGGCCGGCCTGTTCTGCAACGGGGAGATCGGGCCGGTCGGCGGCCGGCCTTTTCTCCACGGCTTCACGGCCAGCATCGGCCTGCTGGTCCCGAGGCGCCCGGACTGAGAGGCTGTCCTCCTGACCAGCCTGCTGGTCGTCCTGGCGGCGACGCCCGTCACGGCCGCTGCGCCGAGCAGCGGGGCCTCGGAGTCGTCAGTGCCAGGACGGCGCGCCCAGCGACGCACCTGACAGGCCCGCC
>JBCLCL010000062.1:0-9708 GCA_038915815.1 Candidatus Limnocylindrales bacterium
CGTGCAATTGGTTCGAGGTCACCGCTGACGTCGATCGAGGCCGGTATGCTCCATTCCATGGCCGAGTCGACGAGTCTCGCCGCGCTGCTCGAGGCGGCCCGATCAGCCGATCCGAGTGATCGGATCACGTTCCGCGACACGATCGCCAGCCATGGCGCCCCGGCCATCGACGCGATGGCTGACTGGATCTCCGACCCACTCCTTGGCGCCTTCGCTGTCCGGGTCCTCCAACGGATCGGCGCCGAGGGACTCCGACCGGAAGCCGTGGTCGCCCTCGAACAGTGAAGAGCAGCTGGCTCTGGTCGGTCAGCGCGTCTACGCCGTGGCGTACATGCCAACGACCTGGACGGAAAGCGTTTCGGCGATCTTTGCGAGTCGCGCCAACGCAACGCCCTGGTAGTCCGTAGCCTCATAGCGCTGGATCGTTTGCTCGGTCACGCCGAGCAAGTCCGCCAGCTGCTTCTGAGTCCAGCCGCGAGCGACCCGGGCTCGGATAAGCACAGTCGGCAGTTCCGCGAGCGATCCGCTCCTGATCTGCACTCGACCGGCCTTGAGGTCTTCGTACGCGCGAACCTCAGCCGCCATCTCGTCGATGTTGCTCGTCATGGCGTCGACGTGCGCCTGGCGCATGCGAGGGGAGAGGTCCGTTCGTGCTCGCGCCCGGGCGATGGCCTGTTCCGGGTTCGCGATCCGCGCCTTGGTGATTCGGTACTCGCGCTCAGTGGTAATCATTCCGGACCCTCACAAGTCGATTCGCACGATGCCCTTGGCGACACCGTACCTCTGCTGAAAGAACTGTCGATACGTCGTTCCCTGAGTGTCTGCCGGCGCGTCTGCGGGGAACATCTCGCCGCCGTATTTGGCTTTCTGCGCTGCTCGCCTGTTCGCGAAGTTGAAGAACACCGGATCCAGCGCGTCTTCGTCGACTCCCTGAGCATCCCAACACATGTCGAAGTCGTTTGGCTCTGGCTTGCTCGTGACGAAACTGCCGTCGATCCAGGCTGTCGTGCATCCGACCCGCTCGAGTTCGGCCAAGACTGCGCGAAGACCGGCCAACAAGGCCGTCCTGCGATTGTTGCCGCCAAAGCGGCTCTCGAACTCGGCCCACGTTGCGAGGTGCTCGCCAATGGGCAAGGCCCCGTCCTGTCGAAACTGTGGCAGGGCCATGTCATCGACCCACTATAAATGATGTGTTGGTCTTGTCAAACGGATCAGGAAGCGGTTCGCGGCCCGGTTCGGCAGGAAGAACGGATCGCCGTCGGTCCTCGACTCGGTCTTGGCGGATTGGGCGAGGGCGAGCGTGGCCAATTCAGCGAAATGCGCAGTCAACAGGCGGATCGCAGGAGAACCCGGCATGGGCTACGCCGGGACGCCTGGGGCCCCGAAGTCGGGCCGCGTCAGGCGAGCGGTCACCGGCATCGGGCCGGACAGGACCGGTCGCCAGTCGTCGACGCGCTCGCGGTAGAGGCGCTCGAACTCGGTCCGTTCCTCGTCGGACAACGCGGCGGCGAGGAGCAGGTTGAGCAGGTTCCGGTCGAGGTCGGCTGCTTCACCCATGAACTCAGCCTCGGTCGTCACGAAGCCGTCGGACGTCACCGACAGCGCGGTGATCGCCGGCTCCGTCCAGGGTTCCCCGATGACGTAGGCCACGATCGCGGCCATCTTGCCGCTCATGTCCGTGAACCGATCGGGATGGAGCTTCTCGGCGAGGGACATGGGCGAACGATAGACGACGCCGGGCGGCGCCGGTGCCGCGGCCCGAAGGTCGTCATCGCGTCCCGAGGAGGCCGTCTTCCGTCGATCGTGAAGCCCGTGAGTCAGAGCGCGTACGTCTGTGCCGACTCAGACCTGGGGCAGGTCCTGCGCAATCAGCAGGCGAAGATGGAGACCCTCGCCGACAGTCTGCCGCCCGAGCGCATCCTGGGTCGGAGCATCGACGAGTTGCAGGCCGAGCTCATCGCCGAGTTCAGGGTGAACCCACTGTCCCTCGACTGGGACGCGGTTACGGCGGATCAGGGCGAGGCTCCGATCGACGTCAGCCGGGACCCACTGCGTGCGATCAGCGATCGCAGTCGTCCATTCCACTTGACCGGAACCGTCGTCACCTACTTCGTCCCGTTCGAAGGCGACACCGAACTATTCAAGTGCCGACCATCGACGTTCACAACGGTCTTTCCCACCGGCCGAGTTCGCAATGGGCACGTGGAGCTCCGGTATCAGGCCGTCAACCCCACGCCAGAGAGCGTCAAGCGCGAACTCGACGCCGAGCTCGCGCAGCTCCGTCAATGGGTCGGCTTCGTCAACGCTGACGTCGCTGCCTTCAACGCTGAGCTTCCCGCCTGGACGCGAGCGGTGCTCGAGCGCCGGCTCGCCAAGGTCCGCGCGGACCAGGATCTCGTCGCGTCGCTGGGAGTCCCGCTCCGTCGACGCGAGGACGCTCCAACGACGTATGTCGCTCCGGCGATCCGCCGTAAGGCAAACATCCGGCCGGTGCGGCCGATCGCGCAACGAGCTGTTCCCCATGAGCCCGTCATGGCGGCCGACGAGTACGAGCACATCCTCGGCGTCATCCAGAACATGGTCGAGGTCATGGAGCGCAGTCCGACCGCATTCGCCGCCATGAAGGAGGAGCACCTGCGGGATCACTTCCTCGTCCAGCTCAACTCCCAGTACGAGGGCGGGGCAACAGGAGAGACCTTCAACTTCGAGGGAAAGACGGACATCCTCGTGCGGGTCGATGGCCGAACCGTCTTCATCGCGGAGTGCAAGTTCTGGGACGGCCCACAGCTTCTCAGCCGCACGATCGATCAGCTGCTCGGGTACACGAGTTGGCGCGACACGAAGACCGCCATCCTGATCTTCAACCGGAAGAGGGCGCTCTCCTCGGTTCTTCCGAAGATCTCGGAAACCGTGGCGGCCCACCCAAGCTTCATCCGCGAGATTCCTCAGGCCGTCGAGACGGTGTTCCGGTTCGTTCTGCATCATCGCGATGACCCGGAGCGCGAACTGACCCTGTCGGTCCTCGTCTTCGAACTCCCGGGCGCCAAAGCGTCGTGAGATGTGATTCCGGCCGCCTGTAGAAGTCGTCGAGCCGTCGATTGGTCATGTGTCCGTTTCGCGAGCCGAGCTCGGCGGAAACGCGTTCTAGTTCGGGCCAGCCAACACTCCCGTACCATCGGACGTCCAAAGTGCACCACATCTACCAACTTGACATTCTCAACATCGGGGTGGAGACTAGGCGCCCGCAGGCGAGGTTCTGAGATGACACCGCTCCTTCAGGTTCGACAAGCTGCGCGAGGCCTCGGCGTCCACGAAAACACGCTGCGGCGCTGGGAAGAGCGCGGGCTGATTCGTGCGGTGCGGCTGCCAAGCGGCGTTCGCCGGTTCCGAGCCGAAGACATCGAGACACTGCGCACGCAGATGTTCAGCGGCTTCCCCCCGATCATCGAGGAGGAGCTGCCAAGGGGTCGCGGTACGAGCGTCGATATCTAAATCGATTCGGCAAGGCTCGCGGGGGACCCGCCCGATGCTCCCCCTCCGGGCCCTGCGAGAGGGCCCACCAGCGGAGGCGAGGACGGTTTGGCGGACGCTGTGTATGGACCGGCTGACGACGCGTACTGGATCCCCAACTGGTCGAGTCTCCTCTTCGCGGGAGACCTCTTCGCCGCGATCCCATTCGTCGACCAGCCCTCGGAAGCGCTCGTCGATGAGACCGGCCAGGGCAAGCACTTCCTCGGGCCCATCGCGTTCGGGTACGGGTTGCTGATCTCGCCGACCTGCGACATGGTCGATCAGAAGACCCTCGAGATCTCCCACCCGTACCGCGCCTTCGTACCCGTCGTGCCACTGTCCATGATCGCCGACGGTGCGCCTGGCGCGCGGGGCAATATCGGGCTCATCAGGAGTCGCGATACGGTCATCCCGTACACGTACCTTCCGCCCCTTCCTGGTGTCCTTGACGAGTCCGCGGCGTGCCTGTTTCGGCCGGCGCTGATCTCCGACGAGGACCTACGCGACGCTCCACGTCGCATCGCTCAGCTCGGGCCGGAAGGTCGCCGCCAGCTCAAGATCAAGCTGATCCGCTATCCGTACGACATCGATCCGACTGTCTTTCCGGAAGAAGTCCCGGCCTGGCCCGAGCAGGGTGTCGTCCGACTGAGACTCGGTTCCTTTCGACCTTGCTAGGCATCAGACACCGGCAAAGGTGCTCCCTATCCGGACCGATTCATCGGTGCCGACGTGCTGCGGTACATCGGCTGGGGGCCGTCAGGTGATCAGTCCGTCGAGCGCGACAACGAGTCGCTTCGCCTGGCGATCGAGCGCGGCCTACCGATCCACGTCTTCGAGAAGCTCGGCAAGAACCGCTATTTCGACCACGGGCAGTGGATTGGCTCGGGTGCCCCCGAGTTCCATCTCGAACCGAGTACCGGACGCAAGCTCGTCGTCTTCATCTTGACGAAGCTGTAGCGCAGATCGCATGGCTGACACGGAGGACAGCGCAGCTCCGCACCTGTGCCCCCGCTGCGGCTCTCCGATGGTGCAACGCCGTGCCGAGAAGGGGCCCAGGAAGGGCGGCTTCTTCTGGGGATGTTCCCGATACCCCGCCTGCCGAATAACGATCGACATCTCCCGAGTTGAAGCCACTGGCGATCTGCTCACTCAGCGGGGCATGGTGACTGAAGTCGCGGAGCCCGAGCTCGAATCGACGTCCCTGGCCTTCAAACGGCCAGTCGCTGAAATCAGGCGTTCCTCGCGTACGCGCGCGGATCGCTCGCGGGCTCCGTAGGAGCCGCCCTCTTGACTCGGTCGGCAACGGTGGTGTCGACCCGCCGCACTGGTCGGTCAGGTGCGGCGTCAACGCCGAGTTTTCAGGGAGGCGCCCCATGGGCAGCGCATCAGGTCATATCTGCAAGACATGTGGGACGAAGTTCGGCATCAGAGACGGGGGTGGCTTCTTCTTCGACATGCTCCATTGCGACGCCTGCGGCAAGGCGCAGAGCGTAGGGCACCGGGACCTCGGCGAGATCCACCTTCGCTTCATCAAGGGCCTCGATCACGTATGCCGTCGCTCGCATGGAGATGGACCGGCGAATCCAGCAGGAATATCCGGGCGAGCCCTTGAGCCGCGACGAGTACCACGCCGCTGCGGAGGCGACCCTGGACCCCTGTTCGTGTGGCGGCCGGTTCACCTATGACGCACCAGCCCGCTGCCCGAACTGTCGCTCGACGAGCGAGATGTGGAAACGCGACCGGAGCTTCCAGACGGCGTACATCGACTGAGTGTCGGGCGTCGACGAGCCTCAAAGGAGCACTGCATGGGGAAGCCGTCGAGGAAGAACCGACTCACGCCCCAGGAAGCTCGCAAAGCCCTCTACATCGACTTCGAGGGGCGGAAGGACGCGGCCCCGGTGTTGCTCGGCTGTGCTCATCGGGCGGGCAGGGGCGCGAAACCGTGGATCTGGCAAGCAGTCACCGACCCGCTCTTCGAGCCCCTGACGCGAATCGACGGCGACATCGAACTGCTCCTGCTGCCCGATGCGGTCGAGCGGATCCTGCAGCGCGCCGAGGCCAATGACCGCCTGATCGTTGCCTGGAGCGAGCATGAGCTCGATGTCGTGATGGAGTACTGCCCGCAGCACCTGGCCCGCTTTGAGGCGCGCTTCGTGAATGCTAGGACCTTCGCCGTCTACTGGCGGAATGCCGTTCACGGAGGTAACAAGCCGGCCACGCGCGACCTACCGACCTACCTCGCCCTGGTCAAGTACCCCCTGCCTGAAGGCGCCGGCCCGGGTCGCGCGGGCGAGACCATCCGGCTAGTCCGCGCGGCGCTCGAGAAGGGCCAGGGGATCGACGGCCTGACCGACAACCAACGGAATCGCTGGCAACAGCTTCGAGACCACAACCTCCACGACTGCCACGGAATGAAGAGGATCTGTGTCCTGGCCGCCGACGAGATCGCTGCCCGACAGGCCTGAGCCGGTCTTGACAGTGAAACGTCTCCGCCACGCCGTCGCGCTTCATGGCTACATCTAGCCAGTAATGGCGTGGCGTCCGTTCGTGCTACCAGCACCGGCTGGTCCCATCGCCCGGTCGTGGCCGTCGATCCGATCGGTGACGCTCGCAGACGGCGCCACACTGACCAGGTTCGAGATCGTCACCCACGAGGTTCGCACGGATTGACAGCTCATGCGAACATCGATCATGATGTCGCACATTGTGAAGGCGAATGTGACTGCGGAAGCGAGGATGCGACCACGGAACCAGCTGACCATGCCGGAACCCGTCGTGGAGGCTGCCGCGATCGAGGCGGGGGATCGGTTCCTCGTGGAAGTGACGGCCGACGACCCTGACACCGTCCGGCTCCATCGGATCCGTTCCAGTTACGCCGGCGCGCTCCGGGATGTCTACGGCGACGCCACCGAATACATCGATGCCGAGCGATCGAGCTGGGATGCCGCCGACAGGCGCTGACGCCCTGGAGGAGGCGATCCCGCCCGGGTCGACCCTGCTCGTCGATACGTCGGTGGTTCTTGCGTACCTGGTCGGGACAGAGCCGACGAGCGAACGAGCACGGCAACTCTTCGATGCATTCGTCGCGACCGGACGCAACCCGGCGTCCCTGTCGATGGTGACCGTCGGGGAGATCCTGGTTCGACCCTTCCGCTCGGGCGCACCGGCCGTAGCACGTGCGGAGGGCTTCCTTCGGCATTTCGCCGACATCAGGCTCCTGGACGTGGATTACGACATTGCGCGAGAGGCCGCGCGAATCCGGGCCGCCACGGCCATGCGCATGCCAGACGCGCTGATCCTCGCGAGCGCGGTCGTGACCGATGTCGATCTCCTCGTCACGAACGACCGCGCCTGGAAGGATCGGTTGCCCGCGCATGCTCCCGGGTTGCGCCTGTGCCTCCTCGGCGACGTCGGCCGACGCGCAGCCAAGACGCCTTCGAAGCGCCGCCCGTAGCGGCGGGTTGACACGTCGATAGAGCCTGATCGATCCGGCCCCAGGACGAAAGGGGATTGGGCTCCCCAAGGACGATCCGCAACAGGACCGACGAATCGACATAGGCGTTCACCGGCCTTGGCGTTCCTCGAGGAGCAGCTCCGTCGAATTCACCGCCCAACCTGCGGGGCGGTAGGTTCGAGTGCGGACGGCGCGGAACGGCTTCGCGGGCGTCCGGACCGTAATGCGCATGGCCGAGCGGACCGGGACGATCCGCGCGATCGGCCGATGTCGATCGGTGACCTCGATCTCCGCGCCGGCCTCCACGTCCCGCAGATGTCGAGAGAGCTGGTCCTTGAGTTCCGCGACGCCGACACGCTTCATGGCTATATGTCGCCAGAAGTGGCCAAGTTAGTCAAGCCCGCCCGCGGAACCGCGATCAGCTCGCCAGCCGCTTGTACCGGATCCGGTGCGGCTGATCCGCCGCGACCCCCAGCTCGCGGTGCCGGAACTCCTCGTACTCGGTGAAGTTGCCCTCGAACCAGCGGACGACGCTGTCGCCCTCAAAGGCCAGAACGTGGGTGGCGATCCGGTCAAGGAACCAGCGGTCGTGGCTGATCACCACGGCACAGCCGGGGAACGACTCCAGCCCGGCCTCGAGCGCTCGAAGCGTGTCCACGTCGAGGTCGTTGGTCGGCTCGTCCAGCAGCAGGACGTTGCCGCCGGAGCGCAGCAGCTTGGCCAGGTGGACCCGGTTCCGTTCGCCGCCGGACAGCTTGCCGACCGGCTTCTGCTGGTCGGTGCCCCGGAAGTTGAAGCTGGACACGTAGGCCCGTGCGGGGATCTCGCGAGCCCCGACCTTGATGAACTCGTCTCCGCCGGTGATCTCCTCGAACACCGTCGCCTCGGCCTGGAGGTCGTCGCGGCTCTGGTCGACGTAGCTCAGCTGCACGGTGTCGCCGATGACGATCCGCCCGCTGTCCGGCGGCTCCTGCCCGACGATCATCCGGAACAGCGTGGTCTTGCCGGCCCCGTTGGCGCCGATGATGCCGACGATCCCGGCCTTCGGCAGCGAGAACGACAGGCCATCGATCAGGACCTTGTCGCCGTACGCCTTGGCGAGGTCCTTGACCTCGATGACGCTGTCGCCGAGGCGGGGACCGGGCGGGATGGCGATCTCGAGCTCGCGGGTCGTGTCCTTCGTCGCCTGGGCCTCGGCCAGCAGCTTCTCGTACGCGCCGAGTCGAGCCTTGCCCTTTAGTTGTCGTGCCCTCGGGCTCAGTCGCACCCACTCGAGCTCGCGCGCGAGCGTGCGCTGTCGCGCGTCGACGGTCTTCTGCTCGCGGCCCATCCGCTCAAGCTTCTGCTCGAGCCAGCTCGAGTAGTTGCCCTCGAACGGGATCCCGCGACCGCGGTCGAGCTCCAGGATCCACTGCGCGACATTGTCGAGGAAGTACCGATCGTGGGTGATCGCGACGACGGTGCCCGAATACTCCTGCAGGAAGCGTTCGAGCCAGTAGACCGACTCGGCGTCGAGGTGGTTGGTCGGCTCGTCGAGCAGCAGCAGGTCGGGGTGTCGGAGGAGCAACCGGGCGAGGGCCACGCGGCGCCGCTCGCCGCCGGAGATCTTGGTGACGTCCGCGTCGTCGGGCGGGCAGCGCAAGGCGTCCATCGCGATGTCCACGTTCCGCTCGAGGTTCCAGGCATCGGCGGCCGCGATCCTGTCCTCCAGGGCGGCCTGCTCCTTGCCGATGACGTCGTAGTCGGCGTCGGGGTCGGACCAGCGGGCCATGACCGCGTTGTACTGGTCGATCAGGCCCTGGACCTCGGCGACGCCATCGAGGACGTTGCCCTTGACATCCTTGGTCGCGTCGAGCTCGGGCTCCTGGCTGAGGTAACCGACCGTGAAGCCGGGCGCGAGGCGCGCCTCGCCGTTGAACCCGTCGTCGAGCCCGGCCATGATCCGGAGCAGGCTCGACTTGCCGGCGCCGTTCGGCCCGATGACCCCGATCTTCGCGCCGGGATAGAACGACAGGGAGATGTTCTCCAGCACCGTCCGATCGGGCGGGTAGTGGCGGGCGAGCCGGTACGTGGTGTAGATGAATTCGGCGGGCATGGATCAAGGGTACCCGGCGGTCGGGGCGCGGCAGGTGCTCGGGGAGTCACTGCCGCCTCGGGCACTTGCACTCGTCGTCGAATGGGCGGCGCTGCATCGCGAGGAGCTCGAACGAGATTGGCTATTGGCTCAGATGGAGCAGCCGCTGGACGCCATCGAACCCCTTCGCTAGCATCGGCTCGATGCTCGAGATCAGGAAGGCGATCCCGCTGCCAGGACGGACCCTCCACCTCACGTTGACGGACGGCACCGTCGTGGAGCGCGATATCTCCGACCTGATCTCCGGGCCCGTCTTCGAGCGGCTCGCCGCGGATGACGCGTACTTTCGATACTGAGGCGACTGCGGGCATCGTCATCCAGAGGCCGAGACCGAAATGCCGCCGTCGGGAGGCTGAGCTGATGATCGTGATCGAGGTCGACTTCAACCACCTGGATCGTGCAGGTCGGTTGTTGCTGGCAGATCTTGTGGTCCACGAGCGGACACCGTTCGCGGAGATCGCGGAGATCGCGGAGATCGCGGAGATCGCGGAGATCGCGGCGTCGGGCGAACGACTGCTGTTCGTCGATGGCGGGGAGTTTGTCGAGGGCAGCCTCGCTCAGGATGCGGAGCGAGGCTGGGTCGGGATAGCCGACTGGGCGACCCAGGATC
>JBCLCL010000063.1:0-9460 GCA_038915815.1 Candidatus Limnocylindrales bacterium
TTGGTCGCCTGGACGATCCCTCGCCAGCTGCCGCCGGGATCGGAATGGAGGACGACCGGGCGTACGCCCGCCACGCGCAGCACGCTGCACGACAGGATCCGTGTGTCGTTGTCGTAGAGGCCCAAACCGCGGCTGTCCGGGTGGATGTCACCGAAGCCGTCGGAGACCAGGAAGATGTCCAGGTGCTTGAGGACCTGGGCGGACCCGAGGTCCGTCGCCTTGACGATGGGGCGCGGCCGGGCGGGGAAGGTCCGACCCGGAACGCTGACACCTGGCTCGACGAAGCGTGCCACGGCGCGAGTCTAACCCGCCCGCCGGTACCGTCATTCGTCGGCCCCGGCCGACCGAGCCGCGCCTGGCCTCGGCCGAACCGGCGCCTGCCAGTCAGGGTGATCCTGGAGCGCATCAGCGGGGAAGCGTTTACGCTCGGCCTTTGAGCGGTCTTGACGGAACTCGGCCGGCACCACGCTCAGATATCGTGAGATCGATGCTGACGCGGATCACCGGGCCCGCTTCAGTCCAGTTCGCCGCGCAACTGGGCCAGCGCCCGCTCCAGCGGGCGCCGCCCGTCGGCCGGAGGGTAGTCCGCGAAGGGATGCGCGGCGATGGCCTCTTCGAATGTCAGGTCGCCGGCGGCGACCCGTCGGGCCAGTCCCGCCAACTCGTTGAACGCCCGTACGTGGGCCTGCGCGAACGCCACGCCGGCGGCGTCGCCATGGCCGGGCACGACGACGCCGCTCACGAGCGGCACGAGGGCGGCCGCGGTGGCCGGCCAGTCGAGCGGGTAGCCGTCGCCGAAGAAGGGGACCGCGCCGTTCTCGAGGAGATCGCCGGCGAACAGCACAGCGGCACCCGGGAGGGAGATGACGATGTCGTGGTCGGTGTGACCCCGACCCAGGTAGCGCAGCTCGACCGCACGCCCACCGACCTCGATCGTCGCCTCCGCCGCGAAGGTCCGGTCAGGCGGATCGATGACCACCTCGACGAGGTCGTCGGCGAGCGCTGGCTCCTCGGCGACGATCGTCCGCCGGCGCGCCTCGCCGGTCCGGGCCATGAACGCCACGCACCGATCGTGCCCCCAGATCGCGGCCGGTCGGAAGACGTGGTTGCCATAGGCGTGGTCGAAATGGCCGTGGGTATTCACCACGATCGTGACCGGCGCCCGGGTCAGTTCGCGAAGGTCGGTCAGGATCTCGCGCGCCTGGGCGTGGGTCGAGCGCGTGTCGATGACGAGCGCCTCGGCGCCGCCCAGCACGACCCCGATGTTCTGATCGTAGAACGCGTAGCGACGGACGAAGACGCGATCGCCGATCTCGACCCACGCTGACATGGCGGCACTGTAGCGCCCGCGCTGGTCGCGTAGGCTGGGCGCATGCCTTCCCTCGTCAGTTATGTCGCGACCGCGGACGGTACGGAGATCCTCGTCCGCCACTGGCCGGCTGACGAGGCCGAGGCCGGCGGGGCCTGGGCCGGAGCGCCCTGGGCAGCGGTGCTGCTGATGCACGGACTTGAAGAACACTCCGGACGCTACGAGCGCGTCGGGGATCAGTTCGCCTCGGCCGGGCTCGACACGTTCGCCTACGACTACCGGGGCAAGGGCGGATCCGGGGGATCCCGAGGTCATATCGATCGCTGGTCGCAGCTTCACGACGACTTCGCGGAGCGCTTGGCGGCGGTTCGCGCGTCGGCTGGTGGGCGTCCCGTGGTCGCCTACGGTCATTCGATGGGCGGTCTCGTCCTCGCCGGGTACCTGCTCGGCGATCACCCGAAGCCGGACCTGGCGGTCCTGAGCGCACCCGGCCTCGACTCCACCCTGGCAGCGTGGAAGAAGGTGCTCGCGCGGATCCTGTCGCGGGTCGCACCGATGCTCCCGATCCCCAACGGCGTCAGGCCCGAGACGCTTTCGCGCGACCCGGTCGTCGGTGCCAGGTATGCCGCCGATCCGCTCAACACCAGGGTGAGCACCGCGCGATTCGGCGCCGAGGGGTTGGCCGAGCAGGCGCGCGTCCGCGGCCTCGTTGCTCGCGGCTTCGGTATCCCGACCCTGGTGATCCACGGCGAGGACGACGGCCTTGTGCCGGTCGGGGCCTCGGCGGTGCTGGCGAATGCACCCGGTGTCGAGCGGCGGACCTACCCAGGTCTCTGCCACGAACTGCACAACGAGCCCGACGGCCCGCGGATCCTCGACGAGGTGATCGCCTGGCTGCGCGAGCGTGCTATCCTGCCGGCACAACCGAACACCGCCTCCGGGGAGCGCCTCGAGCGCTGAGAGTGTGGCAAGCGCCACTTACCCGCTGAACCTGATCCGGCTCGTACCGGCGAAGGAAGCAGGCCCAACGTCGAACCGATGACGCCGTCCCCCGGGAACTGGAGCGGGCGTTCCGCGTGGTATCGATCAGGAGGTTCGGAGATCATGACAACCACCTACGGCGCTGCGCCGCCGACCGCGGCTCCCGACACCCGTTGGCGCACCCGCGACATCGTCATCGCCGCCGTCATCGGCGTCGCGTTCGGGGTCGCCTTCTGGGCCTTCGGGGCGGTCTGGCGAGCCGTCGAATTCATCGGCCTGGTCCAGAACGTCCTGTACGGCGCATGGCTGATGCCTGCCCTCGTCGCCCCGCTGATCATCCGCAAGCCGGGGGCCGCCCTCTTTGCCGAGCTCGTGGCGGCCGGGCTGTCGGCGCTGCTCGGCAGTTCCTGGGGCATCGATACGCTGCTCTCCGGCTTCGTCCAGGGTGCGGCCGCGGAGCTGGTCTTCGCCTTCACGCTCTACCGCTCGTGGAGCTTCCCGGTGCTCGCCCTGGCCGGGCTGGCGAGTGCTGCCGCAGCCTTCGTCCACGACGTGGTGGTCTGGTACGCCGGCTATGCGACCGACGTCCTGATCGTCATCGCCGTCGCCATGGCCGTTTCCGGCCTGATCCTGCTGCCCGCCGCCTCGCTCGCGCTCGTTCGGGCGCTCCGGCGGGCGGGCGTGCTCGAAGGGTTCCCCGCCTGACCGACGACGGCGTTTCGAGGGTCGCCCCGTCCTCGCCCGGGAGCCTCCGGGCCCGTGACTTCGGGTTCGCCTACCGCGGGTCGGTCGCGCCGGCGCTGCAGGGCGTGGACCTCGACCTGGCGCCAGGTGATTGCCTCCTCGTGGTCGGCCCGTCGGGATCCGGGAAGAGCACCCTCGGGCTCGCCATCGCGGGCCTCGTTCCGCGCGAGATCGCCGGGGAGCTCCGAGGGTCGCTGACCGTCAACGATCGGGAGACGGCGGGATTCGAGCCGGCCGAACTGGCCGCCCTGGTCGGTCTCGTCTTCCAGGACCCGGCCGTCCAGATCGTGATGGACCGGGTCGAGGACGACGTCGCCTTCGGACTGGAGAGTCGTGGCTGGCCACAGGGGCGGATGCGGACCCGCGTCCCGGAGGCCGTCGGGTCGGTCGGGCTGGCCGGGTTCGAGCGGCGGCATTCGGGTGCCCTGTCGGGAGGTCAGCAGCAGCGGCTTGCCCTCGCCGGCGTGCTGGCTGCGCAGCCCTCGATCCTGGTGCTCGACGAGCCGACCTCCAACCTGGATCCGGCCGGCGCGTCGGCCTTCCTGGAACGGCTGGCCCAGATCCGCGCCGAGCGCCTGGCGACGATCGTGCTCGTCGAACATCGGGTGGAGGAGGCCTGGCCGCTGGCGGACCAGGTCCTCGCCCTCGGACCCGACGGTGCACCCATCGCTGTGGGAACCCCGGCTGCGGTGTTGCGCGACGCCGGGAGGCTGATGGCGGCGGCCGGCATCTGGTTGCCTGGGAGTCCTGCGACATCACCCCTCGCCCCGCTGCAGGTCGGTCGGGAGATCCTCGACGCCCGGGACGTGCGCTTCGGCTACGACCGACGCCTCCCGGTCCTCCGGGACGTGGACCTCGTTGCCTCGGCCGGCGAGCGGATCGCCCTGGTCGGTCCGAACGGCGGTGGCAAGTCCACCCTGGCGCGCCTTCTGGTCGGCCTGCTGAGCCCGCAGCATGGGACGGTCCGGCTCGACGGGCGCGACCCCGCACGACTCCCTCCGGCGACGCTCGCACGACTCGCCGGCTACGTCTTCCAGCGGCCGGAAGAGCAGTTCCTGGCGCAGCGCGTGGTCGATGAGGTGACGCTCGGGTTGCGGGGCGATGAGTTCGTGACGGCCGGGCAACTGATGGACCGCCTGGGCCTCCCGCTCGGGTCGTTCGGGGAGCGCAGTCCGTATCGCCTCTCCGGCGGCGAGCAGCGGAGGCTCTCGCTCGCCTGTGCGCTCGTTCGTCGACCCAGCGTCCTGATCCTCGATGAGCCGACATTCGGACAGGATCGCCACGGATACGAGGCGTTGCTGGCGATCATCGGAGAGCTGATCTCGGACGGGACCTGTCTGATCGCGGCGACTCACGATCCCCGGTTGGTGCGGGAGATGGCGGGGCGGATCGTGACCCTCGATGACGGCTGGGTCGTTGGCGACGAGCCCGCGCCGAAGGTTCGGACGCCGGAGGACGCGCCGTGATCGTCCCGGCCGAGGTTCCGGACGATCGGCTCGAGAGTCTCCTCGGCAGGACGAGCCCGCTCACGAAACTCGCGGTCGCGATCGCCTGGCTGGTCGGCCTCGCGTTCACGACCCAGCCGTGGCCACCGGTCGTGATCGCGACCGTCGCGCTCGTCGCCGGGTCCGCCCTGGGACGCATCCCACCCGGGATCCTCGTGCGCGCGGTCGCGCCACTGTGGGTGGTGGCCGTGGTCGTCGCGGTCAGCAATACCGTCTTCGGTGTCGCGAATGCGGATCCCACAGCGATGGAGTTCCTGCGCTTCGGGCCGCTGCGCGTCACCGAGCCTGCGCTGGCGACCGGCCTGGCGCTCGGCCTGCGGGTCGTGGCCATCGCCTCGGTCGGCGCTGTCTTCGCCTTGACCACCGATTCAACCCGGCTGATGGATTCGCTCGTCCAGCAGGCGCATCTGCCCGAACGGTTCGCCTATGGAGCGTTGGCGGCCTACCAGTCGGTCCCGCGCTTCGCGGAAGATCTGACGAGCCTGCGGCAGGCGCGACGGATCCGCGGTCTGCGCGGGACGTGGCATCCGCGCCTTCTCCTGGGCCTGCTGGTCCTGGCCATCCGCCATGGCGACCGGATGGCTGTGGCGATGGACGCGCGGGCATTCGGCTCGGGTCCGCGGACCCGCTACCGCGATGTGCGCTGGAGCGTGCTGGATCTCGCCGTCGCCGTCGGTGGGGGCGCGTTCCTCGCTTGCGCACTTGGTCTCAGCTGAGGGGCGTTCCACCTGCAGATCCGTCGAGCGCGACCCCCACCGTGTCCTCCATGATCGGCGCCTGACGGGCCGACCGCCCGCACCCGAACCTGCGGAGAGGCTGAGTTGAGCGAGGCGCGAACGATCGTCTTCTTTCCGGAGGGTGCCTACGGTCCGACCAACAACTGCGTCGGGATCGGCCAGGTCCTGCGCGCGCGCGGCCAGCGGGTCGTCTTCATCGTGGAGGAGTCGTTCGCCGGGACGTTGGCGGCCAAGGGCTTCGAGGAGCGACTGATGCGCCTCGGCCCCAGGCCCGAGGTGGAGGAGGCTCCCGGCCAGTTCTGGATCGACTTCATCCGCGACACGTCGCCGGTCTTTCGCAAGCCGACGATCGAGCAGCTGGCCGAGTTCATCGCTCCGACCTGGCAGGCGCTCATCGACGGTTCGAAGTTCGTTGATCCGCGCCTCAGCGAGATCTTCGATGAGCTTGCCCCGGACGTCATCGTCGAGGACAACGTGGTCGGGTTCCCGGCCATCAGCGCCAGTGGGCGACCCTGGGTCCGGATCGTCTCCTGCAACCCGATGGAGATGAAGGATCCGACCGTCGCGCCGTTCTCGTCCGGCTACCCGGTGGCGGATCGCACCGGATGGTCGGCCTTCGTCGAGGAGGTCCGGCGGACGCACGGCGACAGGTGGGCCGACTTCGACGCCTTCTGCCGTGAGCACGGCGAGCGCGGCCTGTCATTCGGCGATCTCGGGCCCGAGTTCATCGCCGAGTCGCCATACCTGAACCTCTATTCGTACCCCGCGGAGGCCGACTACGTCCGGCAGCGCCCGCTCGCTCCGACCTGGCATCGCCTGGATTCGACCGTGCGCGCGGCCGACACGACCTGGGACCTGCCGGAGCACCTTCGGGAGCGCGACGGGGCGCTGATCTACCTTTCGCTGGGGAGCCTCGGGTCGGCCGACGTTGGCCTGATGCAGCGGCTGGTGGACCTGCTGGCGACCACGGAGCATCGGGTCATCGTCTCCAAGGGGCCGCTCGCCGACCAGATCACGCTTCACGACAACCAGACCGGGGAAGGCTTTCTGCCCCAGCCGGCGATCCTGCCCCAGGTGGACCTGGTCATCACCCACGGCGGCAACAACACGGTGACCGAGTGCTTCCATCACGGCAAGCCGATGATCGTCCTGCCGCTCTTCTGGGACCAGGTGGACAACGCCCAGCGGGTGGACGAGACAGGGTTCGGACGGCGACTGGCGACCTACGACTTCCGTGACGAGGAGCTGACCGACGCCATCGACGAACTGCTCGCGGACCGGCGACTGGCCACCCGCCTCGCTGTCGTCTCGGCACGGCTCCGGGCCGATCCGGGCACGGTCCGGGCCGCGGACCTGATCGAGCGCGTGGCGCGGACCGGAGCGCCGGCCACCTGACTCGAGCGTCTGCCCACGTGGCGGGACGGACTTCCCGCACAGGGTACGATGGCGTGACATCCACCCGACTCCCCCACGGACACCACAGGAGGACTTCCCGATGACCGACGTTCTCGAGCGCGTCAAGACGCATCAGCAGTTCATCAACGGAGCATGGGTCGACTCGGCGTCCGGTGAGACGCTCGAGGTCGAGAACCCGGCGACCGGCAAGGTCATCGCGAGGGTCCAGGCCTCCGGCGCCGCGGACGTCGATCGTGCCGCCGATGCCGCCGAGAAGGCGTTCCAGACGTGGGGCAAGACGACCCCGCAGGAACGAAGCCAGGCACTCCTCAAGCTCGCCGACGCCATCGAGGCTCGTGCTGATGAGATCGGTCGGCTCGAGTCGAAGAATGCCGGCAAGCCCATCCCGATGGCGATCGACGAGATCCCGGTGCTGGTCGACAACCTGCGTTTCTTCGCCGGCGCGGCCCGGGTGATGGAAGGCAAGGCCGCCAACGAGTACATGGCCGGCCACACCTCGATGATCCGCCGTGACCCGGTGGGCGTCGTCGCGTCGATCGCCCCGTGGAACTACCCGCTCATGATGGCCGGCTGGAAGATCGGCCCGGCCCTGGCGGCCGGCAACACGGTCATCCTCAAGCCCTCCATCCGCACGCCGTTGACGGCCCTGGTGCTGGCCGAGATCGCCTCCGAGATCCTGCCTCCGGGCGTGCTCAACGTCATCACCGGGACCGGTGCCGCCATCGGCGACCACCTCGTCGGCCACCCCAAGGTCGGGATGGTGTCGGTCACCGGCGACACCGAGACAGGCAAGCACATCGCCCGGGTCGCGGCCCAGCACGTCAAGCGGCTCCACCTGGAGCTGGGCGGCAAGGCCCCGGTCATCGTCTTCGACGACGCGGACCTCGAGGCCGTCGTGGAGAACGTCAAGCTGTTCGGGTACTGGAACAGCGGCCAGGATTGCACGGCCGCCTGCCGCGTGGTCGCCGGCCCGAAGATCTACGACAAGTTCGTCGCGGAGCTGTCGGACGCGGTCAAGACCATCAAGTGGGGCGACCCGGCCGAAGGCGACCATATCGAGATGGGCTCGCTCATCGCCGGCGCCCAGGCCGACAAGGTGGAGGGGATGGTCGATCGGGCTCGCGGCGGCGCCGAGATCACGACCGGCGGCGTCCGGCCGGACCGCCCCGGCGCGTTCTACCAGCCCACGGTCATCGCCGGCCCGGACCAGCGCTCCGAGATCGTCCAGGACGAGGTCTTCGGGCCGGTCGTCACGGTCCAGCGCTTCAGCGACGAGGACCAGGCGATCGCCTGGGCGAATGACGTGCGGTTCGGACTCGCCGCGTCGGTCTGGACAGGCGATGCCGGTCGAGGGATGCGGGTCGCCAAGGCGATCCAGTTCGGCACGGTCTGGATCAACGATCACTTCATGCTGGTCTCGGAGATGCCGCACGGCGGCTTCAAGGAGTCCGGCTACGGCAAGGACCAGAGCATGTACGCGGTCGAGGACTACACCGTCGTCAAGCACGTGATGCTCAAGATCTGAGCACCTCGTCGGGTCCGGCCCGGGCGGAGGTCGCCCGGGCCCTCGCGGAGCTCGATCGAGACGGGCTGGCCGCCGCTCGGTGGTTCGGCGCCAAGGGCCGGACCGTTCGGGCGGTCGAACTGGAGGACGCGTTCGTCCTCGACCCGGGTCCGCCGCACCTCCTTGCGGTCGCGCGGCTGGAGCTGGACGACCGGTCCTCGCAGCGATATACATTCGCCCTCACCGGCCGTCCCCTGCGCCCGGCCGGGGACGGGGACGGAGTGTGGCGCGCGCTGCTCGTGGCGATCGCCGAGGGCCGGACGATCCCGGCGCTGGGGTCCGACTCGCCCGGGCTGGGCGAGCGGCCCGATCGTGTGCAGGCCGCCCTGGTCTGCCGGCCCGCGGCGGCGCTCTCGGACCTCGTGCCGGGTGGACCGGCCGCCGTCGGGGATCTGCCAGAGCGTCCGCTCGGGGCGGACCAGTCGAACACCTCGGTCGTCGTCGGGGAGCGGGTGCTGCTCAAGTCCTACCGACGGCTCGCGACCGGCCTGAACCCGGAGCTGGAGCTCGTCGCGTTCCTGTCCGAGGAGGTCGGGTTCGCCGCCGTGGCGCCGTTGGCCGGCTTCGCCGAGATCGTGTCGACGTCGGCTGGGACGGCCACCGTCGCGATCGCGCAGGCCTACATCGGTGACGGCGCGGACGCCTACGAGACCGTGGCCGAATCGCTCGTCGGCTGGCTTGCGGCGCCCGGCCAGGTCAGCGTCGAGTTCGCCACCGAAGTGGCAGCGGATCTCGGCGCGCTGACCGCGGGCCTGCACGGTGCGCTCAGCGACGCGCGCGGCATCCCGGCTTTCGAGCCGCGTGCCGCGACCCGCAAGGAGCTCCGCGCCTGGGCGCGAGACGCCCAGCGCCAGCTCGTCCGGGCCGTGGAGATCGCACCGGGCGAGGCCGGCCAGGTCCTGCGCGGATTGGCGTCGGCCATCGCCGCCGAGTTGACCGTCTTCGAGGCGCTCCCGACACTTCCGCTGCTCACGCGCGTCCACGGCGACTATCACCTTGGCCAGGTGCTCATCGCGACCGACGGCTACTTGGTCGTGGACTTCGAGGGGGAGCCGTTGCGACCCCTTGAGGAGCGCCGGGCGCTCGGCTCGCCCCTGCGCGACGTCGCGTCCATGCTCCGTTCGCTCGACCACGTCGGGCGGAGCGCGGGCCGCCGCGCCGCCGCCCGCAACGGCGGCCCGCTCGACTCGCCCGGCCTGGATCT
>JBCLCL010000064.1:0-9440 GCA_038915815.1 Candidatus Limnocylindrales bacterium
TCGTCGCCATCCTGCTCCTTGGACTGGCCTACGCCTGGCGGAAGGGCGCGCTCACGTGGCGCTGATCCCGGGCGAGCCGGGCGGCGAGACCCTGCCCGCGCTCGACGGCGAGCGGCGTGACCTCGTGGTCCCGATCGTCGTCCCGAACACGCTCTGGCAGGCGGCCGACCCCGAGGCCTACGATGGCGGCCAGGCGAGCGACATCACCCACCTGCGCGAGTACGAGGCGAGCGGCCTGGGCCGGCGAGACGATGCGCGCTGGGGCGGCGCCCTGGAGGTCATCCCGACCAAGGCGGACTACGTCCTGGATCTCATCCGGATGAACAGCCTCTGGCCGCTCCTGTCGGGCCTCGCCTGCTGCGCGATCGAGATGATGTCGGCGGCGACCTCCAAGAACGACATGGACCGCTGGGGCATGTTCCCGTTCCGTGCCAGCCCGCGCCAGGCCGACGTGCTGATCGTGGCCGGGACCCTCACGACGAAGATGGCCGGCCCACTCGTCCGGCTCTGGGAGCAGATGCCCGAACCCAAGTGGTGCGTGGCCATGGGCGACTGCACCTGTTCGGGCGGACGCTACAAGCGGAGTTATTCGACGGTCGAGGGGATCGACCGGGTCATGCCCGTCGACGTCTACGTGCCGGGCTGCCCGCCGCGACCGGAAGGGCTTATCTACGGGATGATGAAGCTCCAGCAGCTGATCAGGGACCGGCGCGGCCACTGGCCGGAGCGGGCCATCGGCCCGACCGTCCCGGCCGAGGTCTAGCGGTGGACCGACGCTTCAAGGCGCGCCTGGAGGCCCGCTTCGGCCCCCAGCTGACCGGGCCCATCCGCCAGCGCCATGACGAGACCGAGATGCGCATCGCGCCGGGCGACGTGGTAGCGGTCCTGACCGCGCTGCACGACGAACCCGAGTTCGGTTTCGAGTTCCTGAGCGATCTCGCCGGCGTCGATACCGGCGAGATCATGCAGGTCGTCTACCACCTCTGGAGCGAGACCACGCCGGACTGGCTGCGAGTCATCGCCGACGGCCTGTCACGCGACGATCCGCGGGCTCCCTCGGCCACCTTCCTGTGGAAGGGCGCGGAGTGGATGGAGCGCGAGGCCTACGACATGTTCGGGATCATTTTCGAAGGCAATCGCGACCTGCGCCGGATCTACATGCCGCCGGACTACCAGAGCTTCCCGCTGCGCAAGGACTTCTTCCTGCCCGACGATGCCGCCCGCTCGCCCGGCGGGGGGGTCCGACCGATGGAGCGCAGCCACGCGCCCGGCGCTGCGCCGGCCAGCGCGCTCGCCCGCCAGACCCCGGCCTGATCCGACGGCACGCACGATGACGACGACCTCCGCCCCCAGCGACGACCCGAGGGTCACCCTCGACCGCGACCTGGGCGTCTTCGAGCCGGTCCCGCCCTATCCGCCTCGGACCGAACGCGAGGCCGAGTTCTACACCCTCGGCGACGGCCAGATGTTCATCAACATGGGGCCGCAGCATCCATCGACCCATGGCGTGCTGCGGGTCGTCCTCAAGCTCGACGGCGAGAAGGTCGTCGATCTCGATCCGGTCCTCGGCTATCTCCACCGCGGGGTCGAGAAGCTGTGCGAGAACGCGGACTATCACCAGGCCATCTGCTACACGGACCCGCTCGAGTACGTCAGCTCGCTGTTCACCGAGTGGTCGCCGGTGATGGCCTTCGAGAAGCTGATGGACGTCCAGGTGCCTCGGCGGGCCGAGTACATCCGGGTCCTCTCCTCGGAGCTGAACCGGATCGCCAGCCATGCCCTGTTCCTCGGCTGGCTGGCCCTTGACCTTGGCGGCCTCACGCCGATCCTCTGGTCGTTCATCGAGCGCGACGAGATCGTCGACATGCTGGCCGCGCTGACCGGTCAGCGGATGCTCTTCAACTACTTCCGGATCGGCGGCGTGAACGGCGATCTCAACCATGAGTTCATGAGCCGCCTCGGCGACTGGATGAGCAAGGCGACCGAGCAGATCGATTCCGGCAACGGGCTGCTCAACGAGAACGAGATCTTCGTCCGGCGGATGCGCGGCCTGGGCACGATCGACTCGGCGACGGCGCTGCGGATGGTCATGACCGGCCCGAACCTGCGGGCGACCGGTGTCCCGTTCGACGTCCGCCGAGCCCATCCCTACAGCGTCTTCCCGGAGCTCGAGTTCGACATCCCCACCCGCTCCGAGGGCGATTGCCTGGCCCGCTACCTGCTGCGGATGGACGAGATCAAGCAGAGCTTGCGGATCATCGACCAGTGCCTCCACCAGATGCCGGATGGCCCGATCATGGCCAAGCTGCCACGGTTGCTCCGACCCCGGCCGGGTCGGGCCTACGCCGCCGTCGAGGGACCGCGCGGCCAGCTCTCGACCTACGCGGTGAGCGACGGGACCGACCAGCCGTTCCGGATGCGTATCCACGACCCGTCGTTCATCCACCTGCAGGCGGTCGGCGTGATGATGCCCGGCCATTTGATTGCGGACATCGTGGCGATCATGGCATCGCTCGACCCGATCATGGGCGGCGTCGACAAGTGACGTCGGCGCTGGGGCGGGCCTCATGACGGTGATCGGCCGATCGTGGGGCCGTCTGACCCTGCCCGGCAAGGTCATCTTCACGGCCATCCCGATCCTGGTCGCGCTGACAGTCGGACTGGTCGTCGTGATCGTCCTCCTCGGCGCCCCGATCGTGGACGTCCTGGTCGCCAACCTGCCGATCGTCCGCTTCGCGCTGGCCGCCACGATCATCCTGCTGATGACCATCCCGACAGCCTTCCTGATCATCTACATGGAGATGAAGATCATCGCCTTGATGAATCTCCGGATCGGGCCGGACCGCGTCGGGCCGTTCGGGTCGCTGCTCTCGGTGGTCCACGGTCTGAAGGTCCTGATGAAGGAGGACTTCACCCCGACGGGCGCCGACTCGCTCGTCTTCACCTGGGCTCCGGTGGTGACCTACCTGGCCAGCGTGATGACCCTGCTGGTGATCCCGTTCGCCCCCGGGCTGTACGGCCAGGACTTCAACATCGGGCTGCTCTACTTCTTCGCCATCGGCGGCCTGTCGGTCGTCGGCCTGCTCATGGCCGGCTGGTCGAGCTACAACAAGTACTCACTGCTGGGCGGCCTGCGCTCGGCGGCCCAGGTCATCAGCTACGAGATCCCGCTCACCCTGTCCGTCGTGGGGCTGATCCTGCTGGCTGGCACGATGAGCCTCAACCAGATCGTGCTCAACCAGTCCGGCTGGTTCACCGACTGGTACGTCTTCCAGCAGCCCCTCGGGGTGCTGATCTTCTTCATCGCCGCCACCGCCGAGGCGAACCGGACGCCGTTCGACCTGACCGAGGCGGACTCGGAGATCGTGGCGGGCTTCGCCACCGAGTATTCGGGAATGCGTTTCGGCTTCTTCTTCTTCGCCGAGTACGTCAACGTGTTCATCATCTCGGCACTGACGGTCACCCTCTTCTTCGGAGGCTGGAACGCGCCGTTCCCGTGGCCCTGGCCGATCACCCTGTCGCTGGATCCGGGCGGCCTCGGGATCGGTCTGCTGCTCCTGGTCGCCGTGGTGCCGCTCCTGTTGACCCTGGTCTTCGCCGCTCCGATCTGGATCGCCAGCTCGCGGATCAGGACCTGGCAGGCGCTCATCGGCGGCTTCGCGCTGGCCAACCTGTTCGTCGTCGCGCTGGTCGGCGCAGGGGCGTACATCGGTCTCGACTGGGTGGCCGGGGTGCTCTGGTTCATGCTCAAGACCTATGCCTTCGTGTTCGTCTTCGTCTGGATGCGCGGAACGCTGCCGCGGGTCCGGATAGACCAGCTGATGGACTTCGCCTGGAAGTGGCTGCTGCCCGCGGCGCTGCTCAACCTGTTCGTCACCGCCTTCGCGATCGTCGTGGTCAACCGATGAGGAAGCTCCGATGGGCCTGATCCCCGGCCTCGGCATCGTCTCGGGGATGGCCCTGACCCTGCGCCGCTTCTTCGAGCCCAAGGTGACCGTGATGTACCCCGAGGTCAGGCTGGACCCGCCGCACAAGGTCCGCGGCCGCCTGCAGCTCCTCTACGACGAGTGGGGCACGATCAAGTGCGAGACCTGCTTCCAGTGCGCCCAGGCCTGCCCGATCGAGTGCATCGACATGGGCGGGATCGACACCCGCGGGCGCTACCACGTCCACTGGGGTCCGCCCGAGACGTACGGCGAGCGCCGCGAGGAATCGGCCCTCCGTCGCTCCGGCCGGACCGTACCCGACCCGGCCTACCTGCCGTTCGCGGCCATCGACCTGTCCAAGGTGGACGCGATCCTGGACGACTTCGATCGCGATCCAGCCCACATGCTGGAGATCCTCGAGGCGACCCAGGCGGCCTACGGCTATCTGCCGGTGGCGGCGCTCAAGCAGATCAGCCATATGACCGGCGCCTGGTACGCGATGATCTACGGCACGGCCAGCTATTACGCGCACCTTCGCTTCGAGCCCGCGACGGCCACGGTCCAGGCGGCGGCGGTCGACGGGTATCGTCCGTCCGAGGCAAGCTACCGCGCCGCTCTTGAGGCGGCGCTCGGTGGCGCTGCCGGACATGCTGCCTCACGACCGAAGGCGTGACCTGATGGCGGAACGTCTGACGACACCGGCCGGCTGGCCGACGATCCTGCTCGAACGGGCCGACGCCACCGACCCGCTGGACCTGGATGCCGCCGTGCGCGCCGGCGCCTTCGACGGGCTGCGCCGCTCGATCCGTGATCTGGGCGCGACCGGGACGATCGCAACCGTCGGCGCGGCCGGGTTGCGCGGTCGAGGCGGCGGCGGCTTCGCGACCGCCGAGAAGTGGCGCACCGCCGCCCGCACCACGGCGCCCCGTCGCTACGTCGTCGCCAACGGCTACGGGGCGGATCCGGCGGCCGGGACCGATCGCTTCCTCATGGAGCACGATCCGTTCGCCGTCATCGAAGGTACGGCCATCGCGGCCTTCGCGATCGGTGCCAGCGAGTCGATCATCGCCGTGCGCTCGGAGGCGACAGAGGCGATCCGCCGGCTGGAGGCGGCGATCGGGGCCGCCCGGGACGCCGGCTTCCTCGGCTTCGACGTATTCGGCTCCGGCCACGATCTCGAGGTCTCCGTCCGGCCGGTCCAGGGTGCCTACATGCTCGGCGAGGAGACCGTCCTGCTCAAGGCGCTGGAGGGCAAGCGCGGTCAACCCGAGCAGCGTCCACCCCACCCGGCGGAGCGCGGCCTGCACGGCATGCCGACCGTGGTGAACAACGTCCAGACCCTGGCGGCCGTGCCGTGGATCATCCGCCACGGCGCCGAGCGGTTTGCCGCCACCGGCAGCCCGGGCAATCCCGGCACGATCCTGGTCCAGGTCCGCACCCCGGCCGCGGACGGCGTCGCCGAGGTCCCGCTGGGCACACCGCTGCGCGACATCGTGGGGCTCGGTGGGGCGCTGCCACGCGGCCGCTCGGTCAAGGCGATCCTGGTCGGCGGGCCGTCCGGCGGGCTGCTGCCAGCCGAGCTGCTCGACACGCCCTACGACTTCGAGTCGCTGCGGGCGGCCGGTGCCCACGTCGGCTCGGGATCGGTGGTCGTGGCCGACGATCGGGCCTGCGTCGTGGACCTGGCCCGCCTGCTCACCCGCTTCTGCGCGAGTGAGGCGTGCGGCAAGACCATCCCCTGCCGGATCGGCACCCGCCGGCTGGTCGAGATCGCCGATCGGATCATCGACGGGCGCCCCCGACCCACCGACACCACGCTGCTGGCCGATCTGTCGGCGGACATCGTCGCGTCGGCGCTGTGCGACCACGAGCGGCTGACGACCCTCCCGCTGGCCAGTGGGATGCGATACTTCCGCTCCGAGCTGGACGACCACCTCCTCCGCAGCTCCTGCCCGGCCGGTGTCTGCCACCCGATCGCGGTGGCTGCCGGTGCGGTCTTATAAGGCGACCATGGCCGACCTGATCACGCGCCTCGACAGCCGCCCCGGAGTGGAGCCCGAGTCGCTCGTCGAGCGACTGCTGGAGACCCAGGCGCCACAGCGCCCGCAGTCGACCCCGGCATCCGCATCGAGGTCGACGGCGTCGTCGACGTAGCCGAGTCCGCCACCGCCTCGGCCTGACACCGCCAGCGACGAGCGGATCGCGATGCTGCTCGTCCTTCGGAGAGCGCATCGCGCATCTGGCTTGCGCCCTGATCGTGACGAGCAACCTCGAGTTCGCCGACTGGACGAGCGTCTTCGCCAGCGACGAGCGGCTGACCGCGGCGCTCCTCGACCGACTTACCACCGCTGCCCACCTGTCCGAGTTCCGGGCTCGTCGTATCGCTTGCGCCAGAGCCTCGCCGCCCGCGAGGGACAGCTCGACGAGGCCCGACGGGCGGTCAGACCGGCTTGAGCGCGTCGACCTCGGCTCGGGCAGCCGCCTTGTCGGTGAACCAGACGGCGTCGATGGCTGTGAAGTACGCCCATTCCGCCGGCAGCGACTCCTCGGGGAAGATTGCATTCACCGGACATTCGGGCTCACAGGCCCCGCAGTCGATGCACTCATTCGGATCGATGAACAGCTTGCGATCCGTACCTTCGTCGAAATGGATGCAGTCAACCGGACAGACCGAGACGCACGACTGGTCGAGCACGTCGATGCACGGCTCGGCGATCACATAGGTCATTCGAGTCTTTCCCCTGCGCGCTCACCGTCTCGGGACAGAGCACGGTGTGCAGCGGAAAGAGCGGTAGTTCCACCGTCGGAGCCCGTGAAGCGACCGAACCCAGCCACCGGCCGCTCCACGATTCCCGATCTAGTGGGAGCAGCCTTTCGGTGAGCCGGCATCGTCGGCGGTGCGAAAGCTGGTGCCGCAGCCGCAGGCCGCGACGGCATTGGGGTTGTTGACCGTGAAGCCCGCGCCCATGAGCGTATCGACGTAATCGATCTGGGCGCCCTGCAGCAGGTCGATGCTCTTGCCATCGACATAGACGGTGACGCCGTTGGCCTTGAGGACCTTGTCCTCGGCGGTTGGGGCGTCCTCGAGCATCATCCCGTACTTGTAGCCGGAGCAGCCGCCGCTGTAGACGTAGACGCGCAGGCCGATGTTTGGGTTGGCCTCTTGGGCCGCGATCTCACGGAGCTTCAGGGTGGCGGCGTTGGTCAGATTGAGTACCGTGGTCGGCTGGACCTCGCTCACCTGGACTTCAAGCATCTGCTGCGGCCTCCTCTGAAGGGTCAAGTTCCGTGATGGCGTCCGGGTAATGGTGACGATTCCGGCCAGTCGCCATATCGTACGTGTGGCAACGAGTTTTGACAAGTAACCCGCTTAAATCCCGGGTTACCCTTCGATCCCCTCGCTGACGGTGGCGATACCAGCCCATCGGCTCGGCGCGGTGGCTCGGGAGGTGCGCGTCGCGCTCACCACATTATGCCGGCTTCCTTGGGGTCCCAAGGCTCGGCCAGCAGGGTGACCGTGACGTTGTGCTCGACCACGGTCTCGGTCTGCTCCTTGACCTGGGCGAGGATCGAGGCGGCGTACGGACAGAAGGGCGTGGTCAGGATCATCCTCACTTCGGTCGAGTCCGGGGCGAGGATGATCTGCTTGATGAGCGCCAGTTCCACGACGTTCATGCCGATCTCAGGGTCGACGACCGAGCGCAGGGCGTCGAGGATGGCGAGCTCCGTGGCACGGCGCTCGGCGTTGAAGGCGGGCGGCGCGACGTCAGAGGTGGCGATGCTTGTCTCGTTGATCATCGCCAAATCCTACTACCGCGCTCGGAAATAACCAACAGGTGAATCGTGGGTGACTGAGCCAAGTGGATCCTCCGCCGGCGTCCGGTCGGTGTGCCACCACTGGTGGGTCATGGCGTATGCGCCATCGTCGGCCTCGACGATCAACGACGTGAACTCGCCGGTCCGAATGAAGAGCAGCGATCCAGATGTCGCGGGAGAAGTAGCCGAGAATGCGGTCGAACATGAGCCGAGCAGGTCCTTGATCGCGGGGGGCCCAGCCGTCAGCCGGTGCGCTGCGGGGGTCGCGCCAGTCTCAAACGGGGAATTCGGTGGAGTCTACCCGGCTCCGTCTGTGGATCAGGTCAGGACCTTGGCCGGACGTCCGGCACGGCGTCGGCTGGGTCCGGCACGGCGTCGGCTGGGTCCGGCACGGCGTCGGCTGGGTCGACGACCACCTCGAGGGCGGCCCAGGCTGTTCGCAGTGCCCGCTCCACCGCGTCCGGCGTGGCGGCTCGGGCGAACAGGAAGCCGAGGTAGCGATCCCCCTCAGGCAGCGGAACCAGCGTCTCGCCGCGGGGCACGGTGATCGTCAGACCTTCGATCCCCGGCACGGCTCGCGCGCCGGCCTGGCCGCGCACCTCGCGGAGCCGGCCGGCCCGGCGGATGGGCAGCATGAGCACGCCCGAGGCGGACCGCTCGCGATCGTGGGGCGGCAGATCCAGGCCGGCAGCGTGGCGCAGGATGAGCTCCTCCAGGGTCACCCCGGCGCCGAACCGGAGCGTCCGGGCACACAACCCGCCGATCGACCGGGCGGCGACTTCGAGGACCCAGGCGCCGTCAGCATTGAGGCGGACCTCGGCGTGGACGGGACCCTCGCGCAGACCCAGCGCCCGAGTCGCCCGGGCGGCGGCCAACTCGACCTCGCGCTGCCGGCCGGCATCGAGCCGAGAGGGCGTGACGTACAGGGTCTCCTCGAAGAACGGACCGTCGAGCGGGTCCGGCTTGTCGAAGATGGCGAGTACCTTGAGCGTACCGGCCCGGAGCAGGCCCTCGAGCGCAACCTCCACCCCCGGGATGAAGTCTTCGACCAGGATCCGCGCCGCCTGGTCTGCGGCGGAGGTTCGGGGCTCGTCCGGGTCGCGGGCGTCGCCGGAGTCGTTGGCGTCGCCGTGCCCGTCCGCGTCGCAGCCCAGGATGCCGGCCACCCGCCGGAACCCGGCCACGAACGCCGCCGGGTCATCCGCTCGGATGACGCCCTGGCTCCCGGATCGGCCGAGCGGCTTGAGGACGCACGGGTAGCGGGTCATGGTGGCCAGCGTGACGAGCTGGGGTGGAGCGAGCGTGGCGGGATGCGTTGCGAAGCCGGGTGTCGGCAGGCCGGCCGCCGCGAAGGCCTGGCGTGCCCGTGCCTTGTCCCGGCTGCGTTCGACCGCCGCGGCCGGGTTGTGCGGCAGGCCCAGCCGCTCGGCCGCCACGGCGGCGACCAGTGTCGATCCGTCGTCGACGCCGACCACGGCATCGAGCGGATGGTCCGCGGCGTACCGCTCGATCGTCGCAGCGCCACGCGCCGGGTCGTCCAGCTGGACCCGGAGCGTCCGGCCGCCGATCACCGCATCGAGCGCATTCCGCCGCTCCGCCCCGACCACGACCTCCACGCCCAACCGATCCGCCGCGGCCAGAAAGTCGGCGGTCCGGTAGGTGCGCGTCGGCAGGAGCAGCAGGATCCGGGTCATCGTC
>JBCLCL010000065.1:0-9238 GCA_038915815.1 Candidatus Limnocylindrales bacterium
TGACCCATCGGAGCGTGGCGGAGCCTCCACCGTGGGCCGTTCCCGCCACGCCGTGGGCCGTTTCGCGCGTACCGTGGGCCAGAGAGCCGTCTGACATGGCAAGCCGAAGACCCTCGCGGCCAGCAACCCCGCGGCAGGTGGCGGCGCTCGCCGCCTACGTTGCGCGTGGATCTGTGTCTGCTGCGGCGGCGATGCTCGGCATCAGGCCGAGCACCGCGAAGCGACATCTCGCCGACCTGCGTGCGCGGTCGGGTCTCACCACCGAGCAGCTGATCTACGCCGGACGGGCTGCGGGTTGGCTCGTTGTCCCAAGTCTGGAGCCCACCTGAGTTTCCCAATGCCCAAAGGCCGCCGCCGGCCAAACGTGTTACTCGAACGTCGCCGGTGGTCTCGCGTCGTAGGCGGCGCGTGAGGCCGCGATGTCGTTCGTGTGCGCCTCTGCCCACTCCATGAGCGGCGAGATCGTCTCTAGGAGCGTCCGACCCAGCGGCGTCAACGCATAGTCCACGCGCGGCGGCACGACGGGATAGATGGTTCGGGTCACGAGTCCGTCGCGCTCCAGGCCGCGCAGCGTGACGGTGAGCATGCGCTGGCTGATCCCGTCGATGGTCCGCAGCAGCTCGGTGAACCGGCGGGTCCCGGGGCCAAGCAGGTAGATCACCATCACGGACCACTTGTCCCCGACCCGGTGGAGGACCTCGCGCACGCGGCACTCGTCCCCGGAAACGGGACGTGTCTCCGCGAGCCTCGCTTCGCCCAGTTGCGTGGTCATGTGCGTCGGTTACCTCGAGGTCACCCGGTGACGGGAAGGTGCCGTCTTGCGCTGCTGCCATTGTGCTCCATCATCTGGTCAGGCACAAGAGGTAACTGATCTTACTGATCGGTGCCCAGAAACTGAACGGAACGGGCCGCTGGCCGACGCGGTCGCCGGGGCGTCGAAGGGCGGCTTGACCCGTTCGTGTCCAGAGGCGATCAAACGGGAGGAAGACCGTTGCTGGTTCAGGAACTGGGCAATTACGCGGACTGGGGCGTCTTCGCGCTCCGGGTCGCCGTCGGGATCATCTTCATCGTCCACGGCTGGCCCAAGGCCACCAACGCCCGGGCGATGACCCAGGCCATGGGGCGGTCCGACACGGGAAGCGTCGTCTTCTTCACCGCCCAGGGCGTGGTCGAGGTGCTGGGCGGCATCCTGCTGATCTTCGGCATCTGGACTCAGCTCGTCAACGTCCTGTTCGCCGTCATCATGCTCGGGGCGATCGGCCTCAAGAACTCGATGATGAAGACCGGCTTCATGGCCCAGCAGACGACCGGCTGGGAGTTCGACTTCGTTCTCCTGGCGGCGAACATCCTCCTGCTCGTCACCGGCCCGGGAGCGATTGCCGTCCTTTCTTCGACGCTCACAATCGGGTAACGACGCTCACAATCGGGTAACGATGATGGACGCCCAACCCGCTCAGGCGACCCGACCGAGCATCTCCGGTCTGCCTTGGATCGGTCCGCTCACCGCCGCCGTGGCCGCGGCGGCCAACGCCGTCCTGGCCCTCGTACTCGGCCGGCTGCTCGACGTGCCGTCGACCTTCACCCCGCTTTCGATCGGATCGGTCGTCTTCCTCACCGTCGCCGGCGCCCTCGCCGCGACCGTCGTGGTCGCCCTCGTCGCCCGACGAGCGGCCGACCCGGTGCGGACGTTCCGGCGCATCGCGGTCGTGGCCCTCGTGGCGTCGTGGGTCCCGGACATCGCCCTTCTCGTCGGGCCATCGCCGGCGTTCCCGGTGTCGCCCGCGGGTGTCGGCGTCCTGATGATCCTTCATGCGACGGCCGCCCTGATCATCGTCACGCTGCTCACGACACTCGCCACGCGACCGCGCGGATGACAGCCCGACCGCAACCTCCGGGCTCTCATGCTCTTGGATCCCGGACGATCCCCCGCCGGCTCGGGCCTCGGCCGCCGACGCACCAGGGCATGCCGCACACGCAGATCGGGGTGCAACCCATCCGGGAGGTCAACGCGGAGTTGTTCCGTCGGGCGTTCAGCCTGCCGGGCGTGTCCAATCGGCCGACCGTCGTATCGATTCCCGGCGCGCGCGCCCTCTGGCTGGACCCATCGGTGGAGCTCGCCCACCCGGAGTTGATCGTGGCCGGGCGCGAGTTCACCCACATCCATCCCGACGGGAGCATGCACCTCGCGCTGCCGGTCGAGCGAGCCCGCGAGGCGATCGCAGCGGGCTGGGCAGAGCCCCACCCGATCGCCCGGCAGATCGGGGTGGACGGCATGGTCCTCGTCTACACGCCGCGGACGTTCGACGAGCTCGATGTACTCTGGGCGCTCGTGCTCGATGCCTACTGCCACGTGACCGGACGCCCACGTCCGGCGCCCGACGTCGTCGCCTGACGGGGCCTCCGCGCAAACGTCGTACGCTCCGGGCCGGAGGCAATCGACGGAGGCACCCTCACCACTGCAGGCGCGGGGCTCTCAGCTTCCCCGAACAATTGGAAGGGATCATCATTGACGTGAGCACACATCCGGCCGCGATTGCCCGATCCGGGCCGGCGGTTCCAACCCGTCCAACGCGGTCCCGGCCGTCATCCTCTGCACAGGGAGGACGGAAATGACCGGCACCGACGGCCTGGCGCTCGCGACACGCGGCCTTCGCAAGAGCTACGGCTCCCAGGTCGCCCTGGCGGGGCTCGACCTCTCGGTGCCCCGTGGGACCGTGTATGGCTTTCTCGGCCCGAATGGCGCCGGCAAGACGACGACGATGCGCCTGCTCACCGGCCTCATCCACCCTGATGCGGGGAGCATCGAGCTCCTCGGCCGGCCCTTCGGGCGTCACGACCGGCATCGGCTGTTCGACGTCGGTGCGCTCATCGAGTCGCCGACCTTCTATCCGTTCCTGTCCGGTCGCCAGAACCTCCGGGAGCTGGCGGCCACGGGAGCTCCGATCGCGCCGGGACGGATCGAGGAGCTCCTCGAGCTGACCGGCCTCCGTGATCGCGCCGGCGACAAAGTCTCGACCTACTCACTCGGCATGAAGCAACGCCTGGGGATCGCGGCAGCCCTGCTGAACGACCCCACCCTGCTCCTGCTCGACGAGCCCGCGAACGGCCTGGATCCTGCCGGCATGGTGGCGATGCGCGAGACGCTCCGCCACCTCGCATCGGTGGGCAAGACCGTCTTCGTGTCGAGTCACCTGCTCGGCGAGATGCAGCAGATGGCCGACATCATCGGCATCGTAGTGGCCGGCCGAGTTGTCCGAGAAGGCCCGATCCAGCAGCTCCTGAACGCGGAGGGCATCGTGAGAGTCCGAGTCGCACCGGACGAGGTCGTACGGGCAATCGCCACGCTCGGCGCGTTCGGCGGGCCTGGCGGCGTGACGTCGTCAGTGGCGGAGCCGGACTGGATCTCAGTCCGAACGACCCCCGATCGGGCGGGCGAGATCAACCGCGCCCTGGCCGGGGCCGGCATCTGGGCGACGGGCCTCGAGTCCGGAAACGACCTCGAGATGTTCTTCCTCGAACTCACCGGCGGAGAGCCGGTCCAGGGTGGGGAAGGCACGTTCTTCGGGATGGCGGGTGCGGGTCCCGGTCCGGGCTCCACAGGAACCGGGTCCGTGGCATGAGGCTCTTCCTGTCCGGGCTGCGCAAGCTCGTCCGACGCCAGGCCACATGGCTGACGTTCGGCCTCCTCGCAGGCCTGCTCGCGCTGATCGTCGTCGCCGTCGGCGCGACCGCCAATCAGGCCGGAGGGTCAGACGAGCAGCGTGCGGCCAGGCTCGCACTCGTGACGTTCCCGGGCGCCTATGACGCGATCCTCTCGTTCATCCTCGGCCTGGGGGGCCTCTTCGCCGTCATCTACGGCGCCGCCGTCGCCGGGTCCGAGTGGACGTGGGGCACCCTGAAGAACGCCGTGGCCCGGGGCGAGAGCCGCAGTCGCTACACCCTCGTATCGTTCGCCTCGATCGCCGTCGTCATCGCGATCGGCCTCGTCGCCACGTTCGTCGTTGGCGTGGTCGCAGCCCTCGTCGGTGCGAATATGGCCGGGATATCGACAGGCGGACTCAACGACGCGGCAACCCTGGGCCGGCTGCCCGAGCAATTTGCCCGCGGGTGGCTTGCGATCATCGAGGAGGGCGCGCTGGGCTTCGCCATCGCCACCCTCGCCCGCAGCCAGCTGGCCGGCATCGGCGCCGGCATAGCCCTGTATTTCGGGGAGACGTTCGCGGGGATCTTCCTGCCCGATATCGTGAAGTACTTGCCCTTCAACCTCGCGAGGGCGTCGGTCTCGACGGGGACGGCCACGGGCGGTGGGTTCGGCGGCGGGGCGCAGATCGCCTCGCTCGATGCGAACACCGCCCTCGTGCTGGTCGCGGTATGGCTCGTCGGCTCGTTGGCGGTCGCCGCGCTGTTCACGGAGCGCGCAGAGATCAACGGCTAGCGGCCAGGGGCCAATCGGCCGCTCACAGCGCCAGATCGGAGTCTCCGAGAAGCGCCTGCTCGTCGCCCCATCGCACTGATTTGTGGGGCCCCAAGGGCGATCGGCCCAATCCCAGACAACGCGTCGAGGTTGGCCCCGCAGGCGTAGCACCGCAGGCGAATAGACCGCGGCCTCAACCTAGCTCACGCTTACGAGCGGTGACACGACGCTCGGCAACGGCTGCTTCAGACGTTGTTGGGGCCTGAGGATGCTCGGGCCCCAACTCGACGCTGCCCCTGGCCGCGAGGGCACCGACGCCGACCTCGACGGGCTGCAATCGAGCGTCACCAGCGTCACGAGCGTCAGGACCAGCCCCTTCCCAGAAGGGCGAGCTGATCCATGAAGCTCTGCACGGTCTGCGGCGTCGTCACGAGCCGACCGGGTAGCCGCTGCACCGTGCACGCTCGACTGTCGAACCGGAGCCGCCACAACGCGCTGTACAGCACGCGGGCATGGCAGCGCCTCAGCGCGCGGGTGCTCCGGGCATGGCGTGGCCAGCACGGGAACTGGTGCCCGGGCTACCAACGCGACGCTCACCCGGCCAGCGACCTGACCGTCGATCACGTCGTGCCGCTCGCAGCCGGTGGCGCACCGCTCGACATCGGCAACTGCGCCGTGCTCTGCCGGTCATGCAACTCGACCAAGGGTGGCGGGACAGCTCGGCCCGAAGAGGCGAGCGTCAAGGCCCCCGAAACAGCGTCACCAGCGTCACCGACCAACTCGACCAAGGGTGCGTCAGAGGCCGACCGGGGGGATCCACACGCGGATTCCGCAGCCCCGGAAGACCGCGCCCGCCAGATGTACGCACGCGGCCGAGTTTCCCGAAAAATCCCGGACCCGTGGGCGCCACAGGGCGACCGAGGCGGGCGATGACCGGCTGGCTGGCCACGCGCCCCGGACGAGGAGCAGGCGCGCCGCCACGCCGCCCACGCTCTGGCGCAACCGGATCGTCGGCTCGGGCGAGCAGGACCCCTTGCATCGTCGACAGCGGGTCACGCTCGGTCCACCACGCCGGCGTGCGAGGCGAGAGCGTGCTATCGGCGGCTACCCGGTTTCGGGACCGGCGTGAACGGGCGCGTGTTGAACGTCTCGAGCGCGGGCGGTTCATCCGGTCTGATCCCATCCAGCGCGCGGGTCGCCCTCGAGATCGGCTGGTAGACACCGATGGCGTGACCATTGACGGTCACGATGACTGGCTCGCTTGTACAAGCCTGTACAAGTGTGGACACCGTGCGAGACCGGTAGGGGGATCAGATCCCTGGCGGGGCCGGCCGACCCAGGACCGCGCTGTACCAACGCTCGCGTGCGGCCGAGTTTTCATGTTTTTGTGGACGCACGAAATGCCCGATCTGAGCGTGCGCAATGACTCGGAATATGGCCCTTTTCCGCATCGGCCCCGGCCATGACTGCTGACGCCAGCCGCCCCGGCATCTGGGCTCCGCTGCGGGTCTGCCGCTGGCCCGGCTGCCGCCGGCGGCAGGACGCCGCCTACTGCGGGCTCCACACCAGCCGGAGCCCGCGCAATCACCGCGGCATCCCGCGCCAGGCCCGCGGCCTCGGACCGGACTTCGAGCGGGCGAAGCGGCTGGTCATCGAGCGCGACGGCGGGCGCTGCCAGCTCCGCCTGGCGGGCTGCACCGTGGTCGCCACGACGGCCGACCACATCGTCCCGCGATCCAAGGGAGGAACGAGCGCCCTGTCCAACCTCCGGGCGAGCTGCCGGCACTGCAACGCCGCCCGCGGCGACCGACCCGCCCACGTTCCTCCCCGGGCGCCAGGGGGCGCCGGAGTGGCGCGATGACCGCCTGGCTGCCCACCTGCGCCACCCCACGAAAGAGGGCCCCGGGCTTGCGCCCAGGGCCCTCGGTTCGGCTGGTTGCGGTCGGGCTATCCGGCGTCGCCCTGGGAACCAGCCTGCGGTGCGGCCTGTCGGCGCCCGCGCGGCGCCCGCGTCCGGATCGGCTCGGGCTTCGCCGCCCTGGCCTCCTTGGCCCTCCGACCACCGACTCCCTCGGTCCGCGCCTCCTGGGTGGCCACGGCCGCGGGCTCCTCGCCCTTGCGGGCCGGCGCCGCCTTCCGCAGCGCGGTCGTGTACTGGTTCCAGTGGGGCTTGCACATCCGCCCGAGGCCGTCCTTCTGGGAGGGCTGAACCGGGAAGTCCTCGGGCGGCGCGTCGTGCGCCGCGATCCCGAACTTCGCCGATCCGATGCACGTTCGAAGGGCCGTCATGGCCATCCTCCTGTCGCTCGCGAACGCCGATCTGGCGTTCGGCCGGACATCCATCACTCGGCGGGCGCGACGATGCAAGGCCGAAGATCGGGGCTCGCGCGATGACGCCGAAGCCCGCTGCCCCGGCCTGGCGGAACCGGATTACCGGCTCCGGCACCGAGGACCCGAGCCAGCTCCTGGCCAACCCGGCGAACTGGCGGACGCATCCTGCCGCCCAACGGAACGCCCTGCGCGGCAGCCTCGATACCGTCGGCTGGGTCCAGCAGATCCTCGTCAACACGGTGACCGGCCACGTCGTCGACGGCCATGCCCGGGTCGAGGAAGCCCTATCCCGGGGCGAGCCGACGGTGCCGGTCCTGTACGTCGAGCTGTCGCCCGAGGAGGAAGCGCTCGTTCTGGCCACCCTCGATCCGATCGGGGCGATGGCCGACCGCGACCATGCGAAGCTCGAAGCGCTCCTGGCCGAGGTCAGCGTCGACGACGCCGGCCTGCGCCGCCTCCTCGCACAGCTCGGCGGGCCGAACAAGGGCCTGACCGACCCCGACGCCATTCCCGAGACGCCGGTCGAGCCCTACGTCAAGTCGGGCGACCTGTACCAGCTCGGCGACCACCGCCTCCTGTGCGGCGACGCGACGAAGCCTGAAGATGTCGCTCGGCTCCTCGACGGGGCCGAACCGATCCTCCTCGCGACCGACCCACCGTATGGGGTCAGCCTCGATCCGACCTGGCGCGACGGCGTGTACAACGCCCTCGGCCCGGCCGAGCGCCCGTACATGCGCATCGAGGGCCACCGCAACACGACCCTGTCGGGCGACACCCGGATCGACTGGTCCGACGCCTTCGCCCTCGTGCCCTCCCTGGCGGTCGGCTACGTCTGGCACGCCGGGGTCCATGCCGGAGCGGTCGCTGAGGGCCTCGAGCGGATCGGCTTCGAGATCGTCGCCCAGGTGATCTGGGACAAGGGCCTCTTCGCGATGGGCCGCTCGTGGTATCACTGGGCCCACGAGCCGTGCTGGGTCGTCCGGGCCGTCGGCGCGAAGGTGCCGTTCCTCGGTGAGCGCAACCAGGCGACGATCTGGCGGGCACCGAGCCCGAAGATGATCATGGGCGGGAGCACGGAGGAGAAGCAGGACCACCCGGCCCAAAAGCCGGTCGCGCTGTTCGAGATCCCGATCCGCAACCACCTCGCCCCGGGTGAGCTGGTCTATGACCCGTTCGTGGGCTCGGGGACCACGCTCATCGCCGCGGAACGGCTCGGCCGGCGCTGCTACGCGATGGAGATCGAGCCGCGCTACGTCCAGGTTGCCATCGAGCGCTGGCAGAACTTCACCGGGAAGACGGCGGAGCGGGTCGATGGCTAGGACGACCGGCCTTCCCGAGATGCTCGCGCCGGTAGCGCTCGACCTCGCCCGCCGTAACGACGTAGGTCTTCCCGATCAGGCGAGCGCGAAGGCGACCGGCCTGCACCTGATGGCGAAGGGTCGAGGCCGCCAGCCCGAGTCGGACGGCGGCCTCGGTGAGCGTCAGCACCGCTCAGTCCTCGGGGGCCGGCAGGTCCTGCGCCGCGTCGTAGGCGACCCGCGCCGCCTCGAGGTCGGCGCGCGCGGCTTGAAGTCGTCGAGTCGCCTCGACGCCGTACCGGAGTGGAGCGCCAGGGACCAGGGAAGTCAGTCGGATCTCGGCCACGCGTACCGCTGTCTCGGCCGCCTCGAACCGCACCGTTGCGTCGAACAGCGTCTGGAAGTTCGTGCTGTCGGTCGTCATGGTTCAGCGTCCCTTTCGATTGGCTGCAGTGGCTCAGCGGGCCTGTCCGTAGACCCAGGCCAGGCCGTTCCAGCGGCTCGTTCCGCGTCGGTCGTTGCGGACCGTCCCGACCGGGATGCGCTGCTGCGCTTCGGCCATCAGGCGGTTGAGCCGTTCCTGCGAGGTCTCGGTCTTGGTCGTCATCTCGCTCTCCTTCGTGGTGGTCATGCTCATAACATAGCCGCTATCGGCCATGTTGGCAAGCGGACTTGCCCACATTCGACGGCGGTCTTCGATGGGTAGCCGCGGGCCGCGCCCGATCCCGACCAAGCTCAAACTCCTCCGCGGCGAGACCCGCCCGTCGCGCCTCAATCGGGTTGAGCCCAAGCCACGGGCCGGCCAGCCGCGGCTGCCGCTCGACCTGGGTCCGGTGGCGCGGACGGTCTGGCGCCGGGTCCTGCGCGAACTGGGCGCCACCGGGGTGATCACGGCGGTCGACGCCGACATCCTGCGGATCTACTGCGAGGCGGTCGCCCGCTACCGATATGCCGCCGGAATGCTCGAAGCCTCCGGGCCGCTCATCCAGGCCGGCGGCAGCGGCGCCCGGCGCGGCGAGCTGGTCAAGAACCCGCTCCACCAGGTCGTCCGCGACAACGCCGTCCTCGTCCGCTCGCTGGCTCGCGAGCTCGGCCTGACCCCGGCGGCCCGGGTCGGCCTGCGCGGCACCGGCGAGACGGAGCGGGATCCGTTCGCCGACTTCCTCGACGGATGACCACGGCCCCGCCCCGGTCA
>JBCLCL010000066.1:0-9186 GCA_038915815.1 Candidatus Limnocylindrales bacterium
CCACATCTTCTTCTCGCCGGAGCCCTTGTACGCGCCGATCCCGATGACGTCCCACGAAGCGCCCAGGATGTTGGCGCGGTGGCCGGACGAGTCCATGAAGAGCTGGTGGATGGCCGCCGTGGCATCAGCGTCGGGGTGCGTGTTCCAGCCGATGTTCTCGCCGGCCAGCTTGTAGCAGTACCCCGTCGCGTCCAGCTTGTCGAAGACCTTGCCGTAACCGGGGATGGTGTGGCTGAAGTAGTCGCGCTCGATCATGTCCTGACTTCGCCATCGGGCGATGGACGTCAGGGCGGAATCGACCCTGAGCGCCTTGAGCCCCGCGCTGGCGCGACTGCGGTTGGTCAGCGCGACGAGCTCGGCCTCGGACGATGCCTCGAACGAGTTGCCGTCCCAGGCCAGGCTTGGCGCCGGCGAGGCGAGCGTGGCGACCGAAGTGAGCCCGAACAGGAGCGCGATAGCCAGCGCCATCCGCGGCGATGCGCGATGACTGGCGACGCTTGCTCCGGCGGACATGGGATCGGGGACCTCCACGCGACCGGCTGGGGTTCCGGTGCCGTGATCACACTAGGTGCCGACATGGGCTGGAGTCCTTCGTGCGAAGGTCCGGGTGCGGCGGGGTTCGGTGGTACCGGTGGGTCGGGAGGTGTGATGGGACCTTTGGAGGGGTCAGGCACGTGGAAGCCCGTTGGGTGCCCCGCAATCAGGGCCAGACGTCCCGCGCGGATGTGACGCTCGGCCGTCGTCATGGCGTTCTTGCGAGCGCATCTTCAACCTGGCGTCCGGCTCATCCGGGGCTCGCAGTATCGAGAAAGGACGACGACCATGAAGAAGATCCTCATCGCCTATGACGGCGGTCAGCCGGCCCGCCGCGCGCTCGAGCTGGCGGCAGATCTTGCCCTGCAATACAAGGCGCAGGTCGGAGTCGTCAGCGTCGTTCCCGTCCATCTCAGCCGCGTACCAGAGGATCCCTGGGACGACCGGGCAGTCCATGCCGCGGAGCTGGCGGAAGCCCGGACCCTCCTGGCCGAGCGCGGCATCGAGGCCATCCTCTACGAGCCGGCCGGCGACCCGGCAGTCTCGATCGAGCACATCGCCAAGGAAGGCGGCTATGACACGGTCGTGGTCGGCTCTCGTGGCCTGGGCCCGCTCTCCCGCTTCCTCCAGGGCAGCGTCTCCGAACACGTCGCGACGCATGCCCCGGCAACAGTCATCGTCGCTCGCTAGACGGATCGCGCGGCGCCGATCGTTCGGCCTCGCGGGCCCCACGCAGGTGGGCCTCGCGAGGTCTGGTTTTGCGCTGCGTCGCGTCCGCGCTTCTCTTGATCAGCCGCTGACTGATCGCCTCACGCCTGGTGAGTCGTCGCCTGACGCCTGGCGATCGATGTCGCGGGTCCCACGCCGGTGGGACTCGCCGGGGTCAGGTCCCGACTGGGGCGCGAGTCACAAGCGCCGCCTGGATCGCCTCGTGGAGTCGAGCGCCGGTCGGCTGGCCGAGAAGCTCGGTCACGGCATGACACCCGGTGGTCTCCTCCCAGCTCAGCCCGAGTCCGGGCGACATCAGGACGACCGGGATGTCCGGATGGATGTCGCGGATGTTCTCGATCAGCGTCTTGGCTCCCTCCGCGTCACCGCTCGCCCAGACGTCGTAGACGAGCACGTCGGCACGCGCGGCAAGGTCGCACGGTCGTCCAGCAAGGACCGGGCAATGGACCCAGGCTGGCCCCCCACACTCGACCACTTCGTAGCCGAAACGGCGAAGGGAATCCGCCTCCTGGCCGGCCAGGTCGAGGTCGTGGTGGACCACGAGGACGCGAGTCATCTCATACCTCCACGTGATACGCCTCGTCCGGTCCCTCGGGCCGGTATCGAGGAAGTCTGGGCGCTCGTGTGTGGATGACCGAGTGACGAACGTCACGCACCAGGGGGCCGCCTGGCCCCTACTCCGCTTGACGCGCCTGCTTCCACACCTGCAGCGTGTCGATCGCGCGCCGTCGGGTACGATATCGGCTCGCTCGAGCGGCCGCGGCCGCGAGCGGCTCCACGGTGGCCTTAGCTCAATGGCAGAGCATCGGATTGTGGCTCCGAAGGTTACGGGTTCGAGCCCCGTAGGCCACCCCACTTTTCCGCACGAACGAGCGGCGTGGATCGGCATGGCGCGGCACCGGATGGCACCCGCGATGCTGCAGTTGTTGCTGCAGTAGAAGTTTGCGCGGCCAGCTAACCCGCCGGAGACGGATGCCGACCGCCCAGGGGTCGCCCTCGGCCGGTCCGTTGAGGAGCTCGCGGGCCGCACCCACGTCGTGCCGTCCGGCCGAGGCCCCGTCGCCCCGCTCGACGGCATCGCCCTCGCGCACGCGCCGCGCACACGCGCTCGGGCAGCTCCGCTGCCAGCCCCTTGACGGCGTCGTCTACACCGGAAATAGGGACCCGGCGGACCAATCGCCGGCGACCACTCGAGGTGACTCGAATCCAGCTTCCGAGGAGGGACAGTGGGTCATACAGCCGGCTACGTGTGCAAGGCGTGCGGGACCAGGTTCAGCGTGAGGCATGGTGGCGGGTTCTTCTTCGACCTGCTCTATTGCGAAGACTGCGGAAAGGCACGGAGCGTCGGGCACCAGGATCTCGGCGACATTCATCTTCGATTCGTGAAGGGCCTGAATCACCCGTACGCGGTGGCTCGCGCGGAGATGGACCGGCGGATCCAGCTTGAATACCCGGGAGAGCCCCTTGACAGGGCCGAATACCACGTCGCTGCCGAGGGAACGCTCGAGCCCTGTCCCTGTGGCGGTCGGTTCCGCTACGACGCGCCGCCGCGCTGTCCGGACTGTCGATCGACCAGCGAGCTCTGGGACAAGGACCCGACAGTCTCAGGGATGTTCTATGACTGAGCCCGGGCGCTCGCGTAGTTCCACGCCGCCCACGGGGGAGTGCTGATGGTTGCCCGACGTCTGAACCGGAGCGCCTTCAAGCGGCTGTCGGCGGCCGAGGCGCGCCGCGCGCTGTACATCGACTTCGAGGGTGAGAAAGACCAACTGCCGGTGCTCCTGGGCGTCCTCCGCCACGGCGGCAAGGGTAGGACACCGTTCGTCCTCCAGGAGGTCGTGGACCCGGCGTTCGCCGACCTTGGATGCCGGGTCGTGACCCTGCACATGGCCGTCGAGAATGTCGTCCGGCGCGCCGAGCACGGTGACCGCCGCATCGTCTCCTGGAGCCAGCACGACCTCGATGTCGTCAGGGCGCTGCGTGCGGAGGACCCAGATCTCGTCGCGCGCTTCGAGCGCCACTACGCCAATGCGCTGAGCGTGGCAAAGCACTGGCGGAACAAGCTGCACGCCGGGGTCAAGCCAGCGGACGGACGGCTCGCCGACTACCTAGCCATGGTCGACTACGGCGTGCCGCCACAGGCGGTGCCAGGCCACGTCGGCGAGACCATCCGGATCCTCCGCCCCAGGCTGGAGAACGGGCAGTCCCTAACGGTCAGGCAGCAGGAGCGCTGGGATGAGCTCCTCGAGCACAACCGGCACGATTGCGCTGGCATGCGGCTCGTGTGCCTGCGCGCGACGCGGGAGCTGGACGCGACCGACGACTGATCCGGGCGGCGTCAGGGGTCTGTGAACCACGAGGGTGCGAAGTCTTGGCCCTCCTCACGCTCAGCCAGGACCCGCGTTTCTCAGGTCCCAGACGTCCTCGTGGCTGCGCACCGGTGACCGCGTCGGTGACGTCCCTTCGTCGTGCCGGCCCTGCTGGAGGGCCAGCTGCCACGGCCGCAACAGCACCTTGGCGTCCGCAGGTAACCCCGTGGCGGTCTGTGCGTACGCCGCATCTACGACGGCGCCACGTCCCGCCGCCGGCCAATCCGTCAGCCGGGCGGTGACGACCCGAGCTGCCACGCTCCAGTCGCGAGGCGCGCCTACCGCAGCCGCTGCGCGGACGACCCGGTGGCGCTGATCTTGATTATCGTCATCTCGCCATTCCGCAGCGAGCTGGGCACGGGCGCCCGAGGAGAGAGCCTGGGCCCTGGCGATCGTGTGGGCCAACACCTTCGGAAAGTCCATGGTTGGCGCCGCGTCACGCGCGGGCCGGACGTGGGGTAAAGCCGGTACGGTGGTCGGCGCTTGGGTGGCTGGTGCCCTGTCTAGGGTGCGGTCCCAAGCGATCCGCTGCTGGGTCTGGACTGCTGGCCCGAGCGGCGTAGCGGCGCGTAGGCTTTGCTCGATGTAGGAACTGGCGGCCTGTGTGAGAGCTGTCCGGTCGTAGGCCGCGAGGATGTCTCGCTTCAGCTCGGGATCGGCCGGCGAACCCAAGGCTCCCCGCAGCCTGAGCGCCACATCCTTGATCTCCGAGGCCGGTATCTCCTCAAGGTCCCGTGGGCCGCGCGTGCGCACGACTACAGATGGCTGGCTCGGGAGTCGCAGCACGCGATCGGCGAGGCCGCGGCCGACGCCGGAAGGTACCGCGACGAGCCGGCCTTCGCGCTCGGCGCGGACTGCGGCTTTGTTGAGCGGCGACACAACTGTATGCACGAGACGATGAAAGCCGGCGGCCTGCAACATCAGCCGGTAGGCCCGTCGCGCGATCATGGGCCCTTCCGCGGCAACGACCTCAAGCAGGATTGACAGCAGCTCCGACTGGCGGGCCTCCCTCGGGTCCGTGAGCGGTCGCGGCTTCCATCCGACGTAGGGCGCCATATCGACCCGGTTGGACGGTTGAGTTCGCGCCGGCGGTTTGCGCTCGGGGAGCTCCGTATCTTCGATGACGGAAAGCAGGTCCTCACCTACAGCCTCGATGGACGGCTCCATGGGCGCAGCCGTCGCGGCGGCCTCGATCGGCGGCTCGACCGCGCGGCTCTCGGCCTCCTCAAGTTCAGGGATCTCTGCGGCGCCGAAGGGCTCGAGGAGCACGCGGACGACGGACTCAGTGTCGGCTGAATCGACCTCCTCCGCGGGCGCCTCCGATGCGACTGTGCCAAACGGACGGATGCCAACATCCCGGAGCTTCGCCCACAGGGGTCGCAGGGCTGCCTCCGGGTCCAGATAGAACTCGCTCTCACGGATGCGGACGAACCGCCAGCCCACACGCTCGAGGTCCTGCTGGCGGGCAAGGTCGCCCTCGTACTGCTCGGGCCCATGCCACTGGTCGCCGTCACATTCAACGGCGAGCCGGCTCTCCCCGCCGATGACAACGAGGTCGATGCGGTAGCCGTACGCCGTGACCTGCGCGCGTACCCGGAACCCGCGGTTCCTGATGCGTAGATACACCCGCTGCTCGAATAGGCTATCGAAGGCGGGATGATGATCCCGCTCGGTGACAATGCCCAGATCTGGGTCCACCCCCTGCTCGTCCGGGTGCAGGAAGTGCTCCAGCAGCTTCCAGCGGAGGCAGTCCGGGTTCAGGTCCGCCTGCGTGACCGAGTGAAACAGCCACATTTGGTCTCGCGCTCGGCTCGCCGAGACGTTGAACCGGCGGCGGTAGGTGTCCGCCGTAAGGGCGGGCAGCCGGTTGCCTTTGTCTGTGGGCGTGGCAACCATGCTCAGGAACATGACGTCGCGTTCGTCTCCCTGGAAAGCGTACGCGTCGCCGCACTTGAGTCTTCGCCGAAGCACCTGGTCAGGGCCGAGCCGCTCGAGGAGCAGGTGCTCGATTAGGCGCGCTTGATCCTCGCCGGTCAGGCTGATAACGCCCATCGTCTTCCCGTCGTACTCGGGTTCCCCGATGCACCTCACAACCGCTTCGGCGACCGCGTGAGCCTCGTCGTGGTTGACGCGGCTCCTGACCCCGCCACCTCTGGTCGCGCCCGCCACATGGCGGGATTGCAGTGGCGGCAGGCGGTCGGAGCCGAACTGCCGTAGCGGCTCCAACGGGGCATCCTTGTACGAAATCCGGTTCGAGAAGGCGATGATCTCGGGCATGCACCGAAAGTGCTCGCGCAGGTAGGTCCGGTTGCCCGGGAAAGCGATGCCACCGAGGTCGAACAGGCTCGTGGCCGGAGTGATCGCACTTCCGATCGGCTGATCACCAAGGAGCTGGCTCCGAAGCGCAAACACAGGCGCGAGTTCGAGCCCGACTGAGTCGGGGCTGATCTGCTGGTCGTCTCCGACAATCAGGACCTTCTTGCCTAGCCACCAGAGGAACAGGGCGTCGATCCCGGATTGGCTCGCCTCGTCCACGATGACGACGTCGAAGGGCTCCGCCGCGGGTGACAGAGAGTCCGCCACCCGGAAGGTCGGCATGATCCAGGCCGGAACCGCCGCCCGGCATGCCTCCAGCTCCCTCTGGGCGCCGGCGAGATGCGTCGCGGCGAACTTGCCCTTCCCGAGGCCGTACCTCGCCATCGCCTGTTGGTACAGGGTGAGGTGCACGAGCTGGGCATTCGTCAGGCCGCCCAGACACGCCCGCCAGGCGAGGTGCTCTCCGATCGAAGCCGTGAGCGCCCGGATCTCGTCTCCCAGGACGGTGACACGGCTATCGGCCCCGCCGGACGACGCGTCGAGCATTTCGTGGAGCCAGCCCTCGGCCTTGGACCACCAGAACGCGGCCTCGAACTCGGCAAGACGCTCGGCCCAGATCGGGTCCTCATCGAGCTGGGCCAAGGTTGGTTCGGCTGCCTGCTGCGATAGCCGGTACATCAGCGCGTCGCGGCGCGCAACGCGGGAGGCCAGCTGGCGGCGCTCCTCGACGGCCAGGCGGGCCGAGGCAAAGGCCCTCGAATCGTGAGTTTCGATCGCCGCGAGCACTCGCGGAACGAGATCGCCGGGGTCGGACGCAACAGTCTCATCGACGGCCTTCCGAAGATCCGAGAACTCCCCGGTGGCTACCGCGAGCGCGGCTTCGGCGTCCACGGCCAGCGCAGCCCGGCGGAGCGTCATCCAGCCCGCGCTGTCGGCCCAGAGCGGCAGCGGAGGTAGGTGGATCCGCGCAGCAACGGCAAGTACATCGTGCCGCAGCTCGTCGGCGGCGAGGACGCGTGCTGCGGCCATGTTGAGCTCCTCGAGATTGGCGAGGAGGCCATGGGGACTGACATCATCGAGCCTTCGTTCGGCGGTCCAAGCCACCCGCGCCCGGTCGGCGATGACCCGGAACTCGATCCAGGCCCGGAACCCCTGCAGGGCTTGAGGGCTCATTGGCTCCTGTCCGTCAACCCGAACAGAGCCTGCTGCCGCTTGGGCGTCCCTCAGCACCTTCGGCTTGAAGGGCCCGAAGCCACGACCGCCGCCGCCATTCAGACGCGCGAGCAGGGCGTCCACCGCAGTTCGCACGACCACGGGCTCCGCACCGAGCGTCCCCGTCACCAGGAGGCCGTCCGCGACCGGTGCCGCGGTCCGCAGCGTGGTGAGCCACTCCGCCGTCCGCGTCGCACGCTCCCGCCAGTCCGCCGAGCGCCCCACGAGGACTCCCTCGAAAGCCGGCAGCTCCCAAGGCTCCTCCATCGCGACGGTGTTCCTGCCGTGTTCGAGTCGCTCGATCGCGCCAGCCAGTGCCTGGCGATCGGCGTGGGTGGCGCTGGCGAGTGTCGTCGCGTACGGCAACTCGCGGCTCATGACCGCGCTCTTTGCCGCCTCATCGAGGTCCGCGTGCCGTCGGCACAAATCCGCGAAGACCTCCGCCTCGGGCAGCTCCGGCAGCGGAACGCGCGAGGTCGCCTCGACGGCAGGCGTGAGCGCGGCGGCGAGCACCGCGAGCTCCTTGGCTTCCAGGGTGGTAAGGGCCGGGACATCGCCGGTCATGTCGGAGGCCCAGCCGAACCGGTCGCGGTCCGCCGCGACCTGCTCAGCAATCACCGAGAGCGTCCCGCGGTAGTCGCCGAACCCAGGGACGTGCTCCCGGGCGTCTCCCTCGCGCGCCTCGCGGATCGCGGCGAGGTGTCGGCGCCGCTCCTCATGGGCCCGCTCGCGTAGCTTCCTGAAACGCTCGATCCGCACGTCGATCTGGGCCGGCTGCCATTCTGGGTCCGTGGACCGAGTGACGATGGCGCCGACCGATCGCTTCAGCTCCTGCATGCCGGCTCGCCCGTCCCCGACGAGGCTGACGGACAGCGCCCGGATCTCCGGCGGGAGCTTGTCGAGCAGAACCTCGAGGGCCCGGCTCGTGTGACTGGTCACCAGTACCCGCTGCCCGTGGGCGAGCAGGTGTGAGACGAGATTCGCGATAGTGTGCGACTTGCCGGTGCCGGGCGGCCCGACGACAACGACGCCGTCTGTGGACACCAGCCGACGGAGCACATCCCGCTGCTCCGCATTGGAGGGCTTCGGGAAGTAGAGCTCGTCCTCGACCCAGGGATTGGCGGTCACGCGATCAGCTATGCGGCCCTCGGGCTCAACGATCAGCCCGGCAACAAGGCCCGGCACCGGCGACCCGGCGTCAAGCTGGTCATCGACTTTCCCATAGAAGGCGAGCAGCGACCGTTCGGTGCGCTTGCGAAGAATGAGGGCCGGAGCCAAGACCACCAGGGCGCCTGAAGACGGCATCCCCGGAACGGCGAGCCGATCGTCGAACACGGCGTCGTGACGCATCGCTTGGGTCCAAGTCGAAAGCGCCTCGTGCAGGGACCCGTTAGCCCACAGATCGGTGCCAGCCGCTTCGAGGTCCTCGCCTATCGTGTCCCGGAGCTGCTTTGTGGGGAGGAGGCCGGGATCGAGCATCTCGTCCTCGAACTGCGGGTGCAGCCCGTCGGGCGCGGGCTTGACCGTGATTCGGCCGGTCTGGGGCTCGTACTGGATCTCGGCCCGCATCACGATCAGATGGCGCCGAACGCGGCCACGCTCGGTGTCGGGAATGAGCGCAAGCCCGGCGCCTACAACTACCTCGTACCGCTCGCCCAACTGGTCCGCCAGCTGCTTCATGCGGAACAGGTGCTCGTACAGCGCGAGGAGTGGCACGCGGGGCCCGTACTCAGCGTTCCACGCCCGCCATTCGTCGAGGTAGACCGAGTAGGCGCCGAGGACTGCGTCCGGCTCGTCTTCGCCCTCATCGGGGTCGCGAAGCTCGGGCTCGGCCGCCATGTCGACATCGTCCGCGAGCCAGCCCCAGAGGGCCTCGGGGATCCGCGGGCGAGGCGGGATCCGTGGCCGCTCAAGCGCGACCCACTCGCTGTCCGCGATCCTGCCCGGATGGGTGACGCAGTGGCTTCCCGACAACTCAGGGACATCGGCGAACCAGACGATGTCCTCGTAGTCCGCGACATCACGG
>JBCLCL010000067.1:0-9172 GCA_038915815.1 Candidatus Limnocylindrales bacterium
AGCTGCAATTGACAATGGCCTCACAGGTTCCAAATGGACATTGCTGAAGCCGCCGGTCTGGTCTTGTGCCGGACCGGCCCACTCAATGACCCACAGACGGCCCTGCCCAGGATCGCCCGCAATCCGGCTTTCGCGTCGGTGATCGCAGACGCGGTCGCCCAGGTGTCGACGCACCATCGTCTCCTACTTGGCGATGCGCGCGATTTGTCCGCAATCCCTTCAAACAGCGTCCATCTGGTCGTGACGTCGCCTCCGTACTGGACACTCAAGGACTACCGTGACACGGAAGGGCAGCTCGGACATCTTGCCGACTACGACGAGTTCCTCAGCGAGGTGGACAAGGTCTGGCGCGAAGCGTTCCGCGTGCTGGTTCCTGGCGGTCGGCTCGTATGCGTCGTCGGAGATGTCTGCTTGTCGCGCCGCCGCAATCACGGGCGGCACACTGTGGTCCCACTCCATTCCTCGATTTCCGAGCACTGCCGCCATATTGGCTTCGATGGCTTGTCGCCGATCATTTGGCACAAGATCGCGAACGCGGTCTTCGAAGCACAAGGCAATGGCGGCGGCTTCTTGGGAAAGCCTTACGAACCAAACGCGGTCATCAAGAACGACATCGAATACTTGCTCATGCTCCGAAAGCCCGGCGGATATCGCAGCCCGAGCATTGAGACTCGCCTCTTGAGTCTCATTTCGGCCGCTAATCACCGAACATGGTTCCAGCAGATTTGGACCGGCGTCACGGGCGCATCAACCCGGAATCACCCCGCCCCATTTCCCTTGGAGCTGGCTGAACGACTCGTCCGAATGTTCAGCTTCGTCGGCGACACGGTTCTCGATCCGTTCGTTGGGACAGGCACCACGTCACTGGCCGCCGCCAACTTTGGACGAAACAGCATCGGCATCGAGATCGACCAGCATTATCTTGATCTGTCGTCGGACCGGCTCAGACCTCGGCTGCCCTTGAGCGCGGCGCTCGAGATCGGCCAGTTGCGGACGCCTGCCATCGAAGCGGCGTAGAGGGGACACGCGTGTCCGACTTCAAGCTATTGGCGAAGTTCGAAGACACGTTCCGTGACGGCCGGTATCTGCATCGGAATTCTCAGTTGGGTAACCGGGTTGCCGACTACTTGTTCGACGACCTGTACGACCTCCAATACGACTCGAATTTCCGGAAAGACGTCGACTCGGGCAAAGTCGCCCTCAACCCGAAGGGGATCAGTCCGGGGGTGAAAGCCCGAAGAGGCGACGGGTCGTTCGGCCCGATCATCCCCGGCTACTCACCCCGCCCTTATCCGGGTCACGTTGTGCCAATGGCCCCAACGGCGGCGGTGGACATCGGCGCTGAAGTGAAGATCCTCGCCAAAGCGATGATCAAGCAGATCGATCGAGTCATTAGCGATCTGTGCGGGCAGAGCGGACACTTCCGGACCAAGAGCCCGGATGCCCTCTCAGTCGGAATCGTCGGAATCAACTTAGCTCAGCGATACGTGTCGTACGAAGGTGATCGAAGCTACCCGACGGGCGAATTCGGACCGCATCCCATCCAGGAGGCGCCGGAGGCGGAACGACGGCTGGTGTCATCGGCCGAGCCCTGCTTCGATGAGTTCCTGATCCTTCCGTTTCTCGCCACGAACGAGCCGCCGTACCCATTCGAATGGGCGCGCCCGCAACACACCCGTGACGCCTACGCCTCGGTCCTTCTTCGACTTCTCCGCGCATACGGGCGTCGCTCGTGAGCCGCCCGAACGATTGCTGCCACTCGTGATCGCCGTGTCCGTTCTGGCGCGCTGCGCTTCGACGAATTCGGTGAGTTGCCGGAACGATGGGGCTCCGATCGCCGGCGCCAGTGCCGTGCGCCAGTCGGCGGGGATGTCGTCGATCATTCGTGTTGGCCCTCCGGGTCCAGCGTCCCGCCGATGAGGATTTCAGCCCCCTGCCGCAGGATTTCGGACACTGTCATCCCGCGCAGCCGTCCGTATTCGCTCATTCGAGCCAGCAGGTCCCGTGGCACCCGAACCGCGACGACAGCGCCAGCAGCGGCGCCACGCGCGCGGGCCTCAACGTGCGCCCCCAGTTCGACATCCTCTTCTGGATCCATGGATGGATTCACGCGTCGGCGTCGATCATTTGATCGCAGGCAGATCGATGATCAGGTCGAAGTCCGACGGGTCGATGGACCGCGATTGCGCGATCACCTGGCGAGCGGTCGACTCGATGGTCGACCATCGCGCGGATCGGCCGGATCCGTCGATTTCATCGATCTCGATCCACCATGAGCGCCCACGCCGGCGAGCGATGACGTGAAAGGTGGGGAGGCCGGCACCGTCCGTCACGATGTGGAAGCGCATGCCCTTTCGGGCCAGGTGACGGAACGGACTCGGTGCAGCTCGACGGAAGTCGAACTCAGGGATGACGTCGTCGTCGACGTTGACCTTGGAAGTCCTCATGTCGTTCCCGCCGATGAGTCGCGGGCCTTGAGGAGATGATCCGGATGATCGAGGCGCGGTGAGTGTACCCGGTGAGCAGGAGTTGGCCAACGGCCGAGGTGGCCAGGTGGTGCCATCGCTCCTCCGAACCAGAGTGATCTCGATCCGGGACGACGGGGCCATCGCCGATGGATCGTCAGGATGCTCGTCGAGCCGAGAGCATCAGCCTGTCGTCGACGTTCCCGGCGGTCGACCACGGCGGGAGTCAGCATATCGATCGACCCATTGCTTCGTGCTGTACCAACCGTTGGCTCGGCGCTGCGCCCTGAGTCGGTTCTTTTCGGCGGCTCGACGGAGCGCTAGCGCGGACAGGCTCTTGGTGGCGAGGGCAGCGAGCGGCAACAACTGGAGCGGTCCCGCCAGCGCTGGAAGCAGGAACCGATCAAGGCTGTCCTTCACAGCCCTGGCGATGATCTCACCGAGCGGGCCGAAGTCTCCGCGATCACTGCGCTCCAGGGCCGCCAGGTACTTCGGGCGATCGCGCTTGTAGATGATCGCGGGCGCGAAGCCGCGACGCACCAGGATGAGATTCAGCACCAGACGCCCAGTTCGACCGTTTCCGTCTCGGAACGGATGGATCCTCTCGAAGTCGGCGTGGACTTTGGCGAGGTGCTCCATGAGGTGGGTACCGGGGTCGGGCACCCGGTTGGCGAGCGTCAACCAGTCCGTGATCCGGGGGTGGATGTCCGTGGATGGCGCAGGCGTCATTCCGTTCGAGAACGCCAGGATGTCGTGCAAGCGGAAGCTGCCCGGTCCCTCCCCCGGATCGAAGTCGACCGGTGGCTCAACCTCCCATGCGGCCTCAACTACCCTTCGGTGGATCTCGCGTAGTTCGGTGAGCGACAGGAATGGCGCCGCGCGCTCCCTCGGGTCATCGGTCGCCTGCGAATACACCCACTGCGCCGCGTCCGCGTAGCCCTTGACCTCGAGATACTCCTTCAGCTCCTTGTCGCCGACCGCACGACCCTCTTCCAGGAGCTGTCGGACCTCTTTGAGGATCAGCGTGTTGCCTTCGAGCGCCGTGGAGTTGTGCGTCTCTTCGAACCAGATCCCTGACCAGATGGCTGACGCGATGTCAGGGCCAGGCAGACCGCCGATCCGCGCGAGTTCCGCCATCTCGTCATCAACGGCCTGGTAGATCGAAACTCGGCTCGGCCGACCCCGCCTGTCCTTGGTGATGACCACGAAGGTACGTCTCTCCTGAAGATTTGGACCGTACCCTGAGCCTACGCGAAGGGTACGTTCAGGTCAAACTAAATCGACCGTACCTCCGAATACCTCGGTCGGACGCTCTTGCCTCGCCCTCTCCAGCGGTTGACGATGTACTCAAAGGTGAGTACATTCGTACTCATGGCTGAGAACACGTCGGCATCGCTGGTACTGGGACGGTCGAAGATCCGCCAGCGCCTTCTGGCGTTGATCATGGACGCGCCCGACCGACGGATGCATCTTCGAGCCATCGCCCGCGCGGTCGGGACCAGTGCCGGCACGACCGCCAGAGAACTCGGTCGTCTGGAGGATGCCGGCCTGGTTCGGCGGACCCGGGAGGGCAACCAGGTCTACTTCGAGGCACGACCCAACCAGCCGCTCTATGGCGCAATCCGCGACATCGTCCGCCAGACGGTCGGGACGCCGATGGTCCTTCGGCGGCACCTTGTGGGTTTAGCCGGAGTTGAACGGGCGGTGATCTTCGGCTCCTATGCTCACGGCGAGCTGAAGTCAGACTCGGACGTGGACGTCCTCATCGTCGGAACGCCGGATCGAGATGACCTGACCGATCGGCTCGAACTTGCGGGGCTGGAAATCGGCCGATCGGTGAACGAGGTCGTGATGACCAAGATTGAACTCGAAGCTCGGCGCGCCCGCGGCGACCGGCTGATCGAGTCGATCGACGTCGGGGCCACCGTCCCCGTATTCGAGCCGGATCAGGCTGAGCGAAGCGAGCCTGACCCGGTCGGGATCGCCATCGCGCGCCGAATGCGGAAGGGCCTCAGCGAGATATATCGCAAGCGACTCCGCGGTGTCTTCCTGTACGGCTCCCGGGCTCGAGGTGACCAGGGTCCCGATTCCGACGTGGACATCCTGATCGTGCTGGATCGCGTGGGGCGATATGGCGAAGAGCTCGAGCGCACGAGCAAATTGGCGTCAGACCTTTCACTCGACAGCGGCGTGATCGTAAGTCGCACCTTCGCCTCCGATGTCGATTGGCGCACGGGCGCGAAGCCGTTCCTGGTCGCCGCCCGAGCGGATGCGCTCAAGGCGTGAAAGCGCAAGCCGACGCACACCTGGCGTTAGCCACAGAGATGCTCGAGGATGCCCGGGATGCCGCCGGACGGAACCGGCTTCGAACCGCGGCGGACCGCTCGTACTATGCGATGCTCCACGCGGCGTCTGCGTTGCTCGTGATCGATGGCGTTCGGGCTCGGAGCCATCGACGACTATTGGCCGCCTTCGGGGAGCGGTTCGCCAAGCCGCGGCGAATGGACCCGGTCCATCATCGTCACCTGATGGACGCATTCGAACGTCGGTCGCTGGCAGACTACGATCCGGTCGCCGACTTCGACATCGACGACATCACAGGCGCGATCGTCGCGGCCGAAGGCTTCATAAAGGCGGCCACTGACCTTCTCGAAGCCGAGGGCGCATGACCGGTTCTCCTCGTCGTCTCGGCACGCCGTCCTCTGTCAACGCCGCGATCAAGCAGATCGCGGACGTGATGCGCCGGGCGAACTACGCGGGCGCGCTCCAGTACGTGCCCGAGCTGTCGTGGATCCTGTTCCTGCGGATCCTCGATCAGCGCGAAGAGCTCGAGGCGGACGAAGCTGAGGCCTTGAGCGTCGGGTTCACGCCGTCGCTCGAGGCTCCGTTTCGATGGCGGGACTGGGCATCACCTGGCGGCTCCAAGCGCGAAGAGTTGAGCAAGGGCGCGATGGGCGCGTTCCTGCCCTTCGTCAACACCGCGCTGCTCCCCTACCTGCGCGGCCTGCGCGACCGCTCGGGCGCGTCCCTCCGCCAGCAGGTGATCAGCGAGGTCGTCTCGGCGGTCGACAAGGTCGATGTCGATACCGAGCGGAACCTGCTCGACATCCTCGATCGGGTCGACGACATCCATCTCGAGGCGGTCGATCAGACCCACCTCTTCACGTTGAGCCAGGCCTACGAGGGCCTGCTCCAGAAGATGGGCGAGAAGAACAACGACGGCGGCCAGTTCTTCACGCCGCGCGAGGTCATTCGCGCCATCGTCAAGGCGATCGACCCGAAGGTCGGCGAGACGGTCTACGACCCGGGCTGCGGGACCGGCGGGTTCCTCGCCCAGGCGTTCGAATGGATGCGGGCGGGCCTGGGCTCGGGCGCGACCGCGGACCAGCTGCGGGTTCTCCGCGAGGACACGTTCTTCGGCCGCGAGAAGGCGGACCTCGTCTACCCGATCGCGCTGGCGAATCTGGTCCTCCACGGCATCGACCACCCGCACATCTGGCACGGCAACACGCTGACCGGCCAGACGACATACGCGGGGCTGTTCACGGGCGCGCCGACGCTGTTCGATGTCGTCCTGATGAACCCGCCGTTCGGTGGCAAGGAGGGCAAGGAAGCGCAGACCAACTTCGCCTACAAGACGGGCGCGACCCAGGTGCTCTTCCTCCAGCACGTCATCGGCTCGCTGAAGCCGGGCGGGCGCTGCGGGATGGTCATCGACGAAGGCGTCCTGTTCCGCAACAACGAGACCGCGTTCGTCCAGACCAAGCGCAAGCTGCTCAACGACTGCGACCTGTGGTGCATCGTCTCGCTGCCGCCCGGTGTCTTCTCGTCGGCGGGCGCGGGAGTCAAGACGAACCTGCTCTTCTTCACCAAGGGCGGGCCGACCGAGAGGGTCTGGTACTACGACCTCTCGGACATCAAGGTCACCAAGAAGCAGCCGCTGACGGTCGATCGGTTCGAGTCGTTCTTCGAGCTGCTGCCCTCGCGCGCCGACTCAGAGCGGTCCTGGACGCTGTCACGCGACGAGATCGAGGCCCGCAACTTCGACCTCAAGGCCGTCAATCTGAACGCGAAGTCCACCGAGGACACTCGGACCCCGGAAGAGTTGCTCGACATCATCGAGGCGAAGGGCCGCGAGGTGGAGGCGGCGATCGCGGATCTGCGCCGCATGCTCGCGACTGGAGGTGGGCAATGACAGACCGATCGCTGAGGCAATCAAGGGAGTGCCCGTGCGAGGAGGCAAGGCGTGAGTGAAATGGCAGGTGCGGCGTTCGTCCTGAGACCAGGCGAAGGCAGGCCGATCGACCTCGGCGGGTTTCGCATGTCCGTCAAGGCAACGCACGACGACACGAATGGGGCGTTCTCCCTCCTCGAGGCGCAAGAACCGCCTGGCTTCGGACCGCCGCTGCACATCCACCGCGATGCCGCCGAAGCATTCTACGTCCTCGAGGGTGAGTACATCATCTTCCTCGAAGGCCGGGAGTCGTCCTGCCCAGCTGGGTCCTTCATCTTCATCCCGGCTGGGATTCCGCATGGCTTCCGGGTCGGCGGCGTGGCCAGTCGGAAGCTCAATCTCTACACCCCGGCGGCCATGGTTGGCTACTTTATCGAGCTCGCGGATGCCGCCAAGACGGGTGATGGGGACCCAGACGTCTTGTCCCAGATGGCCCTGCGGTACTCGATGGAGGTGATCGGTCCCGTGCCGGAGGGCTACCTCTAGCGGCGACAACCGGGCCGGCCGGGCCGGCACCGGCGGACCGGGCGGGCGGGCACCGGCGGACCGGGCGGGCGGAGAAGGCCGCTACTGGAATCGCGCCTCAGCTGCCTGCGGAAAACGGAGCGACGCGAACTCGAAGGCCAAGCTTTCGAGCCTCGCGAGCGATCTCGGTGGCCCTGGGGACACCGGTCAGATCCATACCGCGCGACGGAGTGATGAACTCGACGCCAACGACCTCGCCGTCGGCGTCGTAGTCGATGATCCTCGCGTCGTCGAGCTTCTCCTGGCGCGTAGACGCTGCGGCGGAAAAGGAGAAGTAGGCGGCGTCGACACCTCGGTCGTATTCGATCTTCACTCGTTCACCTGGTGATCCACGCGCTCACGACGGACCCGTCAGATAGGTCGACGACGACCTCGACGACCTGGTCATCATATCGGCGCCAGCGGACCTGTCGATCCGGGCCATGCCCAGATGCGCTTGGAAACGACCCGTCCGGATCTTCATAGACTTCCACGACGATCGCTTCTGGAATGTGGCGCTGACGCATCCTGTGCCTGGCGTAACCACTGACCCGCACCGCTACCACCCTCGAGCGCCCACCGTTCCATGGCCGCTGAACCGTAGCGATCGGCGGTCTACTGCGGCTTACGTCAAGCGGAGGACGCGCGAGCCGCCGGGGTGGAGTTCGCCCGAGTCGGCAGCAGCTGAACGCAGTCCCCTACTTGAACGTCCCGACGATCGGGGGGCACGTCCCGTTGACCGCCGCCAGCACGTGCGCGAAGATCGTCGGGTCGTTGTCCATGAGATTGTGGCCGACGCCCGGGTCTTCGTACACGTGGCAGGCACCGCCGTCGAGCCGCGACGAGGAGGTCGGCACGACCCCGTCGGTCCGGCTGTAGATCGTCGTCCAGTAGACGCTGCTGCCCGGCGTGTCGTCGCCGTTGTTGAGGTTGCGCAGGAACCGGCTGCTCGGACACATCTGCCCGCCATTCGAGGTGGGCAGCAGGCACGCCGCGTAGATCCCGTACTGCGGGGTCCCGAGCGACGTGTACGTGTCCACGACAGACGGATTGAGGACCTTGATGTAGTGCCGCGACGAGAGCCCGCCCATCGACTGGGCGACGATGTCGACGCGCGCCCAGCCCTTCGCCACGATGTAGGCCTCGATCGCCTTCGCGTTGACGATGTTGTCCTCGCTGGCGAGGTCGATCGCCTCGGCGGTCCGACCGTTGGCGTGGAAGTTCGCGATCATGTCGGCCCACGTGGCAGGGTCGCCCTTGTAGCCGTGGACCAGGAGAATCGGATCGGGGAGTGGCGGGTCGGCGGCCATCGTCGGCGCGGCGCCACCGACCACCAGCGCAACGGCCAACCCGACCGCTGCAAACCGACGACTGAACGTTCGCATCGCTCGACCCTCCATCAGCCCGGCTACTCCGGGTCACGATACGTCCCCGGCGTAGAGGATGGAAGTCCCACGGTGCCCGGCTGAGGCGCTTGGGACTCCAGCCGTCGCCAACGGTGGGATCTCCGGCGTACCATTAGGACGACTCGCATGGGCTGCGAGGCGGCAAGCGTGATCGGAGGTGCAGCGATGAACGCGCACGTTGGCGACCGGATCGTCCTGGACTCGGACAAAGTGGGAGTGTCGCCGCGCCAGGGCGAGATCCTCGCGGTGATTCCGCACGAGACCCGCGTCGAATTCCGCGTTCGATGGGATGACGGCCACACGACGGAGATCCGTCCGATCGCCGCCAGCTATCGGATCCTCGCGAAGGCCAAGCCCGCACCGGGCTGATATGGGGCGGCGCGCAGTCGCCGACTACGCTCCGACCGGCGACCTTGCTGAGAAGGGTCTAGCCAGATCCGTAGGCATGGGGTATGCTCCGGGGGTTGCCACGGGAAACGTCCGTGGCCAGATACGAAGCACGACGCAACTCGGACTCCTCTCACGACTGACGCGAGAACCCGATGAAGGGATCGCGTCGGCTA
>JBCLCL010000068.1:0-8971 GCA_038915815.1 Candidatus Limnocylindrales bacterium
GTGCCCCCGGGAGGTTGTGCCGGTGGTACGCGCGCCGGCTGCCGTGGACCCGGTCAATGTAATCGTACTGATACTTGGCCAGGCGCCAGCCGCGACCGTCCCGGCGCCACCACTCCAGGTATCGAAATCGAGCTCGGGCTTCCAACGGGGGCCGAGGCGCGTCAACCTCTATCTCGAAGCGCCGGATGCCGTCTTGACTCCGGGAGTCCTCCATGCGGATGTCGCCGAGGTCATCGAGGATCGCCGAGACCCTCGCCTTGTGCTGCTCGAACGCGTGGTCGTCCCGAAGCCTCACCCCTCGGGCCAGGGCCACTCGGGCTCGCGATCGCCCTCGCTCAAGTCCACCTTGCCGTACGGTCGTTCGATGATCAGGGGCGGCGTGGCCAGCTCGGGAGCAAGGAGCTTCAGCACGGCCTTGTTCGGGATCCGATACGTCCGCTCGGACAGCTTGACCGCATAGAGGCGGCCCGCATGGATGTAGCTCAGGATCGTGGACGGGTGCAGTCCGGCGAGTCGCGCGACCTCCGCCGGCGAGTAGAACGGCTGGTCCAGCTGGGTCAGCAGGTCGACGGGCGCAGACTGGACAACTTCGCGATTCCTCATGACTAAGAGGATACCGAAGTTGTCAAGGAGTGCCGGGTGCGGGGCGCCGCTGGGTGACCGGGGGGGCGGGCGGGTTCCGGCGGGCGGGTTCCGGCGGGCGGGTTCCGGCGGGCGGGTTCCGGCGGGCGGTCGATGTTCTTCACCGGAGGACAAAATCGGCCGTTGCCGCCCCTGGCGGGCCTCGGGAGGGCGGTTTGGCGAGTTGACGGCGCCGAATCGGGCCTATCCGGCCCATTTCGAGGTCGGCGGGGCCCCCGGCGAGGTCCGCTCGACCCGATCAGGCCCGAATCCACGCGGTTTGTACTCCTGGGAAGAACGCCGGGGGAGGCGCGGCGCGGGACGACCGGGGGAGGCGCGGCGCGGGGCGAATGTCAAGGGGCGGGGCGACCGGGGGAGGCGCGGCGCGGGACGACCGGGGGCAATGGTCCCGGCATCGACTGCCTCAGAGCATGGCGGCCTGCTCCTCGAGTGTGCGGACGTAGGCTTCCTTGAGATCGTCGGGTAGATACGACGCCCGCACGAGTTCGACGGAGGCGGCCAGCCGACCAGCCGGCCGGGCAAGCGTTCGTTCCGCGATCGCTCGGGGCAGGCCGCAATAGGCGGCGAACTCCAGCCAGTTGCGTCGAGTCAGCTTGCCGTGCTTCCCTCCGATCGGAAGCGCCAGATCCCGACGCGGCAGGACGATCCAGGAGTTCATCAGGTCGTAGGCGGGCGACAACGCGAACCGTCCCTCGGCGTCCTCGAGGAGCGAGAAGTTCTTGAGGTGGGCATCACCGTTCCCGATCCACCAGTCGAACACGAGCCGCTCGAACAACCGGAGCAGGTCGACCGCGGGCTCGGCCGCGTATCGGCGGATGATCCTGGCGCACTCCTCCGCCGAACCCTGGTACTTCTCTTTGGGGGATTTGAAGGCTAGCTGGCAGAAGTCCTCCTGGCGGCGCTTCGGCGCGCCGTGGGGCCGATCGAACCGCGCGACCACGTAGGCGAGGTTGCTGTCGGTCATCCGTACCAGGCCGTTGGGGGGCGTCGCGATCCCGAACAGCTCTGCCAGGCGCATCGAGACGTGTTCGTTCGCCGGCAGCGCCGGGTAGATGTCCGAAGGTGGCTTGAGGATGTAGCGGTGGCCGGTGGTGTCGAGCTGAAGCGTCTCACGCCAGACCCGCAGACCGACGGAGATCTTCCGCTGGATCCCCGAAATCGAGGCACGTCCGATCATCCCGAGTGCGACCGTCTGGAAACGCGCGAGGTCAAGATCGATCGACGGGGCCACCGGGGTCCGGAACAGCCGGCGCAGGCACCGAGGATGGTGGCCGAGGGCGCCGGCCTCGCCGAGGCAGACCAGACAGTTCACTCTGAGGACTCCTCGGTCGCGGGCTCGGCGGCTTCGGCGGGCGTGATCTCGACCGCCCCAACGGTGTCGGCGCATGTCGCGAGGAGGACCCCGAAGATGTCGTCCTTGCTGATCCGGAACTTCGCGGTCGAGAGCTCGAGCAGCCATCCCTCGGGCAGGAGGTTCTCGAAGAACGGGTGAAGCCCACGAGTCACAACCGGCTCGGCCGAGAGCGGAATCGTCAGCGCTACCGGGGTCGCGTCCGGGAGTGCAAGCCAGGCCTGGTCGTACACGAACGTGGTCTCACGCCCGTCGGCGGACTCGGCGAGCCACCCGGCGAGCCGTCCGTCGAGTGATACACGAGCGCGTCGCACGCTCATCGAACCCCACGCTCGTCGGGCCCGAGGTCGTCAATCGAGATCCCCTTGCCGAAGACGCGAAGGACGCGGTCAAGCTCGACCACACGAAGCGATGTCTTGCCGCGCTCGAGGTTCGAGATGAACGGACGGCTGACGCCCGCCAGGAGGGCGAGCTCTCCCTGGGTGAGCCGGCGCGCGCGACGTCGCTCTCGGATGAACGCCCCGATCCGCCTGATTCGCTCGTCTCCGGTCGCTCGCTTCTCTGTCATGTCAGCTCCGTGCATACGCAAGCGCACATTATAATGACATTGGCCGATTGTCAAGCGACCGTATGTCGTGCGGTGGTTGGAGCGCAAGGGGCTTAATCTGCTGATCTGCTGGCCACCGGGCGCGACGAGGTCCGTGACGGCCGTCGCGGTCGGGGGTTCGCTGCTTGTCGCTCTGCATTCTGGTGCCCTCTGGGCGTATCATCTGGTGGCTCCAAGCCCTCTATTGTGGTGCCTTGACGCCTTACATTGTGGTGCCTAACCTGTTCGTATGGCTGCCACCCGTCAGGACATGTCATCCTCGGGCCGCATCCGCGACTACCTCACCCGGTTCGCGGACGCGGAACTGACCGATCGCCTCCGCGCGACCGGAGCGGTTCTGATCGAGGGGCCGCGCGGATGCGGCAAGACCCAGACGGCCTTGCAGGCGGCCAGGAGCGCTGTTCGGCTCGACCGGGACCCAGCCGCCAGGGCGGCTGGCGCGCTCGACCCCTCGCTTCTGCTGGCGGGCGAGCACCCGCGGCTCATTGACGAGTGGCAGCTTGTGCCTGACGTCTGGAACGAGGTCAGGGGCGACGTCGACGACCATCCCGGGGAACCAGGGCGCTTCATCCTCGCCGGCTCCGCCGTCCCGGCCGACGATGCGACCAGGCACACGGGTTCGCTGCGGTTCACGCGTCTGCGCATGCGTCCGATGTCGCTCGCCGAGAGCGGGCACTCCTCGGGTGATGTGTCCCTCGCTGCGCTGTTCGCGGGCGGCGAGGCTCGGGCGACAGACCCGGGGCTCGACATCCGTGCCATCGCCGAGCGCATCGTCATCGGCGGGTGGCCGGCCCTGATCCGGCGAGATCCGGCCGACGCGATGCTCGCCACGCAGGGATACCTCGACGAGACCCGCCTGGTCGATCTGGAGCGGCTCGATGGCGTTCGGCGAGATCCCGAGAACGTCGCACGCGTCCTGCGCTCGCTGGCACGCAACACCGCCACCGAGGCCGCGGACCAGACGATCGCCAGGGACGTGGCCGGAGCGGACGGACCCATCGACCGGCACACGGTTGCCAACTACGTCAAGGCCCTGGCGCGCGTGTTCGTTGTCGAAGACCTGCCGGCATGGTCTCCGGCCCTGCGGTCCCGCGGCATCCTGCGGTCTTCCGAGACGCGCCACTTCGTCGACCCGTCGGTTGCTGCGGCCGCCCTGGGCGCGAGCCCGGAACGCCTCCTGCAGGATCCCGAGACACTCGGCCTGCTCTTTGAGTCCCTCGCCGTGCGGGACCTGCGAATCTACGGCCAGGCCATCGGCGCGTCGGCCTTCCACTACCGGGAGAATACGGGGCTCGAGGCCGACGCGATCCTCCAGCGGCGGGACGGCTCGTGGGCTGCGCTGGAGGTGAAACTCGGGCAGAAGGAGATCGAGCATGGGGCGGACAGTCTGCTCCGCGTTGCCGAGCACATCGACACCGACCGCCACGGCGCGCCCGCATTCCTGGCCGTCATCACCGGCTGGGGATACGCTTACCGGCGTGATGACGGCGTGTTCGTGATCCCGATCGGAGCCCTGGCGGCCTGATCGCCGCGACCGCCGAGGCGGCGGCGCGAAACCCCCACCAGAAGCGTTACCCCGCAATCGGATAAGCAAGAGCTCGGTAATAGACGACGGGCGACGTCACCCATTCAGCGGCGGGATGCAGAACGACCGTCGCTCCTCCGGTCTCGCCTCAAGGGCATGGACGAGTTCATCGAGGAGGTTCCGGGCGTGGTCCGAGACGAATGAAGCCCAACCCTTGGTACCTCAAACGGGTGGTGGCCGGACCTGCCGTGGGAGCGCTGAGCGGGTAGGCTCTGCGGGCCCTTCCCGAGATCGTCTTCTGGACGTCGACCGGCGTGCTGGCGTGGGTCTATGCCGGATATCCGGCGGCCGCCGCCATCCTTGCCCGCCTGCGTCCGGTCGTCCTCCGGGCCGAGTCGGAACCTCCGACCCTCACCGTCGCCATCGCCGTCCACGACGAGGCCGACCACATCGCCGAGCGGATCGAGGACGCGCTCGCGCAGGTCGAGTCCGGCGCGCGGGTCGTGGAGGTCCTCGTCGGCTCGGACGGCTCGACAGACGCGACCGAGGCGATCGTCGCGGGCCTCGCCGCCGCCGATCCGCGCGTCCGGATCCTGGCGCTCCCGCGCCGCGGACAGACCGCGACCCAGGCCGCCCTGTTCGCAGCCGCGCGAGGCGAGGTGGTCGTCCTGACCGATGCCGAGACGCGCTTCGCGCCAGGGTGTCTCGCCGCCATGGCGGAGGCGCTGCGCGATCCTCGTGTCGGGTGCGTGACCGGCCGTCTCGAATGGCGCGACGAGGCGGCGACCGCGACGTCGTCGCAGGAAGGGCTCTACTGGCGCTACGAGCGGCGGGTCCGCAGCCTCGAGAGCCGGGCCGGGCTCCTGACCGCCGTGACCGGGGCGCTGCTGGCGGTCCGCGCGTCCGCCTACCGGCCGGTGCCGCTGTCGGCATCGATGGATCATCTGCTGCCGCTCTACGTCCGCGAGGCGGGTGGGCTGGTGGTCTACGTCCCCGACGCCGTCGCCACCGATCGCCCGATCAGCGGCCTCCGCGAACAGCTCCGCAACCGCACCCGGACCGCGACCCGCGGCATCCGGGCGAACCTCTCGATGGTCGGGCCACTGGCGCCCTGGCGGCGACCCGGACCGGCCCTCGCGATCTGGTCGCACAAGCTGTTGCGCTGGTCGACGCCCTGGTTTGTCATCCTAGTCGCAGGTGCCGGCCTCGCCCTGGGTCTAGGGGGATCCCCGGGCTACCTGGTTGCGCCGGCGGCCGTCGCGGCGCTCGTGCTCGTCGCCGGGGTCGCGCACCTCCTCGTCGCGGCAGGCCGGCGCCCGCCGCGGCCGATCGCCTTCGCGCGCTCGTTCGCGGTCGTCAACCTCGCATTCGCGACAGGCTGGATCAACGTCATCCGGGGTCGCGGGATCGAGGTCTGGCACCGCGCCGAGTTCCGGGTCGAGGGTTGACTCGGCTGCTCAGCCTACGATCGTCACCGTCACGGAGGATGTGAGATGCAGGTGCAAGGACAGTTCAACGTCATCTTCCCTGACGGCACACGCATCGGCAACTTCGTGATGATCCGCAGCAACACGGTCATCGGGAACCACGTTTCGTTGCAGAGCGGCTGTTAGATCACGCTGGGCGTCGTCATCGAGGACGACGTGTTCTGCGGTCCGCGCGTCATCACGATGAACGACAAGCGCATCGTCCATCGTCGACCCGGTCTCACCTTCGTGCGCGAGGGACCGCGCATCGAGCGGGCCGCGCGGGTCGGCGGAGGCAGCGTGCTGCTGCCGGGCGTCACGATCGGCGCCAACGCCCTGGTCGGCGCCGGGTCCGTGGTCACCAGGGATGTGCCCGCGGGTGCGATCGTCGCCGGCAATCCCGCGCGTATCGTCGGGACCGTGCGGCCCGAGGAGATGCTGTGAGCGCAGCGGACAAGCTGGTCCTCGGCGCCGCAGCCAGCTGAGCCGGCGCCCTGATGGGCCTGCGCGTCCTGATCGCAGAGATGGGGCTGTGGCCGCCCACCGGCACGGTGCTCTATGTGCGCGACCTCGCCCTGGAGCTGCAGCGCCAGGGCCACACCCCCGTGGTATTCAGCTCGACGGCAGGCGCCGTGGCCGAGGAGCTGCGCGGAGCCGACATCGCGGTCACCAACAGGCTCAGCCGGCTCCGGGAGACGCCGGACATCATCCATGGCCATCAGCACGCTCCGACCCTGGTCGCGCTCCGGCGCTGGCCGACGGTCCCGGCGATCCACGTCTGCCACGATCACACCTCACCGAACGACCGGACACCGATCCACCCGAACATCTGCCGCCACTTCGGCGTCAGCCGCGTCTGTGTCGGGCGGCTGGTCGGCGATGGGGTGCCGGAGAGCCGCGCCGGCCTGCTGCTCAACTTCGTGGACACGGCGCGCTTCTCACCCCGCACCCCGCTGCCCAAGCGTCCGCGTCGAGCCCTCGTCTTCAGCAACTACGCTCACGAAGGCAGTCACCTGCCGGCCGTCATGGAAGCCTGCCGCCTGGCCGGGCTCGAGCTCGACGTCGCGGGCGCAGGGGTGGGCAGGATCGTCACCGAGCCTGAACGGCTGCTCGGGCAGTACGAGATCGTGTTCGCCAAGGGCAAGGCGGCGATGGAGGCGATGGCCGTCGGAACGGCAGTCATCCTGTGTGACTACAGCGGCGTCGGGCCGATGGTGACCTCGGCCCGGTTCGACGAGTTGCGGCCGCTCAACTTCGGCTTCGAGGCGCTGCGCGAGCCGCTTCGGCCGGAGCCGCTCCTCCGCGAGATCGCGCGCTATGACCCCGAGGATGCAGCGCGCGTGCGCGACCTGCTCCGCTCTCGCGCAGGACTGGTCCCTGCCGTCGAGAGCCTCCTTGCGATCTACCACGAAGCGATCGCGGAGCATCGGACCGGGCGGTCCCGCTCGCGAATGCGCCCCGGACGGACCGAAGGGGGTCGATCCGCGATTCGCTCTTCCTCCGACTCTACCGGCCATGGATTGCGGTGCCGCCCAGGCACAGAGAGAAGCTCAAGCGGCACCCCGGCGCCCAGGTCATCAAGCGCGGAGTGAGGCGCCTTCTCCGCCAGACCGGGTGACAACCGCGGGTCCGGCGGGGGGGGGGCACAGGCCACCAGACTGAAGCACTGTCCGCCGGCCTTCGGGATCGGCAACCTCGCCTTCGCCCGGGCCTGGCTCGATGTCCTGCGCGGCCGCCGGATCGAGGCCTGGAGTGGCCTCGAGTGGGAGCGGCCAGGCCAGGGTTAGGGCGCCGGTCACACGCAGGGCGGGACAACGCAGGGCGGGAGTCCTTGACAGCGCCGCTGGGTTCACGGACACTGGCCGTGCGCTAACTGTTTGATTTCTAGGGTTTGGGACCTGCCGCACGATGTCTCCCCAGTCGAACGATCGAGAACTCCTCACGACCGGTCAGGTCGCCGCGATCATGGGCACGACGGTCCAGCATGTCGTGAACCTGTGCCTGCGGGGCGAGCTGCCGTACACCCTCTCGGGGACCCACCGCCGCATCCGGCGGGAGGACGCTCTGGCCCTGGCGCAGCGAGGGGCCGCCAACCGCGGCGGCCCGCTGACCGACGACCAACTGCGCTCGCTCTGGCTCCACCGTGCTGTGGCCGCGCACGTGGCGATGGATCCCGTCGGCACGCTCTCGGAGGCCCGAGCGGACGCGGAGCGGTTGCTCGCGCGGGAGCCTGCCGGCGCTCGATGGCTGCGCCAGTGGCTGAAGGTCATCGACCGAGGCCCGGAAGCGGTGATGCGGACGCTGGCCTCCACCGATCCGCTGGCCCGCGAGCTGCGCCAGAACTCGCCCTTCCTGGGCATCCTGCCCGAGGCCGAGCGCCTGGCCGTCCTGGAGGCGTTCTTCACGACGCGCGGCGCCAGGGCGGTCAGCCGATGAAGCGCGACCAGCTCGAGTACGTGCTGCGGGCCGCGGCACGCATCGTCGATCAGCGTGACTTCCTGGTGGTGGGATCCGCCGCCATTCTCGCCACGTTCGACGACGATCGACTGCCGTACGAGGCCAGCCGCTCGGATGAGGCGGATCTGGCACCGTACGACGACCCGGATGGTCAGAAGAGCCTCCGGGTCGAGGGATCCCTCGGACAGGGGTCGCGGTTCCATGCCACCTTCGGCTACTACGCCGACGGGGTGGACTTCCGCACCGCTCTCGCGCCCGAGGGCTGGGCCGAGCGCCTCGTTGCGTTCGAGACGCCGGGCACCGAGCCGGGGCGCGGGTGGTGTCTCGAGCGCCACGACCTCGCGGCGGCGAAGCTCGCCGCCGGCCGGGACAAGGACTACGAGTTCGTCGACGCGCTCCTGGGTGCCGGGCTCCTTGAGCTCGGGGTCCTGGCGGAAAGGATCGAGCTTCTACCACGTGAGCGCGTGCTGCCCGCCTACCTCGCCAGGGCGCGCACCTGGGTGAAGACCCGGTCGTAGCACACCCGGCGCGCGTGCAAGACACGTCTCGTAGGTGAGCGCGATGCGGTCCTGGTCTCGCCATGGGGACTGCGATCCACGTCTGCCACGATCACACCTCACCGAACGACCGGACGCCGATCCACCCGAACACTCGCCGCCACTTCGGCGTCAGCCGCGTCTGTGTCGGGCGACTGGTCGGCGACGTTCGCCAGGACGACACCGGGAGGCGCGGCACTCCCAGACGACTGGAGGTCGAGGTTGATGCACCGCGGCCGCCACTTGCGGCGCAAGCCTCATTTCGATACCTCGAATGGTGGAGCCGCGATGGCCGTGGCTGGTTCCTCGTGAGATACCAGTACGACTACCTCGACCGAGTCGTTGGAGGCCGGCTCGCCTACCATCGTCACGACTTGGCCGACCAGC
>JBCLCL010000069.1:0-8828 GCA_038915815.1 Candidatus Limnocylindrales bacterium
GCGAGCGTGGATCGGCCCATCCGGACCGGCTTCTGCCCCAGCTACCCCCGGGAATGCTGGTGGGAGCATCACGAGGGCGATAAGGGCGATAAGGGCGATAAGGGCGATTGGGGCATTGAACCGTCACCCCGAGCCCGCCGCGTCGTGTGCCGCCGATCTGCATGGCTCCCGTCATGGCCGGCATGGGGTTGCGGCCTCGCTCGGGGCCCGATGTCTGGTGGGCGTACGGGACCGGTACAAACGAATACAAACTGATTGACGACGAAGGTATGAATGCCTACCCTGTGAGTATGAAAGCCACTGTTTCCGAGAAGGGCCAGGTCACGATTCCGAAGCCGCTCCGAACTCGGCTCGGGATCCGACCCGGTGCCGTGCTCGATTTCGAGGCCGACAACGGGCGCCTCATCGTCCGAAAGGCGGACGAGCGGAACCCCGTCGACGCGGTCTGGGGGACGCTCGATCTGGGCGAGCCCGTGGACGCGTTCATCGAGCGGATCCGCGGTCGCTGAGTGATCACCGCCGTCGACACGAGCGTCCTGCTGGATGTCTTCACCGCCGATGCGCGCTTCGGCCGCGCCTCTCATGCTGCCCTCACGCGATGCCTCCGCGAGGGCAGCTTGGTGGCCTGCGAGGCTGTCTGGGCCGAGATCGCTGCAGGCTTCCCGACGCAGCAGGCAATGCTGGACGACATGGACCGGCTGGGCGTGTCCTTCGAACCGATGGACCAGGCTGCCGCACTGGCGGCGGGAGCGGCATGGCGCAGGTACCGAGCTGCCGTGGGCACGCGACGCCGGATCCTCGCGGACTTCCTGATCGCGGCGCATGCAGAGACCCGGGCGGACCGATTGCTCACCCGCGACCGGGGGTTCTATCGCGAGCAGTTCTCCGGGCTCGCCGTGCTTGATCCAGCCGAATCGCCATAGGGGGTGCCCGTCTGCGCCGACGAGATCCGTTCAATCTCGGCGTGACATTGAACGTTTGGCACGGTATGGTCGCTTAACCATTCAAAGTCCCCGAGAAGATTGGACAGATCCGATGGCCCGGTTCGTGAAGCGGCGCTGGGAAGGGGACCCGGGCGCCGTGGGCGGTCGCCGCGATCGCCAACCGTTCACGTACGACGCGTTCATTCCCGACGAGATCGCCGACCTGGATCCACAGGTTCCATTCCAGACCGCGACGTTGGCGCTGGACGCCGAGCAGGCCATCCGTGAGCTGAACGCCCGAGCGGACATCCACGGCCTCGAGGCGATCGGACCGCTCCTCCTGCGATCGGAGGCGCTTGCCTCATCCCGCATCGAGGGCTACCAGGTGAGTACCCAGAACCTGGCCCGAGCCCTGATTGATCCGCGAGCCGCGCGTGGCGCGGCGCGGGTGGTCGCGGCGAACGTGAGCGCCATGGAAGAGGCGATCGCCCGGGCCGATGATCCAAGGCCCATCGGTGCCCCCGACATCCAGGCATTCCACGCGACGCTGATGGCGCAGGAGCCCGACGCCACTCCAGGACGAATCCGGACCGTGCAGAACTGGATCGGAGGCCGGGTGAACAGTCCGCTCGGTGCGGCATTCGTGCCGCCGCCGCCGGAGGACGTGCCGGGGCTGCTCGAGGATCTCGTTGCGTTCATGGTTCGCGACGACCTTCCGGCTGTCCCCCAGGCCGCCATCGTTCACGCGCAGTTCGAGACCATCCATCCCTTCATCGATGGCAATGGTCGAGTCGGGCGATGCCTCATCCACGTCATCCTGCGCCGGGCCGGCGTCGCACCCCAGTTCGTGCTGCCAATCTCCGTGGTCCTGGCCGCGCGGCCAAATTCCTATGTTTCCGGGTTGATCGACTACCGCGAAGGGCGCGTCGCGGCCTGGGTGGAGTCGTTCGCCGGAGGCTGCTCTCAGGCAGCGGGCATCGCCGCTGAACTCGCCGACCAGGTCGTAACGCTGCAGCGAGCCTGGACCGAACGAGCAGGGAAGCCGCGCGCGGACTCCGCAGCCGCGAAGCTGATCGCGCTCCTGCCCGCCCAGCCGGTGGTCTCGGCCCCGACGATCAGGGCTGCCATCGGTACGAGCCAGCAGCGGGCACTCGCCGGCCTCAAGATCCTGGCCGATGCCAACGTGGTACGGCAGATCAGCGAGGGTACGTATGACCGGCAGTTCGCGGCGACGGAGCTGTTCGATCTCGTGACAACGTATGAGAACCGGATTGCGGGGCGCGCTCCGTGACGGGCGAAGCCCGCGTCCCGATCTCCAAGGCCAAGGGCCGGCCCATGCTCCAGTGGGTGGGCAAGCGGCCGCTGCGCGAGGTCCGCTCGTTCCCGGCACAGCTCGTGGAGCGGTTCGCGCCGGCGGTCCCCGACGGCGCGGCGGCGACTGATGTCGACTGGTCAGGCTGGCCGGACCGGTTCGAGCGCGGCGGCCTGCTCTTCCACGGCGACAACAAGGAGGTCCTGGCGCATCTCCTCGCCAACGGCTTCCGCGGCAAGGTGGACCTCGTCTACATCGACCCGCCGTTCGACTCAGGGGCCGACTACGTCCGGAAGGTCCAGCTCCGCGGCGCGTCCGGGACGGTCCGCCTTGACGGCGAGTCGCACACGCTCGGCGAGCAGATCCAGTACACGGACATCTGGGCGAACGACACCTACCTGCAGTTCATGTACGAGCGGCTGTTGCTGATCAAGGAATTGATGTCGCCTACGGCTTCGTTCTACATGCACCTCGACACCAACCAAGTTCACTACCTGAAGCTCGTCTGTGATGAGGTCTTTGGCCGAGATCAATTCCAGAATGAGGTTGTCTGGCAGCGGAACCCCGCACACAGTGATGCTCGCGGCTATGGCCGAATCCACGACGCGATCTTGTTTTACGCACCTACTGGCTACCTGTGGAACCGGGGCGCAAGGCTGCACGAGTACGACCCAAAGACGCTCGAGCGATACACACGCGTCGAACCGGAGACCGGCCGCCGTTATCAAGTCGCGAACGTAATGGGCCCGGGTGGCCGGGGTTCAACTTTCGAATGGAATGGCCACACGCGAGCGTGGCGGTACAGTCGGGCGACCGCTGAACGACTAGAGCGGGAGGGCAGAATCGAGTTCTCCTCGACTGGCTTTCCAGGCCTGAAGGACTACCTCGACGAGAAGCATGGCGTCGTTCTCCAAGACATCTGGACGGATCTCACGCTTGGGCGAACGAGCGAGGCCCGCACCTCAGAGTCTCCACCGAAGTCAGGGCGGTTCAGCTTCTCGGTTCGTCCGCGACAAAGTGGTGGACGGACGGTATCGGATGATCGGCAAGAACGACGGTGGTGCGTTGCTGACGATCATCAGCGAGCCTGCTGAGGAAGACGGCCGCTGGGACGTCGTAACGGGATGGAATTCGAGCAAAGGGGAACGCACGGTATGGCAAAGGGCTCGGTCATGACGGCTCAGGACGACGCGGAAGAGCGCCTGAGCAGGTCGAGGTTGAATTGAGGTCTCCAACCCTGGTGCTATCCGTTTGCCTCGACGAGAAGACGGGGAAGCAGTTGCGGGCTCTGGCTCGCAACCGAGGAGTGCGGATTTCGGAGGTCCTGCGGGACGCGGCGATCGCCTACGCCGCTTCAGCCCCGCACCAGCAGGCGACGCCTTACATCGTTGGTTCAGCCCGTGAACGGTTCGCTATCGGTGTTTCCGCCGTTCGCAGCCCGGGTTGGCAGGGGCCGGACACAGCCAGGGAATTGCCGGAGTCGGGATCTGGCTGGGGCGTCGCGGTGAGAACTGGGGTAGCTGCAGCCGGGTAGACCATGCGGCGAGAGTCGAGCGGCGGGCTGGCGGGCTGCCGGGCTGGCGGGCTGCCGGGCAGGCGGGCTGTCGGGCTGTCGGGCTGGCGGGCTGCCGGCGCCGGCGGTTGCGCGCCGGTCAAGGGCCATCGAAGGTGGGCGAGTATCCTGCGGTGATCGGGACTGAAGGGAGAAGAGCCGTGAAGCGATACCAGGTGGTGTTCGAGCGCGGTTCGAGCGCGTACGGGGCCTATGTCCCCGATCTGCCGGGGTGCGTGGCGACAGGCCGGACCCAGGAGATCGTCGAGCGCCGGATTCGCGAGGCGATCGCCTCGCATCTTGCCGGGCTGCGAGCGGCCAAGCTGGCGATCCCGGAACCGAGCGCCTGGACTGAAACCGTCGAGGCGTGAGCGCAGGCGCCGCTTCAGGCACGCCGCCGCCCTGGCTCGACGATCTTGAGGTCGGTGCCCCGGATGCCGTCGCCGCGTTCCGCGGGATCGAGGCCGGGAAGTTCATCTCCGTCCGGCGGGAGGTCCGTCGGCGTGCCTGTGCCGGGAGCGCGGGACGCGTCGCCGCCGAGCTTGCCGCGATCGCGGGCGCCCTGAGCGCCGTCGTCGAGGGCCTGCCGGAGCGCGCCTTCGCCGCTCCCGGCGGGGAGGGCGACTGGAACGTCGCGGAGGCGATCGGGCACGTCGCGGACTCTCGCGCCGGCCTGTCCATGGCGGGTGCCCTCGCCGCGACCGGGCGCTTCCCGGCGGATGCGCCGCGGGTGGTGCCGGGCATCGCCGGCGAGAGCGGCGTTGGTCGGGAGGCGCTCCTGCGGCGGATCGCGGCGAGCCAGCGGATCGTGGATCGAGCGGCGCGGTCGATCGCCGGCCACGAGGAGGAGCCCTGCCCGCTCGAGCATCCGCTCGTCGGACCGTTGCGCTGCGGGGAGTGGCTGCTCTTCGCCGGCGTCCACGACCTGATGCATCTCGAGCAGCTCCACGGGCTGGTCGGCCGGTGAGCCCGTTCCGGCCAGACCTGGTCGACTGCTGGATCTATCGCGCCGGCGCCGCCGGCCCCGAGATCCTGCTGATCCGGCGCGCCCCGGGGCGGATCCTGGCGGGGCTGTGGCAGTGCGTCTCCGGCTCGCTCGAGGACGGTGAGCGGGTCGCCCAGGGCGCCCTGCGCGAGCTAGGTGAGGAGACCGGCTTCGACGGCGAGGCCATCGAGGCCTTCTACGACCTCGACCTCGTCAACCAGTTCCACGAGCCATCCGTGGACGGGATCGTCACGGCGGCGGTCTTCGCCGTCCGGGTCGCGGCGGACGCGCAGCCGACGCTCTCGCACGAACACGATGGGGCCCGCTGGCTCTCGATCGACGACGCCCACGCCGAGGTCATCTGGCCGGGCTACCGAACCGCCATCGAGCGGATCCGCGATGACCTCGGTGATCCGGAGCGCGCAGCCTGGTTCGAACTGACGCTCGACGGCGACCGCCGACGTCGAGGCCGCTGAGCTACGCGACCGGGGTCGTGCCCCGTCGCGCAGCCCTGATCACGCTGGCCGCGGATCGCGCCAGAAGCGGGCCAGGGCGTCGGCGATGACGTGCACCTGTTCGGGCGTGAGGTGACGTCCGAACTCGCGTTCGATGACGGCGACATGCTCTTCGAATGCCTGCGCGTGGCGGCGGGCCCCCTCTGGCGTGAGCACCACCAGGACGCCGCGGCGATCACCGGCGACCGGCTCGCGACGGACCAGGCCGCTGGCTTCGATGCGATCCACGAGGCGGGTCATCCCACTTCGCGTGAAGAGCGACCGCTCCTGGAGATCCTGCATCCGGAGCTCCCTCCGACCGGTCCGATCCGTCCGACCGGTCGCCTCGCTGGTAGACTCGGCTGGCAGGCAGCCCAGCCGTGAGGCGGCACAGGAGGGCAACGTGATCGACGGACCGGGGACGACGCACATCTCGGATCCGCGCGCCGCGCAGCGGCGCGTCTTCCGGTCCAAGGTCGACACGATCCGGCCGACCTACGGCTTCGAGGACGTGTCGCTCGCCCCCGGCACCGACACGATCGAGCCGACCGACGTGGATCTCGCCCAGGAGTTCTGTGGGATCGCTCTGGCCATCCCCATCCTGGCCTCGGCGATGGACGCGGTCGTCGACACGCGTCTCGCCGGCGCCCTGGCGCGGCTCGGTGGTCTCGCCGTGCTCAACCTCGAGGGCGTCCAGACGCGCTACGACGATCCTGACCCGGTGCTGGAACGGATCGCCACCGCCCCGGACACGGACGTTCGAGCCCTGCTGGCCGAGGCGTACAAGGAGCCGATCCGCGAAGCGCTGATCGCCCGACGGATCGATGAGATCCACGCCACCGGCTCGAAGGCAGCCGTGGCGGCGACGCCGGGCGCCGCGCGGCGCTTCGGTTCGTTCTGCGCGGAGCACGGCGCAGACCTCTTTCTGGTCCAGAGCCAGGTCTCGAGTGCCCGCCACCTCGCCACCGGCTACGACCCGCTCTCGCTCGCCGAGTTCACCCGGTTCATGCCGATCCCGGTCGCGGTCGGCAACACGACCAATGCCGAGGCCGCCTTCGCGCTGATGGAGCAGGGTGCCGCCGCGGTCTTCGTCGGGGTCGGCCCAGGTGCCGCATGCACGACCCGGGAGGTCCTGGGGATCGGGGTCCCACAGGTCACCGCCATCAGCGACGTGGCCGCCGCGCGCGATGCCTACCTCGCCACGACCGGGCGCTACGTCCCGGTCGTGGCGGATGGTGGGATGCGTCGCGGCGGCGAGCTGGCCAAGGCGATCGCCGCCGGGGCCGACGCGCTGATGATCGGGTCACCCCTGGCCCGCGCGGAGGAGGCGCCCGGTCGAGGCATGAACTGGGGGATGGCCGCGCCGTCGCCGACCCTGCCGCGCGGGACGAGGATCAGGGTGGGGACGGTCGGCCCGCTGGAGCGGATCCTGCTCGGCCCGGCCCAGGTCACCGACGGGTCGGAGAACCTCGTCGGCGCGCTGCGCCAGTCGATGGCGGCCCTCGGGGCGCGGACGATCCGGGAGATGCAGCAGGTCGAGCTGGTCTACGCCCCGTCCACCCAGACCGAGGGCAAGTCCTGGCAGCGGAGCCGCTGAACGGCGGCCCCTGCTGGAGCCGCCGCCATGGACCCCGTCGGGCACGATCTCGTCTTCTCGGGCACGGTCGCCCGGCTCACGACCCACGGCCGCTTGACGGGTCTGCCGCGGCCGGTAGCGGTCGGCTTCATCGATGAGCCGGACGGCTCGGTCCTGGTCGCGGCGGGGGACGATGCCGTCTGGGCCGACAACCTGCTGGCTGACCCGCGCGTGACCGTCGATGTCGGGGAGCGACGCTTTGCCGCTGTCGCCGAGCCGCTCGAACCGGCCGACCATGCTCGCGCGATCCGCGAGCTGATCCTGCGCTATGGGACGCCGGCCGAGGGGCTGGGGCGTGGGCCATCGTTCCGCCTCCGGCCGGTCGTGGCGGATGGCGAGGGCGCGGTCGAGCCACGCTGATGGCGATCGAGGTCACGATCGAGGCCGCCATCGGGCAGGATCCCGGGCTCGTCTTCGCGCGCATCGCCGAGATCGAAGCGTGGCCGTCCTGGCTCATCGCCAGCGGCATCATCCGCATCGTCCGCTCCGCCTCCGGACCGATCGCCGCGGGCGAGCGCCTGACGATCGAGCAGCGGGCGGCCGGCCGCGCCGGCACCTTCGACGCCGAGGTGACAGTGTTCGAGCCCGGCGCCCGGCTCGCGCTGCGTGGCCGAGATGGCGACGGTGTGACGATCGATATCGACGCGGTCCTGTCGCCCGCCGAGATCGGCACCAGCCTGTGCTGGTCGGTCCGGATCGGCTTGCCGCTGCGCTACCGGGTGTTCGAATCGATGGCTCGTCCCCAGGTCGAGCGCGCCGCGGCACTCGACATCGAGGCGCTCAAGCGCGACCTGGAGTCCGCGCCGATCCCCCAGGCCGGCATCCCCCGTATCCTCCGGCCGTGATCGATCAGCAGACACTGTTCGACCGAGCGGGCGGGTCGGCGTTCTTCGAGGCCCTCGTGGCCCGCTTCTACGCCGGGGTCGAGGATGACGCGATCCTCCGTCCGATCTACCCGGAGGCCGATCTCGGACCGGCCCAACGTCGCCTGACCCTGTTCCTCGCTCAATACTGGGGCGGGCCGAGGACCTATGACGCCGAGCGCGGCCACCCGCGTCTGCGGATGCGCCACGCCCCGTTCGGGATCGGGCCGATCGAACGAGATCGCTGGCTGCTGCACATGCGAGCGGCGATCCACGAGCTGGCGCCACCGCCCGACGTTGCCGACGAACTCGAGCGCTACGTCGCGATGGCCGCCGAGGCGATGCGCAATCGGGGCTGACGTGGGCTCGCGCCGGCGGTCGACGTTCTTCCCAGCAGGACAACGAGCGCGAACGACCGGCCCCACACGGCGGTGGACGTTCCGAACCTCCCCGGCAGCAGCACATCCCGTGCGCGTCGCGGCAGCTGGCACCCGCTCGCCAGCTCGATCGTCGTCCAGAACCCACGGATCGGGCAGGTCCGAGGGTCAGAGCACGATGCCACCGGTCATTCCTGTCGGCCCTCTTCGGTTTGTCTTTCCCGGAAGAACGCCAGTCCGAGATCGCCGGTCGACACGTCCGACTCGCGCACCGAGACGTCCGACTCGGGGACCGACACGTCCGACTCGGGCCCCGGTCTCCGGGCCGGTACACTGGTGCCGGCGGGCGAAACGGCGAGCGGAGGGCGGCATCGGCGATGGCGGAGGCGAGCGAACCGGGGTCCGCTGAGGCGGACCCGAGTCAGCCGGAGTCCGATGAGCGTCCGCCGGCCGGCAGGGATCGCGGCAAGACCGTCCACGGCGCGGCGGCCAACGCCGGCCACCGGGTTCTGGCCCCCGATGACGCGGAGGTCGATGCCTATCTCGAGACCGCGCTCAACGCGCCGGCGCCGGACCGCAGCGCAGATGACCGAGCCGCGGCCGACCTCGCGCCTGGACCGGTCGTCGTCCTGGACTTCGGGAGCCAGTTCGCCCAGCTGATCGCGCGGCGCGTGCGTGAGCTGGAC
>JBCLCL010000070.1:0-7367 GCA_038915815.1 Candidatus Limnocylindrales bacterium
ATGTGTTGGTAGCATATTAAGTATGGTTGCTCAGCGATGCTCTCTCCATCAGTCGCCCAGGTCAACGTCGTGCTCATGCTTCATGCCGAAGCGCCGCTGTCGGTAGCCCAGATTGCTCGAGCGGCCGGCCTCAAGTACACGCCGGCCGCATCCGCCATCGCGACCCTCGAAAAGCGCGGCCTCGTGCGACGGGTGGGTCGGCTCGACCAGGACCTGTTCGAGCCGAACCGCGACGATCCGCACTATCCGATGGCCTACGGCACTGCGCTCGTCGACCTTCCGATCCGCGACGCGATCCGGGGGCAGCGAGTGTACGCAGCGTACGCCTACGGATCGCTGTCCCGGCCCGGCGGGGGGACCAGGAATAGCGATCTTGACGTGCTGATCGTGGGCGACGTCAAGGACCGCGAAAACCTTGTGTACCGTCTCTCAGAGGTCGGATCTCGACTGAGTCGTCGTATCGATCCATTGGTTCTCGATCCCGAACAGCTCGAACAGGCGAAGCGAAAACACGACCAGCACGTGGAAGCGGCACTCGCTGGAGTGCGCATTCTGGGGAGCGTCTGATGGGGGGACCCACGAGAGCACAGTTGGCGACGGCCAGCAACCTGCTCGCGCGGGCACAGGCACGGTTCAATGGTGCGGCGGCCGCTGCTGCTCGTCCACACCCAACGGACGGCGAGTTCGACAACAACTTCGACGGCGTGGTGACCGGCATCTTTCATGTCGTCGACGCCTTCGAGATCATGACCACCGGCCTTCGCCGTGAGGTCCGTGAGGCGGAGCAAGCGACTCGCATTCGGTCTGTCGTGCTGGATCTCGAGCGGGACAAGATCCCCGGCGTTCCGGCGACAGCTCGACTTGTCAATCTGAATAGCAGGCGCAACACATCGGTGCACGGAGCGTGGCTGGAGGTGCTGGACGCCGAGGCGCTTGAGGACGCGACCGTCGCTGGCCGCGCTCTTCTCGCCGCCGTCGAGAACTACGTCGCCAAGCACAAGATCTCTCTCTGACACGGTTCAAGCGGCGCCCGGGGGCGGTCAACTCGACCGCGTTACCGAGCAGGAACCCCCACCCCGTGGTACGCCACGCTCTCGGGCACTGAAAGTCCGCGAAGCGAGTTCCGCCCGTCAACGAGGACCTCGAGCGCCGGGAACCACCCGGCATCCAGTGACGACCACTGCGGGTCGCCGGTCTGGGTGACGATCGCCCGGACCGATGGTGCGGCGCTCCCCCACGCCCAGGGCACGGCGCCGACCTGGACGATCTCGTCGTCGTCGAGCAGCGGATCGAAGGCGAGGACGCGGGCGCCGCGAGCGCGCAGACCCTCGATCAGTGGAATGGCCCGCGAATAGGCAAGCTCCTTGACGCCGTGTCGGTAGGTCAGGCCAAGCACCAACACCTCCGCCCCGTCGAGCCCGCCGAGCGCGCCCTCGACGACCTCGATCACCCGGTCCACCTGGCCGTCGTTGGCCTTGCGCGAGGCGTCCACCAGGGTCATCTCCGGCGCCCGGCTGAGCAGGAAGTGCGGGTAGACCGGGATGCAGTGGCCGCCGACGCCGATCCCCGGCTGGTGGATGTGGCTGTACGGCTGGCTGTTGGCCGCCTCGATGACCTCCAGGATGTCCACGCCGGCCCGCTCGGCGTAGTTGGCGAACTCGTTGGCCAGGGCGATGTTGACGTCTCGGTAGGTCGTCTCGGCCAGCTTGGCGAACTCGGCGGCCTCGGCATTGCTCATGGCCACGACCTCGGCATCCAGGGTGGAGGCGTAGAAGGCCGCCGCGCGCGCCGTGGACGCCGGCCCGACCCCGCCGACCAGCTTCGGATAGGTGGCCAGGTTCTGGAAGACGTGGCCGGAGAGCAGGCGCTCGGGCGAGAAGGCCACGAAGAGGTCCTCTTCGACCTTGAGCCCGCTGGCTGCCTCCAGCGCCGGCGTGAACCGGCCGCGCGTGTCGCCGACCGGCAGCGTCGTCTCGAAGATGACCAGCGAACCGGCATGGACGCCCGGACCGACCGCCGCCACCGCCGCGTCCATGTAGCGGTAGTCCGGCTGCTGACGATCGTTCAGCATGACCGGAACGATCACGACAACGACATCGACGGCGCGGGCCGCCTCCGTCCCGTTCGTCGTCGCGCGCAGGCGCCCCGACGCGTGCGCCGCCGCCACCGCCTCCACGAGCCCCGGCTCCTCGGCGACATGCGAGCGCCCCTCGTTGATCGCGGCCACGACCGCCGCGTTCACGTCGACGGCGGTCACCTGCCAGCCGTGACCGGCGAACTGGGCCGCCAGCGGCAGGCCCATCTTCCCGGCGCCGACCAGGGCGACCGAACCCACCGTCCCGGGCTCCCCGGTCCACGGCCCGACGGAACGGGGCGTCTCGTGGCGGCACGGGTTGACCGGAACCTCGATCGACCCGCCGAGCAGGCTGGGTCCGCTCCGGCTCGGCCGCCTTGTGATCGTCATCCGGACGACAGCCGTTCGGAAAGCGTGCTCAGATCGACCGGCCGGCCGTCCCGGCCGGCCTCGAGCAGGCCGCTGGCGATCGCCACCGCCCACAACCCATCGACCGCGCTGACCACCGGCGCCGAACCGTCGCGGATCACGCCGATGAACGCGTCCAGCTCGGCTCCGAGCGGCTCGGCGTTGTCGACCGGAAGCTCGGCGACCTCGCCGCTGAAGGTCGGCGCATAGCCGCCGATCATCTCCGGATGCCCGACGTCCGAACGGGTGAAGGTCAGACGCTGGGTCAGGTAGTCCAGCTCGAACATGCCCTCCTCGCCGATGACCACCAGCTGGCGCCGCTTGGCCGGGGTCAGCCAGTTGACGTCCAGCATCCCGGTCGCGCCGGACGGGAAATGGAGCAGGCCGAAGAGCAGATCCTCGTGATCGGCGTGCTTGCGCTGGGCCAGCTCGGCGAAGACGCGGGTCGGTCGTTCGCCCGCGATCCACGACAGGATGTCCACGTCGTGTGTAGCGAGGTCGATGGTCACCCCGACATCGCGGATCCGGGCCGGGAACGGGCCTGCACGGCGACTGACGATGGCGTAGACCGTGCTCAGCCAGCCGGCGCCAAGCAGACGACCCAGTTCCAGGACAGCCGGGTTGAACCGCTCGACATGACCGACCTGGACGGGCACGCCCCATTCGGCCGCGGCGTGGACGATCCGCAGCGCATCCTCGACCGTCCCGGCCAGCGGCTTCTCGACCAGCACCGCGATGCCGCACTCGATCGCCGCCAGGGCCAGCGGCAGGTGGGCGTTGGTCGGCGCCGCGATGACGACGCCGTCCAGCTCCGCTTCGCTGATCATCTCCAGCGGATCGGCAAAGCCCCGGGCGCCGGAGCCGGCGATCGCGGACGCCAGGACGTCGGCGACCGGATCGGCAACGGCGGTCAGCCGGACGCCCGGTCGGTTCGACAGGATCCGCAGGTGATTGCGCCCCATCGAGCCGAGCCCGGCCAGGCCGAGCCGGAGCTCGCGCGCCCCCGCGGGGCGCCAGGCGTCGGTCATGCAGCGCCGATCCCGGCGGCGGCGGTCGGCCGGGCGACGCCGGCGGCGACGTGGCGCGCAACCGCAGCCCGCAGGGCGTCGATGACCTGGCCCTGCTCGGCGTCGGTCAGGCCCGGGAACATCGGCAGGGCGAGCGTCCGCGCGGCCGCGGCGTCGGTCACCGGCAGGTCCGCGTGGAGTCCGCGCTCCATGATGTAGGCCTGCCGATGGACCGGGATCGGGTAGTAGACGTCCGCCCCGACCCCAGCTTCCCGCAGGTCCGCCACGATCGCATCGCGCGCCTCGCCGACGTCGATCGTGTACTGGTGGAAGACGTGGGTCCGGCCGTCCGGCGTGATCGGCAGGCGGACGGGCAGATCCTCGAACGCCTCGTCGTAGCGGGCGGCGATCGCCTGCCGGCGGGTCGTGTTGCGGTCCAGCTTGGCGAGCTGGGCGAGCCCGATGGCGGCGGCGAGGTCCGTCAGCCGGAAGTTGTAGCCGAGCATCTCGAACTGGTAGCGCGTGCGCATCCCCTGGTTGCGATAGAGCCGCAGCCAGTCGGCGAGCTTGTCGTCATTGGTCGTGACGAAGCCGCCCTCGGCGGTCGTCATGTTCTTCGTGGCGTAGAGGCTGAACGCTCCGTGCCCGAAGCTGCCGGCCTTCCGGCCGCGGAAGGTCGCGCCGTGGGCCTGGCAGGCGTCCTCGACCACCGCCAGGCCGTGCCGGTCGGCGATCGCCCGGATCATGTCCATGTCGGCCACCAGCCCGAACAGGTGGACCGGGCAGATCGCCCGGGTGCGCGGGGTGATCGCGGCCTCGATCCGCTTCGCGTCGATCAGGTAGGTGTCCGGCTCGATGTCGATGAAGACGGGCGTGGCCCCGGTGTACAGGATCGCGTTGGCCGTCGCGGCGAAGGTATGCGAGACGGTGATCACCTCGTCGCCGGGCTCCAGGCCGATCCCGCTGAAGATGGACATCAGGGCGAGCGTCCCGTTGGCCATCGCGATCGCATGGCGGACGCCGACGAACTCGGCCCACGCAGTCTCCAGCTCGGCGACCTTCCTGCCCTGGGCGAGCATGCCGCTCAAGAGGACCTCGGTGACGGCCGCGATCTCCTCGGGACCCAGGTCCGGGCGGGCGATCGGGATCATGCCCGGGCTCCCTGGGTGACGGCCGGGCCGCGTCGTTCCTCGAGCGTTCCCCTGCTACCGCTGAAGGCGTAGCGGCGTCCGCAGACCGGGCAGGTCAACTCGGTGTCGATGGCGTAGCGCTCACGGGTCGCCGGCGCCGGGTGGCCGGTCGAATCGTGCAGCCGACGACCGCAGGCGCAGACCCAGCCGAGGACGCGCGCCGGGTTGCCCGCGACGAGCGCGTGATCCGGCACGGGATGGGTGACGACCGCACCGGCACCGACCATGGCGAACCGGCCGACATCGCAGCCCGCGACGACGACGGCGCCGGCACCGATGGACGAGCCCTCGGCGAGATGGATCGGGCTGACCGTCCAGTCCGCGGCCCGGGCCAGGTCGCCGGTCGAGGTCAGCGCACGCGGTTGGCGGTCGTTGGTGAGGATCGCGCCGGGACCGATGAAGACGCCGTCGGCGACGGTCACGCCGTGATAGACGAGCGCCCCGTTCTGGATCTTGACCCGGTCGCCGAGCGAGACGCCCTCGTCGATGAAGGCATCGCGCCCGATGATGCAATCGCGGCCGATCCGGGCGCCGGACCGGACCTGCGCCCGGTGCCAGATGCTGGTCCCCGACCCGACGCTGACGTCGTCCTCGAGGTCCGCCGTCGCGTGGACACGCGCGGAGGGATCGATCACGGGCTGGCGACTCCTGGGGTCGTGCGGGTTGGGCTTGTTCGGGGTGGCGCCGAGTATATCGCCAACCGCCGGACCGGCTTCCCGGCCCAGGGCCGATCGGCGCCGTCGTGTCGGGCGATCAGCGCCGCCGGACGAGCCCGACGAGCAGGCCGAACGCCGCCCCGAAGGCCAGCGCGCCGCGCCAATCAAGGAGCGTCTTGACCGGGCCCTCGACGCGGCCGGCGATGAGCACGAGGACGCCGGAGGGGCGCTCGAAGGTGACCCGGCCGGCAAGTGCCGTCCCGACGAGACCCTGGTCGATTCGAACGTCCTGGGCGATCAAGGAGCGCGCCGCTCCCTGGCTCAGGTGGGCTTCGCGCGCAAAGGCGAACCCGATACCGCCCATCTCGACCGAGACTCGGTCGGCCCGGGCGAGCGCGATGCCGCCCATGCTGACCTTGATGTCGTCGGCCTGGGCGTTGGCGATACCGCCTTGGCGAACCTCGACGCTCCGGGCGTTGACGGTCGTGATCCCGCCCTGGGTGACCTGCACGGCGTCGGCTGACACGCTGTCCGCACCGCCCTGGTTGATCTGGACGTTCGCGGGCCGGGCGGCGGGCTCCGCGCCGGATGGCGTGGCCGACGGCGCCGTCGATCCGGAGGTGGCCTGCACGGGTTTCGCGACCGGCGGGGCTGCCTCCGAACGCGGCGCAGCCTTGGGTGGGCCTGACGTCGTCGCCCGAGCTCGGGTCACCTTGGTCGGCGGGGCGGGCTTCACGCGCGGCGCCTCGGTCTGGAGCGGATCGGCCATCGGAGCATCCTCCGTCGTGGTTGCGCAGCGGGTGCCGACAGTGCGGCGGCGCCTGCGGTCAGCCTACCCCTCCACGTCGTTCCTGGCTGGCCTCACGCCCCGTTCATCTCCGCCTCGAGTCTCTCGAACTTGTCCAGGAGCGTGTTCATCGCCTGGTCCTGGGCCTTGAGATGCGCCTGGATCTGCTCGGCTTCGTGGAAGGTGGCCTCGGCATCCCGGTAGGTCATCTCGGCGCGCTTGTCCGAGACCCGGCTGATGATGTTCTGGCCGACCATGATCACCGAGAGCATCACGAGCTGGATGAACGTCTGGCTCAGCCACTGGATGGACGGCAGGAGTCCCCCCTTGATCGCCTCGGGCAGGACGAGCAGGGCCAGGAGGCCGAATGCGTAGGCGCACCACATCGTGCCGACTGCGCCGGTGAGGATCAGCGCCACCTTCCCGTTGAGGCCGACATGCTCGGCGGCGCTCTTCGGTGGACCGGCCTGCCTGCGTTGCTCGATCCGAGGGTGAGGCTCGTGCTCGAAGCTGACTCGCATGGTGATCTCCACGTACTTCCTGTCGGCCCTGCTCCGGATCGCGTCGTCGGGTATCCTCCGCCGGCGCCGCGAACGAGCCTGCGGGCGAATTCGAGCGGCGCGTGGAGCGAGGACAGGTCAAGAGTGTTGGGACGATGAGACGGTCCGTCAAGGCCGGCGCGGCGGCTCTGGCTCTCGCCGCCATGCTCGGCATCGGCGCCGCCGCGACGGGCGCGCTCCCGTTCGGATCGCCTCGACCGGGCGACGAGGCAGCGGCCCCACCGGCACCGGATCCCTCCGCTGCGACGACGCCGACCCCGGCTCCGACCCCGGAACCGACTCCGACGCCCACCCCGACGCCATCACCCACGCCCGTCCTGGTCCCGGCGCCCCTGACCGGCCGCCCCGTCGCCCCGGAGGTCGCCGCCCAGCACCCGATCGCGCTGATGATCGACGACCTGCGGGCGGCGCGGCCGCAATCGGGCTTCAACGCCGCCTCGGTGGTCTGGCAGGCCCCGGCCGAAGGAGGCATCCCGCGCTACATGCTGGTCTTCCAGGAGGAGCTGCCGACCGACGTCGGCCCGGTGCGCAGCGCCCGCGACTACTACATCGCCTGGGCCGCCGAATGGAACGCTGTCTTCGGCCATGTCGGTGGCTCGCCAAGGGCGATCTCCATGCTCGCGGCGAGCGACCACGGCGAGCTCGTCTACGACGCTGACGAGTTCCGCTGGGGCGGGACCTACTA
>JBCLCL010000071.1:0-7140 GCA_038915815.1 Candidatus Limnocylindrales bacterium
GCGGGTAGGAGCTGAGGCCCTGGCCCGGGACCGTCTCACGCCGGAAATGGTCGAGCTGGTCCACGCTCAGGCGGCCTTCCAGGAATGCCCGGGCGTAGATCCCCGGAGCGGCATGACCCTGGTAGAAGATCTGGTCGCCGCTCCCCTCCCCGTCCTTGCCGCGGAAGAAGTGGTTGAAGCCGACCTCGTAGAGCGTCGCGGCGGAGGCATAGGTGGCGAGGTGGCCGCCGATCCCGGCGAACTGGTTGTTCGCCCGCAGGACCATGGCCACGGCATTCCAGCGGATCAGCCGGCGGATCCGGCGCTCCAGCCCCTCGTCGCCCGGGAAGTTCGGCTCCTGTTCGGGGCTGATCGTGTTGATGTAACGGGTCTGGGTCAGCGGCGGCAGCCCGATCTGGAGCTGGCGGGCGCGCTTGAGGAGCTTGTAGACCAGGAAGCGCGCTCGAGTCTCGCCTTCCTGGCTGACGACCTGGTCCAGCGAAGTCAGCCAGTCCTCGGTTTCGACCGGGTCGATGTCGGGAAGCTGGTGCTTGAATTCGTCGAAGTACATGGGGGCCCCCAGCGTAGCCCATCTCGCGCTGGGTCGAACGTTGCGAGATGGCCGCGCCGGCTGCGCTACGCTCCGGAGATGCAACGCTACGGACCCCGCACGGCGCTCGTCGTGGTGGACGTCCAGAACGACTTCGCCGATGCGGTCGGCTCGCTGAGCGTCTCGGGTGGCGCGGCTATCATCCCCGCGGTCAACCGCGAGATCGCGACGGCCGTCGCACGCGGAGCGACCGTGGTGGCGACCCAGGACTGGCACCCCGAACAGACGCCCCACTTCGTGACGGACGGCGGCCCGTGGCCGGTCCATTGCGTCGGCGGGACATGGGGGGCCGAACTCCATCCCGCACTCGAGCTCCCGGACGCCGCCCCGCGCGTTCGCAAGGGCGCCAACGGCGAGGACGGCTACTCCGGCTTCACCATGCGCGACCCGCACGGCGGGACGATCCCGACCGAGCTCGAGGGGCTCCTTCGGGCGGCCGGTGTCGAGCATGTCGTCGTCGTCGGCCTGGCGACCGACTACTGCGTCAAGGCGACTGCGCTCGACGCCGCCCGGCTCGGCTTCGCGACGACAGTCCCGATCGACGCGATCGCGGCCGTGAACCTGGCGCCCGGCGACGGTGATCGCGCGCTCGACGAGCTGCGCGACGCCGGCGTCGCGCTGCGCCCATCGGCCGGGTAGCGACGTCGTGATCCGCGTTGCCCAGGCCGACGAGTCGGGCGGCTGACCGCGCGGTGAAGATCCACCTGGTCGACGCCACCTACGAGCTGTTCCGGGCCCATTTCGCCCCCCGCCCCCCGGTGCTCGGTCGCGACGGGATCCCGCTCTCTGGCGTGTCGGGCCTCGTCGAGCAGCTCCTCTACCTGCTTCGCGAGGAAGGTGCCACGCACGTCGGCTGCGCCACCGACCGGGTGATCGAGTCGTTCCGCAACGATCTCTTCGCCGGCTACAAGTCGTCGGCCGGGATGCCGCCCGAGTTGCTCGCCCAGTTCCCGATCGCCGAGGCGGCCGTGGAGGCCCTCGGGATCGTCCTCTGGCCGATGGTCGAGTTCGAGGCGGATGACGCGATCGCCGCGGCGGCCGTCCGCTTCGCCGAAGACCCGCGGGTCGAGCGGATCCTCGTCTGTACGCCGGACAAGGACATGGCCCAGCTGGTCCGCGACGAACGGATCGTGCTCTGGGACCGCCGCCGCGGCCTGGTCTACGACGACGCCGGGGTCAGGGCCAAGTGGGGCGTGGCGCCGTCCTCTATCCCGGACTACCTCGCGGTCGTCGGCGACGCCTCGGACGGCTACCCGGGGCTGCCGGGCTGGGGCGCCAAGTCCGCTGCGGCCATCCTGGCTCGTTACGGCTCGCTCGAGGCCGTCCCGCGGCAGGCCAGCGCCTGGGAGGTTCCGGGCGTCGGCGGGACGCGGGCGATCGGGCTGGCATCCAACCTGGCCTCGCACTGGGACGAGGCGATGCTCTATCGCGACCTGGCCCGACTGCGGACGGCGGCTGATGGCGTGCCGATCCGCCAGCTCGATGCCGACGAACTGCGCTGGGATGGCGTCCCGCGGCCCGAGTGGGAGGCGTTCTGCGAGGAGTGGGGCCTGGATCGACTGGCGCGGCGGCCGCACCGCTGGCAGGAGGGCTAGCCCGGCCGCAGCGGCGGGACGGACGGTCCCGGCCGAGTGCCCCGGCCGAGTGCCCCGGCCGCGCAGCTAGCGGACCAGGCGAAGCAGCGTCTCATGGTGCGCCGACGGCGCGGCCAGGATCCCGATCGAGCGCGGGCCGTGAGCCAGGTCGAACCACGGGCTGCCATCCATCGCGCTGACCCGCGCCCCACCCCGCTCGGCGATCAGCCCGGCGGCCGCGACATCCCAGGCCGACAGGCCGCCCTGCTGGATGAACGCGTCGAACCGGCCGTTGGCGACGTAGGCCAGCGCCAGCGCCGCCGAGCCCATCGAGCGCGAGATCCGGATCTCCTTCCGGACGTTCCGGGAGCGCGTCGTCGAGGTTCGGCCTCGCAGCGCCATCGAGATGACGAAGTCGGAAAGCCGCTCCTTTTCGGAAGCCCTGACGCGGCGCCCATTGAGCGTCGCCGGTCCGTCGGCCGTGGCCGCGAAGGCCTCGCCCCGGGTGGGGTCCACGATCACGCCGACCGCCGGCCGACCGTCCACGACCAGCCCGATCGAGACGCAGAAGACCGGGATGCCGTTGGCGTAGTTTACGGTCCCGTCGAGCGGATCGACGATCCAGACCCGGCCACGTCCCGAGGTAGGGGCCTCGCCGGCGACCGCCCGGTGCTCACCGGTCTCCTCGGCCAGGATGGCGTCGCCCGGGTAGCGCGCCTTGATGGCCTCCACGATCAACGCCTCGGACAGATGATCCGCCTCGGTGACGACATCGCGCGCGCTCTTGTAGTCGATCTGCTCGAGGCGCTCGTAGCGATCCATCAGCACGGCGCCGGCCTGCCGGGCGAGATCGAGCGAGAAGGCGAGTTCCTGAGCCAGGGCCGAACCAGGTTCGGCCTGCGGGATCGCGCTGACGGGCAGCGTCACGGTGCGCTGCACTCGACCGCGAGGTCGCGGACCACCGACCCGAGCTCGGTGACCCGCTTGGTGAACGTCTGCGTCGCGCCGGGGCCGATCTGCGGGCTGAGTACGAACGCGGCGCCTCCCCCGCTGCGATCGGCGGGATCGGTCAGCCGGCAGGTGGTCTGGCCGACACTCGAGCCGTGGTTCGTGACGGTCAGGGTGATCGCGAGGCCGTCGCCATCGGCGGCGATGCCCGACAGGCTCGGGGTGAACGGCCCGATGCCGGAGATCGCCAGGCGACCGATCAGGGCAAGGGCGACGATCGCGAGCACGACCCCGATGAACGCGATCCCGTGCACCTGGGTAGCCGAGACGTCGCGCAGCCCCAGCGGATTGCAGGTCTCACACAGGCCGACCTCGATCGCCACCTGCGCGCCGCAACGAACGCAGCCATGGGTGGGCTCGGGGGCGGAGGTCGTCGCCTGGGCTGTCACGCGGCTGATGGTGCCACGAACCGCGTCGAGTCGCGTGGGCCTCGCCGCCGAGCGTGGCGGCGATCCGCTTCGTCTCGGTCGCTGATTCGGTCCTGACGGTCGTCGCCGTACGGTCGCTCATGATGCCCCCAGCATCACTTCAGGCACTGCACCGCGGCGTACGTGGGTTCCAGGGAGTCGCAGCGGTGGCCGGGGGGTGCATCGGGCGGGGCTGACCCGTAGATCGGGGCTGCGCTGATGCTGTGGGCAGCACGAGGCCTCGCAACGTTCGGTCGGGGCGGCTCTCGGGCGCCGGCTCGGCGGCCTGTGGGCGGATCACGGCGGAAACTGATGCTGCCAGCGGAATCGGGCGCCGCTGGGGAGGCCGGCTCCGGGCGGCCGGCTCCGGGCGGCCGGCTCCGGGCGGCTCCCCGCTACCAGCGCGCGACCGCGTCCACGAGGGAATCCACGTCGGCCGTCGTGCGCGCCAGGACGATCGCCCCATCCGCCCCTGCCTCGCGCCAGCGTGCCCAGGTCTCGCGCGGCGCCCTGATCCATGGGGTCTCGGCGATCGCTTCATCGCTCTGCCAGTCGCCCTGGAACCCGACGAGGACGAGCTGGTCCTTTCGCCGCCGTCCGGTCGTGGCGAGCGACTCCAGGTAGATCGGCAGATTCGCCTCGAAGTTGTCGTCGAAGGCGGTCCAGCCGTCCCCGATCCGCCCGGCCAGTCGGGCCCCCGCGGGCGTCTCGCCGCCGATCAGGATCGGGGGCGGCGGTACAGGGACCGGGTATGCGGTCGCCTCGTGGAGTGGGTACCAGGGCGACGGCCGGGTCACCGGTCCGCCGCTCCACAGGGCTCGCAGCACCGCGACCGCCTCCTCGAGACGGGCCACCCGCTCGGGGACCTCGGGGAACGCCATCCCGTACGACGCGTGCTCGCGCGGCGCCCCGCCGATGCCGATCCCGAGGACCAGGCGGCCTCCGCTGGCGACCTGGAGGGTCGAGGCCATCCGCGCCACGAGCGCGGGGTGGCGGTTCATGACGTTGAGCACGAACGGGCCGACCGTCGCCTGGCGGGTCACCGCGGCGGCCATGGCCAGGATCGTCCAGCTCTCCACGACCGGGACGGTCGTGAGCCGACGCCCCATGAAGTGGTCCCAACTCCAGAGTCCGGCGTACCCGGCCGCATCGAGCCGACGAGCGCTCTCCAGCCACCACGCGGGCTCGGCCCGGATGGCCCGCAGACAGACCCCGATCGGGAGCCGACCGGCGCCCGCCCCGGCGGCCGCTCCCCGGTCGCCCGCCGACCCCCCGGCGCCCGACATCAGAGCCCGGTCTCGAACAACCGGACGTCCTCCCCGGCCATCGAGTTTCCATCGCCGCGGGTCGGAGCCAGCGCCGCCGCGGCCCCCAGCCCATCCAGGTCCGCCGGGAAGCGCCCGATCAGGTCCAGCACGACCGCCTGGATCCGGCCGGCGTTCTGCTGGAAGACCTCCAGGACGCTCATCGCGTCGACCGCCTCGGTCCCTTCGTGGACCCCCGCGTCGTAGTCGGTGATCAGGCTGATGTTGACGACGGCCATCCCGAGTTCGCGGCAAAGCCACGCCTCCGGGTACTGGCTCATGTTGATGACCTCCCAGCCGGCATCGCTGAACCACTTCGATTCGGCCTTGGTGGAGTAGCGCGGACCCTCGATGACGACGACCGTCCCGCGCTCGTGGACCTCGATCCCGTGGTCGCGGATCGTCTCGATCGTCAGGCGGCGCAGGACCGGGTCGTAGGTCTCGGCGGACGAGACGTGGGTCACGATCGGGCCGTCGTAGAAGGTGTCGATCCGCCCGTGGGTCCGATCCACGAACTGGTCACAGACCACGAAGTCGCCCGGCTTGACCGAGAGCTGGAGCGATCCGGCGGCGCACGGGGAGATCACCGCCTTGACCCCGAGCGAGCGCATCGCCCAGACGTTGGCCCGGTAGTTGATCTTGTGCGGCGGGATCGTGTGGCGCCGTCCGTGGCGAGGCATGAACGCCACCCGTCGCCCGGCCACGTCCGCCAGGAAGACCGAATCCGAGGGCGCGCCGTAGGGTGTATCCACCTTGACCTCGCGCACCTCCTCGAGCAGCGAGTAGAAGCCGGACCCCCCGAACACTCCGATCTCCGCCGTATCGGCCACGCAGCGCCTCCATCCATCTGGCCGCCGAACGGATCAGCCGGCGGGCGGTCCGATTCTAGGCGGACCGCGCTAGGATCGGCGGCATCATGGACAACTGGCGACAGGGCGACGGATCCGCGACAGATCGGACCTGGCTGGCGGACTGGCGCCGGCAGGTCGCGACGCTCTACGCCGAGGTCCGCGAGATGGCCGCCACCGACCCGGTCCTCGCGCTGGCGCACTGGCGGACCAGCCGCGAGCGCCTCTTCCGAGAGCATCCCCAGTCCCCGGTCCCGCGCGCCGAACGCGCGAGCTTCCAGGCTCATCACTTCGAGCATGATCCGGCCCTCCGGTTCAGCGTCGCCCTGGAGCCTGCGCCGCCCGCAGCGCCCGGGGCGTTCGATCTGCAGCTGCCGAGCAGCGGGTCGGAGAGCCCCGCCTTCAGCCGCCTGGGACGGGTCCTGGTCCCGTTCGCCGCCGGCCCGCACAGCCTGTCGGTCTTCTGGATGGCTGGCTACGCCGGTGGCCTGTTCATCCCGTTCCGCGACGCGACGAACGGCACCGAGACCTATGGGGCCGGGCGCTACCTCGTGGATGCGGCCAAGGGCGCGGACCTCGGCGGCGACCCGGCGACCGGCACGCTCATCCTCGACTTCAACTTCGCGTACCAGCCGTCGTGTGCCTTCGATCCCCGCTGGGCCTGCCCGCTGGCCCCGCCCGAGAATCGGCTCGAGATCGCCGTTCGTGCCGGAGAGCGGATGGCCCCCGAACCCGCCTCCGGGCGCCCTCGCGTACCATCGAGTGCATGACCGACAGCCCCACCGCGACTCACCCGACCACCTTCCTCCCCTTCCCCGACGATGTCCGAACCTTCCTCGACGACGCCCGCTTCGCGTCGATCAGCACGCTCGACCCCGACGGCACCCCGCGCCCAGCCGTCATCTGGTACACCGTGGACGGCGACGAGATCGTGCTCAACAGCGCCGTCGGGCGGCGCTGGCCGGCGAACCTGGTCCGTGACCCGCGTATCGCCTTCTCCGTCGTGGACGCCTCCAACGGGTATCGATGGGTGGGTCTCGCTGGCCTCGTGACCGTGGTGGAGGACCAGGCTGTTGCGCAGGCCGATATCGCCGGGATGGCCCGCCGCTATCACGCCGACGAACCCGACAGGGCCGAGCGGCTCATCCGCGGACAGTTCGAACAGCAGGTCCGGATCAGCTTCCGGGTCCGCGCCACCTCCATCAGCAACCACTACGACTGATGCGCTTCGGGCTGCAGCTCTGGTCGCAGCAGACGGACTGGCCGGGTTTCCGCGACGCCGCGCTGGCCGCCGAGCAGGCCGGCTGGGATTCGGTCTGGACGTGGGACCACCTGCTCGCGATCTTCGGTCCGTGGGAGCAGCCCATCCTGGAGGGCTGGAGCGTGCTGGCCGGCCTTGGGCCGCTGACG
>JBCLCL010000072.1:0-7122 GCA_038915815.1 Candidatus Limnocylindrales bacterium
CCGGTCAACCAGACCAGCGGGCTCATCCCGCTTCGCTCGTCATCACGCTCGTCCTCGTGGCGGCCCCGCCGCGCGGGCGCCGACCGGGCTGCTGCGCGGCGCCGTGCTGCGGCCGAGGGATACGGATCCTCGTCGTCGTCAGCATAGGCCTCGGGCGCATACGGAACCCCGACCGGGTTCGGTCTGGCGGTGCCCGAGATGACCGCTGGAGCCGGGGCCCCGCCGGTGTCCGTCATGCCGCGGGCTGCCGGCGCGCCGATCACGCCGGACGACATCGCCGGCGTCCCCAGCGTCGCCAGCGTCGCGTCGAGCGCGTCGGCCATCGCCGTGGCGGACGAGAAGCGCTGGTCCGTATCCAGGGCCAGTGCCTTCTGCACGATGAGCGCCAGCTCTGGCGGCAGTGACGACCGGACGGCTCGGGGGTCCGGGACCGGCCCGCTCAGGCGCGCCAGCGCCACGGACGCGGCGCTGTCGCCGGTCCACGGCCGCACGCCGGTGAGCAACTCGTAGAGGACGATGCCCAGGCTGTAGGTGTCGGAGGCGGCCGTGGTCGGCTCGCCGCGAGCCTGCTCCGGGCTGAAGTAGTGGACCGAACCGAGGGTCGTCCCGGGCAGCGTCATCTGCGCCTCGGCGACGGCCCGGGCGATCCCGAAATCCACCACCTTGACCCGTCCGTCACGCCCGATCAGCACGTTGCCGGGCTTCACGTCGCGATGGACGATCCCCTTGGCGTGTGCCGCCGCCAGGGCGCGGGCCACGGCGGCCGCGATCCTGGTGGCCTGCCGGGGAGGCAGGGCGCCGCTGCGCTTGAGGATGGTCGCGAGGTCCTCACCGTCGACCAGTTCCATGGAAATGAACGGACCTGACGGATCCTCGCCGTAGTCGTGGACCGTGACGACGTTGGGGTGGCTGAGCGAGGCCGCCGCCTGCGCTTCCTGACGGAAGCGCGACGAGAAGTCGGGGTCGCGCAGGTATTCGGGTCGGAGCAGCTTGAGGGCCACGTCGCGCCCGAGCCCGGTGTCGGTGGCCCGGTAGATGGTCGCCATCCCGCCCTGACCCAGCAACTCGATCAGGCGATAGCGTCCACCCAGGACCTGGCCGATCTCCGCCAAGCGGTATGCCCCTCGTGCTCGGATGTGCTGGGACGGTCGGCTCAGGCCGGCCGCTGCGCCCTGCCTGCATCGTACCGCAGGAGCCGCCGCCACCCGATGGTCAGAGCTGGAGGCCCTTCAGATAGGCTCGGAACTCGGGGCCAAGGTCAGGCCGGGCGAGGGCCAGCTCCACGGACGCCTGGAGGAAGCCCATCGTCGTTCCCGCGTCGTAGCGGATGCCCTCGAAGGCGTACCCGTAGACCTCCTGCTCCTCCATCAGCGCCGCGATGGCATCGGTCAGCTGGATCTCGCCGCCGGCACCGCGCTTGGTCTGCTCGAGCTTGTCGAAGATCTTGGGGGTCAACACGTAGCGGCCGATGATCGCCAGGTTCGACGGAGCGTCCGCGGGGGCGGGTTTCTCGACCACGCGAGTGACTCGATGGAGCCTGCCGTGGTCGAGCGGGTCGGCGGACGGCTCGGAGCCGATGACGCCGTACCGGCCGATCTCCTCGTGCGGGACCTCCATGACCGCCACGACAGAGCCGTGGTGCTGGTGGTAGACGTGGATCAGCTGGCCGATGCACGGACGCTCGGCGATGACCACGTCGTCCGGCAGGATCACCGCGAACGGCTCGTGGCCGATCAGGTCCTTGGCCATCAGCACCGCGTGGCCGAGGCCGAGCTGTTCCTTCTGGCGGACATACGCCACCTGGGCCAGGTCGCTGATCGCGCGGACCTGGCGGAGCATCTCGATGTCGCCCTTCTCCTCGAGCAGGTGCTCGAGTTCGTACGACAGGTCGAAATGGTCCTCGATCGCCCGCTTCTGGCTGGAGGTGACGATGATGACCTGCTCGATCCCGGCCGCGACGGCCTCTTCCATCGCGTACTGGATGATCGGCTTGTCGACCAGCGGCAGCATCTCCTTGGGCTGGGCCTTGGTCGCGGGCAGGAACCTGGTGCCCCAGCCGGCGGCGGGAAAGACGGCCTTGCGAACGCGCATCGAACCTCGGGGATGAGTGGGTTGGGCGGCGCGCCAAGTATACCCGGGAGTCAGCCCTGTCCCGGCTCAGCCTCCCCGAGAGCATGCGCGAATCGTCGGACAGCCGCGCTGAAGGCCACCGGCCGATCGAGATTCGAGAGGTGCAGGGCACCGGCCAGCCTGACCCGACGGGCATCGGCGGCGGCGCTCGCGAACCCGCCGGCTGACAGGCGGAAGAGCAGGTCCCACTCGCCGTTGAGGATCAGCGTCGGTCCGGGGTAGGCGGCCAGACGCGGGATGAACCGCTGCCCGATAAGCGCGCGCAACGCCGTGGCGCCACCCTTCGACCAGAAGCCGCCGGCGATGATCGGGGCGGCGATCGAGACCGGGTAGCGGGCCCGGAAGAACCACGCGTTCAGGCGGTCGAGGCGCGGCCCGTCGAACCGCTCCAGCGCGACAGCCAGCGCCCGGTACCCCACGGACCGGAGGCCGACCGGCTCCGCCGTGGCACCCGCCAGCACGAGCCCGCGCACCCGTTCGGGGTCGCGCGCCGCCAGCGCCATCGCCACGTACCCACCCAGCGACAGGCCGACGACGATGGCACGGTCGTCGGCTGCCTGCTCACGGATCGTCGCGGCAACGAGATCGGCGGCGCCGTCGAGCGTGAACGGCTGGTCGGCCCGCGTTCCGTGCCCGGGCAGGTCCACGGCGATGACCCGGAACTCGCCGCCGAGCGCGTCGAACTGCGCCGCCCAGGCCGATCGGGTCAGCCGGGTGCCGTGGACCAAGACGATGGCCGGCGCGCCGGGCGGGCCCGCCACACTGATCGTCGGGTCGTCCCGGGCGGCCGAGGTCACGAGCCCGACGCGGAAGCCTCGCCCGCGATCGCCGGCGCCGCCACGACCCGCCCGGCTACCGGCGCCGCTCGCTGCAGGATGAGGGCGGCCGCCAGGATCGCCAGGCCGCCCAGGACCTGGATCGGGGCCAGTCCTTCGGCCAGCAGCCAGGCCGCCAGGGCGACGCCCACGACCGGTTCGAAGAGCATCAGGATACCGGCCGCGGTGCCGCCCACCAGACGGATCCCGGTCAGGAAGAGGATGGACGGGATCGCGGCGCCGAAGGACCCGGTGAACGTGAGCAGGGGCAGGACCGACGGCGCCTCGAGCGGATAGGCGAGCGTGGAGACAGCCCCGGTCGCCATGGCCAGGGCCAGACAGCCGACAACCGTGCCCCCCAGGATGACCGTCATCGCCTGGGCGGCCGGGACGACCCGATAGCCGTTGCGGCTCAGGAGCACGAAGACCGCCTGGCTGCACGCAGCCCCGAGAGCCAGGCCGACGCCGATCGCATCGAACCGGACACCGGCGGACGTGTCCACCTGCGAGGCGACCACCAGGACCATGCCGGCGACGGCAACCGCCAGGGCCACGACTCGAGGACGATCAAGCGGCTCCCGCCCGAGCACGACGTTGGCGACCGCGACGATGACCGGGTAGGTGTAGAAGCCGAGCAGTGCCAGGGCCACGGTGATCCGGTCGAAGGCGATGAACATGGACAGGTTCAGCGTGAAGCCCATGACCGCCACGATCCCGAGGCTCAGGCGCGCGCGACCATCCAGGTCGCCGAACCGGATCAGCCGCTCGCCGCGCCGGACGATCCGCCAGACCACGAACGCCGCCGCCGCCAGGAACCCAAGGCCGCCACGCCAGGCGACGAAGGCGAGCGGCTCCATGCCCGCGTCATAGGCGAAGCGGGACAACGTCCCGTTCGTCCCGAACAGGGAGGCTGCGATCACGATGATGGCGACGCCCACGATGGGCGGGTGGGCGGCGGCTGGCATCGCCGCTCATGGTATGGCGCGGTCGGAAACCTCGCGTCGCACACGGCCGGGCGCCCGGCGCCCGCCCGCCCGTCGCCCGTCGCCCGGCGCCCGGCGCCCGCCCGCCCGCCCGCCCGATTGCATCAAATGCAACAACCGTCGCCAGGCCCTTTCTCGGAAGCGGGTTCGTGTCGATCGATTGCGCGTAGTGGAAGGATCAAACAGTCCACTGCGCAGTTCGTGGGGCGAAGGGCTCGCGACGTGCATCTGACGCAACGAATCGCCTCGGTCTCGCAGCGCGGCGACAGTGATTGCGTCCAACGCAACGCCCTGCAGCATCGTTGCATCTGACGCAAGAGCCCGACAGGAAACGCGGCAAAAGCCAGGACCAACGCGGCAAAAGCCGGGACCGCCGCGGCGAGACGCCCAGTCCCCTGACCCAGGGCCCTCAGTAGGTCTTGCAGCGCCGACGATCGCTCGCGAGTTCGGGTCGTTCAGCCTAGGAGGGCGCCCCGGTCGGAGGGCCCTCGCCGGAACCGCCCGGCCGCGTCACGACCCGGTCGGCGCGGTCGGAGACCTCGTGTCGTGGACCGCCAAGACGGATCGAGGTGAACGGGATCCGGATCTCGCGGAAGACCTCGATCGAAACCAGGAACCCGGCGAACAGGAAGACCACGCCGAGGAACTTGCCGAGCTGGAACCACTCGGTCATGCCGAACCGGTTCAGCGTGTCGCCCAGGGTGGCGACCACGGCCCCGAGCGCGATCAGGATGGTCGCCGGCACGCGACTGTGGAGTCGCCCGCTGACCAGTGCGCCGGCCGCCGCGGGCAGCGAGGCCACCAGGTTGACGGAGATGGCCACCGGCGCGATGAGCAGGTTGAACAGGAACTGGTCGCCCGGCTGGTTCGGATCGAGCGAATAGCCGAGCACTCGCCGCTTCGGCATGAACACGTACGCCGAGAAGATGGCGCCGAGGAAGAGCGAGAAGGCGCCGGTGATGTTGAGGAACGGCGTCAGCAGGCGGAGTTCCGTCGGGAAGAGGGTGGCCACCGGAGCGCCAGTGACCGGATCGACGGCGTAGCCGGGAGCCGCCAGCGTCGTGGTCGCCATCAAGGCGAGGCTGAGCATCGTCGCGCCGACCACCGCGCCGGCGGCCAGGAGCGGCCAGCGATGGTTCGAGAAGTAGGTCTCCACCGCGACCGCCAGTGCCAGCACCCCGGCTGCCAGGAAGTAGAGCAGCGGCAGCGTGCCGGCCCCGGCGTATTCGGGCTTGTTGCGGAGCAGGAAGGTGAACAGGCCCGCCAGGAAGAGGCAGAGGGCGAAGCAGTAGCCGAAGCGGGTTCGTCCGAGCAGGAAGGCCGTGCCCAGCCCCAGCCAGCCGGCCGTCCAGACGGCTCCGGTCAGGTACCACGTCCGGTAAAGGGTCTCATTCCAGCCGGTTGCGGCGGCCAGCGCCTCGCACCCCGCACCCACGCCGTAAAAGAGCATCCCGAAGGTCCAGATGAGCTGGAACCCGCTGCGCCGCTCTCGCCACTGGTCGAACAGGGCCGTCGCGAAGACGAGGGCGAGGACGGAGGTCAGGGCAGGAAGGATGATCCGCGGGTCCACCGGTCAGCCTGCCCGTTCGCGGTAGGTTCCGATCAGCCGGAGCAGCAGGCGGTCGAGCAGCCCCGAGGCGTCCTCGTAGAGACCAGCCAGCCGGGAGGCATCGAGCGCCCGGCGCCGTCCGAGACCGGCCAGCTCCGCGAGGAAGGGCCGGCGTGCCGCGACGAACAGGCCCACCGCCTCGGTCAGGCTCGCGCCAGAGGTTGACAGCCGCGTCGCCAGGTCGTCGACGAGCGCCGTCGCCTGAGCCTCGGCCGCCGCACGACCGGCTTCGTCGGTCGGAAGGGCGTCGAGATGGGCGACGAGGGCCTCCACGAGGCGGCGTCCGTCGCGCCGGTAACGGTCGATCTGGTCGGTGTCGTCGGCCTGCACGCCGTGTGACGGCGGATGGGTCGCGTAGCTTCGGCGATAGGCCCGCGTGACTCGTTCGGAGCCCGCGCCGAGGCTGGCCAGCGGGCGGGCCCCAGCCCGGCGATTCGAGACCAGGCGCTCGATCGTGCGTCGGTCGAACCGGCGATGCCGACCGGGCGTGACATAGGCCTCCACCCGGCCCTCATCCGCCCAGCGTCGGAGCGTGTCGGGGTCCACCCCGAGGAGTCGGCTGGCCGGTCCGAGCGAGAGCCAGGTCACGGCCCTGGGGGCCCGACTCGCGACAGGATCGGCAGATGCTGGGGCATCGGACACGTGGGCCTCGCGGTGGAGGGCGCCGACGGGTCGGGCGAACGTGGGGGGAACGCTCGGCTCCGACCCGTCGACATGATGGGATTGGCGATGAACCTGGGCAAATCTATGTATCGATGACCAGCTCAGACCGCCGGAGGATATGGCCCGTTGATCGGTGGCGTCAAGCGACGGTCCGCGGGTCCGCGGGTGGACCGATCGACCGTGCCGCGGTCGAGCGGCGGTCGAGCGGCGGTCGAGCCGGACCGCTCGGTCAGGCTGGAACGAACTCGTGATCGTCGCGATGGATCCCGTCGCACAGGCCGTAACGTGCGGGCTGGCCCGGGATCGCGACCGGCCGCATGATCTCGCGAACCTGGCCGCGCTGGCAGAAGAGATGGCCCTTCGCGGCCATCCAGCGGCGGACGCAGGCGGGATCGCCATGGAACTGGAATGGGCCAGGGTTGACGGCCGGTCGATCCGTCCAGGCGACAGGCGCCTGGGCGGCCACGATGTCCAGCCGGTTGATCCGCCACGGGGTGCCCTCGATGATCTCGAGGCAGCCGTCGCAGCGGGTCGCCACGTTGTCGCGGATGACCGTGCGGATCTGGATGCCCATGATCTCCATCGCCGGGGATGGTAGCAGGGCGTCCGGGTCAACCGCGCCGATCCGTCCGCCTCGTTGCCCATCCGTCCGCCTCGTTGCCCATCCGTCCGCCTCGTTGCCCATCCGTCCGCCTCGTTGCCCATCCGTCCGCCTTCGGCCTGATGCTGGAGCGCATCATCCAGGAGCCAGCCACGCTCGGTGCCCGTCGAAGTTCGACCGGACTCGGCGCGCGTCACGCTCAGATATCACGACATTGATGCTGACCAGGATCACTCGACCCATCGGGTATGGCTTGGCGACCGTGGCCCTCAGCAACAGCACAGAGAACGGGATGCTTTCCGAGGAGGGCTGCCGCGAACA
>JBCLCL010000073.1:0-6805 GCA_038915815.1 Candidatus Limnocylindrales bacterium
CGGGGGCGATGCCTGGCCCACCCGACTTGAGCCGAAGAGGTCGTCGTTGGAGCCCCAGCAGACGACCGCATCGTCGGCCTCCCGGATCGCGCACGTGTGCAAGCCCCCGGCGCTGACGGCGCTCGCTGCCCCGAGGTCGGCCGGGGGCGACGCCTGGCCAATCCTGCTGGTGACCTCGAAGGCGTTGTCGTTGGAACCCCAGCAGATGACCGCACCATCGGCCTGCCGGATGGCGCACGTATGCACGCCTCCGGCGCTGACGGCGCTCGCTGCCCCAAGATCTGCCGGCGGAGACGACTGGCCGGTCCTGATGGTGCCGCTGGATAGGTCCTCGTTGGAGCCCCAGCAGACGACTGCAGAGTCGGCGTGGCGGATCGCGCAAGTGTGTTCGTACCCGGCACTCACGGCACGCGCGGCGCCGAGGTCCGCCGGGGGCGACACCTGGCCCACGTACCTAGGACTGGAGCTGAAGGGGTGATCGTTCGAGCCCCAGCAGACGACTGTAGAGTCGGCCTGGCGGATCGCGCACGTGTGCAATCCCCCGGCGGCGAGGACGGAAGCATCCGGCTCGGTCGGTCGGCTGAGTAGCAGCGCGAGCGCCGCAGCGACGGCGATGAGGACCCCGAGCCCGACCAGCGCGACGGCCCGGAGCCGCACTCGAGGTGCTCGACCATCGGCGGCGCTGGTGCCCGGTTAGGACGCGGGAGTGGCCGGCGGGACGGGCAGGCCCACGGATGACGCCGGATCGACGTTGACCTGGTCGCCGTGCGAGATGTCGGTCTCGTTCACGGGGTCATCGGTCGGCCGCGGGTTCCGAGCTCCAACCGCGTGGATCCATCGTCTGGCCTTCGTCCGGGCATGCCTCGGTCCATCAGGACGATGGGCTCGAACCGCGTCGGTCGCAGTCGCCCAGCGTGTGATCGACGTCCGAATGTAACACCTGTTTCACCTCCTGCAACACCGACCGCCATCGGACGTCATCCTGGAGTCGCTCGCATGTCGCGTCGCTGACCAAGGAGTCCGTGGCCATGAGAACTACCTCGCCTCGCTCGATAGCCCAACTCGTGGCCGACCATGTCGAGTCCGCCCGATCAAGGGCCTATGACGAACTCGGCGACGGTCGGCGAGCCTTGGCCCTCGCGGTCCGTGGTTGCGCCCGACGCTCGTGGCTGCAGCGACGGTCGCCCCTCGTACAGCCAGCGAGGCGGCCCCATCACGATGGGTGGATCGTGTGGTCGGTCTCGAGCGCGTCGGTAGGCTCGACCTCGCGACCTTCGGCTCATCTCCAGCAACGATGCCTCGCGTGGATCGCTACCCGTCCCCTGAGGCTCGACGGCTCGTCCGTCGTGTCGGCAAGTTCCTTTGCCATGAGCGGTGCCGCCCGGCTACCGCCGACGGCGACCTGATCGGGCGACATGAGTACGATCGCGGCGATGCAGCGACTCGCCAACGTCCCCGAATGGCTCGACGGTCCACTGGAGGATCGCCCGGGCCTGTGCGCCAACCTGCGCGATCTCCGGCGGATCAACCGGCTCCTGGGCGGGTCGACGCTCAGCGGCCGGGCCATTGACGCGCTCGTTCCGCCCGCGGCACCGATCGAGATCCTGGATGTCGGGACGGGTGGAGCCGACATCCCTGTCGCGCTCCTCGCCCGCGCCCGGCGAGCGGGTCGCTCGATGCGGGTGACGGCGATCGACAACCGGCCCGAGGTGCTCCAGGCGGCGCGGAGCGTGAACCCGCTCCTCGACCGGATACCGGGCCTGACCCTAGCCCTCGGCGACGGACTCGCGCTCCCCTACCCGGACCGCGCGTTCGACGTCGGCCATTCATCGCTCGTGCTCCACCACCTGGAGCCCGACGCGGCCGTCGGGTTCCTCCGCGAGCTCGCCCGGGTAAGCCGTCTTGGGATCGTCGTCAACGACCTGGCCCGCGGCTGGACCCACTGGCTCGGCGCGTTGCTCCTCACCCGAACGATCGCCCGGAGCCGGTTCACCCGTCACGATGGCCCACTGTCGGTCCGGCGCGCCTACACGCTCGACGAGCTCCGGGACCTCCTGCGGGCCGCCGACCTCGCGCCGATCCACACAGTCCGCGGGTTCGCCAAGCACCGTCACGCCGTTGCGGCCCGCTGATGTCCGTCGAGCGCCGGGAGGTGGTGATTGTCGGCGGTGGGCCTGCCGGTGCGGCGACGGCCATCCGTCTGGCGAGAGCGGGCCGCGACGTCCTGCTCCTGGAGCGTGCGCCCGCCTGGAGGTGGCGCGCCTGCGGCGTGTTCGCGTCTCCGGCGGCCGTCCATGAGCTGCAGCGCCTCGGGTTGAGCGCCGAGACGATCGAGGAGGTCGCCCTGCCCATTCAGGCGATGCGGGTCGAGGCTCCGCACGCGCCGCCGTTCCGGCTCATGTACGGCAACGACGGCTCGCGGCGCGTGACGGCCGTTGGTTTTGACCGGGACGGGCTCGATGAGGCACTGCTCGGGCTCGCGACCCTCGCCGGTGCCGAGGTGCGGCGGGGCGCGGCCGTGCGAGACGTCGAACCGCCGGTCGTGAGGGTCGGGGCGGACTCGGTCGAGCGGCGAATCGAGGGCCGGCTCATCGTCGGCGCGGATGGCATCCGTTCGGTTGTGGCGAGGTCGCTCGGGGTCGCTCGCGCTCCTCGGCTCGCTCGCACGGGCCTCACCTACCACGTCCAGCGCCCAGCCGACTGGGGCGACGACGCGCGGATGCTCCTCATCCCAGGCGGCTACTGCGGACTTGCTCCAGTGCCCGGCGGGCGGCTCAACGTGGGAATCGTGCTCGACGGGCGATGGCGGACGCGGTTGCGCCGCGCCGGAGCGCAGGCCGTTGCGGCGCTGATCGATCCGACCGGGGCCACGCGGTGCGATCGGATCGAGGGCGCCGCTCCGATCGGGCATCGGGTGGACCGCCGGGCTGGGCCCAACTGGCTCCTGGCCGGCGATGCGGCGGGCTTCCTCGACCCATTCACCGGGGAGGGCCTCCACCGGGCACTCGTCTCGGCTCGGCTGGCGACGCTGACGATCGAAGCGCTACTTCTCGGGCAGGCCGCGGACCTGTCGGGCTACGAGCGGGCGATGCGTGGCCGGTTCGCCACAAAGGATGCGGTCAGCCTCATCGTCCAGGCATTCCTGGCGCGACCGTCGCTGTTCGCCTATGCGGCCCGCCGGATCGCCACCCGCGATGCCCTTCGTGAGACGATGAGCGCTGTGATAGGCGATCTCGTGCCGGCCTCGCGCGCCCTTGAGCCGCGCTTCCTCGCAGCCTTGCTGCGGCCGTGAGCGCCATCCGGCCCGCTCGAGGCTGATTGGGTGCATTCGAGGATCGCCATCGACATCGCGGCGCCCGGGCCGCTCGTGTTCGCCCTCGCCCTCGACGTCAGGCGCTGGCCGTCTCTGTTGCCCCACTACGCCGCCGTCCACGTCCTGAGCCAGCACCGTGACGGCAGCCTGACCGCCCGGATGGTCGCTCGACGAGCGCTCGTGCCCGTCATCGGCCTCGAGCTCCCGGTCACCTGGCGTGCCCGCGTGTGGGCCGATCCGGCGACTCTCGGACTCCGGTTTCATCACCAGGGCGGAGCGACGGCGGGAATGGACGTGACGTGGCGGATCGAGCCAATGGCCAACGGCTGCCGGGTCACGATCGAGCACGTGTTCGCGCCCCGTTTCCGACCCTGGGCGGCGATCGTCGAGCGACTGTTCACCCGCCCGATCGCCAGCCGCACGTTGGCGTCCGTCAAACAGATCGCCGAGGCCGTCGCGGCGGGGATGGAATGGCCTGCCGTGCCCATGACCACAGCCGTCGAGGAGTCCGAAACGGCGCCGACGGCGTACCCACTGCCATGAGAAAGCGACGGCGAGTCTGGGTCACCGGGATCGGGGTCATCACCCCGATCGGCATCGGGCGCGATGCGTTCTGGGAGGGTGTTCGCGCCGCCCGCTCCCCCGTCCGCCGGATCGACCGGTTCGATCCATCGTCGTTCCGTTCCCAGGTCGCGGCCCAGGTCGACTTCGATCCGCTCGACCACATGGACGGCCAGACTGCCCGCCGGCTCGATCGCTTCAGCCAGTTCGGTCTGGCGGCCGGGCGGCAGGCCCTCGCCGACGCGGGCCTTCGTCCGGGGAGCGGTGCCGGCCAGACGAGTCCCGAGCGGGTCGGCATCTACCTGGGCTCGGCCCTGGGTGGCATCGCCTTCGCCGAGGAGCAGCACGAGCGCTATCTCGAGCGGGGCATCCGGTCCGTCGCGCCGACACTCGCTCTCGCGGTCTTCGGCGGCGCGGCGCCGGCCAACCTGGGGATCGATCTCGGCGTCCGAGGGCCGATCCTCTCGACCGCCAACTCCTGCGCTTCGGGTGCCGTCGCCCTCGGCGAGGCCTTCGGCGCAATCCGGGCGGGTGAGATCGATGCGGCGATCGCCGGCGGCGTCGAGTGCCCGTTGTCGCCGCTTGCGTTCGGGGCGTTCGATATCATCCGCGCGCTCTCGTCCGGCTCCAACGATCGGCCGGCCGACGCCTGCCGACCATTCGACGTCGGGAGGGACGGTTTCGTCATGGGCGAGGGTGCGGCCCTCCTCGTCGTGGAGGACGCCGACGTCGCCGAGCGACGCGGTGCCCGGCCGTATGCGGAGTTGCGCGGCTACGGCGCGACGTCAGACGGTTATCACATGATCCAGCCCCGGCCTGACGGCCACGAGGCGGGCCGGGCCGCCACGCTGGCTCTCGCCGATGGGGCCGTCGCTCCGACAGAGATTGACTACGTGAATGCCCACGCCTCCTCGACGCCGATCGGTGACGTGGCCGAGGCGCGGGCGATCGAGCGGGCCCTCGGTTCCCGGGCGAGGACGGTGCCGGTGAGTGGCACGAAGGCCCTCTACGGCCACCCGCTCGGGGCGTCGGGGGCGATCGAAGCGGCGATCTGTGCGATAACCATCCAGTGCGGCTGGGCGCCCCCGTCGGTCAACCTCGCTACGCCCGATCCGGACACGGCCGCGATCCTGGGCGGCCTCCTCACCGAGGGCCGCGAGGGCCGCTACGAACGGGTGCTGTCGACCTCGTTCGGGTTCGGCGGGCTCAACGCGGCTCTCGTCTTCGGCATGGTCGACGGGTCATAGGGGTCAGCTCGGCAGAACTGCGTTATGCCCCGAGCACTATGACCTGATCGTGTCGATCATCGGATCATCGGCCCTCGTCGAGAGAGCGGCCGAGGCGCCTCCTGGTGCCCTCGACGGCCTGATACGATCCGTGATCCTCGCGCCTCGCGCTGGCGGGAAGAGCTCACTTGGCCACGGCAAGCGCCTGTCGGAGGACCTCCACGACCCGCCTCCCGGCCACGTGCGCATCGTACGCAGCCTCCTGCCGTGGATCCCGGCGGTCGTTCGGCCCGAGGGCCACGCTGCTGCGCGGCAGCCACTCGTGGCCGGAGGTCGTGCCCAGCCTGCCCTTGCCCAGGACAAGCTTGCCCAGCTCGGCGCCGTACTGCCACTCCACCGGCGCAGCCACGACGACGCCGTGAGTGATCCGGTTGCGCGCCCACTGGAGGCCAAGAAGTAGCGGCTGACGACCGCGGCCGTTCGCCTCAGCGAGTGCGGACAGCCAGAACAAGGACTCACCGAGTTCCGCGAACGTGTCCGGGTCGACCCGACTCGTTCCTTGGCCGCCAGCCGCCCGATCGCTGCCTCGCAGGCACTTGAGAGCCGGGCGACCCGGTTCGGAGCGCTGGGCGTCGCCACCCCTAGATAGTCTCACGTGACGGCCGCTGGGACGAGCGCGGGTCAGTGCCCCGCCTGGCCTGGCCTCACTGATGAGGCGCTGCTCGTGTCGGGCGTCCGACGCACCGACGGCGTAGCATCGGGCCGACGTGGACTTCCCCATCCGCCTCCAGCCCGGGCTCTGGCCGATCCTGATTCTGTTCGGCGTACGCCCGGGCAACGCGACCGTCCGGCTCGATGGCGACCACCTCGTGGCGCTCTTCGGGTTCTTCCGCGCGGAAACATCGGTCGCCAACATCGCGCGCTGGGACATCACAGGGCCGTACCGCTTGTGGCGCGCGGTGGGGGTCCGACGAACACTCGGGACGCACGACCTGTCCTTCGGCGGGAGCGCCCACGGCGGCGTCCGCCTCCACTTCCGCGAGCCGGTTCGCATCGGCCCCTTCCACGTCACCGATCTCTACCTGACGGTCGACGACCTCGAGGGACTGGGCGCGGCGCTCGCGGCGCAGGGCATCGCGGGGCAGGACCTCCGGACCCGCCGCTGATCCTGGCGTCCGGAGCCCGGTCGGCCAGTTCGGCGCGCCACCCAGCCCCACACCATGGCAACGTCGTATGGGAGGGCCTGTTTCACACGCCTACGGCGAGGCTGGGTGCTTCTGGCGTCCCGCACCCAGGGCACCACTTGGCGGTCACCCGGCTCCCGCCCGGGCCACCCGGCCCCGCGGGCAGGCGACCCGGACGGCTACGCGGTCAGATCCGACACCAGCTTGCCGTAAAGTGCGAACTGGCGCTCGAGGCCCGCGCCGATGTATGCGCCCACGACACCAAAGTTGTGAACGACGAGGCCCGCCTGGGCGCTGTAGCCCAGGAACTCGTCGCTGCGGCGCACGCGAGCGAGCTTCTCGGCCTCGCCGCGGAGGAGCAGGAAGCCTTCCAGGTCGCCCCCGTGCGACTCGAGCAGGACCGCCTCGAAGCTCTCGATCTCGCCCTGCTCCTGGAGCCGGCCGTAGTACCCGAGCACCTCGTTGAAGAGGGCTAGGCCTCGCTGCTCGCGGCCCGGAATGGGCGGCCCATAGCCGACGAA
>JBCLCL010000074.1:0-6408 GCA_038915815.1 Candidatus Limnocylindrales bacterium
TCGAAACCCCCAGGTCACTGAGCTTCCTCGGAGGGCAACGGCTGCTTCGGCCGCCGCCGCCGACGCTTCCTTCGGCGCTCCTCGGCGATCCGGCGCTCGAGTTCCTCGTGCGCCTCAATGAACGCACCGCCCGCCTGGACTGCGAATGTCAAGCGAAAACAGGACCACCGTGATGGCGTAAAGCAGGACCACCTGGACATGGCGTGGACCTGGGTCAGTCGAACGGTGGCAACTCCTTCGGTCGGTCGGGGTCGGGCGTGACGGGAGGCTCGAGCCGACGCTCGCGGGCGGCGAGGCTTTCACGGAAGCGGTAGGACGAGCCGCGGAACTCGAGCAGGTGGCAGCGGTGGGTGAGCCGGTCGAGGAGCGCCGCGGTGAGCCGCTCGTCTGCCCGTGGCCATTTCGCGCCACATCATTCCGGCGCACGGTGGGGCCAGATCAGAGTGTCATACCCAATCGATCGCAACCACAGCTGGCGGCCCGTACGACGACGCGTTCGATCGCGCGACCGGAACGCTTCGGTACGCGTATCGCGGCGTCGATCCGCTCCATCGAGACAACCGGGGCTTGCGGCGTGCGATGGTCGAACGGGTCCCGCTCGCGTATTTCCACGCGATCGTGCCGGGCAGCTATGTCGCCGCTTACCCCGCTGTCGTCGTTGAGGACCATCCTCGGCAGCTCCGTTTCTCGATGCAGGTCGATGACCTGTACGCGGTGGAGACCGACGTCTTCGGTCCCTTGGCGGTCGCCGAGGACGACTCGGAGCCGAGGCGCGCCTATGTGACCGCGACATTCCGCCGCATCGCACTGTGCTGCCACGTCGCGAGATCGACCTACCCGACCGAGCGCGACTCGAGCGCCGGTACGAGCAGTTCCGACAGGCGGCGAGCTGGGTCTAGCTCCTTGGATCCGTGCTTGACACCCAAGGTGTCACAACCCTGCTCCAAGGTCTGACCGCGGAGCCTGCCGGCTGACCGGGGCCTGACGGATCCGGGAATTGGGGGCGAGCACTGCGATTTCTGGCATCTGGGCCACCGTCGGCGATAGGTCTCGGACCATAGGAGACGTCGTACTCCACACTCCATTCGATGGATGACATCACTCGCCACCTCCAGACGATGCTTGGCCTCGACGCGACCTTTCGCGAGGGCCAGCGCGAGGCGATCGAGGCCGTCGTGGAGGACGGACATCGCGCCCTCGTCGTCCAGCGGACGGGCTGGGGCAAGAGCCTCGTGTACTGGATCGCGACCCGGGTGCGCCGCGATGCCGGCCATGGCCCGACGCTGATCATCAGCCCGCTGCTCGCGCTCATGCGCAACCAGATCGCGATGGCACATCGGCTTGGACTTCGCGCCGCCACGATCAACTCGGGCAACACCGACGAGTGGGACGAGGTGGTGGCGGGCCTCGCGTCGAACGATATCGATGTCCTGCTGATCTCGCCCGAGCGTCTGGCGAATGACCGGTTCAACACGGAGATCCTGCCGAGCATCCAAGGCTCGATCGGCCTGCTGGTCGTCGACGAGGCCCATTGCATCTCCGACTGGGGGCACGACTTCCGGCCCGACTATCGACGCATCGCTCGCATCCTGCGCCTGCTCGACCCGCGCGTCCCCGTCCTTGCAACGACGGCGACCGCCAACGACCGAGTCGTCGCGGATGTGGTCGACCAGCTGGGCGTCGGCGTCCAGGTCTTCCGCGGTCCGCTATCGCGCGATTCGCTCCGGCTCGATGCCCTCATCCTGGAGAGCCAGGCCGAGCGTCTCGCGTGGCTCGCTGGCCAGATCCCCTCGCTCCCGGGTAGCGGCATCGTCTATTGCCTGACGATCGCGGACACGCAACGGGTCGCCACGTTCCTGCGGAGCCAGGGGATCGATGCGCGTGCATACAGCGCCGACCTCACGACCGAGGAGCGCGAGGTCCTCGAGGACGCGCTCGTCGCCGGCGAGATGAAGGCCCTCGTCGCCACCGTCGCGCTCGGGATGGGGTTCGACAAACCCGATCTCGGCTTCGTCATCCACTACCAGCGCCCGGGCTCGGCTATCGCCTACTACCAACAGGTCGGGCGGGCGGGTCGGGATATCGATCGAGCCTACGGCGTGCTCCTGGCCGGACGCGAGGACGACGACATCGCCGCGTACTTCATGGATACCGCGTTCCCTCCGACCGTGAATATGCACGAGATCCTGGATGCGCTGGGGGCGGTCGATTCGATGACTGTGCCGCAGATCCAGAAGGTCGTGAATCTCGGGAAGGGGCGGATAGACCAGGCGCTCAAGCTGCTCGAGATCGATGGCGCGGTCGTGCGCGAGCGCAGTCGCTTTCGGCGGACGCCGAACCCCTGGACGCAGGATGAGGCGCGTATCGAACGGGTGAAGGCAGCTCGTCTCGCGGAATTGGCTCAGATGCAGGCCTACGTCACGCAGGACGGCTGTCTGATGGAGTTCCTGGTCGCGCTCCTGGACGACCCGGCGGCCGCGCCATGTGGCCGATGCTCGCACTGTCTCGGGCGAGGATTGCCGCGCGAGATCGACCCCGACCTCGTAATGGCAGCCATCTCGTATCTTCGCCGCGACGTGCGCCCGATCCAGCCGCGGAAGAAATGGCCTGCGGACGCCGTGCCCGGACTGTCCGGCCGGATCTCTCCACCGAACGCGATCGGGATGGCGCTCTGTGTCTACGGCGACGCAGGCTGGGGGAGGGAGGTCCAGCGTGGCAAATACGTGGACGGAATATTCAGTGACGAGCTTGTCACGGCTTCGGCTCGAGCGTACCGCGGGCACTGGCACCCCGAGCCGCCGCCGAGCTGGGTCACGGCGTTGCCGTCGTCGACGCGGCGCGGCCTGGTTGACGCCTTCGCCCGGGCGTTGGCGCGGCGGCTTGACCTACCCTATGTCGAGTGCCTGGCCGTCCGCCCCGGCTCCGAACCACAGAAGGCGATGCATAACAGCGTCCAGCAGCTCCGAAATGCCCACGACAAGCTCGGGATCGTGCCCGGGGACATCCCGGATGGCCCCGCCCTGCTCGTGGACGACATCGTCGACTCTGGCTGGACGCTGACCGTGGCCGGCTGGCTGCTCCGGACGCACGGAAGCGGGCCCGTGCATCCATTCGCGCTGGCCGTCGCGAGCGCACGCGAGTGACGGATCCGTGATCGACTTCGAGACCCTGTCGCCGGACGCGCCGGCGATCATCCTGCTGTGCTCAAGCATCGGCGCTGTGCCAGGTTCGGTCCGTCCCATCGGGCCGGTCGCCTGGGCGCGGCTGTCCGAAGGGCTTGCGAAGCAATCGTTCCGTGGCGCACGGGATCTCGTCGACCTTGATGCCGCCGCGATCGTCCGGTCCCTCCAGCTCGATACGGAGGAGGCTTCGAGGTTGGTCCACCTCATGGCGCGGAGCGGCCAGCTCGCATTTGAGCTCGACCGTCTGAAGTCACGCGGGATCTGGGTCGTCACGGTCGCGGATGATCAGTACCCGAGTCGCCTCCGTGAACGTTTGGGCGACAACGCTCCACCGGTCCTGTTCGGGAGCGGCGATCCTGGCTTGCTCGGGGGCGGCGGGATTGCGATCGTCGGGTCGCGTGACGCAGATGACGAGGCTGTGTCATTCACCGAGCGCCTGGCCGCCGCAGCCGCGCGAGCTGGCACGGCCGTCGTCTCGGGCGGAGCTCGAGGGATCGATGTGACCGCGATGCGCGCGGCGTTCGAAGCGGGCGGATCCGTCCTCGGCGTCGTCCCGGAAGGCGTGGAAAATCGCCTCCGGGAGTCGTCGACGCGATCGGCGGTCGCCGGTGGGCACGCGGTGCTCGTCTCGGCATATCACCCATCCGCGCCGTTCAGCGCGGGCGCCGCGATGGGTCGAAATAAGCTGATCTATGCCCTGGCCGATGTTGCCGTCGTGGTCAGTAGCAGCGAGGGCTCAGGAGGGACCTGGACCGGCGCCCTCGAGGCGTTGAAGCACGGCTGGGTACCGGTCGCCGTTCGTGATGGTGAGGGGGTTCCACCCGGCAATCGAGCCTTGCGCTCACGAGGCGCGTGGCCGCTCTCGCCATTGCATGTGGGTTCGTCGCTTTCGGCAGCGGATTTGTTGAAGTTGGCACCGCCTGCAGCCTCGAAAGTGACTGAGGTGTCGGCGCCGTACGATCAGACGCGTCTCTTCGACTGAGGGCGACTCTGGCCATGCGCCCCAACCTCGAGGTCCTCGTCGCCGACATCACCACCCTCCATGTCGATGCCATCGTCAACGCCGCCAACAGCGGGCTGAGTGGCGGCGGTGGGGTCGATGGCGCGATCCATCGGGCGGCGGGGCCGGAGCTGGCGCCGGCGGCTCGTGCGGCGGGACCCTGCCCGGAAGGCCACGCGGTGATGACGCCCGGGTTCCGCCTGCCGGCGCGCTACGTCATCCATGCCGTCGGGCCGGTCTGGTCGGGCGGCCAGCGGGACGAGGACGCACTCCTCGCGAGCTGCTATGCGCGCAGCCTGCGACTCGCCGGTGACGCCGGGCTCGCGTCGATTGCGTTTCCGTGCATCTCGACCGGCGTCTTCGGCTTCCCGCCCGAGCGCGCGGCCCCGATCGCGGTCGAGACCGTCACCGACACCGTCGAACCTCAAGGCGTCGCTTCACGCCCGTACCTCTAGGCCAACCGACGCGCAACTTGGCCAAGATTAGCGAGTTTTGACACTGTTGCTAACTTCCGTAAAGTCTGTACAATCTGGTCGTGGATCCGGTTACGAACCCATTTGCCCCTGGTGCAGGCACACCGCCCCCGGAGCTCGCCGGCCGAGATGAGCTGCGGGAGACCATTCGCGTGGCCTTGGAGCGTGTGCGTCGCGGCCTACCAACAAAGAGCGTCCTGATGGTTGGGCTTCGAGGCGTTGGCAAGACGGTCTTGCTGGACCGAATGAGGGATGACGCAGAAGGTGCAGGCATCCACACGTTGCGCATCGAAGCGCCTGAACATCGCTCCCTGCCCGCGATGCTGGCTCCTGAGTTGCGCCAGTCCCTGTTGCGACTCTCGAGAAATGAGCAAGCCAAGGATCTCGCGCAGCGAGCGCTGCGTGCTCTCGCGGGGTTCGCAACGTCCTTGAAGGTGAAGTACGCCGACATCGAGGTCGGGATTGACTTTGACCCCGAACCTGGCCTTGCCGACAACGGTGACCTGGAGCATGACCTGCAGGCTCTGTTGGAGTCTGCAGGCGCGGCCGCACACGGGGCGGGAACGGCCTTGGCGATCTTCGTGGATGAACTGCAGTACGTGGAGGAAGATGAGCTCGCGGCTCTGATCACCGCATTGCATCGCACCGCTCAGCGGCGCCTTCCAGTCATCCTGGTGGGGGCCGGACTGCCGCAGCTCCGGGGTCGAACAGGCCGAGCTAAATCCTACGCAGAACGGCTTTTCGATTTTCCTGAGATCGGGCCGCTTACTCCTGATGCAGCAAAGCTCGCGATCGCGAAGCCGGCGCAGGATCAGGGTGTCGAAGTGACCCACGAGGCATTGGATCGCATCGTTCAAGAGACCCGTTGTTACCCATATTTCGTACAGGAGTGGGGGAAGCATTCGTGGGACGCGGCGGACGCGTCACCGATCACGGAGGAGGACGTCGCAAACGCGTCGGCGTCGGCCGTCGCCGCTTTGGACGAGAGCTTCTTTCGCGTCAGATTCGATCGACTGACCCCGGTCGAGAAACGATATCTCCGAGCGATGGCGGAGTTGGGACCGGGCCCACACCGGTCGGGAGATATCGCTGGAGCATTGAAGCGTGAGGTGACCTCCCTCGGGCCGACAAGGAGCCAGTTGATCGCCAAAGGCATGATCTGGAGCCCCCACCACGGCGATACTGCGTTCACGGTGCCGCTGTTTGACGAGTTCATGCGCCGGATCATTCCCGGCGACGACTGGAGAACCTAGGGCGATCATGTCGCCCCGGTGGCAGAAGACGAAGGGGAAGTCGCGGTTCGTGGTGCCGATGTCGAGGCCGCTGGATCGAACTCCCCGCCGACCCCTTCGTGCATCGCCTCATCCTTCGTGTCCCGGATCCGCGATGCCGTCGAGGAAGTCGGTATAGCCGGGCGGACCTCATGAAGCCCCACCTCGAGGTCCTCGTCGCCGACATCACCACCCTCGATGTCGATGCCATCGTCAACGCCGCCAACAGCGGGCTGAGTGGCGGCGGTGGGGTCGATGGCGCGATCCATCGGGCGGCGGGGCCGGAGCTGGCGCCGGCGGCCCGTGCGGCGGGACCGTGTCCGGCAGGCCAGGCCGTGATGACGCCCGGCTTCCGCCTGCCGGCGCGCTACGTCATCCATGCCGTCGGGCCGGTCTGGTCGGGCGGCCAGCGGGACGAGGACGCACTCCTCGCGAGCTGCTATGCGCGCAGCCTGCGACTCGCCGGTGACGCCGGGCTCGCG
>JBCLCL010000075.1:0-6344 GCA_038915815.1 Candidatus Limnocylindrales bacterium
ATTGGCATGAGAGACGGGTATTTGCGCGGCGCGCTCTCGCGGCCAGCGACCCCGCGCCAGTTGGACGTCCTCGCTGCCTACGTTGCGGCTGGCGGGTCGGTCCCGGACGCGGCTTCGCTCGTGGGCATCCGGCCGAGCACGGCGAAGCGCCACCTCGCCGACCTGCGTGCGAAGTCGGGCCTCTCCACGGAGCAGCTGATCTACGCCGGACGAGCGGCTGGATGGCTCGTGGTCCCGAGCCTGGAGCCCACCTGAAGTATCGGCAAGGTCGACAACCCGGCAGTGACTTTGGGCGCTGATGCGCGCAGACCCCCAGTCGCTGTGGAAACGGCTGAGGAGGCATGTCGGCGGCGGGCGACTGAGGCATGCAGATGAGGGGGTCATGACTTCAAGCGTCGGCGTCGCCCTCGCTCCGGGCTGGCTGGTCTTTGGCCTTCGATTCGGCCCGCCACGAAGAGTCCTCAGGAGGCCGCCCCGCCGACCGTCGCCGGCTGCGCGAGCGAATGTGCGCCTTCGATCACCGTCCGCACCTCATGGCGCAGCTCGTCCACGGTCATCGTTCGGTCGAAGATTCCGGCGATGAACACATGTCTGACCGACCGAGCGAGGCGCACGACATCCATCTCGCTCGCATAGGGAACAACAACGCGCAATGCGTCTGCGAACTTGCCGAGGCCGAGCTCGATCACCCCATCCAACGTGGGCCAGAACGCCTCGGATCCCAACTCGACGGCGGCCAACACGGCGGGGCGAACAAAGAGGCAGGCCTGGGCCTGGAACTCGATGAACCCGTCGAAGAACTTCCATGGGTCGCGGGCGCGCAGCCCAAAGTACTTCGCGAAGTAGTCATGGCAGAACCGCTCGAGCGGCTCCTGCTTCAGCGGGTGGAGGACCAAGTCGCGCTTCGTTGGGAAGTAGTGATAAAGCGCTCCGACGCTGACGTAGGCCGCCTTCGCGGCGTCCCGCATCGTCAGGCGGCGAACGCCTCGTTCGACGATGAGCGGGGCGACCGCCATGAAGATCTCTCGCTGCCTGAGGAGGCGGTCCTCCCGCGGCCTACCGGGTTTTCCGAACGCCACGCGCGGTTCCTCTGATCAATTCGTCGCGCACTTCCCGGGTGCGACCGGCGGCTCAATGATACGAGCACGCACCGGAGGAATCGAGATGGCAGCAACTGTCAACCAACGCCCGCGAGTCGCCATCCAGTCAGCAGAGCTTGCCTTCCGCGAGGCCGAGCATCGCTACTTCGAGCGCGAGCGGCTCGTCGTCGAGGAGCGGCTCGTGGAACTCGCGCAGCCTTCGCTGCGCGCCCGGGTGCTCGAGCGTGGGACCGGTGAGCCCGTCCTCATGCTGCATGGCGGCGGCGGGGTCGCGGCGCATTGGGCCCCGCTCATGACCCGACTCGACGGTTACCGGCTGGTCGCGGTCGATCGGCCCGGGTGCGGCCTGACCGACCCCTTCGATAACCGCGGCGTCGACCTTCGGGAGCATGCCGTCGCATTCATCAGAGGCGTCCTTGATGCCCTGGGAATCTCGCGAGCTCACATCGTGGCGAACTCGATGGGCGCGACCTGGTCTCTATGGTTCGCGATCGCCGCTCCCGAGCGAGTCCAGTCGCTGGCTCTTCTGGGTTGCCCGGCCAACGTGCTCGGTTCCGGCGCCCCGATCGGGTTTCGGCTGCTCGGGGTTCCCTGGCTGAATGCTCGGATGCTCGCCCTCGAACCCCCGAGTCAGCGGCAGGCCCGAAAGGTGTTTGCGCGGCTTGGCCACAAGCCAGAATCGCTGTCGCTGGAATTCGTCGATCTGATGGCCCGTGCGGAGTCGCTGCCGTCCTACCCGTCGCACTGGCTGAGCCTGCTCGAGAACATCTGGTTCATGGCGCGCAAGCGGGTCGGCATCGATGCGTCGGCCCTTCAAGGGATCGCGCAGCCCGTTCAGCTCATCTGGGGCGACCGGGACCCATTCGGCTCGCCCGCGGTCGGCGCCCAGATGGCTGCTATCATGCCGCGAGCGCGGCTCGTGACGCTTGCGGCCGGACACCTGCCGTGGGTCGATGACCCCGAGCGCTGCGCGGAGATCGTCAGGGATTTCCTGGAGGGCACCGCCCGAAGGTTGATCCGAAGTCCACGTCTCTCTCACTGAGCCACAATCGGACGGGTGCGAGCAGCGACGAGAACAGCCTTGAGTGAACGGCAGATCGCTGGTTGAGCGACGTTGGCCTTCGCCTGCTCATGGTGGCAGGACTTGGCCTGATCATTCCGCCATTTGCATCGGGTCCGCCCGACTTATTCCAGCCGGCGGATCATGAAGCCAGGGTGGCTCTGGTCTCGGGACTCGGGTCGGGGACGATCGTGATGCTGCGGCATGCTCTGGCGGTTGCTGGCCGCGAGCAGCGTGGGTCACTCGTGGCGGTCTGACAGAAGGAGAGGCACAGAGCAGGAGATGCTTGAGATTTCCCACCACATGCTGGCCGGGGTGCTGCTTGTGGCTGGTGCCGCGGTCTTCTTCGGGATCGGATTCGGCAGCGCCGCACTGCACACGGACCTGGCGAAGTCCGGCGGTGCCGGGTCCGATGATGGGCTGAGGGCGATCGGCCGGGAACCCCGGGCGTGGCGGATCATCCTCCGTTCGTTCGCCGTGGCGACCGTCCTGAACACGCTCGGGTACGGCATGCTCGCCATCAAGCAGATCGACGCAGGCGAGCGGGCCCTCTCCGTCACGGGCATCATTCTGCTGCTGCTCGCGGCCCCGACCTTCATCGGTTCGCTGGCCTTCAACGTGAGCGCGGTGGTGGACGTCAGTACCGAGGCCGCCTCGGGTTCCGTTCCCGACTGGTTTCGCCCGCTCTACGGCTGGTCCGAGACGTTGTATCGGGCCTACATGATCCTCGCCTACTTCGGCATCGGCGCGTTCGGGGTCTCGCTCATGCTGGTCGGCCCGCTCATCCCGATCTGGCTCGCAGCCGGCTTGATTGTGTTCGGCGTGGGGTGGGCGACCTCCTTCGTCATCGGGCGGCCACGCATTGGGGACTTCGTGCTCTCCGATCTCCCGCTCTGGGTGCACGTGGCCTCGCTCGCGCTCGGCCTCGCTCTCGTTGTCGGCCCAGCAGGCGCTTCCTGAACCGTTGCCAGTGGGGCGGCGCGGATCCACCGGACGCGCCGCGAGCGCGACCGTGAATTCAGGTGAGCACGCAGAAACGGAGCGCCACGATGTCCCCTGCCCTGATCGTCTCGGCCGTGCTCTTCGGGCTCCTCGCTGCGCTGAGCCTCGTCGTCGGGCTGTTCGTGCCGTTCGCCATCCGCGCCGATGGCGGCCACCCCGGGCCGCCTGGGCTGTTTCATCCCCGGCCGGATGCCGCACTCTTCGGGTCGGAGCCGGTCGGCGAGCGCGACGCGGCCCGCATCCGGATGCTCGGGATCATGCTGTTTGACTGGCTCAGCGGAAATCTCGTGTCCGTGGGGATCCTCGAGCTCGGACTGGTGTGGTTCGGCCTGGCGCGCGGCGAAGTGTGGGCGTATGTCGTGTTGGTCCTCGCGAACCTCGCCGTCGCGCCCTATTACGCACTGATCGTTGGGCGCTACGTTCGCGCCGGCGTACGGCTTCGCCTCCTCGAGGTCCCGCCCCTGATGTGGGTGCCGGCGTTCGCCCTTCCAGTCGCGATCATCCTAGGTTGGGTCGGACTGCCGGAGTAGCGATGAACTCTTCGGCGAGAATCTTGCTGGCATCGCCTCGACGGTTGGTCCCGCAGGCGTAGCACCGCAGGCGAATAGACCGCGCCGTCACCCGAGCCGACGATTCGGGCGATGACGAGAACCTCGTTCCGCAGGCCCGAACGAGCCGTGGGCTCGTCGCAGCCATGAGCGCCGACATCCCGACCATTCTCCTGCCACGCGACCCGAACCATGAGTTCGTGCGGGTCATGACCCACGCGACGGTCGAGAAGCGGACCGAGGACTACGACGACGCGCTCGGGCTCTATCTCGCCCGGGGCGCGTCGCGGTTCGAGGCCGAGACGAGGGCCGCCCGGGCGATCAGGCCCTACGAGGTGGTCGTCGGCGACTACAACGCGATGGTCGATGGCGGGATCGACCTGGCGCTCCTCCTCCTCGTCGGCGGCGCCGGCACCGCCTTCAACAACGCGAACGCTCGGCTCGGCGTGGGCGACTCTGCGACGGCCTGGGCGACCACCCAGGCCGACCTCGTCGCGGCGGTGAACAAGCTCCGCAAGGGGATGAACGCGACGTACCCGGTGACGGGCACGAAGAAGCAGACGTTCCGCTCAGACTTCCTCACCGGCGAGGCGAACTGGGTCTGGAACGAGTGGGGCATCTTCAACGCCGCCTCGGGCGTGACGATGCTGTCGCGCAAGGTCGAGGCGCTCGGCACCAAGGCGTCGGGCACCTGGACGCTGACCGTCGACTTCTCGCTGGCCTAGTCCATGGCAGCCCTGTGGCGGCCCTGGCGGACTAGCTGATGGCGACGCGGGTCTACCTCCCGAGCACGGGCGCGGCGCCGGTCTCGCCCGCGTTCGGGACGTGGACGGAAACCACCGGCACCGACCGGATCGCGGGTGTCGCGACGCGCATCGGCTCGGCGATGACCAGCAAGACCCAGGCGCACGCCGCGACCGCGGCCAACTCCACGTACCTCTCCCGCCAGTACGTCTTCGGGCCGCTCGCCGCGCAGACGATCCCGGTCTCCACGATCAAGGGGACGATCCGCGTCCTCGAGTCCGCGACCAACGACAACCTCGACGCGATGCGACTCCTCGTCCGGGTCGTCTCCGGGGATGGAGGAACGTATCGGACGCCGGTCCTCTACGGGCCGACCAACGGAACGGTCGCCGAGTTCAGCACCTCGCTCCGGGCAAAGCGGCTGGCCACGGGCGGCGCGACGGCGAGTGTCGTCGTCACCGCTGGCGACTACCTGGTCATCGACATCGGCACGACGACCACCGTCGGCGGGACGTCCCTCTCGGACACCATCAGCTACGGCGACAACAGCGCCACCGACCTCGGCGACAACGAGACCGACACCGCGGCGAACAACCCGTTCGTCGAGATCGCGGCCACGATTACACGCCTCACCCTGTCCGGCTCCGACGCGGGCGCAGGCTCCGACACATCGAGCGCCCCAGCCGTTGCCCTGACCAGCATCGACTCAGGCGCCGGCGTCGAGACGTCCGCCCTCGCCAACGTCACCGCCGTCGCAACCGATGCTGGCATCGGGACCGACAGCCCGGCAGTCCTGGCGGCGGCGACTGACGTTCGCGCGGATGCCGGTGGAGGCACCGATGCGAGCGCCGGGATCATGCTCGGGACGAGGGTCGAGGCGGGCGTCGGCACGGATGCTCAGGCCGCGCTCGTCGCGGTCCTGCCGACCAGTACCGAAGCAGGCGCGGGGTCCGACGCGGCGACGATTGCGACGGCGCTCGCCGGGACGGACGCGGGACTCGCGATGGAGTCGAGCGCCCTCGCGATCCAGATCGTCGCCGACGATGCCGGTGTCGGGTCCGATGCTGCGGTCATCGCCGCCCTGTACGCGGCTGCGGACACGGGCGTGGGCGCTGAGCTCGCGGCGCTGACAGCGGGCTACGTCGCGGCCGATGGCGGCGCAGGAGACGAGCAGACCGGCCTGGCTGCGCTCATCGCGGCCCTCGAGGCAGGCTCCGGAGCCGACATGGCGACCCTCGGCGGCGTCGCCCAGGCCCGGGGACTCGTCAGCGCCACGGCCACTGTCCGCGACCAAGTCGGGGCGATCGCCCGGGCGCGCGGCACGGTCAGCGCCACGGCCAGCGTCCGCGATCAGGTCGGGGCCGAGCATGGCTGACATCAATCCGGGCGACATCGTCCGCGTGGCCACGACGCCCGGCTTCACGGACGCGGCCGGAACGCCGACCGATCCCTCGATCGTGCGCCTCAGGTGGCGCGCGGCTGGCGGCGTCGAGACGACCTGGCTGTTCGGCACCGACGCGCAGGTGATCAAGGACGGCGTCGGGCTCTACCACGCCGACATCCCGGTCGTCGCAGCGGGGCTGCACTACTTCCGCTGGGAGGGCACGGGCACGGTCACGGCCGCCGAGGAGAGCACGTTCAACGTGGTCACGTCATTCGGTGGCGCGTGATGAAGCTGTGCACGGTCTGCGGTGTCGTGACCAGCGGAGCGGATAGCCGCTGCAGCAAGCACCCGCGACTCTCTGGCATCGGTGCCAACCATCGTGTCCACGCGGACCCGCGATGGGCACGCTTGTCCAAGCGAGTGATCGCTCGGCACGTCGGGCAGTACGGCTACGTGTGCCCCGGCTACCAGCGCGAGCGGCACCCGGCACGAGACCTGACCGCCGA
>JBCLCL010000076.1:0-6278 GCA_038915815.1 Candidatus Limnocylindrales bacterium
CCTCATGGCGAACGGAGCGTGTCCAGGCTGGACACGCTCCGTCGGCGGTTGTGTCAAGTGGCGCACCTTGACGTGGCCCTGAGCGGGAGCCTAACATACTTGGCAGTAACATACTCCAGCGTATGGAGACCGCGTTGGCCGTCTACCAGTTTCCGAGCATGGCCAGGTTCCGCGATCGCGAGGACGAGCGTGGCGCCCTCGAGGCCTGGTGGGACGATCCGCTCGAATGGCGCGCGATGACGCTGTACGGGCGTCGTCGAGTCGGCAAGTCCTGGCTCTTCCGCGCCTTCGCCCACGGCCGCGAGGCGGACATCTTCGTCGCCGACACCCGCGCCCTCCAGGATCAGCTCGCCGGGTTTTCGGCGGCCCTCGAGCGGGACGGCGAACGGCCCGAGCTCCCCGACATCGGGTCGTTCTTCAGGATCCTCTTCCGGCGTGCCCGTGATGAGCGGCGCCTGGCGATCATCGACGAGCTGCCGAACCTCTGGAAGGTGGAACGTGAGCTGCCCTCGATCCTGCTGCGGATCATCGAGGAAGAGGCCGCCTCGTCGAAGCTCAAGCTCATCGTGGCCGGCAGCCACGTCGGCGTCATGGAGCGCCTGCTCGCCGAGCGGGAGCCGCTTCACGACCGACTCCGCCCGCTGCGGGTCCGCCCACTCGACTTCTGGCAGTCGCGCCTCCTCCTCGGCGATGCACCTGCCGAGCGGCTGCTCACCAGCTACGGCCTGGCCGGTGGGATGCCCCGCTATCTCACCGAGCTCGCAGGCGCGTCCGACCCCGCGGCACGACTCGCCGAACTGACGCTCGATCCGTACGGGGCGTTGTTCAACGAACCGCGGTCGGTCCTGGCCCAGGAGCTCGAGACGCCGCACGTGTACTTCAGCCTCCTCGCGGCACTCGCCATCGGACCCCAGCCGTGGGGCCAGATCGTCAACCGCTCACGAGTCGAGTCCGAAAAGGTCAGCAAGTACCTTTCGACGCTCGAGGACCTCGGGATCGTCGGCGCGCGCGCTCCGGTGACGGATTTCGATCGTTCGACCCGCCAGCGCATCTACACGCTGAGCGACGGCTTCATGCGATTCTGGTTCCGATACGTCTTCCCGTACCAGGCTGACCTCGAGAGTGGACTCGATTCACGGCGGCTGTACGAGAGCGAGATCGTCCCCGACCTCGCGAACCACCTGGCCCCGACGATCGAGGAGATCTGCCGCGAGTGGGTTCGCCGGCAGGGGATCGCCGACGTCAACCGCGTCGGCGCGTGGTGGGGACCGGCGATCCACGCGCTCCGCCAGTCGGGCGAGCGAACATCCGAGGAGATCGACATCGTTGGCCTGCGAGGTCGCCGCGTCGTTCTTGTCGGCGAGGTTCGCTGGCGAAACGACCCGATGGACGTGAGCATCCTCGGCGAGCTGGAGCGTTTCAAGCTGCCTGCGCTGGCCCAGGTGCGCGACGTGAGGGTCACGAACCATCCGGCGATCGTCCTCGTGAGCCGCGGCGGCTTCACAGCGGGCCTGCGGGACGCGGCCGCCAGGGATCAGCGGATCCGGCTCGTCAGCCTCGACGAGATCGTCGCCCCGTTCGTGGACGCTACCATGTGATCGTCCCCTGATCAGGAGCCGTCCCAGGAGCCGTCTCAGGAGCCGTAGATTGCCTTCGACCGATTCGACCGCGACCGACGCGGGCGCAAACCTGCCGCTGCGCACGCAGGTCCGCGAGACGATCGAGCGAGCCTGGACGAGGGCGATCGAGTCGGGCGCGCTGCCGGCGCTCGCCGACGACGCCGCCACGCCTGAGGTCGAAGTCGAGCGGCCGGCGCACCCGGAGCACGGGGACTTCTCGACGAATCTCGCGATGCAGCTCGCACGCCCGTACCGGCGCGCGCCGCTCGAGATCGCGCGTGCGCTCGTGGACCAGCTGGCCCGCGACGCCGCGCAGTCGGTCGACGGTCCGGGCCTCAGCCCGATCGCCTCGGCCGACGTCGCCGCACCCGGATTCCTCAACCTCCGCCTGTCGGATCGCGCGCTCGAGACCGTGATCGAGGGGATCCTGGCGGCACCCGAGGCCTGGGGGCACGTGGCGGCCATTCGTCCGCGCTCGGTCAACGTGGAGTTCGTGTCGGCCAACCCGACCGGGCCGCTGCACATCGGCAACGCCCGCGGCGCGTTCGTCGGCGACCTGTTGTGCCGGGTGCTGGAAGCCGGCGGCCAACGCGTGACGCGCGAGTACTACTTCAACGACTCGGGCGGGCAGATCCGCAAGCTCGGAGCATCGGTCGCCGCACTCCGCCGCGGTGAGCCGGTTCCCGACGACGGCTACAAGGGCGACTACGTGGCGGACCTCGTCGCGGAGCTCCCGGACGACGTCTGGGCAGACGCCACCGCGCCCGATGCGGATACGGACGGGATCGTCGGCCACTGGGCCGCGGGCCGCGTCCGCGAGGGCATCGAGCGGAGCCTGGCGGCGCTCGGTGTCCGGTTCGATGTGTGGACCAGCGAGGCGAGCCTGCACGACGAGGGCTGGGTCGGCCGGGCGGTGGAGCGCCTGCGCGAGCGGGGCCACGTCTACGAGCAGGACGGGGCGATCTGGTTCCGCTCGACCGAGTTCGGTGACGACAAGGATCGGGTCATCATCCGGTCCAACGGCGAGCCGACCTATTTCGCCGCCGACATCGGCTACGTCACCGAGAAGTTCAGTCGCGGCTTCGATCACCTGATCTACGTCTGGGGGGCCGATCACCACGGGACCGTCGCCCGAGTCCGCAACGCCGCCCGGGCCATGGGCTACGAGCCCGAGGCCGTCCAGATGCTGCTCTACTCGTGGGTCCGCTTCGTCCGCGATGGTGTCGAGGTCTCCATGTCCAAGCGTGCCGGCGACTTCATCACCCTGGACGAACTGCTGAGCGAGATCGGGGTCGACTCGGCTCGCTGGTTCTTCGCCTCACGGTCGGTCAACACCGGGATCGACTTCGATATCGAGCTGGCCAAGAGGCAATCCAACGAAAACCCCGTCTACTACGTCCAGTACGCCCACGCCCGGATCGCCTCGATCGTGCGCAAGGCCGCGGAGGCGGGGCTGGCGCCGGCGGCGGGTGTGGCCGGCTTGTTGGGAGGTGCCCCCGAGGCGGCGCTGGCCAGGGCGGTCGTCCGCTTCCCCGAGGTGATCGAAGACGCCGTGGCGGCCGAGGAGACCCAGGGGATCACCGCCTACGCGACCGAGCTGGCGACGACGTTCCACGCCTTCTATCGCGACGCCCGGGTCGTGGACCTCGAGGCGCCCGAGCGATCCTCGGCGCGACTGGCACTGGCTGTGGCGACACGGATCACGCTGGCGAACGCCCTGGGGCTGTTGGGGATCGCGGCGCCCGAGTCGATGTAGTCGGAAGCATCTCATCGTCCGTGCCGCCGCTGACGGCCACGGCTGGTGAGCCCGGGTCAGGACCCGATGAGCCGACGGGCCGACGGGCCGACGGGCCGACGGGCCGACGGGCCGACGGGCCGACGGGCCGACTGATCCTGATCAGCATCAATGTCGTGTGATACGAGCGTGACGCCGGCCGAGTCCTGTCGTAACTCGACGGCCGCCGAGCGTGGCTGGCTCCTGAATGATGCGCTCCAGCATCAGGCCGCCGCTGACGGCCACGGGCCGCTCCCCCGGGTCAGACGCCCGTCGAGCCGAAGATCAGGTCGAGCGCGAGGAGCGTCTCGTCGTCGGACGCGATCAGGATCGTGACGCCCTTGCCGGCTCGGGCGGAGACACTGGCCGTCGTCGCCAGGCCACTCACCGCCAGTCGGGCGGCGGTATGGAATTCGGCCGCGTCCGCGGCCGTGTCCCAGGTCGTCTCGATCACCACGCCCCAGGATCCGTTCGGGCCCTCGACGACCGCCAGCCGATCGCCACCCCAGCCGGCGCCCGCCGCCGTCGCGTCGGCCGGAGCGAGGCCGGCCCCACGCAGCCAGATCCCGAGCTGGAGTTCACCGAAGGTGTCCTCGAGCGGGGCCGTCCACCCGGTACCCAGCTGGTCGGCGAGGTCGTCGGGGAGGTCCACCGCGATCGGGGTTTGCTTTGCCGCGTAGGTCTCCGGGTGGAGGATCTGCTCGGTGGATTCGGGCAGTCGGTCGTAGAAGGCATCGACGGCCGCCCAGCCGCCGCGGGCCTGGGCCGCCTGGACGAACGCCGATCCGCTGGTATACGGGAAGAGGAGGGTCTCCTTGAGGATCGGCGGCATCCCGTCGAGCAGCGCCTGCTGCGCGGGATCGCTGCCCAGGGCGAGCAGCTCGGCCATGTCGGTGGCATCGAAGCTCGACAGCGCCCACAGCGACATCAGCAGCGTCGCGTCGCCTTCGTAGATCGCCTGGCGAGCGAGGATCCGGTCGGTCTGATCCAGGATCCCGTCCTGATCGGTGAAGACCGAAGTGTGCTGGTCCTGGAGGGCATGGTCGAACTCGTGGGCGAACGTGATCCGTTCGTTGACGCCGGGCGCTCCGGTCGCGGACACGATGTAGAGCGTGTTCTGCTCGGCGCGGTAGAAGCCGGCCACTCCGCCACTCAGCAGGTCCAGGCTCAGCTTGCGCAGGTTCGCGCCGGCGCCGATGAGGCCCAGGGCCTTGTAGAGCCGTTCGTTGGCAGCGACGTACTCGGGCGGAGTCTCTGCGTCGAACATCTCGGTGAGGATCGTCCGGAGTTCGGCTTCGTCGATCGACCGACGCGCCACGTCCCGCTTCGGCTGGAGGCCGCGGATCTCCGCGACCTGGGCCTCGATGGCGTCGTAGATCGCCACGATCTCGGCGCTCGAGAGCGGCGTGGGCGATGCCGAAGGCGGGGCCGACGCCGTCGGTGACGGGGACGGCGGGGCTGAAGGTGAGGGCGTGAGCGAGGGGGACGGCGTCGGGGTGGCGCAGCCGATCGCGACCAGGAGCGCCGCGACGATCAGCGCCGCGACAGAGGTCGGCCGGATCCTGCCGCGCGAGCGCAGAGCGGACATGGGCCGGATTGTCGCATGGGCGCGACGGCGGGCCCGTCGACGCCGCCAGTGAATGCCACCGGGTCAGCGTCCGGGGAATGTCGCTTTCTTAATCGGATACCGACTCGACCCTGAATATCGGCGCCGTAGCGTATCTCTCGGACGAACCCTCGGGTTCCTTCCTCCCTCCCTCCGACCGGGGGCGCCGATTGGGCAGGCGCCTCCGGTCACTCTTTGTTCGGGAGAGGGAGACGGCGCGGGGCGGGGCGGCGCGGGCGGCGTCTCCGGTCGGGGCGTCCAGCCGCCCCGGGAACCCCTCGCCGCGGTGGTGCGGCGGTGGCGGGGTCCCTGTGTCAGAATCGCGTCGATGGAACTCACCTGGTATGGACGCACCTGCGTCCGGCTTCGCGGCAAGGACGCGGTCGTTGTGGCGGATCCCTTCCAGTCGGTCGTGGGGCCGACGGGGCGCGGGCTGACCGGCGACATCGTCACGTTCAGTCATCCCGACGGCAGCCCGCTCCCTCGCGGCAAGGGCAAGACCACGGGCAAGACCTCGCGGGACGGCCGCACACTGCTGCCGTCCAGTCTCGACGACGCGTTCGTCCTGGACGGGCCGGGCGAGTACGAGGTCAAGGAGGTGCTCGTCACCGGCGTCCGGACCTACCGCGACGACGCGCGCGGCGCGGAGGCCGGGAAGCAGGTCGCGTTCGCGATCGAGCTGGACGGGATCCACACGGTCCACCTCGGCGACATCGGCCACCTCCTGTCGGAGGAGAAGCTCGCGGACATCGGCCCGGTGGACATCGTCTGCGTACCGCTGGGTGGATCGCTCTCGCCGAGCCAGGCCGCCGCGGTGGTCGCGCAACTCGACCCGCGGATCGTCGTCCCGATGCCGATCTGCGACGACGACGCGGACTGTGCGGAGGCGCTCAAGCGCTTCTTCCACGAGATGGGCGCCGAGCCGGCCACGCAACCGAAGCTCTCAGTCACGGCCACGAACCTGCCGAGCGAGACGACCACGATCCTCCTGGAGTCCCGCGGCAAGCAAGCCTAGGGCTGGCCGGCGCGGGCCTGGTGGGGCGCGGGCCTGGTCGCGGAGCGCGGAGCCGCGCCCCAGCCGACGGGGACCGAGGCGGGGCGGCCGAGGCGGAGCCGCGGTCGCGGCCCGAGGCCGGGCTTGGCCGAGGGGACGGCGCGCCCCAAGGCCGGGCTTGGCCGAGTCGATCGAACACCAGGTCTTGATCCCGCACAGCATCAATCTCGCGCTATTCGTGCGCGGCGACCCCCGATCGGTGACCGTGTTGCCGTGTTGCCCAGC
>JBCLCL010000077.1:0-6121 GCA_038915815.1 Candidatus Limnocylindrales bacterium
GCGCTTCGCCAGCTTGTGCGACGGGTGCGACTCGAGGCCCGGATAGCTGACCCAGGTGATCTCGTTGCGAGTCTCCAACCAGCGGGCGACTGCAAGGGCGTTCTCGCTGTGCCGGGTGATCCGCAGCGGGAGGGTCTCCAGGCCCTGCAGGAAGAGGAACGCGTTGAACGGGCTGAGCGCGGCCCCGATGTCGCGCAGCCCCTGGACGCGCAGCTTGAGGATGAAGGCCAGGTTGCCGAACGCCTTCGAATAGCTGATGCCGTGATAGGACGGGTCGGGATCCACGAAATCCTGCTTGAACCGCTCGGAGGCGGCCCAATCGAACGTGCCCCCGTCGACGACCACGCCCCCGATGGCGGTGCCGTGGCCACCGATCCACTTGGTCGCGGAGTGGATCACGATGTCCGCCCCGTGCCTGATCGGTTGGGCGAGGAGCGGCGCGAAGGTGTTGTCGACGATGACCGGCACGCCCCGGGCGTGGGCCACGTCGGCGATGGAGGCGAGGTCGTGAATGTCGAGGCGCGGATTTCCGATCAGCTCGAGGAAGACGGCCTTGGTCTTCTCGTCGATCGCCCGCCCGAATGCCGAGGGATCGGACCCGTCGACGAAGCGCGTCGTGATCCCGATCTTGGGCAGGGTGTGGGTGAACAGGTTCCAGGTCCCGCCGTAGATCGATGAGGACGACACGATGTTGTCGCCGGCTCGGGCGAGATTGAGGATGGAGAGCGTCTCGGCGGCCTGGCCCGACGCGAGGCCCAGGGCGGCGACACCACCCTCGAGCGCGGCGACGCGCTCCTCGAAGACCGCCGTTGTCGGGTTCATGATCCGGGTGTAGATGTTGCCGAACTCCTCGAGGCCGAAGAGCCGGGCGGCGTGGGCGGCGTCGTCGAAGACGTAGCTGGTGGTGGCGTAGATCGGGACGGCTCGCGCGTTCGTCGCCGGGTCGGGTTTCTGGCCGGCATGCAGGGCGCGGGTTTCGGGACGGAAGGAGGTCGGATCGAGCTCAGGCATGGTCGGGGTCCTTTCGTGTGTTCGATGACTGGGTTCAGGCAGCGGCGACGGGGCGGAGTCGACCCGTCTCGACCTCGTAGACGAGGCCGCTGACGGGGACCGACTTGACCCAGGGGTGCGAGCGGATTCGCTCGACCTGGGCCCGCAGGTTCGACTCGAGGTCGGGGAAGGCGAGGAGGGGGAGGTCGACCCGGGCGCCGGTCGCCTCGGCGATCGACTCGCGGACGGGCTCGTCCTCGAAGGTGAGCATCCCGCAGCCGGTGTGCTCGATGACGATGACCTCCTCCGTGCCGAGGAGGTGCTGGCTGATGACGAGCGAGCGGATCGCGTCGTCGGTCGCCAGGCCGCCCGCATTGCGGATGATGTGGGCATCGCCCGTTCGCAGGCCCAGGACGTCCTCGACTGTGAGGCGGGCGTCCATGCAGGCGAGCACGGCGAGGCGGCGGCCGGGCGGCAGGGGCAGGTCCGACCGGTCGAACTGGGCGGCGTAGCGGGCATTCTCGGCGAGCGCCCGCACGAGCTCGGGGGCGGTGGTCTCGGTGGACATGGATTTCGATCTCCTCCGACGTATGGCAGGCGAGGTGGCGGTCCGGGGCCCCCGGGGAGGGGCTGTGGGGTTCGGCGGTCACCCGTCGCGTGGTTCGGAGGAACAAAAAAAGCCGCAGCTCCGGCGTGGAGTCTGCAGCCCCGGGACCTCGTCTTCGGTCCCGCTCTACCCCTGATCAGGTGCGCGAGACGTCAGACCCCATCCTCCGCACGGCGGGGCCGCCTGCGCATACACATGTTCGAGGAGAGGCGAGTCTGTCTCACGGTTCCGGGATGGTGCCCTATCGGACCGCGGGCCGTCAACCGGAGGCGCCGAAATGCAACCTTGGGGTTTGGCCGGGCCGGGGCCGTAGGCGGCGCTGGCCCGGCCGCGCGGAGGCGGCTCGGCAGCTCGGCGTTGCCCTGCGGGGCCGGATGCCAGAATCGTTGTCCGTGGGTCACCACGACGGCCAGCCGGCGCCCGCGGTCCCGAGGTGCGCGCGGAACGTGTTGCCCGGGGGTCACAATCGTTGCCCGCGGGTCACCAGCGTTGCCCGCGGGTCACCACGGGGTCGCCAGGCAGTCCGATGAGCCGGCAACGGAGACGGCGATCTAATCTGAAGGCACGCATCCCGTCAGGAAAGGATCACAGCGCCGATGACCGCCATTCCCGCCAGGTTCCGGGCCTACGTCGCCGAGAAGGTCGAGCGCGATGGGGCGCCCGCCGTAGATCGAGGTGTCCGCGAGTTCGCCGAGGCGGACCTGCCGGTGGGCGAGGTCGAGATCCGGGTCGCCTGGTCGAGCGTCAACTACAAGGACGGACTGGCGACACGGGCCGATGGCAAGGTCGCCCGGATCAGTCCCCTGATCCCGGGGATCGACCTGGCTGGGGAGGTGATCGCGAGCGACGACCCGGCGTTCGCCGTCGGGGATGCCGTCCTCGCCCACGGCTACGACCTCGGCGTCTCGCGCCACGGTGGTTACACCGAATACCAGCGCGTGCCGGCCGGCTGGGTCGTGCCGCTCGCGCCCGGCCTCTCGGCACGAGACGCGATGGCGATCGGGACGGCCGGGTTCACCGCGGCGATGTCGGTGGTCGCGCTCGAGGAGCGTGGACTTCAGCCGGACGCCGGACCGGTGCTGGTGACCGGAGCGTCGGGCGGAGTGGGCGGCACGGCCCTCGCGATCCTGGCCGACCGCGGCTACGAGGTCTGGGCGGCGACCGGCAAGCCCGAGGAAGCCGCGCGGCTTCGCGCGCTGGGCGCGACCGGGATCCTGTCGCGCGAGGAGGTGACCGCCGAGGGGCGTCCGCTCGACGCGGAACGCTGGGCGGGGGCCGTCGACGCCGTGGGTGGGGCCACGTTGCCGTACGTGCTGCGAACGCTGCAACGGGGAGCCGCGGTCGCCGCATCGGGCAATGCCGGCGGTGTCAAACTCGAGACCACGGTCTTTCCGTTCATCCTGCGGGGCGTGGCCCTGCTGGGCATGGATTCCGTGCTCGTTGCGATCGCCCGGCGACGCGAGATCTGGGACCGGCTGGCGACGGACCTCCGGCCGCGCGAACTCGGCAGGCACGTGACCGAGGTGAGCCTGGACGACCTGGACGGTGGCCTCGACAGCATCGTGGCCGGTTCCGCTCGTGGCCGCTGGGTGGTCAGGGTCGGCGGGTAGGCGGCCCTGGCGGGTGGTCGCCGCTCACGGCGGCGCCACGGTGCCGGGGCCCCGGTCGCCGATCAGCCGCCGATCAGCCGCCGGTAGAGGTCCTCGTAGGCATCCACCATCCGGCCGACCGAGAAGCGCTCCAGTGCAGCGGCCTGGATCGCCGCGCGGTCCAGCCCGTCCAGCCGCCCGTCGAAGAAGGCGAGTTGCTGCGCGTCGTCGCCCAGGAATCCGTCGATCCCGTCGCGGATGATCTCCGGGAGCGCCCCGGACCGACGCGCCAGGACCGGCGTGCCGCGGGCGAGCGCTTCGATGACCACCAGCCCGAACGGCTCCGGCCAGGCCGATGGGACGAGCGATGCCCGACTGCCCGCCACGAGCGCGTCCCGGTCCACCTCCGACGGCTCGTCCAGGATCGTGACATCGGCGCGACCGAGGGCCGGTCGGATGATGGTGTCGAAGTAGTCGATCTCGATCTGGCGAGTCGGGATCTTGGCCGCGACCACCAGGCGCCGGCCGGTCAGCCGGGCGACCTCGATCGCATCGAGGAACCCCTTTTCGGGGGTCATCCGGCCGACGAAGCAGAGGTCATCGCCAGGCGCCGGGATCGGTGGCGGCGGATCGAAGGTCAGGCCGTGATGGATGACCGTCCAGTCCAGCCCGGGATGGACACGCGCCTGGTCCCGGCTGACCGCCACGAGCCCGGCCGGCGCACCCGGGAACGCGTCGCGGGTCCAGGGCAGGTCCAGCCGGCCATGAAAGGTGGATACCACCGGGATCCGCGCACGACGAGCCAGTCGGAGGCTCCACGCATCGAGGTGCGCGTGGATCAGGTCGAAGTCGTCCTGTCGCTCCAGGACGAGCTGAAGCGTGTGCTCGAAATGCGGATCCGGATCGTCGGCGAAGCCGATCGGCCGAAGGGCTGTCGGGACGGTCACCACGTGGCGACCCGGGACGTGGGAGTCGCCGCTCGCGAAGGTCGTCATCTCGTGCCCCCGCCGATGGAGTTCGCGGACCAGCTCGCCGACGATCCGTTCCGTCCCTCCGTAGCCGATCGGCGGCACGGCCTCAAGGGGCGGCGCGACCTGGGCGATCCGGAGTGGGCGCCCGACCGGGCGGCCGGCCTGGTGCCTGGCGCGGGCGCTCAAAGCCGTACCACGACCTCCAGCTGCGCATCCTTGCGCAGCACTTCTGCGCTGGTGAGTCCGCGCCAGCGGTGGAGCAGCAGGTCGCACGAGAGGTCGCCGACTCGAAGGCCTCGGACGACGACCTTGGTCAGGCCGGCCGGCAGGAGTGGCCGGTCCAGGGTGAGCCGACGCTCCGCGGCATCGGCCTTGAGGCCGAGCATCGTGCGGATGAGCATCAGGGAAGCTCCGGCGGCCCAGGCCTGCGGCGAGCACGCGACCGGGTAGGCGATCGGAGAGCCGGTCGCCGCCCGATCGAAGCCGCAGAACAGCTCGGGCAGGCGGAAGGCCGGGAAATGCTGCGCCGCCGCGAGCATCCCGCTCGAAAGCGAGTCCGCGGCATCGTCAAAGCCGTAGCGTCGCAGGCCCGCGGCGGCGATCGCGGTGTCGTGCGGCCAGACCGTGCCGGTGTGGTAGCCGATCGGATTGTAACCGGGCTGCCCGGCGGCGAACGTGCGCAGCCCCCAGCCCGAGACCATGGCGCCCGAGCCGAGGGCCGCCGCCGCAGCCGCCGCATGCTCCGGTTCCACGATCCCGGCCCAGAGGGCGTGCCCGGCGTTGGAGCCGATCGTGTCGACCGCTCGCTTGGCTCCGTCGAGCGCCATCGCGATGGAGCCGTCGGGCAGCCGGAACTGGTCCGCGAAGCGCTGCCGGAGCACCGCCGCCTCGCGCTCGAGCCGATCGGCCAGGTCGGCCTCGCCGCGGCGGCGCGCCAATCGGGCGATCCGGACCTTGGCGTCGTAGACGTAGCCCTGGACCTCGGCAAGGGCGATCGGCGTCTCGGCCAGCGTGCCGTCGAGCCAGCGGATCGCGTCGCCGGAATCCTTCCAGCCCTGATTCCGGAGTCCGGTCTCCGTCCGGCGCTCGTATTCCACGAACCCGTCGCCATCGCGATCGCCCCACCGATCGATCCAGTCGAGCGCCGCGAGCGCATTCGGCCAGAGCCGATCGACCAGCGCGTCGTCGCCGGTCCAGTCGTGGATCTCGCCGAGCAGGATGAGCCACAGCGGGGTCGAGTCGATCGATCCGAAGTAGGGGGCGTACGGCAGTTCGCCGGTCCGGGTCATCTCGCCGATCCTGAGCTCGTGGAGGATCTTGCCCGGCTCGGCATCGCGCCGGACATCGATGGCGGCGGCCTGGCGCCTGGCCAGGATCTCCAGGGACTGGATCGCCAGGCGCGGCGCGAATGCGACCGTCTCGAGCGATGTGATCAGCGAATCCCGGCCGAACAGGGTCGAGAACCAGGGGACGCCGGCGGCGATGAATCGATCGCCGACCTGGTCGGTCGACTCGAGCAGACAGAGGTCCGCCATGGACCGCCGGATGACCTCGTTGATCAGCTCGTGGTCAGTCTCGATCACCGTGTTCTCGCTCAGCCACGCGGCATGCGCGTGGGTCGGGTCGAGCGCCTCGGGGTTCATGGCGCGGACGGTCTGCGCGGGGTCGCGTGAGGCTCGGACCGTCCAGCTGATCTGGCACACGTCGCCCGGCGGGAGCGGCCTCGACCAGTGCGCCACGACCGAACCGCCCCGATCACCGTCAGCCGCCTCGAACCGGGGCGGCGGGTAGAATGCGAGATGCGCCCTGACCGTCACACCGTCGAGGCCGACATAGCTGAAGATCAGGCCGCCGTCATCCGCCGTCTGGATCGGGAGCAGGCTCCCGCGGGCGGGCCGGGCGTAGCCGCGGACCTCGAAGATATCGGCGAAGTCGGCATCGATCTCGAGCTCGACGTCGAGCTC
>JBCLCL010000078.1:0-6105 GCA_038915815.1 Candidatus Limnocylindrales bacterium
CGCGCCGCAGGCCTGGACGAGCGACGGGACCGACGCCGTGGAACGCCTGCGCATCCAGTGGGGGACCTCGCTGGCCTATCCATTGAGCTCGATGGCGGCCCACGTGTCGGCCGTGCCGAACCACCAGGTCGGACGGGTCACGCCGCTCGCGACCCGGGCCGCCGTGGCGTTCTTCGGGGTCTTCGGCTACGAGCTGGATCCGACCGCACTCACCGAGGACGAACGTGCTGAGGTCTCCGACCAGATCGGCTTCTATCGTCGTCATCGCGAGCTGTTCCAGCGCGGCTGCTTCGTCCGCCTGGTGAGTCCCTTCGAGGGGGATCGGGACCGGGTCGCCTGGATGGTCGTCGCCCAGGACGGCCGCCGGGCGATCGTCGGCACCTACCGCATCCTGGGACGCCCGGGCCCGGAACGGCTCCGGCTGCGCGGCCTGGATCCGGACGCCCTCTACCGGGTGACAGCCTGGCCCGCCATCGACGATCGGTTGACGCACACAAACGCCGGCGAGCGTGTCGGCGCCGACCTGATGGGCGCCGGACTGGTCCTCGACCTGGAGCGTTGGGAGACTGCGGCCCGCGGCGACTTCTGGGCGCGGCTCTTCGTCCTGGAAATGGTCCCCGCGAGCGCCTAGCCCTTGGTCGAACCGAGCGACAGACCGCGAACGAACTGTTTCTGAAGCGCGATGAAGACGATGATCGTCGGGATCGCCACGAGGAGCGAGCCCGCGGCGAGCAGGTTGTTGTTCGAGAAGAACAGCCCCTGCAGGTTGTTGAGCGCGGAGGTGATCGGCCGCCGGTCCCCACTCTTCATCAGCATCAGGGCCCAGAAGAAATCGTTGTAGATGAACGTGAACTCGAGCGTCGCGAGGGCCGCCAGCGCTGGCCGGCACAGCGGCAGGATGATCCGCCGGTAGATCGTCCACACGCCGGCGCCGTCGACCAGCGCCGCTTCCGTCAGCTCGTTCGAGATCGTCCGCATGTAGTTGCTCAGGACGAAGACGCAGAAGCCGGTCTGGAACACGACGTGGATGAGGATCACGCCGATGTACTGGTCGTACAGCAGGTTGTTGTCGCTGAGCGGCTGGGGCACGCCCTTCATTAGCAGATAGAGCCGGAACAAGGGGACGATGATGACCTGCGGCGGCAGCAGGTTCCCGGCGGTGAAGAGCATCAGCATCGCGACGTTGAAGCGGACACGGAACCGCGTCAGGCTGAATGCCACCATCGAGGCGACGAACAGGACAAGGATCACCGACGGCACGGCCACCAGCAGCGTGTTCAGGTAGAAATGCGGCAGTTCCGCCTTGTTCCAGGCGTTGACGAAGTTGTCGAAGTTGAGGACGCTCGGCAGTGACACGTAGCCGTTGAGCTGGGTATCGGAGTACGGCCGCAGCGAGGTGTAGACCGCCCAGGCGAGGGGGAAGAGCCACAGCACCGACATTGCGATGAGGAACCCGTGCACGCCGATCCGGCTCCAGTGGAGCGGTGGCTTGCGACGGCTGGCCACCGTTCTGGCCGGCACGGCGGTCACGCTCACGTGCGATCCTCGCGCATCATCCGGGACAGGAAGATCACGATTGGTACAAGCGAAATGACAAGGAGCACGACCGCGATCGCCGAGCCGAAGCCGACCCGGTTCGACTCGCTGATGCTGTTGTTGGTGATGAGCGTCGACAGCAGCTCGAGACCGTTCTTGCCGCGGTTGATGATGTAGGCGATGTCGAAGGCGCGCAGGGACTCGATGACGGTCACGACGACGATCACGACGTTGATGGGCGTCATGAGCGGGAAGACGACTCGGAAGAAGGTCTGGCGCTCACTGGCGCCGTCGACCTTGGCCGCCTCCCGAAGGGTGGGATCGACGCTCTTCAGGCCGGCGAGATAGAGGACCATCATGTAGCCGACGTGGCGCCAGCTGGCGGCGACGAGCACCGCCCAGATGTTCAGGCTCGGGTCACCCAGCCAAGGGATGAGCGGACCGTCGCCGGCCTCGCCCGTCCGTCCCAGGACGTTGTTGATGAACCCCTGCTCGGGCGCGTACTGGAGCTGCCAGATGAAACCGATGATCGCCAGCGACAGGACGACCGGCAGGTACAGGATGCTCTGGTAGATCCGGGTCCCGCGCATCTCCCGGTCGAGCAGGACCGCGCACAGGATCCCGATCGGCGTGGCGACGAACATGAGGAACGCCAGCCAGAGGATGTTGTGGGTCAGCGCGGGCCAGAAGAACGGGTAGGCGGTGAACAGGTTCTCGTAATTCTTCAGGCCGATGATGTTCTCGCCGGTGATCCCGCCAATCCCGTTCCAGTTCGTGAACGACAGCAGGACCGACGCGATGGTCGTGCCCCAGATGAGGGCGAGGTCAAGGAACAATGGGATGCCGATCATGAGCGCCAGGACGAGTTTGTCCTGGCGAGTCAGCAAGCTGAACCGCCGGCGGACGCGGCCGGCCGCAGTCACACCCGCCCCGCTGGTCGAGTGATCCAGCGGGGCGGGTGAAAGGCCTTTGCCGGGATTGTCGGCCACGGCAGGCAGTGTAGGCCAGCCCGAAAGCTGGCCGCACTGTGCTCAGATCAGAGTGTGTCCCAGAAGCTCTGGATCTTTCCCAGGAAGGCGTCGAGATCCTGGTCCGGGTTGTTCAGGAAGTCGAGGAGGAAGGCCTGCATGCCGTTCGCCCCTGCGAAGTTCGGGTTCGTGTCCCGGTCGAGGAACTGGGTGATCCGCTGGGCGCCGCCGATCAGCTCGGCTGCCTTCTTCTGGAGCGGGGTGTAGCCGCTCGTGTCGGCGTCCTTCGCGGCCGCGACGTTGCCCTTGTCCTGCGAGACCCAGGTCACCTGGGTCGCCGGCTGGGCGAGGTACTCCATGAACGCCTTCGCGCCGTCCAGGTCCTCCTGCAGGCTGGGCGAGTTGGTGCTGATCATGAAGCCGTCGATCGGCGCGTCGAGGGCCTTCTCGGCGTCGTACTGGGTCCCGAAATTCGGGTAGGGGAAGAAGTCGAGATCGTCGAGCTCGGCCTGCCCTGCCTCCTGGAACTGCTGGGATACGAACATCCCGAGCAGGTACATGCCGGCCTTCTTCTGGACCAGCGCCTGGGCGGCATCCTGCCACGTCCGTCCGGCGGCGCCATCCTGGTAGAAGGGCAGGAGATCCTTGAAGACTTCGAAGACGGTCTTGACCTTCGGATCGGTCCATTTCTCGCTGCCGGCCATCAGTCCGACGTGGAAGTCGTACCCGTTCTGGCGCAGGTTGATGATGTCGAAGGTGCCCATCGCCGGCCAGCCGTCCGAATCGCCGAACGCCATCGGGATGAGGCCGTCCGACTTCATCTTGGCTGCGAGCGTCTTGAACTCGTCAAGGGTGGTCGGTGGTGTGTATCCCTTGTCCGCGAAGACGCTCTTCCGATAGAAGACGGCCCACGGGTAGTTGTAGATCGGGATGAAGTACTGCTTGCCGTCGTCGCCGGTCGAGCCGACCTTGAAGGCGTCGCTGTAGTTGCCGCCGACCTTCGACCAGACGTCACTGATGTCCGTGGCCAGGCCCTGGGCTGCGAAGAACCGCATCCGGAAGCCGGAGAACCAGGTGAACACGTCGTCCGGCGTGCCCTGGAGATACGAGCTGATCTGGTCCTGGAAGGTACCGTGATCGACCGTATTGACCTTGACGGTGATGCCGGTCTGCTGGGTGAATGTGTCGACGATGCCGGCGAGGACGCCCTTCGGTACCGCGTCCGAATAGTTCGATCCGAGCGTCAGGGACCCGGGCGCCACGCTCTCGACTGCCGACGGGGCGGCGCTCGCGGCCTCAGTGGCGGCGGCGGTGGCTGCGGCGCTCGGCGCGGTCGACGCCGCCGGCGTGCTGCACGCCGCGATGATCGCGGGGACGGACACCAGGCCGGCGGTGCCGGCCATGCCCTTGAGGACGGTCCGTCGCGAGACGGAGTTCAACTGGGTCGGTTCTGCCATCTTGGTTGTTCCTCCTCCGATGCTGCCCGACAAAATCCGACAGGATCACCCGGATTGTCCGCACCCGCCACCCCAATGTCAAGGACCGTGAGGGCAAATCCGGCAGGATCTTGTCGGAACTCGTTGACTTTCTGTTGGTTGCGCGGCAATCTCTTGCTATGGAGGGGGAGGGGCGATCATGAGCGAGCGCCGCTACAGCCTGCAGCGGAGGAGGAGCTGATGCTCGCGCGACAGCGTCAGGCGTTCATCCTCGATCGGGTACGCGAGGACGGCGCCGTCCGAGTGGCCGACCTCGTCCGTGAGCTCGGCGTCTCCGACATGACCGTGCGTCGCGACCTCGAGGTCCTGGACGAGCGCGGCCTGCTCGAGAAGGTCCATGGCGGCGCGACGTCGCTGGCTGGCTCGGCCATGTTCGAGCCTGGTTTCGCAGCCAAGTCCGCGCTCCAGCAAGGCGAGAAGGACGCGATCGCGGACGCCGCGGTGGCCCTCGTCGCGCCGGGCATGGCGATCGCGGTCTCGGCCGGGACGACGACCTATGCGCTGGCGCAGCGCCTCGTCTATGTCCCGGGGCTGACCGTCGTCACCAACTCGGTTCGGGTGGCGGACGTGCTCTACGAGGACGGTCGGGCCGACCAGACGATCATCCTGACCGGCGGCGTCCGGACGCCGTCGGACGCGCTCGTCGGGCCGTTCGCGGTCGCGGCCCTGCGCACCGTCCACGTCGACCTCGTCTTCGTCGGCGTGCACGGGATGGATCCGCATTCGGGCTTCACCTGTCCGAACCTGCTGGAGGCGGACACGGACCGGGCGCTCATCGAGGCCGGTCGCAGCCTGGTCGTGGTGGCCGACCATTCCAAGTGGGGCGTCATCGGTATCAGCTCGATCGCCCGTCTTGACCAGGCTGATGTGCTGATCACGGACGCGGGTCTCGAGCCGGCCGCTCGAGCGACGCTGAGCAGTGCCGTTCGGAAACTGGTCGTGGTCGAGTCCGAGCCGCTCGATGCGTCAGGTGAGGTCGCGCGTGCCAACTGAACTCCGGGCCGGCCACGGCGCGCTGGCTGGCCTGGCCGGCGAGCCGCACCGTCGCTACAACCCGCTGATCGACGAGTGGGTGCTGGTCTCGGCCGGGAGGACTCGACGGCCGTGGCTGGGTGCGGTGGAACCCGAGCCGGACGGCGCAGGGCGCCCGTTCGATCCCGACTGCTACCTCTGTCCGGGCAACGTCCGGGCCAACGGCAACGTCAACCCGCACTACGACGAGACCTTCGTCTTCACCAACGATTTCTCGGCCCTCCGTCCGGATACCTCCATCGCCGAATTCGACAACGGCTTGCTGCGCGCCCAGGGCGAACGCGGCGAGTGTCGCGTCGTCTGTTTCTCGCCGCGCCACGACCTGACGCTCGGCCGGATGACCTCGGATGCGATCCGCCGGGTGGTTGACATGTGGGCCGAACAGACCACCGAGCTGGGCGCCGGATACCGCTGGGTCCAGGTGTTCGAGAACCGGGGCGAGGCGATGGGCGCCTCCAACCCGCACCCGCACGGCCAGATCTGGGCCGGCACCGCACTGCCCGGAGAAGCCGCCCGCGAGGATGCCTCGCAGCGAGCCCATCTCGCGACGGCCGGCCGGCGGCTCCTGCTGGACTATGTCGACCAGGAATCGGCCGGACCCAGGGTCGTCGTGGAGACGGGCGAGTGGCTCGCTGTCGTCCCATTCTGGGCGGCCTGGCCATTCGAGACTCTCCTCGTCCCCGGCCGCCCGGCGGCCCGCCTGTCCGACCTTGACGACGCGGCCCGCGACGATCTCACGACGGTCCTGCCCGAACTCCTCGGACGCTACGACCGACTGTTCAAGCGCCCGTTTCCGTATTCCATGGGCTGGCACCAGGCACCGTTCGGCGACGGCTCCACCGACGCCTGGCAGGTCCATGCCCATTTCTACCCGCCGCTGCTGCGCGCAAAGATGCGCAAGTTCATGGTCGGCTACGAGCTGCTCGCCGAAACCCAGCGCGACCTGACCGCTGAGGACGCCGCCGCTCGACTCCGGGCCGTCTCGCGGGCGCCGTCGCCATCGGTGGCATCGGTGCCAAATCGCGCCTGACCGGCTCGCCACGTGCGGGGTGGGGGAGCCGGGTCGCCGGCGC
>JBCLCL010000079.1:0-5864 GCA_038915815.1 Candidatus Limnocylindrales bacterium
CGCTATCTTGGACGCCAGAGCAGCCAGGGCTCGCAGTTGGCGGCCTCGCCCGGCGCGCTCGTCGCCGAGGCGGACCGTGAGCAGAAGGCGCGTTCGTGAGCGAGCGGGAGCCCAACACGATGTCCGCATCGCGCGGCCGTGGATCTCGTGAAGACGTCCCGAAAGGGTATCGCGGACATCCATCAGAATCGAGGTGGGCTCAGCCTAGGAGGAATGGCCGCCGCCCGGAAAGCCGGTCTCGTGGATAATCCGCCAGGAGCAACCCGGATCTAAGTCACCGCTCGTTTCGCCTCGCTCAGGTGGAGGTCGCAAGGTCGTCGCCGCCCAGCGCCCATCGAACGCTGTCCCGTGCCGCGCGCGTCGGACCATCTAACTGGAGCTTGCGGAGGTCGGTGGACCTGCGGAGCTCGGCATAGAGGACGGCCGACATTGAGGCGTCTGGTGTCTTGCCGATTGGCACAATCAATCCGCGAGCGACTGCTAGATCAGTCAGTTCTCTGGTGCCCAATGGCCGACACTCGTCTCGCAGGACTTTCAACGCCGCTTCCAGGTAGGTCACGTGACGTACTGTACTGACAGGGTCGCCGCCGCGCCCACCACCTCTTCACTCTTTGAGAACTGAGCTCAGATGACCGACGCTGCCGTGCCCTCCAAAGGGCTCGAGGACATGACCCGCGAGGAGCTGCTGGCGCTGCTGCATGAGCGGACGGAAGAGGGCATCCGCATCAGCTTCACCGGCAAGGAAATCGCTCGGACGCTCGCCCGGAAGGTGCAGCCCCGTACCTCACGCCGCCTGGCCAAGTACTCCTCGGGCCCCGAGGATGAGCAGGCGAAGAACCTGGTCATTGAGGGCGAGAACCTGCAGGCCATGGTCACGATGTATCGAGATCGGGGGCAAGTCGATCTCATCGTCACGGACCCGCCATACAACACGGGTCGCGACTTCCGCTACAACGACCGCTGGGATGACGACCCGAATGATCCGAGCTTAGGAGAGTTCGTTACCGAGGAGGACGGGGCGCGGCACACAAAGTGGATGAAGTTCATGTATCCGCGCCTGAAGGTGATGCGCGACCTCCTCAAGCCGCAAGGGGTCTTGGCCATCTTCATCGACCACCGCGAGCTGTTCCGGCTCGGGCAGATGCTGGATGAAGTCTTCCGCGGCAACCGGATCGCGATCATCAACTGGCAGCGCTCTTACACGCCCCGTAACGACTCCCGGCATATCTCAACATCGACGGAATACGTCCTGGTGTACGCAAAGGATCTCGACCGCGCTCGCACGACTCTACTTCCGCGTGATGAGGACCGAGCGCAGCCGTCCATGCCGGATAAGGATCCCCGTCCATGGACTGATAGCCCGGCGACGGGCTCGAACGCGAAGAACCACATGCGGATGGTGTACGCGATCCAGTCCCCATTCACCGGTGAGCTCCTCTACCCACCCATGGGTTCGGCGTGGCGGCTCGGCCAAGTCCAGAACCTGCAAGGGCTGCGAGATTGGGGCTGCAAGTACAAGGCCGAAGAGATTGGCGACGCTGCCACACGTGCAGAGATCATCGGTATCCCGGAGGCAGAGGTTCCGAGGGTGAACGCATTGGTCCTCGCAGAGCCCGTTCAGACTGCGCAGGCCAAGGCCAAGGACCTCTATGCGCGAGGACCGTGGCCGCGGTTCTACTTCCTCTCTGGAGGTGAGGGCCGGCCTCGTCTGAAGAAGTACGTAGACGACATGAAGAAGGGGCGAGTCGCGACGGACTACTGGGCGAACGACGACTACGATTTGCCGGAGGTGCTTGGATCCACGTCCTGGGCTCATCAGGAGGCAGGCCACAGCCAGCAGGCAACCGACGAGCTAACAGCCGTCGTCGGCCCAGGACACGACTTCGCCACGGCCAAGCCGACCAAGCTCATCTCCAAGATCATCCAGCTGTGGTGCCCGCCGACCGGGCTTGTCCTCGATCCGTTTGCCGGCTCTGGAACGACCGGGCATGCCGTCCTGAGCCTGAATGCGGAATCCGGAGCATCCCGACGGTTCACGTTAATCGAGCAAGGACGCCCGGAGCGCGGCGATCCGTACGCGCGCAGCCTCCTCGCCGCCCGTTTGAGACGTGTCATTGACGGACAGTGGGCGAGTGGGCATCGCGAGGCAACGGGCGGAGGGTTCCGCTTCGTCCAGCTTCAGAAGAAGGTCGACGCGGTCGCCCTCCTTGCGATGGAGCGGGACGAGATGACCGACGCAGTCATCGCATCCCACTACGACATCTTCAGGCGAGGCGGCCCGGCCCTCATCAACATGACGGCCGATGGCTACCGATATCTTGTCGCTCGTAACGGAACCGGCGAGGGTTTCTACCTTGTCTGGGACGGATCAGACCGTCCACCAGTCTTTGACGCGAACGTGTATGGCGTGATTGTGGATGAGGCGCTCGCGGCCCGGCTGAAGCCCGTTTACCACGTCTATGCTCGGTTCAACCTCTTCCAATCGGACGACGTTCGCTTCTACCAGATCCCTGACCAGATACTTCTGGACTTCGGCCTCGACGTCAACGGCGCGTTCAACAACGAGGCAGACGCGGGTTGATCGAGCTCTTCGACTTCCAGCATCGGGCCGTCGCCCAGATCACCACACGATTTGTCGAGTACGTCGCCAATCGTCCCGGGAAAGTCGTCGGCAAGAAGACGACCTACACGCCGTTCTACCAGGCCCTAGCCTCGATCACGGCCTCCGGCAAGACAGTGATCATGGCGGACACTCTCGCTCAGCTTGCCCCGTTACTGCCTCTCAAGCCGATGGTGATCTGGCTGTCCAAGGGGCGAGTAGTGGTCGACCAGACGTACGCGAACCTCCAAGCAGGGGGCAAATACGCCCACCTACTGGCCGGGTACGAATTGAGACTGCTGGGCGAGTATGACCAGCGGGAGGCCGAGGATGACTCTTTGGCGCTGATCTACATCGCTACGGTTGGCACCTTCAACCAGAAGGACAAGGACGCCGGCAAGCTCAGACTGTTCAAGAGCGAGCTGGACAATGCGGATCGGTCCACCTGGGAGGCACTTAAACTGCGCCTCGACTCGAGTGGGACGCGCCGTCCGCTCCTGGTCGTGTACGACGAGGCGCACAACCTCACCGACCAGCAGACCGATCTCCTCATGGAGCTAGAGCCTGACGCACTTCTCCTGGCGACGGCTACCCCTCGCCTGCCCAGGGCCATCGCCAAGATCGTCGATGACCTGAAAGACGCACTTAGGTGGACAGACGCTGAACTCACGACATCGGTGAGCAGCCGCGATGTCGTGGATGCCGGCCTCGTGAAGCGAAGGGTCCTTCTGGGCGGGTACAAGGCCCAAATGGACGAAACGATCGACGATCTGATCGCCGACATGACCAAGGCTGCGAAGGCAGTCAATCGTGCCGGGCTTTCACTGCGGCCAAAGGCGATCTACGTCTGCCGGACGAACATCGTCGAGGGCAATGCTAACCAGGCAGACGATCCGAAGCGTCCGTTTGCCCAGCGTCAAGCGCCTCCAATTCTGATCTGGGACTACTTGGTGAGACAGAAGGCGATCGACCCCGCCAAGATTGCCATCTATACCAGCGCCCTGAAGTTCGATCCGGACTATCCCCCGCCCGAGGGGTTCGTTCACTTCAAGGGCGGAGATAGCGACTACAGCGACTTTGTCGCTGGCAACTACGAGCATGTCATCTTCAACCTGGGGCTCCAGGAGGGCTGGGACGACCCGGAGTGCTACTTCGCTTACATAGACAAGTCGATGCAGTCGACCATCCAGGTCGAGCAGGTGATCGGACGCGTCTTGCGCCAGCCCAACGCGCAGCACTACGAGTCGGACATTCTCAACACAGCGAACTTCTACGTTCGCGTCGACTCCAAGTCGGTCTTCTCCGCACTCGTTCAGGACGTGGCTAAGCGACTCGCGGCGGACCTGCCCGACGTGGAGATCTCGAGCTATGACCCTCGGCAGAAGGCTCGGCCGACGCTCTACAGCCCGAGCTCGCCGAAGGAAGTTCCTCACGTGTATCGGGACCCTACCTTCGCGGTCCAACGTATCGATGAGGTGATCCGCAACCTCATCGATTTCCGGGGAGACGCTTCAGCCAATACGCGAGGTGGTGGAGCCAAGGCATTGGTCCAGCAGCTCGTCGGTGCGCCCGGTTCATCGGAGCTTCACTGGGTCGAACGAGATCACGGGAACCTGGTCACGGCCCGGTGGATCTTCCAGACCGAGGTTCGACGACAGTTTCCATCCGCGCTCGAGGTGACCCGGTCAGACGACGCCAAGCTAGACGCGCGTGTCGAGCTTGGAAGTCCGGCGGCTGGCATGATCCGCAAAGCCGCGAGTGAGGTCGTGGAGGCATACCTCGAGCACGTCGTGCTCAAGCAGCGCCTCCAGAATCCGTACGTGGTGGGGGATGTCCTGGTAGACCCCGCAGCGGCGGTGACCTACTCCAATGCCCTCCATTCCGCCTACAGCGGGCTCAACAAGTCCCTGGAGGCGCCTTTTGCCCAGCAGCTGGACAAGTTGCGCCTGCCATGGTCGCGCAATCCATCGCGGAGTGGTTTTGGGATCCCGCTGCTCTCACCTGGGCAGAGTAAGAACTTCTACCCCGACTTCCTTGTGTGGAAGGGACGGCACGTGTTTGCGCTCGATACCACGGGCGAACACATTCTCGAAGGCAAGCTGGGCAGAAAGCTCCTAGCTATCGACCCACATCCGAAGGCCAGACTGCGGCTAGTGGTGCGGTTGGTCTCCGCTGGTCGATGGAATTCCCAGCCCCAGCGCGAGTCTGGCGAAGGTTTCACGGTCTGGTCTTTGGGGCAAGCCAATATGCTGCAGGCGACCCACGCCGCCACACTGGCGGAGGCGGTCCGCGTGTGTGTTTCGGCACCCTGAGCACTCGAAGCCGGTGTTCCTTGCCCCGGGCCGTAGGGATTGGTCGCCCCGACATGACCGCATTCCGACGCCTCGATCCTGCTCGGGTCAGAGCGACTGCCTGATTAGGCTCCCTCACCTTGACGGTCGATCGCAAGGGGGCTCCGCGGAGTCGATCCACGCCATGTCCACACGATAGAAGCATCGTGACGGCCCCCCGTCGGACCTGTCGGCGGCGCCAGTCCTGCCGATGGATGAGGATCAACGGCGGCTTCGCGCCGGTTGGGGTCTCGCCCGGCGCCCAGGAGGACGACGACGGCGAGCTTCGGTCGCGGCTACGGCGAGGGGTCATCGGGACGTTGGCCGCAGGCTATGGTCGAAGAACCGCTCGGTCGTACCTGTCGGCGACCCCGCATCCGGGCCGAGTAAAGGGTCCTTCGGCCCGCCGCTCCGCCTCGGCGTGGAGCGGGCGTAGCGCGGCCTGGCGGCGTGTGTCGTGGAGGGCACGTTGGCGAGCAGGACCAGGATCAGCGAAGGATGCGAGGCCCCGCTACGCTCCGGTGCGGTTGGGGACCTACGACAGGGTGGAGGAGAAGGCGATGCAGCGAGTGGTCGTGACGCTCGAGCAGGTCAAGGAAACGAAGGGCACGTACCGCTTCGACAGCCCGGACCCGGACGCGCCCGTCACGAACGTCTACGTCCGAAAGTCGGCGTTCCAAGGAGGGCCCGCGCCCCGCTGGATCACCCTCGTCATCGAAGAGGGCGAGAAGCCCGCCGCGCCGCGGTAGAGGCTGTGGCGGCCTTGGTGCTGGCGGCCACGATCCCACGATCGTGTGGCGAGTCGTTCCGAGCACGGGGCGACTGATGGTGGCAGACCAGTGGCCAAAGTCCCCGCATCACCAAACGGCGGAGGGTGGAAGGGCCGTCACCCAGGTCGATCCAGCCGGGTGCGCGCGCGCTCGCGATGGAGTTCC
>JBCLCL010000080.1:0-5716 GCA_038915815.1 Candidatus Limnocylindrales bacterium
GCTGCGATGACCAGTCCCCGCACCACCGGCGTCTGGATCTCGGCCAACTCGGCCACGATGTTGCGCTGGAGCCCTGAGCTCACCGTACGCCACCGGATCGACTCCACGGTCGCCGGTCGGCACCGCTCAACCGGACGACCACCCACCGAGGAGCGTCAGGGCGACGAAGGCCATCGCGACGAACACATGCGGACCTTCTTCGATCAGGTCGCCCACGCGTTGCCGGTCGACGACGACCTGCTGCTGGTCGGCGACGGCGAGGTCGTCGAGCACTTCGCGGACCACGTCCGCACCGACGACGAGAACCACGGCCGCAAGCGACGGATCGAGGTCGAGAAGAGCGGTCCGATCACCGAGCGCCAGTTGCTCGCCCGGATCCGCACCTTCGCCGGATCACCCGCCAAGCGCTACCTGCCGCGCTGAAGGCCCCTTGGGACGCGGCGCGCCGAGGAGCCGCACCGCGCTGCGATGAGGGGCTACGCCGTGAGTACGCAACGACCCGAAGGGACCGTTCGCTCTCTGCCCTTGATGTGGTCTCAGGCGTTCCGTCCGTTGATGTGAATCACAGGACGTCCAATCTGTTGATGCGATCTCGAGATAGATCGACTGCACGGCCTCTTCGGGTCGATAGGGACTCTACCATCCGCCGGAGGTCTCCCGTGGCCTCATGGCTCGCGGAAGATCACGTCGTGCTCGTGGACCTGGCCCTCGACGGCCACCGCAACGTCGTCGCCGGGTCCGGCGCGATCGACCTTACGGTGCTCGACCTCCATCGAGCGGACGGTCTCGACCAGGTCAGTCGAATGCCCCCTGATGTGGATCCGGTCGCCCACGGAAAGTGGTTCGGTGAGCCGGACCGCGGCGACTGAAAGATGGCCAAACCAGTGGGTGACCGTCCCGATCGCCTCAGATGGCTGGTGCTCGTCGGTCATGACAGGCCTCCCTTCCGCGCCACGCTACACCCGCGCCCGACACCGGTCGAGAGGCAAGCGTTCGTCCCTCAGGTCCCAGAGCGGAGGCGTCGATCGTGGGCTCCGGTGGGCCGGATCGTCTGCGAAGCCAGGCCGGCGCCGCCCGTCGTGCTTCACGCACATGATGTGCAGGTCACCGCCGAGGTAGGTGAGCCGCTCGTCGAGCTCTCGCGCGGAGTCTCGGACGCAGGAGCGACGTCAGGGAAGAGGGCGGGGGTGTCCGTCGGGGTACCGGCGCTCCTTCCATCGCCCTGCGCTGCAGGGCGCGAGCGCAAGCTGGGACACGATCTGGTGATAGTGGTGGTCCCGTCGACGCCCGCGCCGCGCGCTCGATGGGAGCCATCCCCGAGTTCAGCGGCCCCTCGCGATGGCTCGAGATGGCCGGTAGACGGTCGTGACCAAGCGGCGCTTCGCCCTCGCATGCCCCGGCCCGTACCATGGCCCCTGGCGCGCCCGTAGCTCAGCGGACCGTGCGGTCAGTTCTGAGCCAGCAGCGTTAGATCAGATCCCGCTGCCGGGGTCGTACAACTCGGCCTCGGTCGGGGCGAACAAGCCGCTCTCACCGCCGCCCGCCAGCAGGACCGTGCCATCGGGTAGCAGCGTGGCCGTGTGGCCCTTACGGACGCCGTTCATCTTCCCGGTGTCCGTCCAGATCCCCCTTTCGGGGTCGTAGAGCTCGGCTGAGGCCAGGGCGGAGGCGACGCCAGTCCAGACGTAGCCGCCCGCCACCAGCACCGTGCCATCGGGCAGCAGCGTGGCCGTATGATCGCCGCGAGCTTCGACCATGCCCCCGGTGCCGGTCCAGGATCTTCTGCCCGCGTCGTACAGCTCGGCGGAGGCTCGCACATCGTGGCTGCTGCCTCCACCGGCCACGAGCACCCGGCCATCGGGCAGCAGCGTGGCCGTGTGACCGGAGCGGGGTCCGTCCATGCCCCCGGTGGCTGTCCACGCCTGCGGCGACCCTGCTGTGCATCCGCCGGCCGCAAGCAGCAATGCTGCGCCAGCCAGCGCCCCGGCGAGACGATGGGGAGTGCTTGCCGGTGCAACCACGGGGCGAGTGTAGCGACGACGCCCCTGACCGCGCGCCGCCAAGGCCACGTCCGGCAGGACCCCTACAACGGCCGCTCGCGCGCCCGTAGCTCAGCGGACAGAGCGGGTGGCCTCGGACCAAATGAACCGCCCTGGGTTTCGTGGAGACTCTGAGACGGTTGTGATCAGGCGGCCTCGGTGGCCTCGACCTGACGCTCCCAGTATGCCGCCTCGAACTGTGCCGGCGGGACGTCGCCGCAGGCGGAATGGAGCCGCTGTTCGTTCCACCACGCGACCCAGGCCGCGGTGGCGAGCTCGAGTTGGTGGATGGTCCGCCAGGGGCCCTGCGCCCGGATGAGCTCGGTCTTGTAGAGGCCGTTGACCGTCTCGGTCAGGGCGTTGTCATAGCTGTCGCCTTTCGAGCCGACCGAGGTGACGGCACCCGCGTCAGCCATGCGCTCCGTGTAGCGGATGGCCAGGTACTGGACCCCACGATCGCTGTGGTGGACGAGCCCCGCGAGATCGTCGGCCCGCCGGCTCCAGATCGCCATCTCGAGCGCGTCGAGGGCGAGGTGGTGCGGGTCGCCGACCCGCTTCGGCTTCTCGTCGAGTGGCGTGTAGAGGATCGGCCGGCCGCGCGCATCGTCGTCCGGGGCCAGCGCGAAGCAGACGGGCACCAAGCGAGGTCGACCGTCCGGGGCCACGGTCGCGAGGATCGCGCGGCGGGCACCCGCGAGGAACGCTCGGGCGGCCGGCGTAAGGACCCTCCCCGGCTTCACAGCCCCATCATGACGTCCGCACCTCCCGACAAAATTGCCCATGGTGGGCAACGATCGGGGAGATGGTGGTCGCGCGCGTCGTGCAGGAACCGGGCTGGCGTTGGTCGGAGCACATCCGTCCGACTGTCGGCACCCCCAGCTGCCAGTTCCACCACGTCGGCGTAGTGCTCTCAGGGCAGACCTGGCTCCGCATGGACGACGGCACCGAGCTCGACCTGAAGCCCGGTGACGTGTATGACATCCCACCCGGCCATGACGCGTGGGTGCTCGGCGACGAGCCAGCAGTGGCCGTGATCTGGGGCGGGTTCCGTGGCTTCGGCAACCCCGCCGTGGGCGACAGGGTGTTGGCTACGCCGCTCTTCACCGACATAGTCGGCTCGACCGAGCGCGCGGCTCGCATCGGCGACGGTCCCTGGAACCGGTTGCTCGAGCAGCACAACGAAACTGTCCGGGAAGTCCTGGAACGGTACCGCGGGGCGGAGGTCGCGACGACGGGGGATGGCTTCCTCGTGACGTTCGATGGGGCCGCGCGCGCCGTTCACGCGGCGGTGGCCATTCGCGAAGCCCTACGGAACCTCGACCTGGAGATCCGCGCGGCCGTCCACACCGGCGAGGTCGAGGTCATTCCCGGCAACCTGGGCGGCGTGGCCGTCCACGAGACAGCGCGGATCTTGGCGCTGGCGGCGCCGGGGGAGGTGCTCGTGTCCAGCACGACGCGCGAGTTGGCATCTGGCTCCGGACTGCGCTTCGAGGATCGGGGCACCCACCGGCTCAAGGGCGTTCCCGATGAGCGTCGGGTGTTCGCCGTCACCGCAGAGCCCCTTGAGCCGGCCCGCTGAAGATCTCGACCCCGCGCTCCAGGTGAACTTCTTCGTCGACGCTGGCATGGACCCGTGGAGCGAGCCCGTTCCGGGCGTGCCGGACGAACTCCGCGAATGGACGGAGCGTCCCGTCGAGCTCGGCCCGGAGCGGCTGCTCGAATAGGTCCGATCGGTCCGCGCGAAATCGGCCCCGCCCTGAACCCTTGTCCGAACCCCTATGCGAGCTGTCCCATGTGTCCCATGTGTCCCGGGTGGTCGTTTCTGAACCAGGTTGGGACGCATGGGACGATCCGACAAGCATCCGGTATGCGGTACCATCTCGCCCTCATCGGCCCGATTCGTGCTCGGATCGTTCCTTCTCGTTGCCGCTGATCGTCGTCGGGGAGCCCTAGTCGCCGGCTGCTTGCAGTGACGTGATCCGGTCTTCGAGGCGGCGCGCGAGGGCAACGATGTCGCCGGTCGCGTCGGCGCCATCCCTCTCATCGATGCCGACCGATGCCACGAGCTCGCCAAGGCGCATGACGATGCGCGTAGCGGTATACGTAAGGTCCCCGCTCGGTGGGGTGACCAGCCCGATCGCCTCGTCGCCGACGCCGGCTACGGCAAACCGCTGCCCGCCCCACGCCTCGAGATCGGCGAGCGAGGCCACCAGGCTCTCGGACGCGCCCTCGCTGTCGCGATAGACGCCCACGCCCGAGAAGACGCGGACGACGCCGGCGCCGGCGGGTTCCTCCGCCGGCTCATACATCGCGGTGCAGCCGGTGAGCCGACCCAGGCGGCGAGCATCGGCCTCCGCCCGAGGACCGGAGATGAGGCCTCGCTCGATGGCGTCCTGACAGCCGCCAAAGAAGTAATTCCAGGCAAGGCCGTTTCCCCGGGCGCCGTACTCGGCGAGAGGCAGTGGCGCGGACAGCAGCTGGGCCGCGTCCAGTCCGCTCCGATCGCGTTCGGCGACCTGGGCGATCACTGACTCGATGCGCTCCGCCATGCGAGCGGCCACGAGGGCCACATCGATCGTCGTGGTGTCGGCCGGGTGCAGATCGATGACCCAGCCGACGATCGGGCCTCGCCGGAAGATGGCCCACGTTCGCGTCCCGTCACCTCCGACGTGCTCCACGAGCGTGCTGTCCTGCGCGGTGAACGACGACGGCAGGTTCCGGAAGCTCCAAGGGCCGGCTGGCGTCCCCACCGAGGCCCGGAATCCGGCGATGAACGCGTCCATCCAGCCTTGGGCGCCCGCGTCATCCCAGAACAGGTGCACGGCGGAGAGCACGAAATACGGGGGGTTCGCATAGTTGGTGTAGCCGGTTCCGTACCCCTCGATCCGGCCGAATCGCTTTAGGTCCGGCGCGCAGGTCGAGCGCGTGTGCGAGGTCCGTCCACCCTTCAGCGCCCGGCCGAACGTCGACGTTGGCGGCGCTATCGCGTATCGCCTCCAGCTCCCGCAGGCCCTCCCGCAGGCCGTTCTCGTCGCGAACAACCCCACACCGCTCCCACATCACGTCGCGCAGGCGGCGCTGAAGCGGACGCGCGAGCTCCGCGCCTGGTCGAGTCAACGCGTCGAGCTCATCGAGCCCCTCGTCGATCACGCGGCGCGACCGCACGAAGACCTCGCCCTCGAGCGCGAAGGCAGCCGCCGCCTTCCGCGCAATCGCCGACCGCTCCTCCGGGCTGAGTTTCTCCGCCCTGGCCTTCCCGCCCTTCAGCCCACCCCGTCCCCCCAGCTCAACGGCCAGCGGATCGCGGGTTAGAGTGGTCGCAGATACCGCGAACGAGTGCAAGATTCCTCAGAGGTCAAACTGATGCACTACCCGGTGATGACACCGCTTGTAATGGCCCGAGCCGGCGGGCAGAATCGCCCGATGCGGTCGGCTTTGCCGGGCCTTGCATTGCTGCTGGCGGCATGCACGATCACGTCGCCCAGTCCATCGCCGGCCCCCAGCGAGGCCGGGGGCCAGATCACGTCGCCCAGTCCATCGCCGGCCCCCAGCGAGGCCGGGGGCCAGGCGTTGGCGAACGACGAGCCATGTACCCGCACGGTTGAGATGGGCATCCGACTCGCTCCCGTGCCATTCCATCACGAGGATCTCGAGCGGATGGTCCTGGACGCTGCCGA
>JBCLCL010000081.1:0-5441 GCA_038915815.1 Candidatus Limnocylindrales bacterium
TGAGCGAGGACGTACCGAGCAGACTCACAACGAAGTCAGCCACGGCCTGGGTCGCCGGGACGAGGAGGCTGCCGCCGTCGCGATCCATCGCATAGATCGGCCCGCGAAGCTCGGCGATGACGACCGACGGGGCCAGCACCACGGCGACCAGGCCCATGACGGCCACGACGGTGAACGGGCGCCGTGGCAAGCGCGGGCCCAACTCGCCGTAGGCGGCACCGACCGCGGCGCCACCGGCTACTGCCATCACCGCTCCCACCGGCGCGATGAACCAGATCGGGACGATCCAGAGGTCGTGGAGCACGAGAAAGACGACGAGACCGGCGATCCCAGCGCCGGCGCCCGCCTCGATCGATGCCGTGCCCGATCGATCGTTCATCGACGGCAGCCCCTCAGAAGGCGAAGATCTCGACGGAATTGCCCGCCAGGGGGTCGCCCGACCTGGCCCGGTGCGCGCTCGGCCTGACGGTCGACGTTCGACCTAACTCCCGCCTCCGGCGCTGGGGCCGTCTGGAGCCGCCATTCTCACGCCCCCGCGCCGGCGCGGCACCGCCGCCGGGTCGGACACGATCGTCACGAGCCGGTCGACCTCGCGGTTCGCGATCGCGCGGGGCTCGCGGTCGATCCACCGGCGATCGATCCATCGGCCGATCGCCCCGAACGGCATCGTGTACTCCGTCAGCAGGTCGAGCACCGACTCGCCATCTTGCTCGGTGACTCGCGCGACGATCCGGTAGGACGTTCCGAGGGGGCCGCGACCCACGATCTCATGGAGATTGGGTGCCTCGGCGCGAACGACCTCGGTCCGGAACCGCCACGGCCCCCACACCACAAGAGTGTAACACGTCCCCGGCTTGTCGAGTTCACCGGTCGCGTCGATGAGACTGGCGCTTTCCATCCAATCCACCACCAGGGCCGGGTCCGTGAACGCTCGGAACACCTGGGCCGGCGTGGCACGAATCTGCCGAGTGATGCGATACCGTCCCATCGGTGCCTCCCGTACCTTGTGCGAAGTCGGTCCGAACCGGGGATGACTCAGCGGAGCTCGATCGGTGAGACGCGGAAGCTCGCGTTACGGCGTCAGCGTCAGGCCAGCGAGCTGAGCGGCCATGAGCACAGCGGCCGCGCCGACCGCGCCAAGGAACCAGATCGCGTCGACGTCATCGATGAACCCGGGCTTGCGGGCCTTGTACGTCTTCGGCATGTACTGGAACGCGCTGTACGCCCAGATGAACGCCACGAAGGCCAGCCCCGCGACGGACGCAAACTGCCAGTCGATGAGGAGCGCGGCCACGAAGATGGTGGCGACCACGTAGAACGGCACCTGCTCACGGACGAAACGCCGTTGGGTGTCGTACTCGGACACGTCGCCGCGCGCCATCACTCGCCAAAGCTCGTAGACCAGTGACCCGAGCATGCCGACCCCGAGGGTCACGCCTGCGAGCGTTGTCAGTGCCATCCGGTCGCTCCTTTCACCAACCGTGTCGCTATGCTCCGTTCCGGCGCGACTCGGGCGGTCCATCCTGCCTCGAGGGAGCCGGTCGCCCGCTGCGACGCTCCGTTCGGACTGATATTATTTGGCTGCCTGTGGCATGTCAATAGTTTAAGGAGCAGATGCCGAGATCGTATCGACTGGGTGAACGAGCGGCGCAGGTCCAGGCGACCCGCGACCGGATCATCGAGGCCGCGCTCGAGCTCTACACCGAGGTCGGCATCTCAGCGGCGACGATGCGAGAGATCGGGTCCCGCGCCGACGTCGCACCCGGCACGCTGCGCAACCACTTCGCGAGGCGCGAGGATCTCGACCGGGCGATGGTCGAACGCCTGACCTCGGAGATCCCGCTCCCGGATCTCGCGATCTTCGACGGCGCGCGCTCGATCGAGGAGCGCGTCCAGAGCGTCATCCGGGCCGGCGGCATCTTCATGGACCAGGCCAGGCGGCTCTATTCGATGTGGCTGCGCGAGCCGATGCTGACCGGGCCCTGGGCAGAAAAGGGCGCGGAGTACGGCGCGAGGTGGGACGAGCTCATGAGGACGGCGCTCGGGCCACTGGCCGACGACGAGGAGGCGATGGCGATCCTCCGGGCGGTCATCCATCCAGCGTTCTTCGACAGCGTCCGCGCCGGCCGGAGATCGACGGACGAAGCATCCGCTCTCGTCACGACGGTCGTTGTCCCATGGTTCGCCGCCCGAGCCCGAGGTGGAGCTTGAGCGGATGGGAACGCGCGATCCGACTCGTGCTCTTGCCGTCCGACGTTGACCCGCGCCGCGCTGACGATCCGGGGGTCGCTATGGAGCGGATGCTCCGGCGAGGCGGCTGCAGCCCGTTCCCGCCGCCCGGACTCCGCGGCCGGTGGCAGTTATCAGCTCTTCGGGCGGTGTGCGCTGGATCGGACCAAGCCATCGTTCGTGCCCGCCGTGGCCCGAATAGCTGATGTCTGGAAACATCGCCTATACTCCCGACCCGGGCCGACATAGCTCAGCGGTAGAGCAGCTGTTTCGTAAACAGCAGGTCCTCGGTTCAAATCCGAGTGTCGGCTCCACTCCCCTCGTTTCGAACTCAGGAAGACCTGCTATCTGGTCTTCCTGATCGTCATCGTGGCGATGACTGGCATGCCACAGCGCTCAGCGATGGGGAGGACCTGCTAACTGAGCAGATTTGGCGTTCACCTTTGTCGGTGGTCCGCTTCAGCAATGGACGGGTCGACGGGCTCAGCGATCCGGATTCGGTCTCGAACCCCAGCTTTCTTCCACGCAGCAGGTCTTCCTATCCGCCGGAGACCTTGACTCCGTCGTATCTCTGGTGTTACAGTCTTCGTAGCATCAGCGCTACGGAGATAGGTCTGTGATCAATACTGGATACCATCGGCGACGCTTGGATGAGCGTCTTGAGGACCCGGAATTCCGCATCGAGTATGAGCGGACTCGCCGAGAACTCGCCCAGGTAAACGCGGTCATGCAGAGCCTCGATGATCTGCGAGTCAACGCAGGCTTGTCCAAGGCGGATCTGGCGCGCGAGATCGGACGCAACGACGCGGTGGTGCGGCGACTGTTTACCGCCCAGGTCAACCCAGAGCTTCGGACGATCGCAGCACTCGCGGCGGCACTCGATGCCGAGGTCCTGATCGTGCCGCGCCGCCGCCGGCGGACAACGAAGACGGAGCGCGTGGCGCCGGCCGGCGCCTGACCTTGCCGACTGCCGCCGTCCAGGAGCCGTGGGACGTTATCTACTACGCGGCCGCCGACGGATGTTGTCCGGTTGACGAGTTCCTCGATGGCTGTCCCGCAAAGATCAGCGCCATGCTGATCGCTGTCCTCGATGACGTCGCCGACGCGCCACCCCAACGCTACTCGGGCGGTGGCCGTTGGGAGGCGATGCACGGCGACATGTCTGGCACCTACGAGGTACGAGCGCAGGGCCCAGGCCGCGAGCAGTTCCGACTGTTCTGCATCCTCGAGAATGGGACGCCGGAGGAGCTTGCGAGGCGTGGCCTGTCGAAGCCCGCGATCGCTGTGATCGCCGGTCTACGCAAACCGTGGATGACGGCCTTTGGCGATCGCGATTACGCCGCCGTCGGCGGCCACGTCCAGGGCACGTTCGAAGGGCAGGCGGCTCAGGGAATCCGTGTACAGGCCGATCTCCATCTTCTCGCCCTCCTTCGTCATGCGACCCACCATACAGACCCGGCGCCTCTCGAAGATCGCGTCGTTGGTCGCGTCGTTGGTCGCGTCGTTGGTCGGCAGACGCGTGCTACCCTCGCCGGTGCCGCCAGGCAGCGCCAACCCGAGGTCCCGATGCCCCATGACTCGCCCTGCGGACGCGCACTGGTCGCCCTGATCGCCGCCCGCTGACGTGCCCGACATCCATCCGTCCGCCGCGGCCCTGGCCGACGGCGCCCTCGGCGGCGGCACCCTGGCCGGCGGCCATACGGTCCGGCGCCGGCCGCGGCGCGTCGATCACCGTGTCCCGCAGCTCCCGCCGCAACGACTCCGAAACCCGTTCCTCCCGGTCGAGGTCCTCACCAGCGACCAGGTCGAGGCGATCCACGAGGCGTCGCTCCGGATCCTGCGCGACACCGGGCTCGAGCTGCTCGGCGACCGGGCGCTGGACATCCTGGGCCGAGCCGGCGCGCAGGTCGACCGCGCCACCCGTCGAGTCCGGCTGGACCCGGGCCTGACCGAGGAGCTGATCGCCAGCGCGCCGCGGACCTTCACGCTCCATGCCCGTAACCCGGCCTGGACGCTCCCCATCGGCGGCGACAGTCTCGTCTTCAGCGCCGTCGGAGGGCCGGCCTTCGCCACGGATCTCGATCGCGGTCGCCGGGCCGGCACGTTCGCCGACATGTGCGACCTGACCCGGCTGATCCAGCAGCTGAACATCGTTCACCAGGAGGGAGGCGGGGCGGTCGAGCCGACCGACATCGCGGTCCCGTTCCGGCACCTGGAGATGTACCGCGCCTTCGCAACGCTGACCGACAAGACCTGGCAGTGCCTCGGCTTCGGGCGCCGACCGGTGGACGACGCGATCGAGATCGCCTGCCTGGTCCGGGGTGTCTCGCGCGAACGACTGGCGGACGAGCCCTCGGTGATGACGGTGATCAACACCAACTCCCCGCTCCGCTTCGACGGCCCGATGTCGGAAGGCCTGATCGAGATGGCGCTCAGCGGCCAGCCGGTGATCGCGACCCCGTTCACCCTCGCCGGCGCGATGAGCCCGGCGACCCTGGCCGGCGCCCTGGCTCTCCAGAACGCCGAGGCCCTGTTCATGATCGCCCTCGGCCAGGCCGCGCGACCGGGGTCGCCGGTGGTCTATGGCGGCTTCACGTCCAACGTGGACATGCGCAGCGGCTCGCCCGCCTTCGGGACGCCTGAATACGTGAAAGGTCAGCTCGCCACCGGCCAGCTGGCTCGGCGTTACGCGATCCCGTGGCGTTCCTCGAACGTCACCGCGTCCCCGGTCGTGGATGCCCAGGCCGCCTACGAGAGCGAGATGTCGTTGTGGGGCTCCGTCCTGGGCGGAGCGAGCATCGTCTACCACTGCGCCGGCTGGCTGGAGGGCGGCCTGACCGCGTCGTTCGAGAAGCTGATCCTCGACGCCGAACTGCTCCAGCAGATGGCCGAAGTGCTGCGGCCGGTCATCGTGGACGACGCCGAGCTCGGCCTCGAGGCGATCGCCGAGGTCGGGCCGGGCGGCCACTTCTTCGGGTCGGCGCACACGCTCGAGCGCTATGAGACCGCCTTCTACCGTCCGATCCTTTCCGACTGGCGCAACTTCGAGACGTGGCACGACGATGGCGCCCGAACGGCCACCGAGCGAGCGAACGGCATCTGGAAGCGGCTGCTGGCGGAGTACCTGCCGCCGCCCATGGAGCCCGGGGTGCGCGAGGAGCTCGACGCCTTCGTCGAGCGGCGCACGAGGGAGATCGAGCGGGACGGCTGAC
>JBCLCL010000082.1:0-5216 GCA_038915815.1 Candidatus Limnocylindrales bacterium
TGTCGCGACGTTCGGCGACCACCGCGTCGTCGTGCGCTTCCGCTTGGCGGTCACCCCGGCACGATCTGGTGATAGTGCGGTGTTGTTGGCCGGGCGCTACGCGGCAATCACGCTCGGCGCGGCGAGCCAAGAGCCGCAGTTAGGGATCGCTCTCCCCGCCCGAGCCATCTTCTCCCGTCAATCGGGTCCCCTCGGCCGGCGTCGACCGCGCTCGAACATTTGTGCTAGCCTTGCCCCTCGCCGCGATCTGTGGCGATGCTCCGCGTGGTCGACCCCCTTCTCGAACGGACCGTGCGTTTCCGCCATCCCTGTTCGGGGAGCGTTGGAGGTCCCCGTGACCAGCGGAACCGTAAAGAAGGTCATCGCCGATCGCGGCTTTGGCTTCATCGCCGCCGAGGATGAGAAGCAGTACTTCTTCCATCGCGGCGGGCTCGATTCCTCGATCGACTTCGACCGCCTCGTCGGCGGCGAGCGCGTCCAGTTCGAGATCGAGACCAGCCCCAAGGGCCCGCGCGCCACACAGGTGCGCGCAGCCTGACGGCACAGGTGCGGCCCGTCCGACCGACGGGCCGTTCACATTCGCTCGGCGGGTAGGCGCGGCGCGGCCCTCGCCTCCCTCCACTCGGTCTCCTCCGGGGCGCAAAGCGGTCGCCCATCGCTCGATCGGAGCACGCCATCGTACGCACCGCGTTCGTCTCGACGTACCCTCCCCAGCGTTGCGGGATCGCCACGTTCACGAGCAATCTGAGCCGGGTGACCGGGGACCGCGAGATCGTCGTCCTCCATCCGCCAGAGCAGGCGTCGCCATACCCGTTCGAGGTCCATCACCGCATCCGGCGCGACGAGCCTTCCGACTACACCCGAACTGCCCGGTCGCTCGACGCCTGCGTCGACGTGGTCTCGCTCCAGCACGAGTACGGGATCTGGGGTGGCGATGACGGCGAGGCCGTTCTCGACTTCGTCCGGGCGCTCGATGTGCCGGCGGTCGCGACGCTCCACACGATCCTCCGAGAACCGACGCCGCGTCAGCGCGCGATCCTCGTCGAGCTCGTCAAGGGCGTGCGGGCCACGGTCGTCATGTCGCGATCCGCGGCGACGTTGCTGACCAGCGCCTATGGCGTCGATCCCAGCCGGCTGGACATCATCCCGCACGGGGTCCCCGACAGGCCGATGGTCCGTTCGGAGACGACCAAGCCAGGCCTTGGCCTCGATGGACGCGAGGTGATCCTCAGTTTCGGACTCTTGGGCCCGGGCAAGGGCTATGAGCTCGCCTTAGAGGCGCTTCCCGCCGTCGTCGCGGAGCACCCGGCAGCCTGCTACGTCATCGTCGGCGCAACGCATCCCGATCTGGTCCGCCTCCACGGCGAGGCTTACCGAGCGTCATTGATCGACCGGGTGGAGAAGCTTGGCCTGACGGACCACGTGCAGTTCGTCGACCGCTTCGTCGGCCGCGTGGAGCTGGCGCGGTGGCTCGAGTCGGCCGACGTGTTCGTCACGCCGTATCCGAACCTCGATCAGATCGTGTCAGGAACGCTCTCGTACGCCATGGGCGCTGGCCGGGCGATCGTGTCCACGCCGTACGCGTACGCCACGGAACTTCTCGCGGACGGCCGCGGGGTCCTCGTGCCGCCCGGCTCACCCGAGGCGCTCGCGGCTGCCCTGAACGGCCTGCTCGAGGACGACGAGCTGAGGGGGGCACTTGGACGGCGAGCCTACGAGCACAGCCGGCGGATGGTCTGGTCTGAGGTGGGAACCGAGTATCGGCGGCTGTTCGCACGAATCGTCGCGGACGTCCAGATCTCGCGGACATCCACGCGACTCGCCGCGGTCAATGCCTGAGCTGCTGCGGCTCCACCCCGTCAACCGGGCCCACCTTGAAGCGATGACCGACGAGGTCGGCATCATGCAGCACGCGATCGGATCCAAGCCCGACCCGGCCCACGGGTACTGCACCGACGACGTGGCCCGGGCACTGCAGGTCGACCTGCTCCATCAGCGGGAGCTCGGTTGGCCGGCGGTCGCCGATAGCGCGTGGCGCAACGTCCGCTTCCTGACCGAGGCCTTCGATGGGGGAAGTGGGCGCTTTCGGAATTTCCGGCTGATCGGTGGGTCCTGGGCCGAGGGAGCCGGCTCGGAGGACTGCCACGGACGGGCGATGCTGGCCCTCGGCGAGACCCTGGCGCGCTCGAACGATCTTCAGATGCAGGCGAGCGCCGGACGGCTCTTCGAGGCCGCCCTTCCGCGGACCCTCGACTTCGGTCACGTTCGGCCATGGGCCTACATGGTCCTGGGCTGCGACGCCGCGCTCCGCGGGACCCGCTCGCCGCTCGCGCGCGACATCCTCGAGAACCTCGCGGTGCGCCTGGCCGCTGATGTTCCGCGGGGCTCCTCGCGTGACGCCGCCGAGTGGCCGTGGCCCGAACCGGTCGCCACGTATGACAACGGTGTCCTGCCGCAGGCCCTCATCGTGGCCGGCCGGAGGCTGCGGCGCAGCGACTGGGTCGACCTCGGCCTGCGCAGCCTGCGCTGGCTCCTGGCCGCCCAGACGGCGCCCGAGGGGCACCTCACCCCGGTCGGCAACCGGGGCTGGTGGCCGCGGGGCGGCACCCCCGCCCGCGTCGACCAGCAGCCGATCGAGGCGGTCTCGCTCCTCGAAGCCGCCCGCAGCGCCTACGAGGCGACCGAGGATCCGGCGTGGGCCGGGGCCATGGAGAGCGCCTTCGGCTGGTTCCTGGGCGCCAACGACCTCGGGATCGCCCTGGCTGACCCCGAGCGTGGGGCCTGCCGCGATGGACTCGGCGTCGATGGTCCCAACGGCAACAAGGGGGCCGAATCCACCCTCGCCTGGCTGCTGGCGGTGGAACGGATTCGGGCGCTGCGATGCGGATCGCGGTCCTGAGCACGATCGCCTGGCGCACGCCGCCCCGCGCGTACGGGCCCTGGGAGCAGGTCGCCTCCAGCGTGGCCGAAGGGCTCGTCGCCCGCGGGCATGACGTCACGCTGTTCGCGACGGCCGATTCGCGCACCGCCGGCCGCCTCGAAGCGGTCGCGCCGCGCGGCTACGAGGAGGACCCCTCGCTGGACGTCAAGGTGTACGAGGCGCTCCACATCGCGCGGGCGATGGAACAGGCCGAGCGATTCGACCTCATCCACAACCACTTCGATTTCCTGCCGCTCGCCTGGTCGCGGCGGATCCCGACGCCGCTCCTCACCACGATCCACGGGTTCTCGTCGCCGTCGATCAAGGCGGTCTACCGCGAGTACGACGGCCACGCCTTCTACGTCTCGATCAGCGACGGCGACCGGGACCCGACGCTGACCTACGTCGCGACGGTGCACAACGGGATTCGCCTGGAGGACTTCACGTTCCGTTCCGAGCCGGGCGACTACGCCGTGGTGCTGGGCCGGATCCACCCCGACAAGGGCGTCCACCTGGCGATCCGGGCCGCCCGCGCGGCCGGCGTTCCGCTGGTCATCGCCGGGATCGTCCAGGATCGCGACTATTACCGCGACGAGGTCGAGCCGCATGTCGACGGACGGAGCGTCCGCTTCGTTGGTCCGGTCGGCCCGGCCGATCGGGACCGTCTCCTGGGCGGCGCCCTCGCCCTCCTCCACCTGGTCACGTTCGAAGAGCCCTTCGGGCTGGCGATGGTGGAGGCGATGGCCTGCGGGACGCCGGTCATCGCGACCCGGCGAGGCGCCGTGCCCGAGATCGTCGTCGACGGCGAGACGGGCTTCATCGTTCCCGACGTCGGCGCGGTCGCCCGGGCGCTGGTGGAGGTCCGGGGGCTCGATCGGGCCCGCTGCCGGGCGGCTGTCGAGGAGCGCTTCACCGCCGATCGGATGGTCGATCGGTACGAGGCGGTCTACCAACGGGTGATCGAGACCTGGCGCGCGCGACCCGATGCCGTCGCCGTGCGGGAAATGCCCGGGTGAGCGAGTTCCGCCTCGGCGTCAACTACTGGCCGGCGCGGTCGGCAATGTACTGGTGGGACGAGCTGCGACCCGCCGCTCTCGACGCGGACCTGGCCCGCCTGGCCGACTGGGGCTTCCGCGAAGCCCGGATCTTCCTGATCTGGGAGGCGTTCCAGCCCCGCCCGGACACGGTCGCGGACGCGGCCCTCGGGAGGCTCGAGCAGGTCCTGGCGATCGGCCAGCGGCGCGGCGTGGGCCTCGTCCTCAGCCTCTTTTGCGGTCACATGAGCGGGGTGAACTGGTTGCCCGCCTGGGCGGTTCGCCCCGACGCCCCGGCCATGGGCGTGCGCACGATCGGCGGCGGCACGGTGCTGCCCGGCGGCGCCGGCGACCTCTATGCCGATCCGCTCCTCGTCGACGCCCAGCTGCTCCTCGCCCGCCGGCTGGCGGACGTCTTCAAGGGCCATCCGGCCCTCGCCGGCTGGGACCTCGGCAACGAGTTCTCGAACGTCCGGCGCCCATCGAGCCCCGACGCAGTCGCCCGCTGGAGTGCGCTGCTGACCGAGGCCCTGCGGCCGGCCGGGGTCGAGGTGACCGGCGGGCTGCACGCCCCCGACCTCGAAGTCGACCAGGGGATCCGCTCGAGCTCGATCGCCCGGCCCTGGGACGTCGTGGCGATGCACGGCTATCCGCTCTATACGCAGATCGCCCGTCGCCCGGACGATCCGGAGTGGGTGCCGTTCGTCTGCGCGACGGTGGCCCGCTTCGCCGACCGCCCGGTGCTCGCCCAGGAGTTCGGCCTGCCCGATCACGAGCTCGGCGAGGAGGCGGTGGCCCGCTACGCGGCCGAGGTGCTGGAGCGGCTGTGGCAGCTCGGGGCCCGGGGCGCCTACTGGTGGTGCTTCAGCGACTATGACCCCCGCCTGCGACGCCTGCCGCCGTTCGACCTTGCGCCGCACGAGCTCCACTTCGGGCTGCTGCGCGCGGACGGCACGCCAAAGCCGGTGCTCGACGCGTGGCGGCGGTTCGGGCGACGGGAGGCACTCGACCGGCCGGTGCCGCCCGGTCCGGACGAGGAGACCTGGTACGGAGGCCTGCCCGAGACGGCGCGGGCGGCGTATGCGAGATGGGTCGCGGATCGCGAGCTGCAGCCCCAGCCGATCGAGAGAGGGGGCTGACTAGCCGGCCCGACCATCCGCGACCGGACGGCCTCGTGCTGCGGTCACGGCCTGTCGGTGCTGCGGCGGTGCGCGGTCCCTGCGGGACGATCGCCACGATCTTGCCATCGTGTCGCCAGCGTC
>JBCLCL010000083.1:0-4785 GCA_038915815.1 Candidatus Limnocylindrales bacterium
GGCCGAGCACGGTTCGGCTCGCCGCGCCGGCGTCGGGCCGTCCCGTGGACGCGGCAGACGCGAGCGATTGCTGCGCGGCGAGGCCCAGGGCGAACGTGGCGAAGAGGATCAGGACCCCAAAGGCGCACGGATTGAACCCGTCGAGGAAGCCCGCCGCGACGATCGCCGGCACGCTGAGCTCGCCAAGCGTCTCATGATCGACCATACCGGGGCCGCCCGCGAAGACCGCGGCCGCCGCGGCCGCCACGACGACCCCGACGATCAGCAGAAGCAGCCGTGGCCGGGCGACCGATGAGCCGCCCATCGCGGCCCGCATCAGGCGGTCACCGTCAGCTTGCCCTGCATGGAGGGGTTCTCCTTGCCCCCGCAGCAGATGTCGCAGTACCAGGTAAACGTGCCGGCATCGGCGGGTGCGGTGAACTCAAAGACCTCGCTGCTCAGCGGTCCCACCTGCCAGTCGATTCCGAGTTCGTCGATGGCGAACTGATGCCGGCCGCCACCGTCGCTGTGCATCGACGTGTCCATGCTGCTGAGCTCGACCCTCACGATCTGACCGGCCTTGACCGTCATCGCGGCGGGTTCGAATCCGCCCATGCTCGCGTGGACCTGGACCGCCGCCGTGTCGGTGGCGCCGGGTCCTTGAAGCCGACTGACGATCAGCCCGATCGCCACGCCCCCAACGGCAAGCGCGATCACGGCGAACGCAGCGATCCGAACTGGCCGTGAAGGAGACCGCGGCGAGACGGGGGTTCCGACCGGCTTGGTCGCTGGACGCCGGGCCGTTGCCTGCGGTCCAGCGAAGGGGGTGATTCGCGATCGACGGGTCATCATGCTGTCCTTTCTGTGCCATGTCGGGATGGAGCCAGCGATGCCATTCGGCGGCGCGGAAGTCGGGCCGCTGCGCGGCCAGGGGCAGCTCGTCCGAGGGCCGCCCGAAGCAAACCGTCGACGTCGTCGCGAACCTCGTGAGTCGGCAGGCAGTCGCTCAACTCCAGTTCGACGAGACGGAGGAGCAGCGAATCGAGCGAACCCCGGGCAGCCAGGAGCTGCTGGGCGACGTCAGGGAACCGGTCGGCGGCGGCGATCATCCCGGCGAGCGCGGCAACCTGGCCGCTCGCTCGCTGAGCGTGGCGGACGGCCGCAGCCCGGCCGCCGGCCAGGGGCGACCGATTCACGGTCGAACGAAGACCGCGCCGGTCATGCCGGAGGCGGCGTGACCGGGCAGGCTGCAGATGAACCTGTGCGTGCCGGGTTGATCGAACTTCAGCGTGATGGTCCGCGTCTCACCCGGCGCGACGATCGACTCGATGCCCTCGAGGCCGGGCATGTGGAGCGACGGGAAGTTGAGGTCGTGGCGCTCGAGACCCCGGTTCGTAAGCCGCACCGTGAGCGGGACCCCCACCCTCGCATCGAGCCGATTCGGCGTGAAGCGCAGGTCCTCCAGCACGATCTCGGCCGAGCCCGAGGATCCATCGCTCCCGTTTCCTCGAGCCGCGGCCCCGATCGCCGCGACGACGACCGCAGCCAGCCCGAGAACCACGAGGCCGACGATCAACTTCATGCCGAGATCCTCACAACGTGTTGCGAGCAGGCTGGGCGTCCCCGCTGAGCCGGCCGTGAGGCCTACCTGAGAGTCCGCTTAGAAGGTTCGCGCGAGGCATCGCCTGGAGCGATCGCAACCTGGAACGTCAGCGGACGCTCTTGTGTACTATCGGCCTGTAGTAGCCACGGCGTCTCCGCGCTCCGGATCGCGCTGGAACTGCTCGCGATGGCCGGCGGCTACCTCCTGATCGCAGGGCAGCAGGGAGCCCGACATGAGGCCAGGCGCCAACCATTTGCTCGAGCCGACCGCGGCTGAGGGGCACATACGGCAAGCCAGAAACGAAGGTGGACGAGTAGTGGCACGACGACGGGCACCCGCGAGGAGCACCAAGCCGCGAACGCGACAGCTGGCCGCCGTGCTGCCCGTGTCCAGGGCCGGGCGGGTCGGCGCCAACGGACAGCCCACACGCGAACAGGCGGAAAGCGCCGACGCGGCCGAGCCCGAGGCATTGGTCGCCAGCCACTGGTTCGACTCAGGAGAAGAAGGCGAACCGTATGCGGCGACCGTCCGGTTCGCCGGACGCCGAGTCGGGACCCGCGGCAATCCCAGGCCGCGAGACACTTTCGAGCAAGAGGAAACCATCGAGGGCATCGTGCCCGGCACCGGGCCCGTGTCGATCACCACCTGGGTTTACCGGCTGCGGCCGGGCGAGTGGACGGTCACCGGCGAGCTGATCCGGATTCCGAGTGGCGCCGGCGGACCCGCCTCGGCCGCTCGCTCGAGACTCGGCGGCGGCCGCCCGGTGCGTCCCGCCGCCTGGTCGTGGCGTCGGTGGGCGGTATCCACCGGGTCCGTCGCTCCGGTGAAGACCCGCTGGGCGCTGCTGGCCCCGCTGGCCAGACAGCCGGCGGTACTCCCCGGCATCTACACGGCTCTGGCGGTCGTCGGGGCCGTCGTCGCTCTTGCGGTGCAGGCCGCGATCCTGGCGCGCGGGGACGTCGCGGTCGGTCAGTCGCTGGCGGCCTCTGTACTCGCGCTGGTGTCCGGGCTGATCGGGGCGAAGCTATGGTACGCGGTCCTGCACCCGGACGAGTCGATCATCAAGGGGGGCTGGGCGGTCGACGGGCTCCTCGTCGTCGCCCCGGTCGTGGCAGCCGTCACGCTGCTCGCCTTTGATCTGCCGATCGGGATCGTGCTCGACGCCACGGCGCCCGGCCTGTTCTTCGCCGTCGCGGTCGGGCGCGTTGGGTGCTTCTTCACCGGCTGCTGTACCGGTCGCTGCACCGCCTCCCGCTGGGGCATCTGGTCCTCGGATCGGCGGGTTGGCGCCCGTCGCATCCCCGCGCAGTTGCTGGAGTCGGCCGCCGGACTCGTCATCGGTGTCGCGACCCTGCTGCTCCTTCTCGGCAATGCGTCTCCCGTCCCCGGCGCCATCTTCGTGTCGGCGTTTGCCGCCTACGCCCTCGTCCGCCAGTTCCTCCTTCGACTCCGGTCAGAACAGCGGAAGTCATATCGAACCCTCCCGCTGACGGCCGCCGCAGCCGTCCTGGTCGTCGTCGCCATCACCACTCTGTCGCTGCTACAGGAAACCTGACCGCGCATCGTCGGAAGGACGGTCGGACGAGGAATGCCCGGCTCCGTCCGGCCCGGCCTGGATTCGCTCGAGCAGGTCAGCGACCTCGACGTAGGCGAGACCACCCGACACCCTGATGAGCGCGAATCCGTGCTGGCGGAGCGCCGCCCGGAGCGCGGAGGCGGGCGTCGACGCCGGAAGGAGCGGCGCGTTGGAGATCGAGACCATGATCTCGGAGCATCGCTGACCCGCGCGGCGACGGTCGCGTCCCGCTAGCTGCCTTGGGTCGATGGCACCAACGAGCGCCCCGCTCGTCTCGATCAGCGTCACGAGCGTTGCATCGGTCAGCCGGGTGGCGACGTCCCCGACGAGCTCGTCCGCCTCGGCGTGGCTCATCGCCGGGCGCGCCACGTCGCCGGCAACATGGCCTGCCAGGAACTGCCCGATCAGATCGTGGCCCACGGCGAGATCCGTCCGAGTCCACGCGAACAGCGCGAGCAGGAAGCCGGTCACCATGAGCATCGGATCGCCGATGGATGCGGCGCCTATTCCCACCAAGACGAACAACGGAAACGCGATCCCCTGGGCGACCCGGGCGGCCAGGCGGACGCGTTGATCCACCGGACTTCCGGCGCCATCGACGATCGCAAGCACGAGCGCCCAACCCGTGAACCCCGGGACCGGAACGAGGGCAGCGGCCGCAAGAGCGACGTTTGCACCGAGTGCGAGGCTGGCGAGGGCGTGAGGATAGGTTGTCAGATCCGACACGCCGGCCAAGCTGGCAACGCCGATCGCGGCGGCCGTTGAGCGCGGGCGGACCGGGCATCATCAACCTCGGTGAGGATGGGCTGGGGAACGTCCTGCTCTGGCTCTCGGACGATGGCCGGTCCTGGCGGGCGGACACGCCGATCAGCCCGTTCCGCAAGGGGGCGGACATGGTCAGCGGCGTGGCGGCGGTCGGCCGCCGGCTCATCGCGGTCGGCGAGGTCTGGGACCCGCAGAGCGGGCTGCCGGGCGCTCCCGCCGTGTGGAGCGGGCTCGTCCCATAGCCGGTGGCGCGTCGCCTGCCGGCATCGCGCTGGCCGCCTCCTCGCGTACCTGAAAGCCGGATGAGGCGGACCTGAGAGCGTGTCGGAGGCGCCTGGGGCGCCGGGAGTTGTCAGGGCGCCGCGACCACGATCGTGCCCGTCTGGCCCGGGTGATAGCGGCACAGATACGCGTAGGTGCCGGGCGAGTCGAACCGGCGCTCGAAGCGACCGCCCGGGGCGAGGTTGCCCGAGTCCCACGAGCTGTCCGCGGCAGTGACGGTGTGGGGCAGCGCGTCGTCATTGAACCATTGGACCGTCGATCCCGGGGCGACGGTCAGCGTCGCCGGTTCGAACCGCGACCCGGCCATGCGCACGGAGGTTCCCGCCGGAGCGGTGGGACCGGGTCCCCAGCCTATCATTCCGCCCGACCCCATCATCCCGCCGGGTCCCATCATCCCGCCGGGACCGTATCCGGCGACCCCGCCGACAGCCGACCCGACGACGATGAGTGCCAGCCCGATGACCACGAGGCCAGCCCCGAGCCAGCCGAGTCCTCGGGTACTCACTTGTCGTACCCGAGGATTCGCTTCGCCTGCGCGAATTCGGCCTCGGTGATTTCGCCCCGGGCGAACCGCTCCCGG
>JBCLCL010000084.1:0-4518 GCA_038915815.1 Candidatus Limnocylindrales bacterium
GACGACCCTGCGCGACCTGGACGGCGTGGTCCACACCATCCCCAACGGCGAGATCCGGGTCGCCTCCAACATGACCCGCGTCTGGGCGCGGATCAACCAGGACGTCACGGTCGCCTATGGCACGGACATCGACAAGGCGATCGAGGTGGTCGACAAGGTCGGCGCCGAGATGGCCGGCGATCCCGTCTGGAAGCGTCGCGTGCTCGAGGCGCCGCGAGTCGAGCGGGTTGCGGCGCTGGCCGAATACGGCGTGACCCTCAAGATCCTGGGCACCGTCCGCGCCGCCGATCAGTGGGCGGCGGGCGGCGACTTCCGCAAGCGCCTGCTGGCCGCCTTCAAGGCCAACGACATCGAGATCCCGCGCCCGCAGCGGGTCGTCCTCGCCCGCGACCCGCGAGACGGCGTCGAGCCGGGCCTGGCGCCGAACCAGGACGACCTGGCCGAGGGCGCGCCGAGTAGCCGCTGATCGGTCGCAGAAACCGTCGCACGACGCCGCACTGCGCGGTAGGATGGCCCGACCAGCCGACAGCGCAATCAGAGGGGTCCGTGAGCGTCGAGCCGTCCTCCGCGTCGCCCGAGATCGAGAACCTGCTTGTCGAGTCGCGGACCTTCCCGCCCGATCCCGCGTTCGTCGCGCAGGCCAATGCCCTGGCCGACCTCTACGAAGAGGCCGAGCGCGACTTCGAGGCCTTCTGGGCGAAGCGGGCGCGCGAGCGGCTCGATTGGTCGAAGCCATTCGAGACGACGCTCGAATGGGAGCTGCCGTTCGCCAAGTGGTTCCTCGGCGGTGAGCTCAACGTCAGCTACAACTGCGTCGACCGCCATGTCGAGCGGGGCCTCGGCGACAAGGTCGCCTATCACTGGATCGGCGAACCGGGCGACACGCGGACGCTGACCTTCCGCGACCTCCTGCGCGAGGTGAGCAAGGCGGCCAATGCGCTCAAGGAGCTCGGCGTCGAGAAAGGCGACCGGGTCGCGATCTACATGCCGATGATCCCCGAGCTGCCGATCGCGATGCTCGCCTGCGCGCGGATCGGGGCGCCGCACACGGTTGTCTTCGGCGGCTTCTCGGCCGAGTCGCTGTCCGGGCGGATCAACGACTGCGGCGCAAAGGTCCTGATCACCGCGGATGGTGGCTACCGGCGCGGCAAGGAGATCGGCCTGAAGCATCACGCCGACGAGGCGCTGGCATCGACGCCGACCATCGAGGCGACGATCGTGGTCAGCCGGCTGGGCGGCGGCCGGAGCGGCGGTGTCCACATGGTCGGGGGGCGCGATCACTGGTGGCACGAGATCGTCGAGCGCCAGTCGGAGGACTGCCCGCCGGTCGCGGTCGAGTCCGAGCACATGCTCTACCTGCTCTACACCTCGGGGACGACGGCCAAGCCGAAGGGGATCCTGCACACGACAGCCGGCTACCTGCTCGGGACCTCCTTCACCCACGAGGCGGTCTTCGACGTCAAGCCCGATGACGTCTACTGGTGCGCCGCCGACATCGGCTGGGTGACCGGCCACTCGTACATCGTCTACGGGCCGCTGGCCAACGCCACGACCGGCATCCTCTACGAGGGCGCGCCGGATACGCCGGCCTGGGATCGCTGGTGGCAGATCATCAAGGACTACAAGGTCTCGATCCTCTACTGCGCACCGACCGCGATCCGCGCGTTCATGAAGCAGGGCGAGGCGTGGCCGCGCAAGCACGACCTGTCGACCCTCCGCTTGCTTGGTTCGGTCGGCGAGCCGATCAACCCGGAGGCCTGGCTCTGGTATCGCGAGCACATCGGCGGTGGACGCACACCGATCGTCGATACCTGGTGGCAGACCGAGACCGGCCAGATCCTGATCACGCCGCTGCCCGGGGTCACGACCACCAAGCCGGGCTCGGCGACCTTCGCGTTTCCCGGGATCGAGGCCGACGTCGTCGACGGCGACGGCAACTCCGTGCCGCTGGGCGGGGGTGGCTATCTCGTCCTGAAGCGGCCGTGGCCGGCCATGCTTCGCGGCATCTACGGCGACCCCGAGCGCTACTTCGAAACGTACTGGAAGCGCTTCCCGGGGATGTACTTCACGGGCGACGGGGCCAAGCGCGACGAGGGCGGCTACCTCTGGCTGCTCGGTCGGGTGGACGACGTCATGAACATCGCCGGCCATCGGATCTCGACGACGGAAGTCGAGTCGGCCCTGGTCGACCACCGATCGGTGGCCGAGGCGGCGGTGGTCGGCAAGAAGGACGAGATCACCGGCCAGGCGATCTTCGCCTTCGTCATCCTGAAGGCGGACCAGGAGTCGTCCGACGCGCTCGCCGTACAGCTCCGTGAGCACGTGGCCTATGTGATCGGTCCGATCGCCCGACCGAAGTTCCTGATGTTCGTGCCGGACCTGCCAAAGACCCGCTCCGGCAAGATCATGCGGCGCCTGCTGCGCGACATCGCCGAGGGGCGGATCCTGGGCGACACGACCACCCTGGCGGACAGCGCCGTTGTGGAGGCCATCCGCGAGAACTCCGGCGTGGCGGAGGAATAGGCATGCCGTTCGACTTCCTCCGCCGCCGGAAGGAGACGGCGCCAGATCCGGCTGACGACCGGACGCCGGCGTCCCCCGCCGAACCGGGCCATGGCGTCCAGTTCGAAGCGATGACGGAGGACTGGCGGCTGGTCGGACGGATGCTCGTCGAAGGGCGGCTCTCCGACGTGCTCAACAAGCGCGAATCGATCCCGCTCGCCGACGTGCACTGGGCGCCGATGGACGGCAGCGAACCGCTCGCGCCGGCGCCGGGGCTCAAGTCGGTGGACCCGTACGACCTGGTCCTGGTCTTCGCCGGTGATGACTCGCTGCCCGAGATGAGCGAGCACGAACGCTCGGCGCACAAGGTCCACAAGGTCTCCTACGAGGTCGGCCTGGAAGCCCCGCCGTATCGCGTGATCGGGACCGTGCAGCTCTATCCCGGCTATGAACCTGGGCGCCTGCTGGATCGCTCGAACGAACTGTTCGTGCCCTTGACGGACGCCAGGGCCACGCTGGCCGGTCAACCGATCGGCGCGTCCGGTCCGAGCGTCATCCTGGTGAATCGGGCGTACATCCGCGGCGTCGAACAGATCGACGCCCTGACCGGCGAACGCTACGAGACGCTGCCCGGGGGCTCCATGGGTGGCGCTCAGTGGAGCGACAAGGCGCGCTAGCCAAGTCCCTTGCCGGTCGCGTTCGCCAGGATCGGCTCAGGTGCGGACTGGCCTGGTTGCGCGTACCGGGAGGCGGAAGCCGGCCAGGAGGTTGACGTCGGGCGCCGGCGCGCCAAGGACGCGGTCGGCCAGCGCATCGAAGTCGGCGGTGATCCTCTCGCGGGGGAACATCTCGATCACCGTCCGGCCCTCGTTGGCGGCCCGGATGAGGTTCATCCCGGCGGAACGGATCGAGCCGAAGGCGGGCAGCCCGACGGTCCGCTCCATGTCGCTGACAGAGACGCCGCTGTTGGTCCGATTGACGACCATCGCCACTCGCTCGCGGCAGCCCAATGCGGTGGCCATCTCCAGGAACTGCACAGCGGCCCGGAGCGCCGGGAGTTCCGGCGTCACGGGCATGAGGATCCGATCCGCCTCGTCGAAGATGGCCTGGTTGAGCGCGCCATAGGACGGGTGCAGGTCCACGACGATGACATCGAACGAACGCCGCGCCGCGGCGATGGCGGCCACGACGCGCGCCGGATCGAGGATCTCGGCGTGCAGCGGGGAGTCCGTCAGGGTGATCACCGCAAGGCCCGACCCGTGCGTGGACGCCAGCTCCGCGAGGCTCTCCGACGGGCCGCCTTCGTCTTCGTCGTGCCAGCTGGCGGCCACGCTGCGGACCGTCCCGATGGCGAAGGATGTCGTCACGTGACCGGTCACCGTGTCGGCATCGACGAGCAGCACGGACTTGCCCTTTCGGGACTGGAGCGCGGACGCCAGGTTGGTCGCGACCGTCGTCTTGCCGACGCCGCCCTTCGGGTTGAAGATGGCCACGAGGCTCGCTCGACGGCTCCAGGCGTCGAGCCCGATCGGGCCGGCCTGAAGGACCGCGCCGCTGCCGTCATCGACGGTCTCGCGCCGGATGCACATCGCCTCCACCCGCCAGCGGATCGAATCCGCGGAATAGGGCCGCGTGAAGTACTCGCCGCCCGAACCGTCGTCCGCCGCGGAGAGGCGCTCGTACGCGTCAGCCGATACGACGTTCAGGGACGAGATGGAGCGGCCGCCATCATGCAGGGCACGCCGGAAAGCCTCGCCCTCGTCCCCGTTCTGGTCTTCGCGGATCTCGCCGTCGAGGATGGCCAGCGCGACGTCCCGACGGCTGTCGAGCACGGAAGTGAGCTCGAACGGTCGCTTGATGGCGATCGGCTCGAAGCCTGCCAGGGAGAGGGCCGCGCAGACGTGCTCGGACTCCTCGCTGGGTAGGGCAACGACGATCGCCGCGCGGGCCACTGCTGCCTCCTCTGGATTCGGTTTGGGTCGGTGAGTCAGTCGCTGCCGTCGCGATCCCGCGCTG
>JBCLCL010000085.1:0-4465 GCA_038915815.1 Candidatus Limnocylindrales bacterium
GGGTAGGCGGCACCACGATGGCGCAATCGCCCGGGTCGTGCAACCGCGTGTTGGCCCAACCCGATAGGCCAATGATGCGTCACCATACGGCGATGCAGCTCCCGACGATCCATCCGATGCGCTCCCTGGGGCTGCTCTCCGTGGCCCATGCGGTCAACCACGCCCAGGCCGTCCTGCTGCCGCTGATCTTCCTCAAGATCATCGATGAGTTCGGCGTCGGAGTGGGGGCGGTCGCCTTTCTGGCGGCGACCGGCGCGTTCTGTTCCGGGATGGTCCAGCTCAGCTACGCGGGCCTGACCCGGATCGTCTCGCGCCGCCGCCTGCTCGGGATCGGCGGGATCCTGTTCGGTGGTGGGTTTGCGGCACAGGCGCTGGCCGGCGGCTTCCTGGCCTTCGCGATCCCCAACGTCCTGTCGCGGATCGGCGGGTCTCCGCAGCATCCGATCGGCAACGGACTCCTGGCCGAGCAATTCCCGACCGAGCGGCGGGGCTTCGCGATCAGCGCCCACATCGCGGGCGGGAACGTCGGCACGGTCGTGGTCGCCCTGATCGGGGTGCCGCTCATCGCGGCGGTCGGCTGGCGTGGCGCGGCGATCGCCTTCGGACTGCCGGCCATCGCGATCGCGGTCGCGATCCTCCTGCTGGTCCGCGAACGCGGGACCGATCGCGCGGCGGCCGTCGCCGGGGGCAGCGTCCGTTCGGCCTTCGGGCGGATCCTTCGGGATGCCGATCTGCGCTGGCTCTACCTGACCTCGGTCCTCGGGGGCGGCGGGCGGGGGCTTGGCGTGGTCAACCTGTTCACGCTCATCTACATGACCCGCGTCCTCGGCCTCGATGTGGCGACGTCGGGCCTGATGTACGGCGCGCTGATCGTCTTCTCGGTGCCGATGCCCCTGATCGCCGGCTGGCTGTCGGATCGGATCGGGCGCAAGCCGCTGATCGTCGGCGTTTATCTCGGCGGGGCGCTCGGGTTCGTCGTGTTCCTGCTGGCCGGCTCGTCGCTGCCGGGGCTGTGGGCCGGCATCGTGCTGATGGGCCTGTTCAGCTTCGCCGAGAGCCCGCAGCTCCAGGCCCTGCTGGCGGACATCGCCCCGCCCTCGACGCGCGATGCCTCCTACGCGCTCTACTTCACGATGGCGTTCGGTGTCGGCTCGCTCTGGACGGCGGTCTACGGCGTGATCATCGACACGGTCGGCGAGACGGCGGGCTTGCCGATCGTCTTCCTGGTGATGGCCGGCACGTTCCTCCTGGCGGCGCTCTTCACGCTGCCGATCCAGGCCGAGCGGCGGGCACGCGAGAACGCGGCCCATGAGGCGGGGTTGGGCTTCGAGTAGTCGCACCGGCGCCGGCTGGCATACTGACCCCGAGCTCGAATGGAACGCACACGCCGGCCACCTGTCGCCGCCCTGGTCGCACTTGCGATCGCGGCCGCCCTGGCCCTCGTGGCCGGCTGCGCGCCGAGCGACGGGCCCATCGAGCCCTCGTCGTCGGTTCCCTCGGCATCGCCCGGCCCGACTGTCTCCGCATCGCCGGGCCCGACGATGATCGTGCGGACCTATTTCTATCTGGGCGGTGAACTCGGGACAGCCGGCCTGATCCCGCTCGCCCGCGAGGTTCCCGAGACGGAGGCGGTCGCCGGTGCCGCGATGGCCGCGCTGCTCGCCGGGCCCACGGCCGACGAGACCGCCGAGCGCGGGATCACGTCCGCGCTGCCGACCGGCTCCCGGTTGCTCGGGTTGTCGATCGTGGACAGGGTCGCGACCGTCGATCTCTCGAGCGACTTCGAGTCCGGCGGCGGCAGCATGTCCATCTTCGTCCGGCTCGGACAGGTGGTCTACACCCTGACCCAGTTCCCGACGATCGGGTCCGTCGTATTCGAGATCGAGGGCCGACCCGTCCCGGTCTTCAGCAGCGAGGGCATCGTCCTGGATCGCCCGGTCGGCCGCGACGACTTCGAGGACCAGCTGCCGGCGATCCTGGTGGACCAGCCGACCTACGGCGCGGTCCTCGGCAACCCGGCGCGGATCGCCGGGTCCGCCAACGTCTTCGAGGCGGCCTTCCTGATCACGCTGCTCGATGGCAGCGGGACTGCGATCGCCCAGACCCAGGTGATGGCGACCTGCGGTTCGGGCTGTCGCGGCACGTTCGATGTCACGCTGCCGTACTCGATCCCGGAGGCAGGTTGGGGCACGTTGCGGGTCTGGAACGGGTCCGCCAAGGACGGCAGCCCGGTGAACGTGCGCGACTACCCGGTCTGGCTCACGCCGGCTGGGTGAGGCGGGTCCAGTCAGGGCGCGCGGGCCGGCGCGGCTGGCCGCCACGGATGGGGTGCCGGGCGCGCCAGGTTGACTTCGTACCGGTTGTCCCCATACGACACCCCCAGTGGCACTACGCGCGAAGGGCCCTGGCCAGGAGGCCCGAATCGTCGCCTTGGGTTAGGCGTGGCGAACATTCGGGCTCGTCAGACCTCAACGATGCCCCTAGTGCCACCGCGGAAGGCATATGGGAAGTACCAGATGGGGAGGGCCAGGCGGCGCCACGGATAGACTCGGCCGTCGACCGTGAGGCTGGCAGCGGCGACCGATCCGCCGCGGTTGCGCTATCATCCGCGAGCCCTGTACAACGGGCATCTCGGTCGGGGCGTGGCGCAGCTTGGTAGCGCGCATCGTTCGGGACGATGAGGTCGGAGGTTCAAATCCTCTCGCCCCGACCAGTCCCATCACTCGTTGCGTGCGCAACCGATCATGTCGGACCGCAACGAGGCCGAGCAGCCAGGCGTTCTCGTTGGGTTGCGGATGGACCGCGACGATCTCGGGGCCGTCGATGTCGAATCGCTCGAAGATCTCCCGGATCGTCTCTTCCCGAAGCCGGTCGGGAACCGCCGGGTTTCGCCAGAGCGTCCCGAAGTCCGAGAGCAGCTCGTAACCACGCCGTAGGCGCACCTCGTCAGGTCGGCTCTCGACCAGCCGAGTCGGGCGCTCCAGCCCGCGCCACGCACGGCTGAATGTCTCGATCGTGATCTCGCCCGCGGCGAGCTGGCGCTGCAACCTTTCCCGGGCAGCCGCGATCGCAGCCGGGTCTGGCTCCGCAGGCAGCATCGCCGTCGAGCGCATCGCGCCCAAGACCTGGCGGACGTCCGACTCGTCCAGGTCGACGCGATCGAATAGCGTCGCGATCTGCTCCTCGTATCGTTCCGCGCGATAGGTAGCTGATGGGCCGCAGGCGGGGCGGCGGGCATGGCGGATCCGGCGGTAACCATTGCCGGCGTCACCGTGGAAAGTGCTCCCGCACCCGATGCAACGCATGAGGCGCACGAGCGGATAGGAGCGGCGGATCATCGTCATCCCCGGATGGCGGGTCCGGCGCTCGGTCCGGATCGCCTGGACACGGTCGAAGAGGTCAGACTCGATCGGGGCCGCGAAGCGGGCTGGGCGCTCCTCCTCGTCCGGGCGGCCCTTGTGGCGGATCGCCCGCCCGGCATAGAGCGGGTTCACCAGGATCTCGGCCAGGCCCGCCTCGGTGAGGCCGAGCTCGTCGGCGAGCGTCGTGTCGCTCCAAGTGCCTGCGACGTACAGGTCGAACGCTCGGCGAACGAGCTCGAGATCCGGACCTTCGATTGGTTCGAGCAGCTGGCGCTCGCCTGTTCTGGCGAAGCCGAGCGGGGCATGGCCGCCCGGATCGCTGAAGAGGCGCCACTTCTGCTCATAGCCGCGCCCGACGTTGCGCGAGAGCCTCCGGATGTAGGCGGCGTCTGCGACCGTCTTGAGCCCCTCGAGCTCGTAGGTGTCGACGTTGCCGGAGATGAGGTTGTCGGCGCAGAAGACGATCGTCACGCCAGCCGCGGCGAGGCGTCGGCGGTACGTGTAGGCGTCCTCGATGTTGCGGGCGAAGCGACTCGTGTCGTAGACGAGCAGGACATCGAACGCGCCGGCCTCGGCATCGCGCACCATCCGCGCGAAGTCCGACCGCCGCAGGGTGTCCTTGCCGGACACGAGGTCGAGGTACTCCTGCCTTGTTGCTACGAGTCCGTGCCGTTCGGCGAACCGGGCCTGCTCGGTCCGCTGGAGTTCGGGCCCGTAGCGCTCAGCCTGGCCACGGGTGGACTCGCGGACGTAGCCCGCCCAACTCCGCCCGACCAGGTCCTCGGGTCGGAGATCGATGGCTCGCGCCAGGCTCACGGCAGCACCTCGCTCGCGTCGCGCCTGGCGGCGGCAGGCCGGCGGTCGCGCGACGCCTTTGGCCGCCGGATCGGGACTGTACCTCGCGTGGCGCACAGCGCATTCTCAGCGTCGAGGACCGCGTCAACCATGGCGGCGAGGATCTCGGCCAGGCGGGGGGTGATGCGGCCTGTTTCGGCCGGGCGTCCTGTGGGCCGCTCGATAGCTGCGATCACTGGGTTGTCTCGAGCACGGCCACGACCGCGGCGATGCACGGCCGGCAGCGATAGCGATCATCACGACCCAGC
>JBCLCL010000086.1:0-4418 GCA_038915815.1 Candidatus Limnocylindrales bacterium
GCGGATCGGTGGGCTGGTGGTGGCCCGCCAGCATCCGATGACCGCGAAGGGCACCGTCTTCCTGGCCCTGGAGGACGAGACCGGGATGGTCAACGTGACGCTCTGGCCGGATACCTGGGCGAAGTTGGGGAGCGTCGTGCGCCGCCACGCCCTGCTCCTCGTGGACGGCGAACTGCAACGTGACGGGGAGGTGGTCAACGTGGTCGCGAGGGAGATCCGGCCACTCCCCGAGGTGGCCGCCCCAGCCGGCGGCCCGGATCAGCCGGCAGGGATCCGCCAACTGGGCCACGCCGGGATGCGGCGCCTGGGCTAGGCCGCGCCCCCCCCGGCGGCCGGCGGCCGGGGGGGGCGGTCGGGGGGGGCCGCCCGACGTCCACTTCGTCCGAATTCTTGCGCCCAGGGCAAGTCCTCGGCAGCGGCTTGCACAGGATGCAAGCAACGTCGGTTCTGTCGCCATCGCTTGACGAATCCGTACACCTGATGCAACGAATGAACGCGCTTCCCAAGCTATCCGCCGGAACGCGTCGGCGGATAGCATCAGATGCACGCTTCGATGAGAAACGACGGAGCCGGCGGACCGCCGGCGACGGTAGTTGCATTTCTTGCAAGGCCGGGCTCGCCGGTCGCTGCAGGCCGGGACCGCCGGTCGCTGCAAGGCCGGGCCCGCCGGTCGCTGCAGGCCGGGCCCGCCGGTCGCTGCAGGCCGGGCTCCGCACGTGCCGCGGACCTCGCCGCAGCGTCCCGGCGAGCGATCAGCGCCGAACACCGGCCTTGGCGTTGGCCTTCTGCCCGGCGGCTCCACGCGTCCGGCCGTCGCCGACCCGTTTCTGCGGTTGCTGGCTGCGGCGTCCCCGATTCGGGTTCGTCAGCGTCAGGAAGCGGCGATACCAGGCGGCGGCCGAGGCGAACAGCGCACCCATCACCGGCGACAGGAGGAACGCGGAGATCGCGACGCCCTCGATCGTCCCCGTTCCCGGCGTCGTCGGGGTCAGCGCACCGGGGACCAGCGACAGGACGACGACGTACCCGACGGCCGAGATGAGGCCGATGATCGCCCCCAGCAGCCAGCTCGCCCGCGGCGCCAGGAACCCGGCAAGGAAGACGCCACCGATCGCCGGGGTCTGCACGAAGTAGGCGAACAGCAGCGCGGTCACGGCGTCCTTGCCACCGGTCGCCACGACGGCGACGATGCTGGCGAGGGTGACCAGGACCGGCAGCCAGAGCGCCTTGTTCGTGACGAGCGATGGCAGGGCGGCGAGGTCCTCGCGAGGACGGAAGGGATGGATCGAGGCACGGAGCGCGGCGCCGATGCCCATCCTGACGACCCCAGCGCTCGGTCGCGCGGGCGCGCCAGTACGAGCTCCGGCGTCAGGACCTGACTCTCCATCGGACGTCTCGAGCGGGTCCTCTTCGACGGCGGCGCGGTAGCGGCGGCGGGCGACGGCGCGTTCGGTTCGTTTGGCGCGGGCCACGGTGTCTCCCTGTGGGCTGGGGCTCGGGTGGTGGATCGCATCGTAGTCGAACGCTGCCATCGAGGCGGCCGATACATGGCGGTCGAGTGGCTGGTAAGCCGCGGTGAAGGGTTGCCGGCTATAACCAGCGTCTCGCCCGCTCTGCAGCCCGTCCCGCCGGGAGGTCGCCATGGATCGCGCCCGGCGCGCGGGTCGAACCGCGCTCATCGCTCTCGTCACCCTCGCCTCCGTGGGCGCGCCGGGTGGGTCACCCGCGCTTGCGGCGGCGGTCGCCTGGCCGACTTCGGCGCTGGTCCTCTCGGAGGTCCAGACGGGCGGGGCTTCGGCCTCGGATGAGTTCGTCGAGATCGCCAACCAGGCCGACTCGGCGATCGACCTGGTCGGGCTCGAACTGGTCTACGCGACGTCGTCGGGCTCGACCGTCACGCGCAAGGCCACCTGGTCCAGTTCGATGGTTCTCGCCCCGGGCCGCCGCCTGCTCGTCGCCAACGCCCTGGGCCTCTACGCCGCGACCGCGGACGCCACCTACTCAGGGGGCTTCGCCGCCACCGGGGGCGCCCTGGCGCTCCGGATCGTCGGCGGCTCGGTCGTCGATTCGGTCGGTTGGGGCGACGCGGTGAACGGCTTCGTGGAGGGCTCACCTGCCGGCGCTCCGCCGGCCCTGTCGAGTCTCGAACGGGCGCCAGGAGGGGCTTCGGGCAACGGAATCGACACGAACGACAACGCGAGCGACTGGTTCGTCCAGGCGTTCCCCTCGGCACAGGGGCTTGATGCGCCCCCGGTCCCGGACGCTCCCCCCACGCCCGTCCCATCGCCGACGGCGACACCGCTGCCGAGTCCCACGCCGACCCCGGCATCCAGCCCGACGCCGGAGCCGACCGCGACGCCCACGCCAACCCCCACGCCCGCTCCCACCCCGGCTCCGACGCCGACCCCGCTGCCCATCGCGACCGCGCGAGGCCTGGCGGACGGGACGACGGTGACCGTCGAGGGCGTCTTGACGACCGCGCTCGGTGCCCTGGAGGGCGGTCGCGGAGCATTCGTCCAGGACGATTCAGGCGGCATCGCGATATATCTCGACGCAGCTGCCGTCGGAACCTGGCCGGCCGGGACGAGCGTGACCCTCCGTGGGTCGCTTGCCTCCCGCTTCGCGCAGCGAACGTTGCGCCTGGCCGAATCCGAGATCGATCGCGGATCATCGACCAGCCTCCCGCTGGCGGTATCGGTCAGTACGGGCGCCGCCGCCGAATCGTTCGAGGGAACCCGCATCTCGATCGCCGGAACGATCATCGGATCTCCGGACTCGCTGGCCGACGGGACCGGGATCACGCTCGACGACGGATCGGGACAGGTCCGGGCGGTGATCGGTCCGGACGCCCTGGCGGGGCGGATCATGAGTTCCGGGATGACGGCCAGCGTGATCGGGCCGCTCGGACAGCGCGACAGTTCCGGGACGGGCACGGCCGGCTATCGGGTCCACGCGACCCTTGGCGGCGAGCTGATCCTGGCCGAACCGACGCCGACTCCCACACCCACCCCCACGCCGACGCCGACGCCCAGCCCAAGCCCGACCCCCAGCCCGACCCCCAGCCCGACCCCCAGCCCGACCCCCAGCCCGACGGCCACCCCGACGCCAACCCCGACGCCGGGACCTTCCACGACGGTGGCGGCGGTGCGAACCCTGCCGCTGGGATCGCAGGTCAGCGTGAGCGCGGTCGTGACCGCGGAACAGGGTCGGCTCGGCACGCCGGCGCTTCTGGCGATCGGTGATGCGACCGGCGGGATCGCCGTCCGCGTGCCGACCGGCATCGGCGGGTTCCCTCGCGGGACGCTCCTGCAGGTCAGCGGTCAGCTCGCCGCCCCGTACGGACAGCTCGAGATCCGACCTGTCGCGGACGGGATGCGGGCGGTCGGGAGCGAGCCGCTGCCGGCACCGATCGCCATCGGGCCGACCGGCCTGGACGAGTCGCTGGAGGGTCGGCTTGCCACCGTCACCGGGACGGTGTCGGCCAAACCGAAGCGAACGTCGGGCGGCGATGTTTCGGTCACCCTCGACCGGGCCGGTGCTGCTCCGGTCAAGGTCATGGCTGACGCCAGCAGCCTGCTCTCGGGCGATGCCTTCGTCGTCGGTGCGACCTATCGGGTGGTTGGTGTGGTCGGGCAGCGAGCGACGAGGAAGGGAGCGCTCGACGGGTACCGGCTCTGTCTGCGCGACCCGGCCGATGTCGTCGCGATGATCGGGCTGACGGGATCCGGAACGACGCCGGTCTCGACCGGGTCGGCCTCTGCGGCCCCGGCACGGCCGGGCGGCGCCACTGGCTGGCGGGGCGGCGCCTCTGGCGGATCGGGCGGATCGGGCGGCGCTTCCGGCGGGCACCCGGCGGACTCCGCGGGTCCGGCGGCCCAGCGTGGCTCGGGTTCGCCAGCCGGGGCCATCGACGTGGACCTGATCGACCTGTCGTTGTTCAGCGGGCGCCTCGTTCGAGTCGGCGGCCTGATCGTGGATCTCCGGCCCGACGGCCTGCTGCTCGACGATGGCACGACGGTCGGCCGCGTCCTCCTGCACGGCGCCGCGCTGGATCTGCTGCCGCTGCTCGAGCTCGACGACGCGATCAACGCGATCGGGCTGGTCGAGGCCTCGGCAGACGGCGCGGTAGTCGTCGTCGAGGATCCGGGCGGGATCTTCCGGGCGGGTGACCCCGTCGCGCACGAAGCCCGCCTCGACGAGCCGCAGGGCGCCGCCGTCGCTCCGCCGGGAGGGATTCCCTCCAGCGCAGGGTCCGCCAGCCGAGCCGGCTTCCTGGACGGCCCGGAGCTCGGCGTCGGCTTCGCCGGGCTGGGAACCCTGGTCGCCCTGTCGATCGCTTCGCTCGCGGTGACGCTGCTCCGGCGGCATGGCGCCCGACGTCGTCTGGAGGCACGTATCGCGGCTCGCGTGGCCGCATT
>JBCLCL010000087.1:0-4114 GCA_038915815.1 Candidatus Limnocylindrales bacterium
GCGGCCCACCCAGGACTACCTGGCCCGGGTGGTCAGCCGGATCACCTTCGCCGGCGCTCTTTTCCTGGCGATCGTGGCCGTCTCGCCGTCGGTGGTCGGTCTCGCCTTCCCGGATCTCGGAGCCCTCGGACTCGGCGGGACGAGTCTGCTCATCGTGGTCTCGGTCGTCGTCGAAACGATGAAGCAGATCGAAGCCCAGCTCATGATGAGGAACTACGAAGGGTTCATCCGCTGATCACCCTGACTGTGGCGGATCTGGAGTGGCCCGTCGCGGACGGCGCCCCAGGACGATGACCGTGGTCGTCCTCCTCGGCGCACCTGGTGCCGGGAAGGGGACCCAGGCGCCGGTGCTGGCCAAACGGCTGGGGGTCCCCGTCCTCGCGTCGGGAGACCTGCTCCGGGCGGCCGTCGCGGCGCGCACGGCCCTCGGCACCGCGGCCGACCGCTACATGAGCCGCGGGCAGCTCGTACCCGACGAGACGATCGTGGACATCTTCCTTGAACGGCTGGCCGCCGATGACGCCAGCGGTGGTGCCGTCCTCGATGGGTTCCCGCGGACCCGCGGGCAGGCCGAGGCGCTCGATCACGCACTGGTGGACCGCGGCGAGCGGGTCGATCTCGCGCTCTACATCGACGTCCCCAAAGACGACCTCGTGGCCCGCATGGCGAGCCGCCGGATCTGCTCCGCCAATGGGCACGTCTACAACACCGCCTCCAACCCGCCTCGGGAGCCCACCGTCTGCGATCTCGACGGATCGCCGCTCGTCCAGCGCGAGGACGATCGCGAGGAGACCGTCCGTGCCCGGATGGCCCAGCAGATCCCGCCGCTCAACGAGGTCGTCGACCACTACCGGGCCAGCGGCGTGCTGCGCACCGTCGCCGGGCTCCGTTCGATCGACGAGGTGACGAACGAATTGCTGGCCGTCACCGATCGCCGGTTCGGGGCCGCCTGACTTGGTCACTCGCAAGTCACGCTCGGAGATCGAGCGCATGCGCCGGGCCGGTCGGATCGTCGCCGAGGTCCTCGATCTGATCGAGGCCGAGCTTCGACCGGGGGTCTCGACCGCCGCCCTCGACGCCCTGGCCGAAGCTCACATCCGGGCCTCGGGAGCCACCCCGTCGTTCAAGGGCTATCGCGGGATCAATCCCGACCGGCCGTTCCCGGCCAGTGTCTGCATCTCCATCGACGACGAGATCGTCCATGGCATCCCGGGCGCACGCACCATCCGAGCAGGCCAGCTCGTGTCGGTGGACGCCGGCGCGATCGTGGACGGCTGGCATGGTGATGGAGCGCGCACCTTCTTCATCGGCGATCCGCCGCCGAAGGTGCGGGAACTGATCGACCTGACCCGGAACGCGATGATGGCCGGCATCGCCGCCGCCGTCCCAGGCAACCACATCGACGATATCTCGGCCGCGGTCGAGGAGGTCGCGCGAGGTGCCGGGCTGGGGGTCATCCGCCAGTTCGTCGGGCACGGCATCGGGAGCGCGATGCACGAAGAGCCGCAGGTCCCCAACTACCGGACGGGCCGCCCCGGCCGCAAGCTGGAACCGGGCATCTGCCTGGCGATCGAGCCGATGTTCACGCTCGGAGGGCACGAGACCCGGATCACCGCCGACGACTGGACCGTGGTCACGATGGACGGATCCCTGGCGGCCCATTTCGAGCATTCCATCGCGGTGACCGCGGATGGTCCGCAGATCCTGACCCTGGCCTGACCAGGTGGTTGCCGGGAACGGGCATGTTTGATACGCTACACGTTCCTGTGTCGGCCCGCTCGGGCCGGCACTGCGCGTGAGAAAGGGAAGCACGTAGCCTGTGGCCAAGCGCGACGCGATCGAAGTGGAGGGGACGGTCATCGAACCCCTACCCAACACCATGTTCGCGGTCGAACTGGAGAACGGCCACAAGGTGCTCGCCCACATCAGCGGCAAGCTGCGGATGAATTTCATCCGGATCCTGCCCGGTGATCGCGTCCGCGTCGAGTTGTCGCCGTACGACCTGACCCGCGGCCGGATCACCTACCGACTCAAGTAAGCCAGCTCATCCAGATCACGATCGAGGATCCGTTGAAAGTCAGAGCCTCCGTCAAGGCCCGTTGCGACAACTGCAAGGTCATCCGTCGTCACGGCACCGTGATGGTCATCTGCACCAACCCGAAGCACAAGCAGCGGCAGGGGTAACCGATGGCCCGTATCGCCGGCGTCGATGTCCCGCGCGAGAAGCGCGTCGAGATCGCCCTCACCTACGTCTTCGGGATCGGTCTGCCCACCAGCCAGAAGATCCTTGCCCAGACGAACATCAATCCCGACACCCGGGTACGCGACCTGACCGAAGAGCAGGTCAACCGACTGCGCGAACTGATCGATCGTCGCTACAAGGTCGAAGGAGACCTGCGCCGCGAGGTCGCGCTCAATGTCAAGCGCCTGATCGAGATCGGCTCATACCGCGGCCTGCGCCATCGACGCAACCTGCCGGTGCGCGGCCAGCGAACCAAGACCAACGCTCGCCAGCGTCGAGGACCGAAGAAGACGGTCGGCGTCCGGCGCAAGAAGTAACGAGGGGCTGACCAAGTATGGCGGAACGCAAGCGGGCGGTCAAAGTACGGCGGCGGGAGAAGAAGAACGTCCCCCAGGGGCACGTCCATATCCAGGCCACCTTCAATAACACGATCATCACCATCACTGACCTCAACGGCGCGGTGATCAGCTGGGGCTCTGCCGGCGTCGCCGGCTTCAAGGGCTCGCGCAAGAGCACGCCGTATGCGGCAGCCTTGTCCGCCGAAGGTGCGGCCAAGCGGGCGATGGAGCACGGCATGCGCCAGGTCGAGGTCTACGTGAAGGGCCCGGGCGCAGGCCGCGAGCAGGCCGTCCGGTCGCTCCAGGCGGCCGGTCTGGAAGTCAGCGCGATCACCGACGTCACCCCGATCCCGCATAACGGCTGCCGCCCGCCCAAGCGGCGCCGAGTCTAGAGCGCCGAGGACCCATGGCCCGCTACACCGAATCCGTCTGCCGCCTCTGTCGACGGGAGGGCGCCAAGCTCTTCCTGAAGGGGACGCGCTGCTATACGAAGAAATGCGCCTTCGAGCGTCGACCGACGCCGCCCGGCCAGCACGGCGTCCGCCGTCGCAAGGTCGGTGAGTACGGTCTGCAGCTGCGCGAGAAGCAGAAGGTCCGCCGGACCTACGGCGTCCTCGAGCGCCAGTTCCGCAACTACTTCGTCGATGCCGAGAACCGGCCGGGCGTCACCGGCGAGAACCTGCTCCGCTCGCTCGAGCTCCGGCTGGACAACGTCGTCTACCGGATGGGCCTCGCCTCGTCCCGCGCGCAGGCACGGCATTTCGTCGGCCATGGCCACTTGAGCGTCAATGGCCGGCCCACCAACATCTCGTCGTTCCAGCTCAAGCCCGGTGACCGGATCGAGGTTCGCGAGACGCATCGCACGCGTGAGCCGTTCAAGATCGCCAGGGAGACCCTTCGTTCGCACCGGGCGCCGGAGTGGTTGACCGTGGATGCCACCAGCCTGAGCGGGGCCGTCGTTGCGCCGCCATCCCGCGACCAGATGCCGCTCGATCTCAACGAGCAGCTCGTGGTCGAGTACTACTCGAGGTAACCCGCCCACATGATCGAACTCGAGACCACGCAGATCGAGCCAGTCGAGACCGACGGCACGTTCGGCAAGTACGAAGCCGGACCCCTGCAGGCCGGCTACGGCGTCACCATCGGCAACGCGCTCCGTCGCGTGCTCCTGTCGTCGCTCGAAGGGGCCGCGGTGACGAGCATCCAGATCCGCGACATCTACCAGGAATTCTCGACCATCCCGGGCGTCAAGGAGGATGTCACCCAGATCGTCCTCAACGTCAAGAAACTGCGGCTCAAGAGCTACGCGGCCCATCCCGTCCAGCTCCGGCTGATCAAGAGCGGAGCCGGGGCCGTGACGGCAGCCGACATCGCCGAGTCGGCCGATATCGAGATCATCAATCAGGACCTCGTCCTGATGACCCTCGACACGGACGACGTGACGATCGAGCTGGACCTGACCGTCGAGCGCGGCGTCGGCTATCTCGGCGCCGAGCGGGCCGAAGCCCTGCCGATCGGGGTCATCGCCGTGGAC
>JBCLCL010000088.1:0-3902 GCA_038915815.1 Candidatus Limnocylindrales bacterium
ATGTGACTTTCGTCGCGGACTTAATCGGTCGGCGACTTGACGACCTAGATGAGACCGCGACCAATGTGGCCACGAACGTCGCAGCCTTGCACCCTGGGAGATGGCGGTTCGTATTGCGAGAGATCGTCGGCGGCGCGAATAGTGGCGAAGGCCTGAACGCAGCACGCTTGCTCGAGTCGATTGGGGATCGGTCCGATATTCGAGTTCTCAGAACATACGCCCGGCGCCAGCGTCGACTTCCCGGCAGTTCGTCTCTTGGGCGACGACTAGCTCGACGACTAGCGGACAAGGTGTTCGTCGAGGATCAGAATCGTGTCACGATCAATGTCGGGGAACGCCAAGTCTTTGGCTCGTCCATCAGACGAAAGGTCCTGGCCCTTCTGTGCTTCCTCTTAACCAAGCCGGACATGGCAAGCACCCGGGATCAGGTTCTCGAGGCACTCTGGCCCGATCTCGATCCCTTGGACGCGGTCAACTCCCTCAACCAGACCGTCTACTTCCTCCGCCGAGTTCTCGAGGAGGAGTACGTCGATGACCTGTCGCCCGGATATCTCCACCATGACTCGGACCTGATCTGGCTGGATCGCGACCTGGTCACGAGTCGCAGCAACGAGTGCCGCCGCATCATCAAGTCTCTGCCCGCGGCCCCCTCCCCGGACCAGGTCGGCGCACTCGCACGCGAGTACGCCGGTCGCTTCGCGCTCGACTTCGAGTACGAGGAATGGGCGGCCCCCTATCGGGACTGGCTCCACGCCTCATTCCTCGATGTGGTGGAGCGGGCGGTGACCGGCGACCTCGAGACGGGCCACTTCGCGCGTGGGATCAATCTCGCGCGCCGCGTCCTTGACATCGACCCGACCGCTGAGCAGGTGGAGGTATCGCTGCTACGGCTCTACCGGGCGAGCGGTGCACACGCGGCTGCTGCGGAACAGTACGGGCACTACGCGGGGATGATGCGCGAACAGCTCGGTATCGAACCCCCGCCTCTTGAGTCGTTGTAGGGATAGGTAAGGTGCCGTATTGACCGGGCCATTCCGGGGTCCATATAGTCCGGCCCACTTCCTAGTACGCGAGTACTAGTAAGTAACGTCAAGACGCTCGGACGCGCAGAAGCTTTCACCTGAAATGGGCACTTGGGGTGAAGCGGAGCGAGTAGTGCAACCGACCGACGATGAGTCTGGTCGGTTTTCGTGTTCCTTGAGCACGAAGGCCGCAAAGGAGGATCGAGCGTGAGTCCCGAGATGGTCAGCAAAGGCTTCTAGGACCTTCCGATGAAGGCCAAATTCGCGCGCATCCTGATGGCACTCTCCAGTGTCGCCATGATCGCTTTAGCAGGGGGAGCCTCGCTGCGAGGTTTCTAGTACGTTTGGAGCGATTACCCGGGCCGAGCCCCACGGGCTAGAGTTCGGGTAGTCGCCCACCGTACGAGGCAGTCGATGCCCAGGTCCCTCAAGATCTACATCGCCGGAGTCGTGACTCTGAGCGCTTTGGCGCTCGCTGTCGCGACTCTTGTGTTTCCCGCTGACGCACAGATTGCGGTCAGGATCCCCGAGGTCTCTGGCCTCACAGCGGCCAACAGCTCCGCAATTGAGTTCGCGCTAGGCATAGGGTTCTGGACGGTGATGACCCTGATCGCCTCGGCGCTGCCAGTCAAACTCCCGCACGGCACTTATCAAGCCGTCGCCTTGGCTCCCCTCGTTGCGGCCATGGCTCTAGGCGGCCCGGCGGTAGGCGGATGGGTTGCAGCCATCGGGACGACGGAATCGCGCGAACTCCGTGGCCGGATCCCGTGGTATGGAACGTTGATGAACCACGCAGGGATCGTGCTCCCGGTCGTCCTCGCTGGAGCCATTCGCCTAGGGATAGTCTCCGTGGCGTCGCCGCCTGGATCATCAAGTCTTGCGGTCGAATTCATTGCCACGATCGTGGCCGCCACCGCCTTGTTCGTAGGGAACACCGCGATCGTCGGTGGAGTGGTCGCGCTCCGCTCCGGTCAATCGTTTACGGCTGTCATCGTCGGCGACTACCGCGATACGGCGTTCAACAACCTGGCGATGGGTCCCCTCGGATGGCTCATGGGCCTCGTGTACAGCATCCAGTGGTGGGCCACTCTGCTGTTCGCACTGCCGCTCTACACGACGCGCATGGCGTCGCGGCGGTTCGTCGAGATGCGCGACATGTTCACCCAGACGATCGGGGCCCTGGCCGAAGCCGTGGACAAGCGCGACCCGTTCACCGCGCGCCACAGCCAGCGGGTCAAGGAGATCGCGGTCGATATCGGCCGGGTCATGCGCGTGTCGGACTCGGAGCTGGAAGCGCTCGAGTGGGGCGGCCTGCTCCACGATGTCGGCAAGATCGGCGTCCCCGACAACGTGCTGCTCAAGCAGGAGCGCCTGACCCGCGAGGAGCGGATGATCATGAACGCCCATCCGGTGCTGGGCGCGCAGATCATCGCCCCGGTCATCAGGCTCGCCGCCGAGCTGCCGATCATTCGGCATCACCACGAGTGGTACAACGGATCGGGCTACCCGGATCGGCTGATCGGCGACGAGATCCCCAAGCTCGCCCGGGTGCTGCACGTGGCCGACGCGTTCGAAGCGATGACCGCTGCCCGCCCCTACCGGATGACGCCGCTCACCCATGAGCAGGCGCTCGCCGAGCTGCGCAAGTTCGCCGGCGTCCAGTTCGACCCGGTCATCGTCGATGCCTTCGTCCGGACTCACCACGTTGACGGCGTGCCGGATGCGGGACGACCTATCGAGCCACGACCCATCCCGCTGCTCCATCAGGCTGCCGAGCGGATGACCGCCTCACGGGTGGAAGCTTCGGCCGGGACCCCGGCGACCGCGGCAGCGCCGGCAGATTCCCGCTGAACCCTGCCCGCCACGACGACGCCACATCGCGGTGGCGGGCCAAGCATGATGGACTGGTGAACGGGAGCCTTCCCTCGTGCTGATCGGCGGCATCGTCCTCGGGCTGGCCCTGGGCGTGGCCGCCGGCGGAACGCTCGGCAACCTCGCCTCGATCCAGCTTCGACGTACCTGGTTGCTCCTTGCCGCAGTGGTCGTTCGCTACGGGACGGAAGCTCTCCTGGGCGCGAACGTCGAAGTCGTCGAATCGCTGCGGCTCCCGCTGCTCAGCACGGCCTTCGCCTTCCTGCTCGTGGCGCTCTGGACCAACCGAAGCTACCCGGGCCTGAGCCTCGCCTTCGTCGGCATCCTGTCCAACGCCGCCGTCATCGTCGCCAACGGCGGCTACATGCCGATCTGGGAGCCGAGCCTGATCGCCGCGGGCTTGCAGCCGAGCGACGTGGCGACGGCCATCCACACGATCCTCCCCCCGGCCCTGGACTCATCATTTCTCCTCCACCTGGGCCCGTTCGCCGACGTCATCCCGATCCCCCTGCCGTTCATCCAGAACGTCGCCTCGGTCGGCGATGCCTTCCTGGCTGCCGGCCTTGCCTTCTTCCTGTTCGCCGGCATGGTCCGGATCCCCCAGGAACTGACCGAGGCGCAGCTCGACGCCATCCGACAGCGCCTCGCCGGCCTGACCGGCCAGATCCCGGCTCGAACACCCTACCGACTCGGCGGCGCACTGGAAACCGGACTGACGCCCGCGATCGCAGAGAGCGCCGCGCTCGAGCGTCCGCTCCTGCTTGGCGGCGCCGGACAGCGGCTCGCCTCACCGACGACCGGCACCGCCCGGCCGGTCCCGCGACTTCTGCCCGAAGCGGTCGAGCGCGTCCGGCAGCACCCGTACGTCCGGCTTGCGCTGAACCCCTCGTTCTCGGCGCTATGGGCCGGTCAGCTCATCTCGCTGTTCGGGGACCGACTCCACCAGCTCGCCCTCGTGGCGGTCGTCGCGATCTCGACCGGTTCCGCCCTGGCGACCGGCCTGGTCTT
>JBCLCL010000089.1:0-3749 GCA_038915815.1 Candidatus Limnocylindrales bacterium
GACCGGGCCGACCTCTCGGCCATCCCTGGACTCATCTTCGACGACGAAGCGGACCAGGCAAGTCCGAATCTCAGGACCAACCCGGACCAGGAGAGTGCAACGTATCGCGATCTACGGCTGATACGGGCGGCCCTTCCTTGGCACACATTGCTTCAATACACCGCGACGCCGCAAGCAGTACTGCTGATCAGCATTGCCGATGAGATTTCCCCAGACTTCACCTGCGTTCTCGCGCCGGGGGATGGGTATGTCGGTGGGAAGTACTTCTTTGAGGACCGACGAAGCGATTTCGTTCGGTTGATACCCGAGTCGGAGTTGGACGGGACAGACGGGTTCGGGACGAACCCACCCGATAGCCTGTTTACGGCGCTCGCGACGTTCGCGCTCGGGGCGACCGTCGGGCTCGTAGATAAGAGCCTTCGAGACACGCAGCGATCGATGCTGATTCATCCGTCCCACGAGACTTTCCCGCACGCCCGGTTCGCGAACTGGATACGGACTGCGGCCGATCAGTGGGCCGGTACCCTTGAGCTCGCAGAGTCCGACCCCGACCGCGAGGACCTCGTGCGAGATGTCTTTGCCCGGGCCTACGCCGACCTCGCCTCTTCAAGTCTCGCCCTTCCGCAACTCGAAACCCTTCTGTCGCGGGTTCCCGGCCTCCTCAGAAAGCTCCGCATCGAGGAAGTCAATCGGGCCAGGGGCAACGCCTCACCGTCAATAGCCTGGTCCACCGGTTATGCCTGGGCCCTGATTGGTGGCCAACTCTTGGACCGAGGGTTCACGGTCCAAGGCTTGACGGTCACCTACATGCCCCGCGGAATCGGGGTGGGTCATGCCGATACTGTCCAGCAACGAGCGCGATTCTTCGGCTACAAGCGTGAATACGCGGAGCTATGTCGGGCGTGGCTCGAACCAACGGTGGCCTCTGCATTTGAGGCGTATGTCAGACACGAGGAAAGCGTCCGCGACGGCCTAGCGAAGGTCACACGCTCGGGACGATCACTCCGGGAGTGGAAGCGGGTCTTCCTTCTGGACCGAGATCTAAAGCCGACACGTGCGGCCGTCATTCGCCTCGCCATCGAGCGTCCCGTGTTTGGCGATGACTGGTTCTCGCAGCGCCATGTACAAGCCCCGAACATCGACCTCAACCTCAGAAACCGTGACGTCGTCGCTGCATTCCTCCGACCCCTGCGTCTCCGGCCCGACGAGGGTCATCTGGACCGAACGGCGGCTCAGCGTCATCTTGCGGGCGATGTGACCGTTGACTTCTTGTTCGAGGAACTGATCTCGCGGTACGCCATGTACGAGGGCGATCTCCCCAAGTACACGGCGCTGCAACTCATGATTGGAAACCTTCGTGACAAAGATCCCGGGTTGCGATGCTCCGTTTACATCATGAGCTCAGGCACCGCGCGCGATCGCTCCCTGCCAAAGGGCGTCGTTGAGCTTATGCAGGGAGCCAACTCGCGCGACGGACAGACGATCTACCCAGGGGACCGCGAGATTCACGATCCGGCACTAACCGTGCAGATCCATAAGCTGAACGTACTCGAGACGCCAAGGGGGCCGCTGCTCGAGAAGGACGTGCCAGCCCTCGCGTTCTGGGTCCCTGAAGCCCTTGCTTCTGACTTCCTGGTAGCCGGGTGAGCTCGCCCGGTGACGTCGATCTGTCCGCGATCCTGGACGGGCTGCCAACACCGAAAGCCCGATACGGCGGCCTTGCATTCTCGATCGCCCCGATAGGGACCGTTGGCCCGGCGGCGAGGCTTGGAAAGTCGATTGACGGTGAGCCAGCCATCCTCTTTCCGTCGGCGGAGCCCGCGACTCACCGTGCACCCGTGGAACTGCGCCATCTATCCGTCCTATTCGGCGCAAGGTGTCATGTATCAGGCGATCTCGAAGGGGAGTCCTTCTTCACAGTGGTCCGATGCCAGGGCGACGAGGCTCTGAGGAAGTACTTCCTGATCATGGCCCGGGGACTCCTGTCGGCCCTCGGCCCAAGCGCGGGCGACGACGACGTCGAGAAGGCCGTCAGAGCGTTTGTTGAACTGTTCCGCGCTACGACCAGGCCACCCGTGCATGCCCTTCGAGGCCTGTGGGGGGAGCTACTGGTGCTGGCTCGATCAGTCGAGCCGACCACGGCGATCCGTGCGTGGCACCTCGCCGCGGACGAGCGGTTTGACTTTGGCTCCGGCAGGCATCGATTGGAGGTCAAGACCTCGACCCGGTCGTCGCGCGAGCACCACTTCTCGCTGGATCAACTCACCGCAGCAGACGTTGACGTTTGCATTGTGTCTGTCCAAGTAGAGCCATCGGCGGCAGGACGCTCATTGCTCGATCTCGTCGACGAGATCAGCGAGAGACTGTCTGAAGCCGACGACACGATCCGGCTGCACACCACGGTCGGAGTGGTACTGGGAGCCGAGTGGACTGAGTACTCAAGTGCCCGGTTCGACGACACCCTCGGCACCGCATCAATACGGTTCTATCGGGCCGAAACAGTCCCACGCGTGAGCGTTCCGCTGCCCCAAGGCGTGCGGCAGGTCCAGTTCGTGGCTGATCTCGGAGCTTCTGAGGCAATGACGCTCCACGATCTCATGAGAGAGGGTGGCCTCTGGGCAGCCGTTCGGCCGGCGTCATTCTGATCAGCCTCCTGGCCTGAGATCTGACCTTCGTCACGGCAGCCGGATGAAACAGTGGCACGTGATCACCACATCTTCGCGCCCCGGCCAGTTCGGGTCGTAGATCCGGAGCGTGATCGCGTCGCCGGCGACCTCGTAGCCGAATGCCAGGACCTGGTGGCTCTGGGTCAGGTGGAACGGGTTGAGCCCGGTGTGCCGCACCAGGCCGACCATCGAGAGCCGGCCGGCGTCGATGTCGGCGCGGATGCGGGGCCACTCGATCTCGCGCGACCGGCGCGCCGCGCGCTCGGGGCTCATGGCGCCCATCCACCAGAACCGCAGTGGCGTCCGCATCCAGTCGAGTGACAGGACCTGGCGCCGGACGAGCGCCCGGAAGAGCGGCGACCCGTTGGCCGGCGCCTCCGTGTCCGTCGGCACGGGCAGCCCGGCCCCGAAGCGCTCGCGGACGTACCAGGCCATCCCGCCGCACAGCCCCGCCGACGCGTCACCGATCCCGATCCAGCGCGGGTCGAGCGGCCCGAGCCGCAGCGTGGGTCCGGGTGGGAAGCGGTTCGCGAAATGCAGCCCGTGGGTGCTCGGCAGGAAGCCCGGGACGGCGTTCGATTCGACCATCAGCGCCCGAGTGCGAGCATACGCCTTGACAGGTCATGATGACTGACTATCATGACTGACCATGAGAACCGTGACGGCGATGGACATGCGCAGGCGGCTGGGCGAGATCCTGGACGCGGCCTCTGCGGGGGAGCGGATCCTCATCGAGCGTGACCACCGTCCCTTGGCGTACCTGGTCTCGGTGGAGGACGGCGGTCGGCTGGACGCTGCCGGCGACGAGGTGCGTCGTCGACGCCTCGCCGCGCTCGACCGGCTTGAAGTCTTCGCGGCCGAGATGGCGACGAAGTATCCGATGAAGCCGGGCGATCTGGATGCGGCGGCCCTGATCCGGCTTGACCGGGATCGGGACGACCCGGACACTGGGTCCGACACTTGAGCGAACCTCAGCCGATCATCGTGGACGCCTCAGTCGCCATCGCCGTCCTCCGCGACGAGCCGGAGGCAGCTTCGATTCGTACCGCCCTGCGCCGCTGGGCTGCGCTGGGACAAGCACTG
>JBCLCL010000090.1:0-3743 GCA_038915815.1 Candidatus Limnocylindrales bacterium
AGCCAGGACCGCGACCGTGCCCCGGAGCTTGTTCACGACCAGCGTCGCGAGCGCCTCGCCGTCGACGTCCTCGGCGATGATCAGCATCGGCTTGCTCTGCTGGACCGCCTGCTCGAGCGAGGGCAGGAGGTCCTTGACCGTCGAGATCTTCCTGTCGGTGACGAGGATGAGCGGGCTGTCGAGGACCGCCTCCATGCGGTCCGCGTTGGTGACGAAGTAGGCCGAGAGGTAGCCCCGGTCGAACTGCATGCCCTCGGTGAATTCGGTCTCCAGCCCGGTGGCCTGGCCTTCCTCGACCGTGATGACGCCGTCCTTGCCGACCTTGTCCATCACCTCGGCGATCATCTCGCCGACCTCGGGATCGGCGGCGCTGATCGCGGCCACGGCGGCGATATCCTTGTGGGTCTTGACCGGTCGCGATTGGCGCTTGAGGTCGGCCACGATCGCCGCGACGCCCTTCTCGAGGCCGCGCTTGATGAGCATCGGGTTGGCGCCGGCGCTGACGTTCTGGAGGCCCTCGGCCACGATCGCCTGGCCCAGCACGATGGCGGTCGTTGTCCCGTCGCCGGCGATGTCGTCGGTCTTGGTCGCAACCTCCTTGAGGAGCTGTGCGCCCATGTTCTCGAACGGATCGTCAAGCTCGATGTCGCGCGCGATCGTGACGCCGTCGTTGGTGATCGTCGGCGAGCCGTACTTCTTGTCGAGGACGACGTTGCGGCCCTTGGGGCCGAGCGTGACCCGGGCGGCGTCGGCCAGTTGGTCGACGCCCCGCTTGAGGCCCCGGCGGGCCATCTCGTCGAACAGGAGTTGCTTGGCCATTAGGCGCGGTGTCCTTCCTCTGGTGTCCGGGCGCGCGTCGGCGCCGGGCGGAGCGTGGAATCAGCGAGGCCCTGACCGGGGTCGTCGCGCGACGATCGCGAGGATGTCCTTCTGGCTCACGATGAGCAGCTCATCGCCGTCGACCTTGACCTCGGCCCCGGCGTACTTCGCGTAGAGGACGGTGTCGCCCGGCTTCACGTCCATCGGCTCGCGCTTGCCATCGTCGAGGACCCGGCCAGGCCCGACGGCGAGCACGGCGCCCTCCTGGGGCTTCTCCTTGGCCGTGTCCGGGATGACGAGCCCGCTCTTCGTCATCTCATCGCGGGGCGTGGATCGGATCACGACGCGGTCGCCCAGCGGGCGGAACCTCGTTGACGGAGTGGCGGCGGCCGGGACGGTCTTCGAGGCCCGAGCGGGCCGGGTGGCAGTTGCGGTAGCCACGGGGGGTTCCTCCTTGAAGGTTCGTGTGCGGGTCAGCCCCGAGGCTTCGCAGAGCACGCCGCCAGTCTGACAATCGGTCGTGCGTGACCATCTCTAGGGTATGGTATCTTGTGGACGAATGTCAATCGAGCATTCGACCTCCGCCACGGCGCGGCTGACGCCGACCTCGTACCTCGTGCTGGGTCTCCTCGCCCGTGAGGGTCCGTCCACGCCCTATGACCTCAAACGCCACGTGGCGGCGACGATCGGCCATTTCTGGTCCTTCCCGCACGCGCTCCTGTACAAGGAGCCGGCGCGCCTGGTCGAGCTCGGGCTGCTGACCGAAGAGCGCGAGCAGGATGGTCGACGACGACGACTCTTCACGATCACCGACGCGGGGCGCCAGGCTCTCCGAACGTGGCTCGGTCGTCCAGCCCGGCAACCGACCGAGCTGCGCGATCTCGCGGTGCTCCAGCTCTTCTTCGCCGACCTCGAGCCGACAACGGCGAGCCTCGCCCTCGCCCAGGAGCAGCTGTCACTGCATCGGGCGCAGCTGGCCGGATACGAGGAGGACGAGCGGCTCGAGGACGGGCTCGACGGCCGAGGCGCCGTGAGTCGGAGTATCGAGCACTGGCGCGGGGTGACCCTCCGGATGGGTCTGCTCTACGAACGGGCCGCGGTCGAGTTCTGGGCGGGCGTCGCGACCGACGTGGCCATCGCTGACGCAGCGGCGGCCCGGGCTCGAGCGGAGGACGACGGCGCCCCTAGCGCAATGAACGAGGCGTGGCGGGACGTTGGCGGCGAGGCCTAGACCGGCACCATCACCAAGATCGAGATCGTGCGGCGTTAGGTTGCCCGAACCCCTGAACAGGGACCTGATCAACAGGCTCACCCACACGATCCACCCATAGTGTCCAGGGTGGGGCAGCTACGCGTAGGGCGATCTAACCGTCGAAGCGTGGCGCCCCGGCGTCTAGGCCTTCCGGGACGCGAGCCAGTTCACGGCCACGACCTTAATGAGGCTCGAGAGTCGGCGCATGCGCTGATCTTGCGCGAGGGTTGAGGCCTTGAAGTGAAAGGCTCCGGGCGAGTCGTGGTCGAGCAACGCGGTGCCGTGCACAAGGCTCGACCTGAAGCCGTACAGGTCGTCGATTTCTCTCCGGGAACCAGCGCCCGGCGCATGGGTGATCAAGAAATCCTTGAACGCTGCCGTTGGTCTCTGGTTTCGGTCCCGTCCGCATTCGAGACAAGGGTCGGCGGTCAGCGGGTCATAGGCAAGCGCCTCGACAGCGGCCACTAGTGCGACGTAGTACGACGACGCGTGTGCGTCCCAGAGATCGTTCGCCGCCGCCGTCCACCGCGCGGCACGGAGAAACTTGGTCCGGTCGTCAGAGTTCAAATTGGAGAACCGTTGCACGGACTCGGGGAAAGAATCTGGCAGCGTGAGAGGTTGACCCACGGTGAAGCCGAGCGCGCGGTAATAGGCGTCAGATGCGATGAGTGGTATCGGGTCGGCGGCCGAGTAGGAGAAGTCATCCCGGAACGCATCGAGCCCCGGGATGTCGTAGTACTCCTGCCCCCAGACCGGCGTCGGCACCGCGCCTGGCCCGCTCGTGTCGCCTGGGCAAATAACCCACGCGCTGCGTGCGCGTCTGCTGGGTTGAGAGATCCGATCCGTGAGCACTGCGTTCAGAAAGCAGACCCACTCGGAACCGCTCCGGGCCCTTCTGTTGATGTTGACGAATGCGTCTGGGCTTCGGACGAGCGGGAACTCGAGCACGAACGGGTGCTCGGCATACGCGACCGGCGGCAGGGGCGCGGCCGGAGGGGCGGGCAGGATCTGGAAAGCGCCGTTCGGAGCTCGAAATGAGCCACGCACGGGCGCGAGGCTGAAGCCGATCCCGGCCCCAATGCCGGGCCGTTGGCCAGCAACGAGCTTCGACCGCGCTTCCGATTGGAGCCCGTTGAGGTCGGCAGCCGTGAAGCCTGGGCCGGGTCTGATGGCCCCGATACGCTCGCCGGCAGCCTCGATGCGCAGCTTGTCGCCGTCAGGACCCGGAACCAGGATGTCTCCGTTGCCGGCTTGCTGAGCTCCGCCGTAATGCCCGATCAAGAGCTCCAGCAGCTCGTCGTGATCAACTTGAGTTCCGAACAGGTCGGCCAGGAGGTCGGTTGCCACAGATCCCCTATTGACAGCTGCTGCCCTGCGCGAACAGGCCGGCCTCGCGACTGAGCAGTCCGCGGCCTCCGGATGCAGTCTAGATGCACTTCGGCGCGCGCTGCGACGATGGGTTCATAGTGTGACGTCGGGCGAGCCTGCCCCGAGCCTGGGAGCAAGCCAGCGGATCGCTCGCGCGACGGCCGCCCGACCGTCGCCCAGTTCATCAAGCGCCTTGATCTTGGCGGCCTCGACGAGATCCGCGACGCAGGTCGCGACCCGCGCCTGGTCCGTCACGTCATAGGTGCCAGGAAGACGGAGAACGTCTTCGCGATCCGGACTCCCG
>JBCLCL010000091.1:0-3715 GCA_038915815.1 Candidatus Limnocylindrales bacterium
AGCGCGTCCCGTCCCGGCAGCGCGCAGGCGCCGGCGGTCAGCGCCGGTCCAGCTCGACGACCGCCGTCAGCCGAGGAGCGGCCGAACCAGCTGGACCGCGGCGACCAGCACCAGGTAGGCGATCGGGACCGACGCGAAGAAGCCGAGCGCGGCGCTCCAGGCCGTCCGCCGAACGGCCGTTCCGGAGCCGGACGGTTGCGGGACGACGATCCAGGTGATCAGGCTGCCACTGGTCAACACGACGACGACGTAGACGGCCACCGCCAGCGTCCTCAGGTCGCCGCCGGGGAGGGCCGCTCCACGGCTGATCGCGACGTCGTAGGCCAGGTAGGCGACCGCGAGCACGACTGCGACCGAGAGGCTCGCCGCCACCGCCCGAACGATCGGGCGCGGCGCGTTGCGGAACTGCCGCCAGCGGACGTCCGCCCAGGATCGCGGCGCCGGCCTGTCTGGCCTCCCTGGCCTGTCGCGCTCGATCACCGGTCGTCCAGGATCGTGAGCTGGCGCCGTGGCGGCAGCGTCTCCGGCGTATGCGCGGCCAGCAGTTCGACGGCGCCGGCCAGCTGTTCCAGCTCCTCCTCCGAGTTGAAGAATCCGACGCTGATCCGCACGGCATCCAGGCTCGGGATCGTCCGGGCGATGGCGAAGATGCGGGCGCCCAGTTCGTCGAGGGCGGCCTGGGCCGGCCATCCGGCGATCCGGAAGGTCACCAGGGTGGCCATCCGGTCCATCGGGGTCAGGACGGTCACCCCATCGATCGCGGCCAGGCGACGGGCTGCGGCGAGCGCGTTGGCCTGCCCGCGGCGATGGACGTAGTCGAGGCCGACGTACATCGAGAGCCAGCCGATGGAACGAGCCATCCCGACGATCGATGGACGGTGGTAGTTGGTCGCCTCGAAGCGCCGGGCGTCCGGTCGCCAGGCCGCCTCACCGGCGCTGTCGACCCGTTCAAAGCTGAACCCGCCACCGAGCGCAGGGGTGAAACGCTCGAGAACGGACGGGTCGACGACCAGCGCCCCCATCCCTTCGGGGCCGAGCAGCCACTTCTGGGCGGGGACGGCATAGAGATCCGCCCCCAGTTCGTCGAACCGGAAGGGGATCGCACCGGCGGCCTGGGCGCCATCCACGATGACCAGCGCGCCGCGCACATGGGCGATCTCCGCGATCTCCGCGATGGGCATCACCGCGCCGGTCGTCCACAGCACGTGCGACAGCGCAACGAGCCGGGTGCCGGGCGTGATCGCCGCGTCGAACGCCGCCATCGCCCGGGCCTTCGGCCGCTCGATCGACGACGTGAAATGGGCCGGCATGCTCGTCGGCGACCTCGGCAGGCTCGCCTCGCTCGCTCGTGACGATGAGCTGGCGAGTGCCTCCCTGGCCCTCTTCCATCCGCTGAAGTCCATGCTCGCATCGCCGGCCGAGGATGCCACCGAGATCGTCGCCCGCCTTGGCCCCGAGGTCTGGGTCGAGGACAAGTACGACGGGATCCGCGCACAGCTCCACCTGCAGGGCGGGGAGGTCAGGATCTACTCGCGCGAGCTTCACGACATCAGCTCCGGCTACCCGGAGATCGCCGAGGCGGCGGCGGCTCTCGGCTGGGATGGGATCCTCGATGGCGAGATCCTGGCCTGGCGGGACGGCGTGGTCCTGCCGTTCGTCGCCCTCCAGGGGCGCCTCGGTCGCAAGACGCCGTCAGAGGCGATCCGGGCCGAGGTGCCGGTCATCTACGTCGCCTTCGACGTGCTGGCACTCGGGGACGGCGACGGCGCGCCGGTCGAGCCGCTCCTTCGCCTGCCGCTCAGGGAGCGGCGCGCCCGCCTGGATGCCCTCGACCTGCCCACCGCAGCCGACGGCGGGCGGTTCGCCCGCTCGCACCTGTCCGTGGCCGCGGACGACGCCGCCCTGGAGGCCGCCTTCCTCGACGCGCGCGCCCGGCGCAACGAGGGCCTGATGGTCAAGGATCCGAACAGTCTCTACATGCCCGGCCGACGGGGGCTCGGCTGGCTGAAGATGAAGAAGGCCCTGGCGACGATCGATTGCGTGGTCGTCGGAGTGGAGGTCGGGCACGGCAAGCGCCACGGCGTGCTCAGCGACTACACCTTCGCCATCCGCGATACGGTCGCGGATCGGCTGGTCAACATCGGCAAGGCCTACAGCGGGCTGACCGACGCCGAGATCGCCGAGATGACCCGCTGGTTCGAGGCCCATACGATCGCCAGCTTTGGACGCTATCGCCAGGTGGACCCGACCGTCGTGGTCGAGATCGCGTTCGACGTGATCGTCCGCTCGCGGCGACACGCCTCCGGCTTCTCGCTCCGCTTCCCGCGGATCGTCCGCCTCCGGTCGGACAAGTCCCCCGACGAGATCGACACCGTGGCCACGGTCAGCGCGTTGTACGAGGGCCTGCAGCACGGCACCGAATCGCTGGTGACCGCGGGCGCCCGACCGGCGGCGCAGCGCCGAGATCGATGATCTCCGGGTCGATCCGGCCGCGTATGCTTGGTCCATGTTCTCCGGGATCGGAGGCGACACGCGAGCCGCCTCCATCAGGCTGGTCACCGACGCCTTTCTGGTGCGCGGGACGATCCAGACGCGCCATCGGCGGATCACGGACATGCTCAATCTGGCCGAGCACGAGTTCATCGTCCTGGAAGACGCCACGTTCGACGAGTTCGGCTCCACCGGGATCGCCATCCAGACGGAGTTCGCCCAGGTGAACCTGGGGGCGGTCCTGTTCGGGGTGGCCGATGAGTCGGTCGACGTGACCCCGGAGCTGCGAGTCCTTAAGGTCGCACAGCGGGCTCTCATCTCCATCCCGCCGTTCACCATCACGGGCCAGATCCATCTGCTGCCGGGTCGTGACCTGCGCGAGGCGCTCGACGAACTGCTCGGGCGGTTCATCCCGGTGACCGAGGCCATCTACTGGTCGGACCGGCTGGGCGAAGGACGCACGAGCGCCCTGGCCGTGGCCGTCAATCACAACCGGGCCCAGATCCTGGCGCCGCATCACGAGATCGACCCGTGGGCCGGGCTCGATCGCGCCGGCGATCGCTCCGGCGAGGCGACCGATGCCCCGCCTCCTCCGGCGGACTCAGCCTGGCGGGATCTCGACCGTCCGAGCTGACGGCCGGGTCAGCGATCGACCGGCAGGTCGAGCCGGTTGCCCCATTCCGCCCAGCCGCCGTCGTAGACGGCCACGTCGTCGTGCCCCAGCAGGGCCAGCACGAACGCGAGCTTGGCCGCCGCCACGCCCGAGCCGTCGTAGCAGACCATCCGGTGGCCGCGACTGACGTTCGCGGCGTGGAGCAGCGCGCGGAGCCGGGCCCCATCGCGCAGCCGGTGGCCCGCGGGTTCGCTGGTCGCCCCGACCGGGACGTTGAGCGCCCCCGGGATGTGGCCGAGTCGCTTCGTGTTGCCTTCGAAGCCCCTGTACTCGGACGGTGCGCGCGCGTCGAGCAGCGTCACGTCCGGCGCTCCGAGCAGACCGCGGACGTCCGAGGTGGTCAGCCGGGTACGGTTCGGTCCGCGGACGGTGAAGCCGGACCGGATCGGCGCGGCTTCGGCGTTGGAGATGGGGCGGCCCTCCTCCACCCAGGCCGGATAGCCGCCGTCGAGGATGCGCACCGATTCGAGGCCGTAGGCGCGCAGGCTCCACCAGGCGCGTGCGGCGAAGACGGACTGTGAGTCATCGTAGATCACCACGGTGGTCCCGTCG
>JBCLCL010000092.1:0-3652 GCA_038915815.1 Candidatus Limnocylindrales bacterium
GTCTGGACGATGTCGGTCGCCTCCGGCGGATCGGCGGTGCGGGGGGGAAAAAAGGGGGAGTGCCGGGGCCCGGTGCGCCTGCCCTCGAGGCCCCGGCACGATGACCTCAGTAGGTCAGGAAGTTCAGCCCCATGGAGATCCGGAGGGCCGGGACGAAGAACGTCCAGACCGCGGTCACGACGAGGATCCAGCCGAGCAGCCGGGCTTCCAGCTTGCCGTACACGGTGGCCCAGATGGCCACGAAGGCCACGGTCCAGACGACCATGATCGACTGGAACAGCAGGTCGCCGTGGAAGAACTTCTCGATGAAGAACAGCGACCCGACGGCGATCGGCAGACAGATGTTGGCGATCGGCTTCAGATCGAGCCCGCCGAGGGCGCTCACGCCGAGGGCGGTGAAGAACAGCGCGTAGAGGGTCGCCAGCGCGGCGACGGCGACGCCGTTGCCGCCGACGCTGAAGAGCATGTACCCGACGTTGATGAACATCACGATGCCGGCGATCAGGCTGATCGCGCCGACGGTCTTCACGGGATGGGCGCCGCCCTCGGCGGGCTGCGCGCCCACGCCCAGGAAGAACAGCCCGTTTGCCCAGGCCGCGAGGCCGCCGGCAACGAGCAACAGGGTCAGGGGCAGGGGACTCTCGAGCGGAAAATTACCCACGGTTGACCTCCCTCTTTCGATTCCACGATGGCCGTCCCCCCGCGGGCGCGTCCCGCCGGCGACACGCACGCTGTCGGCGAATGAACGATCCGGATTCGCGCGGACTGGCCTGGAAGCGCGTGGCTCTCGGAAACGGGCGCCGGCGGGCGATCGGCTCTCCGTGGACCGCCAGGCCGGCGATCCCGACTACAGAACGGACAGCTGGCGGTCGGCCCGGACGGACCGCGCGGCAGCGAAGGCGGGCAACCCGCTACAGGCACCGCATCGGGCGCAGCCCGCTTTGGTGTCCGCGTGGTTCATGCCACGGCGCTCGAGCATCTCGGTCACGGCCTCGTAGATGCTCGTCATGGTCTGGGGCGACGGCGCCGGCACGTCCTGCATCTCGGTGCCCAGGATGGGTCGCAGGGGAACGATGAACGGGAAGACACCGATGTCGACGAGTCGCTGCGACCCGGCGATGATGGACTCCACGCTTTCCCCGAGGCCGACGATGATGTAGCTGCTCACCTGCCCTTCCCCGAAGAGCTCGACGGCTCGTCGGAATGCTGCGAAGTAGTATTCGACGCTCGTCCGGGCCTTGCCGGGCAGGACCCGCTCACGGACGGCCTGGTCGAACGCCTCCAGGTGGATGCCGATCGAGTCGGCGCCGGCCGCCTTGACCTCGGCGAGGACCTCGAGGTCGTCCGGCGGCTCGAACTGGACTTCGATCGGGAGATCGACGGCCGACTTCACGCCACGAACGCAGCGCGCCATGTAGCGGGCGCCCTTGTCGTGCTCGTTGGTCGTGCCCATCGTCATCACGAAGTGCTTCACGCCGTCGAGGCGCACGGCCGCGGCCGCCACCTCGGCGAGCTGATCGGGGGTCTTGACGGGCACGGTGGCCTTGTTCCTGAGGCTGATCCCGATACCGCAGAACCGGCACCGGTCCTCGTCGCTGTTCCAGCGGATGCACGTCTGGACGATGGTCGTGGCCAGGACGTCCGTGCCGTGGAGGACGGCGATCTGGTTGTACGGAACGCCGTCGGCCGTCGACAGGTCGTAGAAGCGGGGCCGGCGCGGAAACGCCACCGGCGCCACCGGTGCCCCGTCGCGGGTGATGACATAGCCGCCGCCGTGCTCGCGCACGGCGTACGGAGACGAGCCGACGAAGTCGGCCATTGTGGGCACCATCACGACCTGGCCGTCGAAGACGAACGCCTTGTCGTCGGTCGGTCCCGCGCCGCCTCGCCGCCCCATCGTGTCGACCGGCACCTCGAGACGCGCGCCCCGCGTCTGCAGCTCCACGACGAGCTGTTGGATGGCGGTCGCCTCGCTCACGGGATTCTCCTCTCGGCGCGCTGATCGGATGGCCGGCGCCAGGGCGTCCGGCCAACCAGATTGTAGAGTCCGCGCGAACGCTGTCGCGCGGACTCCGCCGACTGCGAACCTACAGCGTCCAGGTGTTGAGGACAAGCGCGCCGGCGCGCCAGTTCTCGATCAGTGAGTCCAGCACGTCGAGCGGGTGGAAGGGCTTGATCCCCGGGATCATGTCCTCCTCGCGGTGGCCATAGAGCATGCCCATGGCGAACCGACAGGCGTGGACCGTCGACCCCTCCTTCATGATGATCTTGAGCTGGTTGTTCACCGCCAGCGCGCCGGGGAAGCCCTCCGCGCCGACGGTCGGCCAGCCGCGAGAACCTGAGCCAAGGAGGACGCCCGGACCGTAGAGCACCACCGTGGTCTTGAAGCCCTTGCGTGCAAGTCGAGTCGTGGTGAGCAGGTTGACGAGACCCACGGAACCCTCGTAGGGGACCGTGTGCAGCATTACCAGGGCCCGGTCGCCCGGGTTGGCCTTGTAGTCGGGGAAGATCTTCTCCTGAACATCGTAGAGGAACTGACCTTCCTGGGGCACCGGGATCGTGACGCGATCGGCCATCGTGACCCTACCTCCTAGATCGATCTCGCTGACCCGACCCGGCGGGTCGCGGTCCAGCACCCTCCCCCGTGACGTTGACGCCGTCGATGGTACGACCCGACCTCACTTCCTGCCGGAGCTGTCGTACAGATCGGCGGCGTTCTGGTAGAGGATCCGGTGCTTCAGCTCCTCGCTGATGTCGGCGTTCTCGAACCGGTAGTACTCGCTCCAGAAGTCGCTCCACGGCGTGTCGGAGGCGAACATCATGCGATCCCAGCCTTCGCCGCGCTCCTGCAGCTCGTGGAGCATCCAGCGGGACGCGAAGCCCGGCGACCAAGTGAAGTCACCGTACACCTTGTAGCCCTCGCGGACGAGGTCGAAGAACGTCGGCACGTACTTGATCGCCCCGGAGACCCCGCCGCCCATGTGGACGACGTAGATCTTGATCCGTTTGCCGTACTCGCGGATGAACGTCAGCAGGTTGCTGATGTCGGAGGTGCCGCCCGGGCTCGTATGCATGTGGAAGACGAGGTTGTTCGCCTCGCACGCGTCGACCATCTCGTCCCAGTGGGCCTTCGTTTCGGCGTCCCAGTCGGAGACCGTGTACGTCCCGCCCAGGAGGCACGTCGTTTTCAGCGCCTTGATGCCCTTGTCACCGGCGTGCTGGAGCGCCTCGCGGACGCGCTCCTGGTCCTTGAGCAGCGGGGAGACCCAGATCGCGCCGACGAGGCGGTCGTTGTGCTCGACCGAGTCGATCACCAGCGGGTTCAGCGAGAACGGCTGGGACGAGTCCGGGATCCCGTAGTTGGAGATCACCATCTGGCGCTCGATCCCGTGATCGTCCATGTGCTTGAGGATGGCCGCCGTGTCCTTGTACTCGATCACGGTCGGGTTGACCGGCGGCAGTCCGTAGTACGGGAAGGGCGCCATCTCGCCGATGTGACTGTGAGCGTCGAACACCGGCCGCTGAACCTTCATCGAGAACCTCGCGCTGCGTATCACAACACATGCTTGCAGGCGCTGCGAACTCGGGATGGCCCTCGCTCGCACGGGATGGACGATGCGACTCTAGGCTCGATGGTAGCAGCGCCCGAGGG
>JBCLCL010000093.1:0-3522 GCA_038915815.1 Candidatus Limnocylindrales bacterium
ACGTTCTATCTCAACGGCCGGGCCTGATTGACGGGATTCCCGTCGGCGACGTCTCGGCGTCGGACTGGATCGCGAGGCGGGCAGCAGGACGATGGGCCACGAGAGTCTCCTCCTTGGTCTGGTGCCGAACACCCCGAACCGTGGCGCGAGACGATGGGCATGCTTCGCGCCGCGGGGCTGTGCGGAGGCTCTCCGGCATCGTGCGGTCGGGCGCCGGCCTCAGCGTCGAGCTAGAGCGCCCCTGGCGTCAACGCCTCGCGGCGTGGTGACGACCACGCCAACCACCCGGATGGAGCCTCGGCCAGGTCCTCCCAGCGCGGCAGGTAATGCTCGAGGAAGACCTGACCGACCAGTTCGCCTCGGCTCCGGACTCCCGTCTTGTCGAAGATCGACTTGAGGTGGTCCTGGACGGTGTAGGGCGAGACCCCGAGGGTCTGCGCTATCTGCTTGGTTGGCTTGCCCTGCATGCAGAGCCGCGTCACCTGGCACTCTCGTTCCGAGAGCCCGTAGGCGAGGGCGACCAACGGGGCGACCTCGTTGGGAGCTGCTGACTGGATGATGACCGCAGTGCGCCCCGGGGCCCCGCCGGAGAGCCGAGTGCCGTACAGGAGCAGCCACGACCCCGATCTCGTCTGCGCCCGGGACCGGGCCGCGAGCTCGAGCGGATCCTGACTGGTGCCGAGAGCGCGAGCCCGAGCCGCCACGATCTGGACCATCTTCGACTCGGCGGGTGCGGAAGGCGGCGGCACCTCGACCAGCTGTTCGATCCAGCGCTCGGCGGCGGGCGAGATCGACTCGGCGTTGCCGCGCTCGTCGAACACGACCACTCCTGGCCCGCGATCGGAGGCGTCCTCGGTCATGACCGGCGCGATCAGAAGCGCCCGACGGAAGCCCTCGGCGATCGGCTCCGACAGCGAGGCCAGGAAGCGCACGTCTTCGTCGGTGAAGCATGGTTCGCCACGGTCGCGCAGGAAGCCTGCGGCGCCCCAGTACGTACCGTCGACCACGAACGACCCGCGCAGTTCGTCGGCTATGCCATAGGCCTCTTGCGAGCGGTGCCGGGCGCTCCGGGAGAGATCGCCGTGCGTGGCGAGGCTGGTGGCACCGGCCCGTCGGCCGCTCAGGGCCAGGAACGACCATTTGTTCACGTCGTCCAGGACGTATTCGTGCTCTGCCAACCATCGTCCCGAGCAGCCCACGTTCTGGTTGAGGCTGCCGGTCAACAGCACCGTGCCGGGGTCGACCGTATGCCAGCAGTTGCGGTCGAAGGGGATTGCTCGGCTGAGCGTCGCGCTGACCTGCGTCGAGAACGTGATCCAGTCGATCCCGTCGTGAGTTAGCCGCACGATCTCGTCGCGGGTACGACGCAGCAGGTCCCGCTTCACCCCGCGATTGTATCTCCCGCCGGTCGGCCCAGCCACCCCAGAATTCTGGGGTGGCTGCGGACGAAGTCCCCGCGCATCTGGGATTGGCCGCTCGCCCGGTCTGGCGCACCATCAGATGAGTCCCGCGGTCTCGCCGTCGAGGCGGTGGGGCACCAGAGGTCCGATCAGCGGGCGTTGAAGAACCAAAACGACGAGGAGGCGGTTATGGCGACACAGACTTCTCAAGGCGCGGAACCGGACGCGGGCGGCCGGCAATCGAACTCGGTGAGCCCCGAGCCGATCATGCGACTTGCGTCCGGCTTCATGGCGGCCAAGCACCTCTTCGCCGCCAACGAGCTCGGGCTCTTCGAAGCCCTCGCCGATTCCCCGGCCACGATCGACGGCCTGGCCGATCGCACCGGGCTGACCCGCCGGGCAGCGCGGATCAGCGCCGACGCCATGGTGGCGCTGGGCTTGCTGGAACGCGACGGCGACACCTATCGCAACGGCGAGACAGCAGCCGCCTTCCTGGCCGGGCGGACCCCTGGCGACCTGCGTCCCTTCCTGCGTTTCTGGGACAAGATCAGCTACCCCGCCTGGCGTGGGCTGGCTGAAGCCCTCGGCAGCGGACCGTCCCAGGAAATCTTCGAGCTCGACGATGAGCTCCAAAAGGTGGCGTCCGCCGGGATCGAGGCCATCCTGGCCGGCCCCGCCGCCGCCTTCCCGCAGACCTTCGACTTCTCTCCCCACCGCCGCTTGCTCGATGTCGGCGGCGGCACCGGCTCATGGTCGATCGCTGTTGCCAGGAAGTACCCGCACGTGGAGGCTACCGTCCTGGAGCTTCCCACGGTCGCCGACATCGCCCGAGAGCACGTGGCCGCAGCAGGGCTGGCTTCGCGGATCGACGTCGTTGCTGGTGATGCCATGGCGGGAGCGCTTCCCCCCGGTTATGACGTGTTCCTGCTGGCCAACCTCATCCACTATTGGTCGCCGGAGGGCAATCGGGCGCTTCTGCAACGTGTGCGCAGCGCTGCCGAAGCCAACTCGCGCCTCCTGCTTGCCGACTTCTGGACGAATCCCACCCATACCGAGCCACTGCACGCGGCGCTCATGGCAGGGGAGTTCGCCGTACATGTGCGCGACGGAGACGTCTACAGCGTCGATGAGGTTCGTGGCTGGCTGTCCGAAACGGGTTGGCGATTCGTCGAGCACGCGCCGCTCGTCGGTCCGCAGAGTCTGATTGTGGCCGAAGCCGCCTGAGCACACGGACGCCTTGCGGCAGCCGGTCATCGGAGTCCACCCATGTCGTACGTCGGCGACCGAGGTGAGATCAGTGCCGTCCACGTGCCGGGCGGCCATGCGCCGATGGTGGTGATGCGCTCGGGCGCCACGGCGTGGTTCGTCGCCCCAGGGTCGTTGACTGCCGGGCGGTACGGACTCTTCCGCTGGGACATGGGCGGTCATCTGGGCACCTTCGGCGTGCGGGTAGCCCACATCACTCACTCGGGCGGGCCGAGAAAGCAACACCATGACCAAGCTCCTGACTTGTTTAGATGTCGGACCGGTGTCAGTCTCGCGCCGGGCAGAGAACGTGGCGAACAGGGCGGCCCTCGCATCCGCATCCCCTCGCTGCCAGGCCTCGCCGAGCGCGGTCAGCCAGGCGTGAAAGGCTCGGATGTCCATGCGGCGAAGGCGTCGCTGAGGATGGACTCCATGACCCGCCCAATCCTCCGAACTCTTGACACGTCTAGTCGAGGAAGCCGCGGAGCTTTCGTGAGCGACTCGGGTGGCGGAGCTTTGTGAGCGCCTGAGCCTCGATCTGCCGGATCCGCTCACGGCTGACCCCGAGTTCGGCGCCGACCTTCTCGAGCGAGCGGGGACCGCCGCCATCGAGGCCGAAGCGGAGTCGGAGGACCCGTCGTTCGCGCCCCGTGAGAGACTTGAGGACGGCGTGGACTTGCTCTTGGAGGAGTGTCTGACAGGCGGCGTCGATGGGCGCGAGCTCACGCTCGTCCTCGACGAAGTCGCCGAGCGTGGCATCGCCCTCCTCGCCCACCGGCAGGTCGAGCGAGGTCGGCTCCCGCGCGATCCAGAGGATCTCGCAGAGTCGCTCGGGGGTGATCCGGACGCCGGACGCGCTCGACATCGCCGCGGCAAT
>JBCLCL010000094.1:0-3495 GCA_038915815.1 Candidatus Limnocylindrales bacterium
CCTCGTCGTCGGCATAGAAGACGTGGAGCCGGTTGAGGTCCTCCATGTTCCACCAGAGCGAGCCGAGCGTCCCGTTGAACTCCACGACCTGGCGGCCCTTCCAGCCGCGGGCGACGCGCGAGGCCTCGAGCGAGCCGATCCCGCCGCCGCGCAACTCGACCGCGGCGACGTAGGCGTCCTCCACGTCAGGACCGTCGTGGGTCAGCTTGGCGCTCGTCGCCTGGATGGCCAGGGGCTCGCATCCGAAGTAGCGCATGAAGTCGATGATGTGCGCGTAGTCGGTGACGGCCCGGGAGTCGTTCGGCGGCCGGACCCTGGCACCGGCGGCGTGGTCCTGGAGGTAGACGGCGCGGAACTGGAGGGCGCTGCCGAGCGCTCCGCTCGCGATGATGTCGTGAGCCAGCCGCATCGCGGGCACGTAGCGGTAATTGAACCCGGTCGCGGCCTGGACCCCCGCGTTCGCCGCGGCGACCTTCAGGGCGTGGGCCTCGAAGCGGTCCGCACCCAGCGGCTTCTCGCACAGCACCGGCTTCCCGAGGGCGAGGGCCGCCTCGGTCGCCTCGCGATGGGCACCGGCCCCCAGGAGGTTGGCCACGACATCGACCGAGGGGTCGTTGACGACGGCCTCCCAGTCGGTGGTGAACCGCTCGATGCCGAGCTCGCGGGCCATCGCCTCGCCCGGCCCCCTGCGCCGGGCGGCCAGCATCTCGATGCGGACGGGGCGGTCGAGCGGCGCGATGTGGCCGATCGTATGGAGGGCATGCCCGTGCGCGCGCGTGATGAAACCCGCGCCCAGAAGCCCCACCCGCAGGTAGTCTCCGCTCATCGAGGTCGCCGCCCTCCGCTCCGCCTCCGTCCTGCGCAGCGAGGGTACCACGCTGGCAACCGATTGCACGTCGGGCGACCCGGGTCTCGCCATGGCCGGATCGGGTCTGGTGCGCCAGGCTTTGGGCCGACACCCGGATCTGTGTCAGCCCCCGTTCTCGAGGAGCAGGGTGTCGAGCCCGCGGGTCAATCCGATGCGCCCGAGCACGAGGCGGACCGCGAGGAGCGTCCCCGACACATACGGGGTCGCCGAGAGCCCGGCGTCGTGACGGATCGTCAGCCGTTCGTCGGGCAGGCCGAAGATGACCTCCGTGGAGACCGAGAAGCTCGGCAGCCGTATCGAGTGCACCGGGACGCCGGCGACCGCCGCCCCCCGCGCCTCCCGCAAGCCGTCGATTTCCGGCTCTTCTGACCCATCCGTGGGTGGTCACCGGCCCGGCAGCGGTGGACAGAGGCCGCCCAGGCTGAGCATCATGAGGGCGATGAGGGCCCTGGCCGAATGGAACCCGAAGGCGATCCGGGTGAGCAGGCGGATCTTCGGGTTGACCGCCTCGACGCGGGCATTGGAGAGGCCGTGGGTCAAGCTGGCCTCGATCCCCGCCCGGTTCTTGGCGATCTTGCCGGCGAGCTCGACGAAGGCCGGGATCCGGCACCGCCTCGCCCAGGCGAGCCAGCCGTCGAGGAACCTCATCCCGGCGGCCCCCCGGAGAGCGAAGACCATCCGGAGCTCCTCTTGAGCAGGGACGCGCGGCCGGGTTGACCCGGATCGGGATCGACGAGATCGGCTACCGTCCAGGGCACCGCCGCGACGACCACCCCGTGCTCCGGGCAGTCGACCCGCCGCGCGGCGGCCTCGAGGTAGGCGCGGGTCGTGCCCAGATCGAGCGCCCGCCGGCGCATCCCGCGCACGCCGTTTCCTCGCCCTGGTGGAGCTTGACAACCCAGACCATGGCAGGCGGCGTGCGCTGTTGTTCAGCGGGTCAGCGCACCCACGGATGCAGCAGGAGAGCCGTAATTGTGGACGGGCATGCTCCCGGCGCCGTCCTGGCGCTCCCGGCGTCGGGCGGGCGTCTCGAGGCTCGCGTGCGAGCTCGTGCCGTGCAGCCCTTGATCAGCGCCGTGGAGATCGTGGTCAACGGGCAGGTCGTCGCGGTGCGTGAGTCCGCGACCGCGTCGGACGACCTGAGCCTGGAGACCTTCGTCGACGTCCGGGCCGGATCGTGGATCGCGGCGCGGTCGCGGAGCGAGCACGAGATCCACTCGGCCTTCAACTCGAGCATGGCGTCCCACACGTCGCCGGTCTATGTCGAGGTCCAGGATCGCCCGCTCTTCAGCGTGGATGAGGCAGGGGTCATCCTCGACGTCATCGACGGGACACTGCGCTGGGTCCGCGACATGGCCGCGGTCGAACGCCCCATCGATCGGGGACGGATGGTCGATCTCATCGCCGCGAGCGCCATGCTGCTGCGCGACCGGATCCACGACGCAGCGCGGGAGGCTACCTGACGTGAAGATCGCCCTTGACCCGTACATGCTCCGCGGGCTTCCCTTCGGGGAGGTCTGCCGAATCGCCGCGGAGATCGGGTTCGACGCCATCGAGCTCTCGCCGCGACCCGAGTTCATCCCCTTCTTCACCCATCCGCGCGCCGACCGTGCCCGGGTGGCAGAGTTCCGCACGGCCCTCCGCGAGACCGGCCTGGAACTGTCGTCCGTCCTGCCGTTGTACCGATGGTCGAGCCCGGACGAGGACGAACGCCTGGCCGGTCCGCTTCGACGGCATCCTGACGAGTTGTGTCTTTGCCTGGGAGGAGCGCGCGGTCGAGTCGTCGCGCTTCATGCTGGAACGGATCCGGCACTACCTCGACGTGCAGCCGGCACCCGCGCGATGAGCGATGCGCGGGTCGGGATCGGCCTCGTCGGCGCCGGGCGGATGGGCTCGATCCACGCCAGGCTCGTGCATGGCAGCGTGCCCGGGGCGCGGCTGGTGGGGATCGCGGACGTCAACGTCGAAGCCGGACGCCGCCTCTCCGCGCAGGTCGTCGGGCCGCCGGTGTTCGGTTCGATCGACGCGCTGCTTGAGACGCCGGGCCTGGACGCGGTCCTCATCGCCACCTCGTCGAGCCGGCACCTGGAGATGATCCGGCTCGCGGCGAGCGCCGGGAAGGAGATCCTGTGCGAGAAGCCGATCGCACTGACACTGGCTGACACTGATGCCGCGATCGATGCCGCCGCACGCGCCGGCGTCAGATTGCAGGTCGGGTTCATGCGCCGCTGGGAGCCCGACTACGTCCGGGCGAAGGCGCGCCTCGCCTCGGGTGCCTACGGACGTCCGATGCTGTTCAAGTCGCTCCAGTTCGATCCCGAGCCGCCGCCGCTCGCGTTCGCCGATCCGGCGGTCAGCGGCGGGATCATGATCGACATGGGGATCCACGAGTTCGACCTGGCCAGATGGCTGATGGCCGACGAGGTCGTCGAGGTCCACGCCTTCGGTTCCACCTACGCCCATCCGGGCCTTGCGACGGTCGGCGACGTGGACAGCGCCGTGGTCAACCTGCGCTTCGCGAGCGGCGCGACCGGCTCGGTCGAGCTGGCCCGCAACACGACCTACGGGGAGGACGTCCGGACCGAAGTGCTGGCCACCAACGGGTCGGTCTGGATCGGCCTCCTGTC
>JBCLCL010000095.1:0-3421 GCA_038915815.1 Candidatus Limnocylindrales bacterium
CCGAGCCGATCGCGGCGGTAGGGTCGGCGTCGTGCCGCGCCCGATCCATCCCCGCAACGTCGCCGAGTTCAACCGGATGTTCCCGGACGAGGAGGCATGCCTCGCCTACCTCGCGGCGTGTCGCTGGCCCGACGGCTTCCGCTGCCCCCGCTGCGGTCATGACGCGGCATTCGGGCTGCCACGTCGCCGGCTGTGGCAGTGCAAGTCGTGCGGGCACCAGACGTCGGTCACCGCGGGCACCGTCCTGCACCGCACGAGGACACCGCTCCTGACCTGGTTCCGGGCGGCGTTCTGGATGACCGCACACAAGCCGGGCCTGTCGGCGCTCCAGCTCCAGCACATGCTCGGCCTCGCCCGCTACGAGACGGCCTGGCTCATCCTCCACAAGCTCCGGCGGGCGATGGTCGATGCCGACCGCGAGCCGCTCAGGGGCACCGTCGAGATCGACGCGACGTTCATCGGGGGCGAGCAGCCCGGGCTGCGCGGCGGTCGGCAGCTCGCGGGGCGCAGGGCGCTCATGGTCGCCGTCGCCGTCGAGGTCCGCGGCAAGGGATCAGGGCGGTGCCGCGCGGAGGTCATCCCAGACGGGACGGCACCGACCCGCTCGCGCTTCATCGTCCGCACCATCGAACAGGGATCGACCGTGCTCGCCGACGGCCACCGCGGCGACCAGGGCAAGGGCGGGGTCGCGGCACAGGACTACACGCACCTGCCGCGGACCCAGGAGGGCTTCCGGCTGGCCGGCACGGAGGACGTGCTGCCGCACGCGCACCGGGCGATCTCGAACCTCAAGGCCTGGCTCCTGGGCACGCACCGGGGCGTCGGAGCCGACCAGCTCCCGGTCTACCTCGCCGAGTTCGTGTTCCGCTGGAACCGCCGGCGAGCGCCGCTGGCCGGCTTCGCGACGCTCCTCGGCCTCGGCACCCACCGCGAACCGACGACCTACGACGAGATCCTCGGCCAGCCGGCGGCGTCCGGAACGCCGAGACCGCGGGGGCGCAAGACCGGCGTGACGAGGGCGATCAGGCCTTCGGCTTCCGTGTAGCGGACGTCTTGCGCCGCGGCTTCTTTGGAAGACCGATGGTCGTCACGGCGTGCTTCCTCGCGGTCGGATAGGCCGCGATTGCGAGCGGGATCAAGGGCACGATCTGCTCGACAACGAGGAGACGCGGGTGGATCAGGATGACGGCGAGGTCGAACTTCCGCAGGTTCTGCTGGTGGCCGAGGTTGCTGTCGCCGGTCACGAGAACGTCGGCGCTACCGGACAGGGCGGCGAGCAGCACGCTGTTGCGCTTGCCCTTGAGGCCGATCTCCTCGACGTGCTGAACGGAGTGTCCAGGTGCTCGGAAGAGCGGCGTCAACTCGTTCGGAATGTCCTCGTCGATGACGATGCGCATCTACGCCGTCGCTTCGAGGAGACCCTCGACTTCCTCGATGGCCGCGACCGCCTGCTCATGTGTCACCGACGGGTAGTGCTTCAGGAAGTCATCGACCCGCTGGCCGTCCGCGAGATAGTCGAACAGGATCTTGACCGCGATGCGCGTCCCCGTGAACACGGGGGCACCACTGTGGATATCGGGGTCTCGGGTGATGGCTGGCTTCGTCTTGGTCGGCATGGCTCTGGCCTCCAGTGACAAGCCTACGCGCTCTCACTGTTCGGAGTCGACGCAGCTTAGTGAGACGGACCGGCAACGGGGCATGGGCGAGCGAACAGGCCTTGAACCCGCTATCGGCACACGAGCTCTATTCGATGTTCCCGGCATCGGCCGAGCCGCGACTCCACCGACAGCGGTTGTTTGGGTTGACGTCCGTGCTTGCCGTCGAGGCCGGCCGATCATCACCCGATCCGGCATCCCTTGTCGGCGAACCTGGGTGAAGGCGGACGAGGTGGCCTCAGGCCGAGGGGCCATCAGCGTCCCTCGCCTCTGAGCACCGCCGGGATCGTCCGCGCGAGGATCCTGCAAGGCTCATCTGTCCCACCAGGACGTTCCAGAGCTGCGGCAATTCGTCGATGCTCGACCTGCGGAGGGTGCGCCCGAGTCGGGTGATCCGGGGGTCGTTCGTCGCCTTGAAGGCCACGGCACTCCGCTCGTTGAGGTGGGCGACTTCGTCGAGCCGATTCTCGGCGTCGGGGGCCATCGTCCGGAACTTGATGATCGTGAACGGCCGGCCGTGAAGTCCGATCCGGGTCTGGCGGAAGAGGACCGGCGGCCCGTCGCCAAGCCGCATCCAGGCACCCACGACGAGGAGCAGTGGACTCAGCAGGACAAGCCCAATCATGGCGCCGCCAAGGTCGATCAGCCGCTTGACGGCAAAGCCGAGTTCGCGTTGCCCGTCGTGGGCGAGGGAGCGGATGACCATCCCCTCGAACTCCTCCTCGCTGGCACCGGCGAGAGCGCCCCCCAGCGGGTCGATCGGGACGCGGACGGTCTTCCCTTCATCGGCGGCCAGGCGGATCACGGGCTCCAGGTACGCGGCGGACCCGTGCTCAAGGCAGACGGCGACCTCGTCAACGATGATGGAGTGGAAGATGGTCGCGATATCGTCGACCACTCCGACGATCGGCCGCGTGACGACGCGCGGCGACTCTCCCGGCACGGAGACATGGCCGATCACTCGAATTCCCAGCACGCCGCGCCGTTCCACTCGGTCCGCGAAGTCCTGGGCGAGCCGGCCGGTCCCGACCACCAGCATGAAGCGCGTGTTGTAGCCGCGGCGGCGCAGGCGTCCGAAACCGGCCCGCAGGGTCGCCCGCCCCGCGAACGCCACGAGCGGCTGGACGACGAACAGGGTCAACAGGAAGAGCCGGCTCACGTCGACCTGCTTCAGGACGAACAGCGCCGAAAGGGCGAGTGCCACGACGACGATCGTCGCTCGGAGGATGTCCAGGGCCTCCGTCTGCAGGCGCCAGCGGGCGCGCAGGCGGTAGAGCCCGTGGTACCAGAGCGCGACCACCCACCCGATCCCGAAGAGCACCGCTGCCAGCCGGATATCGACGCCGAATCCCTGCCAGATCGCCAGCCACTGGCCGTCGCCGAACCGAACAAGCGAGACCAGGAGAAAGACGATCGTGGCGCTGGCAGCGTCGGCCGCCATCAGGCCGAGCCGGAGCGCCATCAGGTGCCGTCGGATCACGCTGCGCGGGTTCCCCCTGCCAGATCAAAGAGCGTTGGTCGCGGGCGTCAGTCGACGCACTGGACGCAGTTGGCGAGTCTACTCGCTACGCGGTTCCCGCTACATCATCACCAGGCCGCCGTCGACCGCGAGGACCTGGCCCGTGATATAGCGGGCCTCGTCGCTGGCGAGGAACGCCACGGCGTCGGCGATCTCGTCGGTCGTGCCGAAGCGGCCGAGCGGGGTGCGGGCGGTGATCTCGGCCTTGAGGGGCTCGGGCAGGTTCTTGGTGAGTTCGGTCAGAACG
>JBCLCL010000096.1:0-3395 GCA_038915815.1 Candidatus Limnocylindrales bacterium
AGAGGGGTCACGATGACCTCGTCAATCACGACCTCCGGGCGGGCACTTGCGATCCAGACGATCAGCTCGGCGACCCCGTCGGTGGGAGGGCTCGGGTGGGGGAAGTTCCCGCAGCTTGAGGTTCTGTCGCTCCCAGCGGCTCCATGCGCCCCACTTCGTCGCCATGCCACCCGGGTAGAGGACGCATGCCCGGATGCCGTGTGATCTGCCCTCAGCCGCGAGTGCCTGGGTTAGTCCCGTCAACCCGAACTTCGAGGCGCAGTAGGCGGCTGTCTCAGCGGCGTCTCGACCACGGGCTTGTGGCGAGCTCGTGGCTGCAGCGCGGCACGTGCTCGCGTGACCTGGGGTGTACCGGGAGCGATGATCGTCATCGGCCGGCGCGATCACAAGGTTCCCGAGCCGCGCGGGCCACGAACCGCCCCTGGCACGTGGCAACGAAGACGGGTGGGTCGACCTTCACGCACGCAGGCTAGTCGGGTGCCCGGCCGGCGGCAAGCCGTGGACCGTTCGACGATCCCGCCGTGTCGCCCCTCTTCGGCACCGCCACTATCACCAGATAGCGTCAGATTGGAGGCGCCTGCCGCTCGCAGGTCACGCAGCGGGCCGTTCGTAGAGCGCCAGCTGCCAGATCAGCGTCGTCCGGTGGAGCCGCTTGACGAGGCCCTGGGCGGCGAGGATCGCATCGACTTCGGCGGTGCGGTGGATATACGCACGGAACGACGACCGCGTCAGGCGAGACCGGGCGTTCAGGAACGCGACCCCGACCCGGCCGAGCCACGAGTCACGCGGGTAAATGAGGCCGTACCGACGATGCGCCAGGGTCGCCGATCGCCCGACGAGAGCGGCCATGTCCACGTAGCAGCAGATGACCCGGTCAAGGGCGACAAGGTCGGCGGAGTCGACCTCGTCCGCGAGCGCCACGAAGTCGCCGGCGAGGTAGCGGACGCGGTCTGCGTGGCCCTGCCGTTCGGCCTCCTCGCGGGCGACCGAGATGTAGGCACGAGATGCGTCCACATCGACTGCGGCGGCGGCCCCGGACCGCAAGAGCTCATGGTGGACCGCACCCACACCACCGCCGATGTCGAGGACGGTGTAGCCGTCGATACCCCCCGCGGCGAGCGCCTCGATCAGCGCGCGAGTCAATCCCACGGCGCCCTTCTGATGGTAGGCGCGAAGGTGCTTGGCCGCGTGGCGGGCATCGAACTGGCGATCGAACGGGGAGTCGCCGGGTGAGCAGCAGTCCATGATGCTGATCGTAGCAGCGGATGCGGCCGCGCCCGTGGCGCAGTGACCTCCGGGAACGAGGTCCGTCTCGAAGCAACGATCAACATCGTGGGATCGTGATGCCCCCGCGATACCCGCCGGCACGGAGACATCCGAGTGGGACGGTCCCAGGCGCCGACGGCTCCGCAACGAGCATCGCCGCATTCGCGCCGGCGAACGGGCCTGACGCGCCGGAGTCCACGCGCGAACGCCTATTTGACGCGCACGATGCCCCGCGTCCGCAGGATGTTCGCCATGCTGGCGGACTTGGGGTTGATGACGTTACGCAGGGGCATCGTCCACAAGCCCGTGCAGCGAAACGCATGGTCCAGACGGACTACGACCAAGATGTCTGCCGACTTCCCGACGAGGTTGTTGATGCGACGCGACTCACTTGTTCGGCGGCCGCTCGCGTACACGCGGCGCGTCTTGATCTCATACGTCTTCCCCCTCCCATCGACTGCGTCATACCCGGCAGTTGTGGGGTCGTCGACAAGTTGGAGGTCGAGTTCCGCGGCGGCGTACCGCTCGCCGACATCTCCCACGATGCGACGGGTCCTAATGATGCCGGTGTCGAGCAGAGCCTGATAGGCTCGTCCGAACGCAGTCAGGAGGGGGGAAACGGTGGTCACCGCATCCGGGAACGACGTATGTCTGCGGCACGGAACAACCGCGAGCAGCGATTCCGTCACCACCCTTGATCGCAGAGGAATGTCCGCCCGATCGATCTCGATCACCTCGATCGGCTCATAGAGAAGCGACAGCCGGACGCCCACCACCACGTCGAAGCCGGGCACGAGGCTCGGGAGCGGTATCGCCGCGCGCCGGTTGGCGCTGGCAACGGACTTGATCTGGTAGCCCCGGCCTCCCTTGGTGGCGTCGATCAAAGCCACGTTTCGGCCCACGAGCGTCAGGCCCAGAGTCCTCGACGCGACGAATTCGCCAATCTCTCCCGTGAAGCTGTCGGAGCGGGTGACGCCTGCGTCGAACAGCGCATCCGACGCCCGTGCGAAGGCAGCGAGAAGGTCGGTCTGGTTGATCAAGCCAGTCTGGTTAGGCAGCCCGCGGCTCCTTTCTGGCGAACCTGCAACGGACCGACGCCGCAACCGGATGCGCTCCGGTTGTCACCTGTGACCGCGCCACCGCGGCCCCAGCCGGAATCGACACTATGCTTCCATCGTGTGGGGCGCCAACAGGACGCCTCACCCTCGTCTGCGGCGAATGCCAGCTACGGGAGCAGCGCGGCAGCCTTCTCGAAATGGTCGGCCAGCTCCTCGATGAAGGCCAGCTCCTCCTCGGATACGGTTCCCCGTTCTGGATGGGCGATGCGGTTCCGAATCGCACTGAGCTTGGAGAACCACGCAAGCTGGCTCTCCTTGCCCTTGCCAGAGCCGAAACCGAAAAAGGGATCGAAAGAGTCCCAGTTCGCAGAAGCAATCGAGCGGTAGTCGAGCAGCTCGAAGAACTGGTCGTAGGCACCACCCTCAGGGTTCGTCTCACGACGCGCGGCGACCTCCGTGCGGACCTTCTCGGGGACCCCTTTGCGCCACCACCCACTCTCGTCACGTCCGAAGCGGTCGAGGAGCAACGTCATCGTGGCGTCGTGGATCATGAGCTGAAGCTCGGGCATGAGCTGGCGCGCCGTGTTTGTGCCTGTTTGATCCTGGCTCTTGATGAACTCCTCGAGGCCTTCGGGAATGAAGCCGGGTTTCTCTGACTGAACTGCTTCCATCATGGCGAACGCTGCCTGCCGCTGGCCGGCGTTCCCCACCTGTCGGCGATACTGGCGAATGTCCGGTAGGTCCGCCTTCCTGAAGATCTCGATGACCGGTGCGGCGAAGGGGCGAATCGCGTCCTCGAGCTCCTGAGGCGTGGCTTGCCAGGGCTTCGGCGATCCGAATTGAGCGAGATGGTCGACAACGGCGCCGAGGACGAGCAGAAGGGCGCTGACGCCGTTGTTCGTACAGAGGTATCCGCCTTCGCCATTGCCCCGCGACCAGTGGTCTGGGAGGGCGTCGGCGAAGAGACGGAAGTATCTGGAGAGGACGTCCACAGAGCGGCGAACGGCTCCTTGGGCATCGCTGTCGTAGAGAGGCCCGGGGTCAAAGACTCCCTTGCGGATCGCGCCGACG
>JBCLCL010000097.1:0-3173 GCA_038915815.1 Candidatus Limnocylindrales bacterium
CGAGGCCCTGCTCGTCGCCGAACCTCGAGGTGACGGCGGCCGCGACCAGGAAGGCGATCAGGCCGGCGTGGGTGAACAGGGTGGCCATCTTGGTGTACTGGTGGCGATCGCCGTAGAGGAAACGGGTCCCGTCGGAGGCAGCCGCCTCCCGCACGCGGAACCCGTTGCCGCGGAGGACGGCCCGGATGCCATCCGCCGGCACACCGGTCATGGCCGCGCGATCCGGGAGGCGCGGATCGAAGTACGGCTCTGGCTGGTCCACCCGGATCTCCCTCACCCCGCGCCACAGCCGCGGTGTCCGGTCGAGGGTGCAGACCACGATCGAGACGACCAGGACGGTCAGCCCGGCGCTGAACCAGACCGACCGGAAGATCGCGAAGGCGCTCAGGCGCTCCAGGAGATCGACCGCGCCGGCACCGAGGACCGGGTCGTAGCGCGCGTGGAGATCCTCCAGTGCCGCGGCGTAGTCGGATGCCGAGCGAAAGGCGAAGTCGGGCATCTGGCGGATCGTCATGCCGACGACCGCCAGCAGGGAGAGGACGATGATCTGGGCCACGGCGAAGTCGACCGAGGTCAGCAGCCGCCAGAGCGCCCGGCCGACGCGGGCCAGGACGTTCAGGCCGACCGGTCGCATCGAGGCCGTCGGAACCGCTGCCGGAGTCGCAGCCGGAGTCGCGATGACCCGGCCCCTAGCCGACGCCGAGCGTCGGGACCGACTCGCGAGCAGCGGCAGGCAGCTTGGCCAGGGCGGCGCTGAAGTCCGCCTGGAGGTCGTCCAGGTCCTCCAGCCCGACCGAGACGCGCAGCAGGCCGGGCGTGATCCCGGCCGCGAGCAACTCGGATTCGCTCGACTGACGGTGCGACGTGGAGGGCGGATGGACGACCATCGTATGGACGCTGCCGAGCGACGCGGTCAGCTCGGGGAGCCGGAGTGCGTCGATGACCGATCGGCCGGCTTCACGGCCGCCCTCGACCTCGAAGGCCAGCATCCCGCCGGCGACGCCCGGCCGGAACTGGCGGATGGCGACGTCGTGCTGTGGATGGCTGGGCAGTCCCGGATAGAGGACGGAACGCACGCCGCTCTGACGCTCGAGCCAGCCGGCCAGCGCTGCGGCCGTCCGAGCGTGGCGCTCCGCGCGCACCGCCAGGGTCAGGATCCCGCGCAGGACCAGGAACGCCTCGAACGGTCCCAGCGTCGCCCCGGTATCGACCTGGACCCGCTCGACCTCGGCGACGAGGTCCCGCGGCCCAGCGACGACGCCGGCGATCAGGTCGCTGTGACCACCCAGGACGTTGGTCGCGGATTCGACCACGAGGTCGGCGCCAAGGTCGAGCGGCCGGCAGACATACGGCGAGGCGAACGTGTTGTCGACGACGTACCGCGCGCCGTGGCGGTGGGCGAGGACGGCGAGGGCGGCATGGTCGGCCAGGTGGGTGGTCGGGTTGGCGATCGTCTCGGCATAGAGCACGCGGGTCGGGGCCTCGAGGAGGGCGGCCTGCACGGCCGCCAGGTCGGTGCTGTCCACGATCTCGACCTGGACGCCGAAACCAGCGAAGACCCGCAGGAGCTGCGCGCGCGTGGAGCCATAGATGGCGACCGGAGCGACGATCCGGTCGCCGGCCCGCAACATCGAGGCGAGCGCGGCGTGGATCGCACCCATCCCGGATGCGAGGGCGACCCCGGCCTCGCCGCCGGCAAGCTCCGCGTAGGCGGCACCGAGGGCGGCGGTCGTCGGGTTTGAGAGACGACTGTAGGAGTAGCCGGCCCGCGGATCGGCCGAGACCCGTCCGAGTTCGTCGGCGTCGTCGGAGGCGAAGGTCGCGGTCTGATAGATCGGGACGCTGGTCGGCGTCTGGTCGAGCCGCGGGACCCGGGAGGCCGCCCGGATGGCGCGCGTCGAGAAACCACGGGCCTCGGGTTCCGATCTCGGTGGCGGGTCGCTCACGAGGGCGATGCTACACCGGACTCGTCGACCGTAGCCTCGGCCTCCGCGGCCCCACGCCCACGACGCCGTTTGCCACCGCGGATCGGGATGGAGACGGCGGTGACCCGGTCCTTGCCGGCTCGTTTCGAGGCGTACATCGCCTGATCGGCGCTGATCATGAGTTCGTCCGCGGTTTGTCCATCGGCCGGATAGCTGACCACTCCGATGGAGATCGATGCATGGGTGGCATCGGGCAGGTCCAGGGTCATGCCGTTGACGCCCAGCCGGATCTTCTCGGCCAGCACGAACGCGCCGGTCGGGTCCGTCTCGGGCAGAAGCGCGACGAATTCGTCCCCGCCGTAGCGGGCGGCGGTGTCGATCCGGCGCACGCCCTCGACGATGACCTCGCCGACCCTGCGCAGGACCCGGTCCCCCTGGAAGTGGCCGAGCCGGTCGTTGATCTCCTTCAGATCGTCGAGATCCATCATCAACAGGCAGAAGCCGCGCCCGGACCGGGCCGAGCGGGCGATCTCGCGACCGATCACCGCAAAGAAGAAGGTCCGGTTGAACAGCCCGGTCAGCGGATCGATGGTGGACAGCCGGATCGCCGCATCGCGCGTTCGGCGCTGCTCCCGGGCGACGACCGTCGCTGCGTAGGCCAGCAGGATCAGCGCCATCAGGTTGGCCCCGACCGTCGCGGCAGCCGCCTGAACGGACGTGCCGACCGGCGAACCAGCGACGACCGCCAGCAGGTAGCCGAGGGTCGCCCCACCAGCCAGGGCGATCGTGATCGACGGGGTGACGACGAGCGCAGCACCGCCGACGATGAGCGGGAAGACCAGGAAGAACGGGCTCGCGACACCCCCGGTCAGGGCGACCAGCAGGGTCGCCAAGGTGATCGCGACCGAGCCTTCCACGACGAACTTCGCCGGACCCAGGATGTCGGCCGGCAGCAGGTCGTGGACGACGACGACGAACAGGCCGCCGAACGCGAGGAGGATGAGGATCGCCGGCTGGGTCTCGGTCCACTGGCCGGTCGCCGCGACGATGGCGGTCGTCGAGAGCAGGAAGACCCAGGCCACGATCCGGACGATCCGATCGTAGGTGGGATCGTGGAGACCCGGATCCGCGGCGGTCCCGATGAGGCCGCCGACGACGGCCGCCTCGGCGGCATCCCGCTCGGCGGACTCCCCTGACTGTGTGCCAGACGCCAACCGACTCGGTCGGCCGAGGATCGGCGGGATGACG
>JBCLCL010000098.1:0-3146 GCA_038915815.1 Candidatus Limnocylindrales bacterium
TCCGCGCTCGTGGCCTCGGGAGGGGTCCGCCTTTGGCGCGGTCGCCAAGGACCATCTTTGAGCCCCAGATCCCGGTCCCATCGCTCGCCACCATCAGGGCGTGCGACCCCGAGTGACCGGCCCGTCGGTGAATGCCATCGACATCTGACCGATTGAAGTAAGGAGTAGCGTCCTCGTGCCGACGATCAGCCAGCTCGTGCGTCACGGCCGCAAGCGCAAGATCTCCAAGATCAAGGCGCCGGCCATGCGCAAGAACTGGAACAGCCTGCGGCAGCGCCAGGTCTCGATCCCGGGCTCACCCCAGAAACGGGGTGTCTGCCTGCAGGTTCGGACGATGACGCCGAAGAAGCCGAACTCCGCCCTGCGCAAGATCGCCCGCGTGCGTCTGACCAACCAGATGGAGGTCACGGCCTACATCCCCGGGATCGGTCACAACCTGCAGGAGCACTCGGTCGTGCTGGTGCGTGGTGGCCGGGTCAAGGACCTGCCGTCGGTCAAGTACCACATCATCCGGGGCACCCTCGATGCCGCCGGAGTCCGCGATCGCAAGCAGGGCCGCAGCAAGTACGGCGCCAAGGCCACGGCCAAGCCGGGGGCCCGCTAGATGCCGCGCCGGATCAGCATCGCCCGCAAGACCAAGTACGAAGTCGTCCCGGCCAACCGGACCACGGCCCGCTTCTCAGCCAAGCTGATGAAGGGTGGCAAGCAGAACCTGGCGGAGCGGATCCTGCGCCAGGCGCTCGCCCGGGCCGAGGCCCAGGCCAGCCGTCCCGGCCTGGAGATCCTCGAGGCGGCGATGCGCAACGCGACGCCCATCATCGAGGTCAAGCCCCGCCGCGTCGGCGGTGCCACCTACCAGGTCCCGGTCGAGATCCGCGGCGACCGGCGCATGTCGCTCGGTGTCCGATGGCTCGTCCAGGCGGCCCGCAAGCGTAACGGCAAGAGCATGAGCGAGAAGCTGGCGGCCGAACTCGTCGATGCCATGAACGGCCTCGGCGCGGCAGTCAAGCGTCGAGAAGACACGCACAAGATGGCGGAGGCCAACCGGGCCTTCAGCCATTTCAAGTGGTAGATCCGGGAGCGTAGGCAGACCGTGGCACGACAGGTTCCGCTGGCACGCACGCGGAACATCGGAATCATCGCGCATATCGACGCCGGCAAGACGACCGTCACCGAGCGGATCCTCTTCTACACGAAGAAGATCTACAAGATCGGCGAGGTCCATGAGGGCGCGGCCACGATGGACTGGATGCCCCAGGAGCAGGAGCGGGGGATCACCATCACGGCCGCCGCGACGACGGCGTTCTGGGGCGACCATCGCATCAACATCATCGATACGCCCGGGCACGTGGACTTTACGGTGGAGGTCGAGCGGAGCCTCCGGGTGCTCGATGGCGCGGTCGTCGTGTTCGATTGCGTGGCCGGAGTCGAGCCGCAGTCCGAGACGGTCTGGCGCCAGGCCGACCGCTACGGCGTGCCGCGCTTCTGCTTCATCAACAAGCTCGATCGCACCGGGGCCGACTTCTGGCGCTGTGTCGAATCGATCAAGGACCGCCTGGGCGCCAACGCCGTGCCGATCCAGATCCCGATCGGACGCGAGGACAAGTTCGCGGGCGTCATCGACCTGGTCGAGATGAAGGCGATCTACTACCGCGACGATCTCGGCAACCAGATCGACGTCGTCGATATCCCGGTGGAGTACCTCGCGGAGGCCGACCAGCACCGCCACAAGCTCATCGAGGCGGTCGCCGAGATGGACGATGAACTCACCCACAAGTACCTCGAGGGCGAGGAGCTGACCATCCCCGAGATCAAGCGCGGCCTGCGCCTCGGGACGCTGACCAACAGGATCATCCCTGTCCTGACCGGCTCGGCGCTGCGCAACAAGGGCATCCAGAAGATGCTCGACGCGGTCGTGGACTACCTGCCCTCACCGCTCGACGTACCGCCGATGATCGGGCTCGATGCGCGCACCGGTGCCGACGTGGTTCGCGCGCCGTCGGATAGTGAGCCATTCAGCGCCCTCGCGTTCAAGATCGCGGCCGATCCGTTCGTCGGCAAGCTGGCCTTCTTCCGGGTCTACTCGGGCACGCTCAAGGCCGGCTCGTACGTGCTCAATCCGACCAAGGGCAAGAAGGAACGGATCGGGCGCCTCCTCCAGATGCACGCCAACCACCGCGAGGAGATCGACGAGGTCTACGCCGGCGACATCGCCGCCGCGGTCGGGCTCAAGGACACCTTCACCGGCGATACCCTGACCGATCCGGATCACGGGGTGATCCTCGAGTCGATGACCTTCCCCGAGCCGGTCATCGAGGTCAAGATCGAGCCGAAGACGAAGGCCGACCAGGACAAGCTGGCGATCGCCCTCCAGCGCCTCGCCGAGGAGGATCCCACCTTCCGGGTCAAGACGGATCCGGAGACGTCCGAGACGCTCATCGCGGGGATGGGCGAACTCCACCTCGACGTCCTGGTGGACCGGATGATCCGCGAGTTCAAGGTCGCCGCGAACATCGGCAAGCCGCAGGTCTCCTATCGCGAGACGATCCGGCGTGCTGCAGAGGGCAACGGCCGGTTCATTCGCCAGACCGGCGGCAAGGGCCAGTACGGTCACGCGGTGATCAAGCTCGAGCCCGCCGAGAAAGGCTCCGGGTACGAGTTCGTCGACAAGATCGTCGGCGGGACGATCCCGCGCGAGTACATTAAATCGGTCGACGCCGGCATCCGCGAGACGCTCCAGACGGGCATCTACGCTGGCTTCCCGGTGGTCGACGTCAAGGCCATCCTGTTCGACGGCTCGTACCACGAGGTCGACTCGTCCGAGATGGCGTTCAAGATCGCGGGCTCGATGGCCGTCAAGGACGCCTTCTCGAAGGCGGATCCGGCCATCCTCGAGCCGATCATGCGCAACGAGGTCACCATGCCCGAGGAATTCATGGGCGACGTGATCGGCGACCTCAACAGCCGCCGGGGCCACATCGAGGGGATGGAGTCACGGGGCACGACCCACGTCGTGCGCGCCTTCGTTCCGCTGGCCCAGATGTTCGGGTACGTGACAGACCTGCGGAGCATGTCCCAGGGTCGCGCCACCTCCTCGATGGAGTTCAGTCATTACGCCGAAGTGCCGGTCAATCTGGCCTCGGAAC
>JBCLCL010000099.1:0-3141 GCA_038915815.1 Candidatus Limnocylindrales bacterium
GTTCGTCGCATCGCCGCACAGCAGCCGGTGCTCGCCGAGCCGGTACAGCTCGCCGGCCTTGACGTACGACTCGGCGGGAGTCTCGGGCAGGTCATCGGGATCGACCAGGCCCATCCGGAGCGTGTCGAGGTCGTTCTCTCGGGCCAGGTCGTCGAGGAGCGCTCTGAGCGCGTCGTCAGCCGGATCGAGTCCGGCGAGGAGCTGCGCCAGGGAGCTTGCCTCGGCCTCCGCCATCGCCGCGAGTGGGTCGAGCGTCGCGAGGACGAGCCGCTCCTCATCTTCGGTGAGCTCGACGTATGTCACCGGGACGGATGGCTCGTGCCGCTCGAGCGCGAGCTCGATCCGGAGATGGCCGTCCACGACATGGCCGGTGGTCCGATTGACCAGGACCTCGGCGACCCAGCCCACCTCGGAGAGCGCACCGGCGAGGGCGCGCTGCTGGTCGGCTGGATGCGTCCGCCAGTTCCGTGGGTTGGGGACCAACTCCGCGGGCGGGACGTCGGCGTGACCCACGATCCGAGAGCGCCAGGCGGTGATGGGAGCCGTGGCGACGTGCGAAGTCTTGGTCATGCGAGCGGCCTTGTCGTTCGGCCTTGCATCGTCCGGCGACCTGAGTGATGGATGTCCGGCCGAACGCCAGATGGGCGTTGGCAAGCGAAAGGACGACGGACATGGCGGATCTCCGCAGGTGCATCGGATCGGCGAAGTTCGGGATCGAGGGGCACGACGCGCCGCCCGAGGACTTCCCGGTCCAGCCCAGCCAGAAGGACGGCCTCGGCCGGATGTGCAAGCCCCACTGGAACCAGTACACGACCGCGCTGCGGAAGGCGGCCCTCGCCCGGAAGGCCGCGGATGCCGATCCGGTGGTCGTCCCGGCGCCAGCCGCGGTCGCCGAGCGGGAGGCTGAGCCGGGACGCGCGGCTCCCCGCCCACGTCGGACGGCCAAAGCCCCGAAGCCGGAGCCGATCCGGACGAGGCCGGCGCGGGGACGCAAGACGGCAGGCGAGCAGATCGTCGGGGCCGTCGACGCGGCCATCGCCCGCGAGGCGGCCAACGTCGAGGAGGCCAGCATCGCGTAGACCGCCCCGCCGCCACAGCGAGGGTCCTGGGCGCAAACCCGGGGCCCTCTTTCGTGGAGTGGCACCCGTGGCCAGCCAGCCGGTCATTGCCTGCCTCGGTCGCCCTGTGGCGCCCACGGGCCAACGTGAACCGGGATTTCTCGCGAAACTCGGCCGCGTGCGTACATATGGGGGGCGCGGTCTTCCAGGGCCGCGGAATCGGTGTGTGGGTCCCCCCGGTCGGCCTCCGACGAACCCTTGGTCGAGTTGCATGACCGGCAGAGCACGGCGCAGTTGCCGATGTCGAGCGGTGCGCCACCGGCTGCAGCCCCACCGCTCGACCAGCTCGATGACGTACATGTAGGTCGGCTGTCGGTCCGCCCGGTCGGGGCCGAACGTCTCGCCCGCGACCGCGTCGAGGGCGCCAGCCAACGCAGCCCGCTGGTTGGCCGGGTGGACGCGCCAGTTGGCGGGGTTGGCGAGCAGCTTCCCGGGCGCCTCCTCGGCGTGGCCGGAGATCCGGTTGCGCCAGGGCGACGCCATTCGCGGCATCAGCCGGCCCTCCGGACTGCTGCCAGCATCGCCTCGCGCCCGGCGATCGGTACGTGGTATGTCACCGTGGCCTGCCCGAATCCCTCCGGGCGGGCCAGAACGACCAAGCCGCGCCCGAGGCATACTCGCGCCGTGACGCACGATCTGGGGCCGTTCTTCAAGCGCTACGCCGAGCTGTACATGGCCGGCGACGCGGAGGCCGTCGCAGACCTCTGCGAGGTGCCGTTCCTGGCCGTGCGCTCCGGGGCCGCCTTCCATCTGCTCGACCGCCCGGCCGTCGTCGGGCACCTTGCGAACAACACGGCCGCCTACCGGTCAGCGGGCGCCGCGGCAGCCGACATCGCGGCGATCCGCGTCCAGGAGCAAGGCTTGGAGGCTGTCCTGGCGACCGTGGATTGGCAGGTCCGGGCGGCGGACGGGACGGTCGTGCGCGACTTCTCCACCTCGTACCAGCTGATCGTTGCCGACCCGTGGCGGATCCTCTCGTACGTCAATCACGATCGCGTGGTACGCGAGGGATCCTGAGGCACAGGCCGGGGAGGTCGTCGGTCTTACAGGCGGCTTACGAACTCGAGCTGATCATCGGTCGACCGACACTGGACGGGTCGTCATCCTGCCGGGTGGGTACGGGTGATCGGCGCTGGCGCGCCGGGTTCGGCCCACGATCCGGAGGTTTTCCGATGCTTCACCGATCCAGCGGGCTCCACAGCCCGGCGGCCCGACGCCGCCACCTGATCCTGTCGATCTCGGCCGTGCTCGTCGCGGTCGCCGCGATCGCCCCGGCTACCACCCTGGCCGCCGATCGGCCTGGGCCCAGCCTCGGCCCAGCGCTCCACGACGGGATCTTCCGCTCCAGCTGCCTGCCGAGCCACGTCGCTGCGGACGACCCGATCGTCCATCCTGGTGAGGCCGGCGCCAGCCACCAGCACGAGTTCTTCGGCAATCGGACGACCGACGCCGATTCGACCCTGACGAGCCTGCTCGGCCAGGCCACCACCTGTCGGATCCCGGCCGACGCGGCTGCCTACTGGGTCCCCACCCTCTATGCCGACGGCGAGCGGGTCGCGCCGCTGCGGATCAATGCCTACTACCTGCGCGGCCGCGGTCCGGGCCGGGTCGTCGCCTTCCCGGCGGGACTGAAGGTCATCGCCGGAGACAGCGGGGCGACGACCGCCCAGGACGCGATGGTCAGCGGCTGGAAATGCACCGGGCTTCGGCCGGCGGCCCTCTCGCCCGAGCCGGTCGCCTGCCCGGCCGACAGCCACAACGTCCTGGTCATCCGCTTCCCTGACTGCTGGAACGGCCGGGACCTCGACTCGACGAACCACAAGAGCCACATGGCGTACCGGGTCGCCGGTGCCTGTCCGGCCGGTTTCCCGGTCCGCGTGCCGAGGCTGGCCCTGAATGTCCATTACCAGCTGCCGGGGGTGACCGGCCTGACCCTGGCCTCCGGTTCCATCTACTCGGCGCACGCGGACTTCTTCAATGCCTGGAACCAAGCGGTCCTGGCGAGGCTGGTACGCGCGAACCT
>JBCLCL010000100.1:0-3134 GCA_038915815.1 Candidatus Limnocylindrales bacterium
TGAGTGGCGTTGCAGCCATTTCCGCGCGTTCTCCCGAGTGAAGCCCCGTTCGAGGAGGACCGTCATGGCGTCTTGGCGCAAGGCGCGATCAGTTGCACGGCGATTTGCCTGCGCTGCGGCGTTCTCGAGCGCTTCCCGATTGACGGGGTCGTCCGGGTAGAAGTAGCCGTCTTGCTTCCTGCCGGAGGAGCGCAGCGCTTCGTAGTAGGCCGTCTTCGTCAAGCCGTACGCGTTCCACGGCTCTCCCGCGACGAGACTCTCCCCCACGGCCCGCGCCGTCTTGCGCATGTACCGCCGCACCGCTTCAGCACCGCGGTGGGGATCCCAACGATCCAGAACCGCCTCCAACAGGCGGCTCACGGCAACCCGGCTGTCCTCGGCAGCCTCGCTGCTGACCCGGTCGCGGACGGTTCCCACTTCCACCCGAGTCGTCTGGTATGGCTCGCTCGTTTCCGCCTCGTCGACCTCGCTGCCGGGAGTCGCATCGACGTCCGGCCTCCGCATCCGAACGCGCGGCGGCCGATGGCTGAGGATGCGCAAGGGCTCTCGCGCCGCCTGCTGGATCGCGGTCATGACTGCCTCCTGGTCAGCGGTTTCGAGCTGGCCGCGCTCGAGGGCGCCTAGGAGTAACGCGAACGCGATCTCGTCGCGGGTCGACTGCTCGTCGATGGGGACGGTGATGACGCCGTAGTCGTTCAGGATCGCCCGATCCTTTCGGCGCAGCAGCTTCGCAAAGACGGCCGACGAGCCTGTGGCGGCGCCCATGACCAGCCGGAACTCGATCGGCCGCTCGAACCGGTCACCAGGCTCATCCGCCCGCACCAGAAAGCCCTCGGGCGAGCGGCAGTCCACTCCGTTGCCGTCTGCCGAGGACCGCCAGGGCTCGCGGGCCCTCAGCCACCAGCCACTGGGATGCGGCCAGTCGAGCTGGCGGCCAGTGTCCCAGGCGGGATTGGCACCCGGTCCCAATAGCGCGGCAAATGCAGCGGGGGATCCGGCCAACGCGCAGTGGGCATCGTAGTCCGCGTCCCGCGCGGCCGAGAACTCGTCCGCTTGCTCCGCACGCCACCACGAGTCGATCGCGGCGGCGACCTGGAACAAGGCGTCGTTCGTTCCGACGGATTGTCCCATCTCCGAACTATACCTGTACGGAAAGCAGCCGTACTGGAGTTTCGAGCGTAGTGATCGAACCGTTCGATCTGGAGAACCTAGCGCCCGGGCGACGCCTCGCACTCGAGCGGTTGGTCCGACGCGTCACCCAACAGCGCCTGGCTGCTCGAGCGGGCATTTCCGAGGTCTACCTGTCGAAGCTCGAGACCGGCCGTCGACCGATGACGCCCGCGCTGCTCGACCGTCTCCGACTGGCACTCGAGATCGAAACTCGATCGAGTGACCTCAGAGCGGGCCCGGCGGATCGCTTGGACAAAGCGTCCCACCCGGGCGAGGCACCGGGCATTTCTGTGGCCGTCGTGGCATGGCGGAGAGCCTCAGTTGACCGCGATCCTGCGGACCAGGCCGGCGGTCACACCCGCCATCGGGTCGAGGGCCAGCGTTCAACTCGAGCGGGCCGCGCCGGAGAGCGCCCGGGCTCCCGCCAGTGACCATGAGCGAGCGACTGCTGCCCCAGCACGCCGCCCTGCTGACGGCCTCCGCTATCACTGACGAGGTCGCCGAAGCCCGCGGCTACCGGAGCGTGGAGCAGAAAGCGCGACTGACCGAACTTGGGTTCTCCTCGACCCAGGCTCGGGTGCCCGCGCTGCTCATCCCGATTTGGAACGTCCACGGCGAGATCGCGCTGTACCAGACCCGCGCGGACGAGCCACGGATCGTCGACGGCAAGCCGGTCAAATACGAGACGCCGCACGGGTCGCGGATGGTGCTCGACGTCCCGCCGGGTGCGCTGCCTCGGCTCCCTGACCCGGCTGTCCCCCTGTTCGTGACCGAAGGCATCCGCAAAGCCGACGCGGCAGCCTCCATCGATCTCTGCTGCGTAGCGCTCCTCGGGGTCTGGAGCTTCCGGGGATCGAATGAGTTCGGCGGTACGACCGCGCTCGCCGACTGGGAATCGATCGCTCTCAACGATCGGCTCGTCTACATCGTCTTCGACTCGGATGTGATGACGAAGATCAGCGTCTACCAGGCGCTCGCACGTCTGAAGGCCTTCCTCGAGAGTCGGCATGCCAACGTCCGGCTCATCTACCTGCCCGCGAGTCCAGGCGGCGCGAAGGTCGGCCTCGACGACTATCTCGCGGCCAAGCACACGGTCGACCACCTGCTGGCGCTCGCGACGACCGAGCTGCGGGCCGCTCCGCCAGCGCCGAGGCCCGTCGAGCCATCGGCGACTCCGACCCTGACGCTCGTCGAGACCCTCGACGCGACCGTCGCGCACCTGACTCGGTTCGTCCATTTCGCCCGGGCCGAGCACGCCGATGCCGTCGCGCTCTGGACGGCCCATACGCACGCCGTCCTCGAACGCCTCGATCAGTCACCGATCCTGGCGCTCACGTCCGCGGTCAAGCAGAGCGGCAAGACGCGGGTCCTCGACGTGATCGAGTTCCTCGTTCACGCGCCGTGGCGGATCACCCGGCCATCGGAGTCGGTGCTCTTCCGCAAGATCGACGCGGATCACCCGACCGTGCTCCTCGACGAGATCGACGCGATCTTCAACGACAAGACCGGCAATACCGAGGGCATCCGGTCGCTCTTCAACAGCGGCAATCGACGCGGCACGAAGGTGCCGCGGAACGTCGCCCAGGGGAAGACCTTCGCGCTGGTCGAGTTCGACGTCTTCTGCCCGAAGGCGACGGCCGGCATCGGCGGGCTACCGGACACGATCCTCGACCGCGCGATCGTCATCTCGATGCAGCGGCGGACGAGGGGCGAGCCCATCGAGAAGCTGCGCGAGCGAACGGCGCGCGCCCTCGGTGCGCCGCTGCGCGATGCGCTCGCCTACCACGTCAGCCGCCTCGAGGACCTCACTGTGGCCGACGCGGCCCTGCCGGCCGAGCTCGACGACCGGGCACAGGACGGCTGGGAGCCCCTCATCGCGATCGCCGACGCCGCCGGGGGCGACTGGCCACGGCGCGCCCGGACGGCCGCGATCGCCATCTTCGGGAATCGATCGGCGGCCGATG
>JBCLCL010000101.1:0-3102 GCA_038915815.1 Candidatus Limnocylindrales bacterium
TCTGCGGCATGAACCGCAGGATCGCCGTGGCGTCCTCGACCTTCTTGCCCTTGATCGCCTGGGTGACCAGGCGGGTCTTGCGGGTCGAGCCCCGCAGGTATTTGGCGGTGGCGGATACGCGCACGGTCAGCCTCTACTTCAGCGCGGTCGATCGGTCGGTGTGCTTGCCGTGCCCGCGATACGTGCGGGTCGGGCTGAACTCACCGAGGCGATGGCCGACCATGTTCTCGGTCACGTAGACCGGGATGTGCTTCTTGCCGTTGTAGACCGCGATCGTGTGGCCGATGAAGGTCGGGAAGATGACCGACGCGCGCGACCACGACTTGACGACCTTCTTCTCGTTGCGCTTGTTCATCTCCTCGATCCGGCCGAGGAGACGGGCCTCGATGAACGGGCCTTTCTTGACTGAACGGGACATCGACTCCTACCTCCCCGCTACGTGCGATGCCGGGACCGGACGATCAGTCGTCCGGTCGTCTTGGACCGCCGGGTGCGGTAGCCCATGGCGGGCTTGCCCCACGGGGTCTTGGGCGGCATCCCGGTCGGGGACTTGCCCTCGCCACCGCCGTGCGGATGGTCTCGTGGGTTCATGGCCACGCCGCGGACCTCGGGCCGCTGGCCCAGGTGCCGGGCACGCCCCGCCTTGCCGAGGTTCTGGTTCTCGTGATCGAGATTGCTGACCTGGCCGACCGTGGCCATGCAGCCGATCGGGACGCGCCGCATCTCGCCCGACGGAAGGCGGACGGTCGCGAACGGGCCTTCCTTGGCGAGCAACTGGGCCGAGACGCCGGCCGAGCGGACGATCTGGCCGCCCTTGCCGGGGACCAGCTCGATGTTGTGGATCGTGGTGCCGAGCGGGATGTTGGCCAGCGGCAGCGCGTTCCCGATGCGTGCCTCGGCCTCTGGGCCGGCCACCACGACGTCACCGACGCGCAGGCCGTGGGGCAGCAGCATGTAGCGCTTCTCGCCGTCACGGTAGTGCAGCAAGCCGATCCGGGCGGAACGGTTCGGGTCGTACTCGATCGTGGCCAGGCGGGCGGGCACGCCCAGCTTGTCGCGCTTGAAGTCGATCCGGCGGTAGTGCTGCTTCTCGCCGCCGCCGCGATGGCGGACCGTCAGTCGGCCGGCATTGTTGCGCCCGGACCCGCGGATCTGCGGCTCGAGCAGCGGCTTGTGCGGCTCCTTGGTGGTGATCTCCTCGAACGTCGAGCGAGTCATCTGCCGGAGCCCCGGCGAGGTGGCCTTGTAGCTTCGCAACGGCATCGGTCAGACCCCCTCGAAGAATTCGATCTTCTGGCCGGGGGCGAGGGTCACGATCGCCTTGCGCCAGGGCGTGGTGTGGCCGACGGTCTGTCCACGGCGGTTGCCGCGACGCTTCTCCTTGGCCTTGGTGGTCAGGACGTTGACCGCGATGACGGTCACGCTCTCCTTCTTGTAGAGCTCCTCCACGGCGGCCTTGATCTGGATCTTGTTGGCTCGATCGTGGACCGCGAAGGTGTACTTGCCGCGGCCGGACTCGTCGATCGACTTCTCGCTGATGACCGGGCGCAGGATGATCTCGGGTGCCGTCAACGCGCTCATGCGTAGACGTCCTCCATGCGGGCGAGTGAGGGCTGCTCGATCAGGATCAGATCGGCCTTGAGCAGATCGACGACGTTGAGCGAATCGGCGAGGATCACCTCGACCGTCGGCAGGTTGCGGGCCGACAACTCCAGGGTCTGGTCACGGCTGGGCGCCACGACCAGGACGCGGCCCGTCGCCTCGAGCGCCCGCAGCACGCCGACGAGGTCCTTGGTCCGGATCGCGTCCAGGCCGAAGCTGTCGATGACCTTGATCGCGTCGTCGCCGAACTTGGCGGTCAGTGCGCCGCGCAGGGCCAGCCGCTTCATCTTGCGCGGCAATCGCTGCTCGTACGAGCGGGGATGGGGCCCGAAGACGGTCCCGCCGCCGCGGTAGTGCGGGGCGCTGGTCGAACCCTGGCGGGCCCGCCCGGTCCCCTTCTGGCGATACGGCTTCTTGCCGCCGCCGCGGACTTCCCCGCGGGTCTTCGTGTCGGCCGTGCCCGTCCGCCGTCCGGCAAGCTGGGCGGTCACCACCTGGTGGAGGACGGCGGCATTGACCGGCGCCGCGAACAGCTCAGCGCTGAGCTCCACGCTGCCGACGGTCTTGCCGGTCCGGTCGTAGATGTCGATCTGCGGCATCGGGTCAGGCCTTCTTCACGATGATCAGTCCACCGCGGGCCCCGGGAAGGCTTCCCTTGACCAGCAGCAGGTTGCGATCCGGGTCCGTGCGCACGACACGCACCTTCTTGATGGTCACGGTCTCGTCGCCCATGTGGCCGGCCATCTTCATCCCGCGGTAGACGCGGCCAGGGGTCGTGCCCGGACCGATCGAACCCGGCGCGCGGTGATGGTCGGAGCCGTGGGTCTTGGGGCCACGCCGGAAGTTGTGCCGCTTGATCACGCCGGAGGTCCCCTTGCCCTTCGACACGCCGGTGATGTCCACCTCGTCGCCCGCGGCGAAGAGGTCGCCCAGCTGCATCGTCTGACCGACCTCGAAGTCGGCCACGTCGTCCACGCGGAACTCGCGGATGGTCTTGACCTTGGGCAGGTCCTTGAGCTGGCCGGTCTCCGGCTTGTTCAGCTTGGCGACGACCTCCGTCCCGACCTGGACGGCCGTGTAGCCGTCGCGAGCGGGCGTGCGCAGTCGGGTGACGGTGTTCGGCCCGATGGCGACCACCGAGACGGCCACCATCGTGCCGTCATCCTGGAAGACCTGGGTCATGCCGACCTTGCGGCCGATCAATCCGATACTCATCGTCCGGTCACATCTTGATTTCGATGTCGACGCCCGCCGCCAGCGAGAGTCGCATCAGGGCGTCCACGGTCTTGGACGAGGGGTCGAGGATATCGACGAGCCGCTTGTGGGTCCGGATCTCGAACTGCTCGCGGCTGTCCTTGTCGATGAACGGGGAGCGCAGGACCGTGAACTTCTCGATCCTGGTGGGCAGCGGGACAGGACCGACGACGTCGGCGCCGGTGCGCTGGGCGGTCTCCACGATCTGGGCGGCCGACTGATCGAGCAGCCGGTGATCGTAGGCCT
>JBCLCL010000102.1:0-3083 GCA_038915815.1 Candidatus Limnocylindrales bacterium
GTCGAGGCCGTCCGCGAGCGTCGGCCGGACGTCGTCGTCCTGGACGTGATGCTGCCGGGCTTCGACGGTTTCGAAGTCCTCCGGCAGGTGCGGACCTTCTCCGATGCCTACGTGATCATGCTCACCGCGCGGGCCGAGGAGATCGACCGGATCGTCGGCCTCTCGGTCGGCGCAGACGACTACCTGGTCAAGCCGTTCTCGCCGCGCGAACTCGTCGCTCGCGTGAAGGCGCTCCTCCGCCGACCGCGCGTCGGGCGCGGTGCGGACGAGGCCGGTCGCCTGGAGATGGGCGAGCTTACGATCGACCGACCGATGCGGACCGTCACGCTGCGCGGCCAGCCGGTCACGCTCACCACGATCGAGTTCGACCTGCTCTCGACCCTCGCTGAGGATGCCGGTGTCGTCTTCAGCCGCCAGCGGCTGCTCGACCGCGTCTGGGGCATGGACTACGTCGGCGACGAGCACGTGGTCGACGTTCATCTCGGCAACCTCCGCCGAAAGCTCGGCGACGACGCCACCCGACCCACCTTCATCGAGACCGTGCGCGGCGCCGGCTTTCGGTTCCGCATCAGGGACGCTGGCCGATGAGGCCCGGACGGCGACTGTGGAGCCGCCTGCTCGTGTCCCACCTCGCGGTGCTCGTTGTCGGGGGCGCCACGCTCCTGGTCGCGGTCGGGCTCGTCGCTCCTGGCGCCTTCGAGTCCGCGATGGGCCACGCAATGGAAGGCGTCGACGGGATGGGCGACATGATGAGCGGGATCGTAAGAGCCGCCTTCCAGGAGGCGGTTCAGACGGCGCTCGTCATTGCGGTATCAGCGGCCGCCGTCGCGGCGGTCGTCGTCAGCATCGCGCTGTCGACCCGCCTCTCGCGGCCGATCCGCCGGCTCGCCCAGGCAAGCCGCCGGATAGCGTCCGGTCGCTACGCCGAGCGGGTGCCAGTGACCTCAGACGATGAGATCGGCGAGCTTGCCCAGTCGTTCAACACGATGGCCGCCTCCCTGGAAGCGACCGAACGCCGTCGCCTCCAGCTGGTCGGCGACGTCGCGCACGAGCTGCGGACCCCGCTGGCGACGCTCGACGGCTATCTCGAGGGGCTCGAGGACGGGGTCATCCAGCCGGTCGAGCCGACATGGAAGCTTCTCCGCGGCGAGACGGCGCGCCTGTCGCGCCTGGTCAAAGACCTCCAGGAGCTTTGGCGCGCCGAAGCCCGCCAGCTGTCGCTGTCGCTGACCACCGTCGACGTCCCGGAGCAGCTTCGAGCGGCCAGCGAGCGCTTCGCGACGCAGGCGCAGGAGCACGGCATCGAGATGCGAACGGCCGTCGGCCCAGGACGACTGACGGTGCGAGCGGATCCCGAGCGGCTCGGACAGATCCTCGACAACTTCCTGAGCAACGCCATCCGATACTCCCCGCGAGGGAGCGCCGTGGCCCTATTGGCGAGCACGGACACGGAAGAGGTCACCATCGACGTGACCGACCAGGGTCCGGGGCTGACCGCGGAGCAACTCGAGCGCGTTTTCGAACGCTTCTATCGCGTCGACCCGTCCCGCTCCCGCGCGCTCGGAGGTTCCGGCATCGGCCTCGCCATCGCCCGCGCCCTCGCTCAGGCGATGGGCGGCCAGGTCGAGGCCGTCAGTGACGGCCCCGGTCGGGGCGCCACCTTCCGCGTCATGCTCCCGAGGCTCTGATCCCGGACCCAAGCTGAACACGGGCCGAGGCCGGGGTTCAGCCCTCGACGGCGGGTGCCTGCGGGATCCAGCGGATGGGGTCGTCGCGGAAGGTGTCGGCACAGGCGGACTCGCAGAAGTAGTAGACGTCGCCGGCGTACTCGACCGCAACGGCAGATTCAGGGTCGACCCGCATCCCGCAGACGGGATCGCTCGTGGTCGTCGGTGTCATGGTCGCTTCTCCTCGGTTCGGATGTGTCCAAAGACCTTGATCGAGGATGACCGACGGTCCTGAGGACCAGGTGAATGAGGGCTGGGAGTGGGCTGAGCGGGCGGATACCGGTGCGCCGAGTTTCTTGATCGGAACTTGAAGAAGGCGGGCATGGCCGCTTGAAGGGTGACGTCGACCATTCGTGATGCCGGACGAATGCGGATCCGACGCGAAGGAGGCAACAACGAATGATGACCGGCTTCGAGTGGGGGATGGGCCTCGGCGGGTGGCTCTGGATGATCCTCGGGGTCGTTCTGCTCGTCGTGATCGTGTGGGCCGTGGTAGCCGCGATCCCGGGTCGGAACCGCTCCGCCGCTGACGAGGCCGCACATGTCCTCAAGGCGCGCTTCGCGCGCGGCGAGATCACACCACAGGAATACGAGCAGGCCCGACGCCTGATCGGGATCTGACAGCAAGTCGAAGGAGACAAACGATGGCATCGAAGCGAATCGGACTTCTCACGGGCGGCCTGCTTGCAGGAGCACTGCTGCTCGGAACCGCGGGATTGGTCGTGGCCCAGGGCCCGGCGAGCACGCCGACGCCGAGCCCCACCGGGATCGGTCCCGGCGGCATGATGGGCGGCCAGATGGGCACCGGCATGATGGGCGGCCAGATGGGCATCATGAGCGCCGACCTGCTCAAGCAGATGGCGACGCTTCACGACCAGATGGTCAAGAGCGGAGCCTGCGATCCAGCGCAAATGCAGGAGCTTCACGCGCAGCATCACGCGAGCCGCTGACTCGGCCCACCACCACGGAGCGCCGGCCCACTACGGGCAGGCGCTCCGCTGCGTCCCGGAACGGAATCCATACAAGGAGGACGAGATGTCGTCCGCGTACACATTTGCGGCAAACGTGCCGCAGCCGATCGAGGCAGTTCGCGCTCGGGTCGAGAGCGCGCTCAGGGACGAGGGCTTCGGGGCGCTCACCGAGATCGATGTCGCAGCGACGCTCAAGACGAAGCTCGGTGTCGAACGCTCCCCGTATCTCATCCTCGGCGCCTGCAACCCAGGGCTCGCCAACCGCGCCCTGGAGATCGATCCCTCGATCGGTGCGCTCCTGCCGTGCAACGTCGTCCTCCGGCAGTCCGACGAGGGGTCGGGAACGATCGTCGAGATCATGGACCCCGTGGCGGCTCTGGGGATC
>JBCLCL010000103.1:0-2992 GCA_038915815.1 Candidatus Limnocylindrales bacterium
GGCCGAGCCTCTTGACGAGCGCCTCGGCCAGGCGGTCGTAGTCGGCGGGTTCGTTGTAGCGCTGGGCCGAGATGCGGATCAGGATCCGCTGGAGGTCGCCGCCGACCCGGGCGGCGCGTGCCGGCCAGCCGCCGATCGGGACCTGGATGCCGTCCTCCGTCGCGAGTCGGCGCTCCAGGTCCTCCGCAGCCGCGTCGTCGCCAAGGCCCGGGACCGGCAGCGCCGCCATCGACCCGAGCATCGAGTCCGGCGCCGAAGGGGCCACCCCCAGGGCTTCGGCGATCCGGTCGCGCCCCGCCAGGAGAAGGGTGTGATTGGCGGCCATGATCGCCGGCCAGCCGCCGCCATCCGGCGCCGACGCCGCCATCCAGTCGATCGCCGCGGGGAGCGCCAGGCAGGCGGTCGGGTCGGCGGTCCCGGTCCAGTCGAACTCGGCGCGGAAGCGCGACCGGTCGGTCAGTGGGTCGTTCGCGCCATGCGAAACCACCAGCGGGTGGATCCGCTCGCGGCGATCGGCCCGGACCCACAGGAAGGCCGAACCCTTCGGGCCGCACAGCCACTTGTGGCCGTTGCCCGTCCAGTACGCAGCGCCGAGCGCCTCCAGGTCGAGGGGGACCATCCCAGGGGCATGGGCGCCGTCGACGAGCGTGTCGATGCCGCGCCGATCCAGTTCGGCGACCAGCTCGGCGACCGGCAGGACCAGCGCGGTCGGGCTGGTGACCTGGCTGGCCAGGACCAGCCGCGTTCGCGCGGTGACCGCGGCGAGGATTCCCTCGAGGGCGGCTCCAGGGTCGGCGATCGGGAAGGGGATCTGGGCGACCACGACCTGGGCGCCGTCCCGCCGGGCTGCTGCGCGCATCGCGTTGATCGTGGCGTTGTACTCGTGATCGTCGGTCAGCAGTTCGTCGCCGGGCTCGAAGCGGAGCGAATGGAGGATCGTGTTGACACCCGTGGTGGCGTTGGGCACGAAGGCCAGCCCGTCGGGATCGGCGCCCAGGAACGCAGCAACCTCGTGCCGCGCCGCGTCGAGCAGGCCGCGCAGGTCGCCGGCCAGGAACCGTACCGGCTCGGCCTCCATCCGGTCGCGCAGCGCTCGCTGGACCTCCAAAACCGGACCTGGACAGGCCCCGTATGAGCCGTGGTTGAGGAAGGTGACGGCCGGGTCCAGCCCCCAACCCAGGTCCGTGCGCATCCGGCCATGATGGGGCGTTGGGGGGTCAGCCGTCCTGGTCGGGCCGGTCGTCCGGCGGCGTCACGTCCTTCATGGGTGGACCCGGCGGAAGCGTTCCGCGCCCTCGGCGGAGGATCCTCGCGATGCGCTCGGGGCTGGCCGCGAACGGTGCGATGTAGGCGATGAGCAGGATCGGGATCAGGAGGCGCGTCGGGCCGGGCCGGATCGCCGCGAATGAACCGAGCATCCAGAGGCCGAGGACATAGAGACCGATCGAGCGGCCGGTCAATCCGGCCAGCTGAAGTCGTCGGGCCGGCAGCAGGACGAGGAGTCCCAGCGCAAGGCTGAGCGCCAGCAGTGCCGGCGGGATGATCACCGGGCGATGATACGTCCGGCGCTGCAACCGTCCTGCGCCGCGCATCTCGGCTGGACGTGTCCGGAGCGCGCGCTACGCTCCGGTGATGACCAGACCGGCGCCTCCCGCCCGACTCGCGCGCTGGTCCTCGCGCTGGGGCGGGATCGTCCCGCTCCTCCTCGCCGAGTTCATCGTCTGGCTCGGGTTCGGGTGCCTGTTGCCGGTCCTGCCGCTCTACTTCGTGGACCACGGCGTCGATCTTGCGACGCTCGGCGTGGTCGTCGCCGCCTGGCCGGCGGCTCGATTGATCGGGGAGCCCATCTTCGGTTGGCTGGCCGACCGAACCGCCCGGGCGCCATTGATGGTCGTCGGGCTCCTGCTGGCCGGCGTCTTCACGGCCCTGCCGCTGGCGATCACCGGGCCCGTGGCGTTCATCGTGTTGCGCGCGGCGGTCGGCCTCGCGACCGCGATCTACGATCCAGCCGCCCGCGGCTACCTGACCGACGCGACGCCGCCCGAGCGTCGCGGCGAAGCCTTCGGCCTCTTCGGGGCGGCGCAGATGGGCGGCCTCTTGTTCGGGCCGGCGATCGGGGCGCTCGGGTCCGAGTACCTCGGCGGGATCGGGTTCGTCTTCGTCTTCGGCGGTCTCTCGGCCGCCATCGCGGCGATCCCGATCGCCCTGCTTGGACGCGAGAGCGGAGCGAGGACGCATCCGCCGCCGACACTGGACACGACGGAGTTCCCGCCCGATTCTCCGTCGATCTCGCGGCGCGCCGCCGCGGCGAGCACGGCCGACCGCGGAACCGCCGCCGACCAGACACTGGACCCGGGATCGGACGTTCCGAGCCGGCTCCTGAACCGGGGCCTGCTCTCCGTGCTGGTCATCAGCGCCGGTGGCAACTTCGCGGCCGGGACCTACGACGTGATCTGGAGCCTCTTTCTGGAGGGTCTCGGGGCGGGACTCGGCCTGATCGGACTCACCTTTGCGATGTTCGGCCTGCCGATCCTCCTGCTCTCGCCGCTGGCCGGTCGGATCGTGGACCGGCGCGGGTCACTCGGCTTCATCGTGCTCGGCTCCGTCGTGGCCTCAGTCGTCGGACTCCTCTACACGCGCCTCGTGGACCCTAACCTCGCGATCCCGCTGATCCTGATCGAGGCGACAGGCTTCGCATTACTCAACCCGGCTCTCTACGCGGTGGTCGCGGCGAACTCGCCGGTGGGCCGGACGTCAACGGCGCAGGGCCTGTTCGGCGCGGCCGGGACGCTCGGATTCATCGTCGCCTCGCTGGTCGCCGGCGTGCTCGCCGCCGAAGACATCACCTATCCGTTCTACGTCTTCAGCGCTGTCCTGCTGGTCAGTCTCGTTCTCGGCCTCCTGATCGGCGGGCACCGCTGGAAGGGGCGGTCCGGAGCCGGCACGCCGCGCGGATCCAAGCATTGATGGCGTGCCGATACGTCCGTGACAC
>JBCLCL010000104.1:0-2954 GCA_038915815.1 Candidatus Limnocylindrales bacterium
ATCGCGATGGTCGTGCAGCCGACACCGCCCTTGGCCGGATAGAAGGCCAGGATCCGCCCCATCGGGGGCTTGGCCAGGAGCGACTCGCGCGGCGCGAAGCGGGCCAGCAGGCTCTTGATCCTGGCCAGCAACTCGGCCGGGTGGAAGGGTTTGATCAGGTAGTCGTCGGCACCGGCACGCAGGCCGCGGACCTTCTGCTCCACCTCGCGTTCGGCGGTCAGCATGATGATCGGGACGTGGGTGTTGGCCGGTTCTTCGGCCCGGATCCTGGTCGCGACCTGGTAGCCGTCCAGCTTCGGAAGGGTGACGTCGAGCAGGATCAGGTCCGGGGCCTCGGCTCCCCACAGCCTGACGGCCTCCGCGCCATCTGACGCGATGACGACCTCGTAGCCCTCCTGCTTGAGGGTGTATTCGAGCAGCCGCTGGACGTTCGCGTCGTCGTCGACGACCAGGATCTTCGCTGCCATCAATCCTCCAGGGGCAACGCGGAGGTCCACAGGAACGTGGACGGCGGGCCGATTATAGGACCGGCGTGCGGCCGCGGACGAACGCGGCGCGCAGGTGGTCGGTCGTGCGCGACTCGTACGCCAGGGGATCACTCCGGTGCGCGCCGCTGTGATCGGCGCCGGGGACCTCCCAGTGGACGGTGCCGGGTGAGGCTGCGGCAGCCAGCCGGCGGGCATCGGCGAGCGGGACCGTCGTGTCGCGCTCGCCCGAGATGAGCAGCAGCGAGACCCCCTCCAGTAGCCCGATCACCCGGATCGGCTCGGTGTCGCGCGGATCGGCGCCGAGCGTTTTCGCGGCGGCGTCGAACAGTCGGCGGGCGAGATGCCTCGGCCAGGGCCCGGGTAACCGTGAACCGACCGCCACGACCAGTTCAGGCGTGACCGAATCGGCGACGACCGCGACGATCCGTGGCCGTCGCGCTGCGGCCACGTGGGCCGGAGCCGCCGGATCCGCGTCGGCGCTCGCGATGGAACCGTCGCCGAGGACGGCGACCGAGGCGATCGCGCTGATCCCGCCCATCGAGGAACCGAACAGCGCCACCCGCTCGATACCGCGCTCACCCAGCCAGGCGAGCGCTCCGGCGACATCCTCCACCTCGAGCAGCCCGAACGTGGACGGCGAGTCGTCGGAACCCCCATGGCCGCGGAAGTCGAGGCCGAGGACGCCGGCCGTCCGGCGCAGATATGGCCCGTACTCCACGAGGTCGGGAGCGATGGAACCCGACCAGCCGTGGAGCAACAGGATCGCCTCGTGTGGGTCGGTGGTCCAGGTCGGGTCGCCGGGCTCGGCGGCCAGCCAGCGGGCGGAGAGCCGCAACCCATCGCGCGAACGGATCCGCACGACCTCGCCGCCGAGCGCGTCGAGGGCCGGTCCGAGGCCGGTCTCGGCGAGGGTCGTCCGCGGTGGCGACAGTAGTCGGTGGCTCGCCCGGCGGGCCAGGACGCCCAACGACGCCAGCGGCACGAGGATCGCGGCGATCGCCAGCAGGACTCCCCGGATCACGCCTCCGGGCCGGCGGCGGGCGGCGGCGTCGCCGATGGGCCGACCGGACGGACCGGACGATCACCGGCGCGGTCGGCGCCCGGCGTCAGGAAGTCGACGAAGGGATCGAGCAGATGGGTGAACTCCATCGGGATCACGAACTTGGTCGCCGGGCCGGCCCCGAGCGCCTTGAGGGCCTCGAGATACTGCAGCGACATCGTCTTCTGGTCGACGTGGGCGGCCGCCTTGTAGATCCGGGTCAAGGCCTGGCCGAATCCCTCGGCGCGCAGGATCGCCGCCTGGCGGTCGCCCTCGGCCTTCAGGATCTCGGCCTGCTTCTGGCCCTCGGCCACGTTGATCGCCGCCTGCCGTGTCCCCTCCGATTCGGTGATCACCGCGCGCCGCGTGCGCTCGGCGGAGAGCTGCCGGTTCATCGCATCCTGGACGTCTCGCGGCGGCGTGATCTCGCGGATCTCGACCGTCGTCACCTTGCCGCCCCAGCGCTCGGTCACCTCGTCCAGCTTGACCCGCAGGACCTCGTTGATCTGTTCGCGCTTGGAGAGGACCTCGTCGAGCAGGATGTCGCCGATCACCGCGCGGAGGGTGGTCGTCGCGACGCCCTGGAGGGCGCCCGGGAAGTTGACCACGTTGACGACGCTCTTGAGCGGGTCGCTGATTCGCCAGTAGATCAGGAAGTCGACATTGATCGGGGCATTGTCCCGGGTGATCGTGGTCTGGCTGGGCACCTCGATGAACTGCTCGCGGACATCGACCTTGACCCCTCGATCGATGATCGGGATGAGGAAGCGCAGGCCCGGATCGCGGACCATACGCTCGTTCGTGCGGCCGAGCCGGAAGACGACCATCTTCTCGTACTGCTGGACCACCCGGATCGACAGATAGACGATCACGAGCAGGACCACGAGCACGAAGGCGGCGCCAGCCGCCAGAACCGGGATTTCCATCAGGACCTCCGTTCGATCAGGACTGCAACGATGAGGACTGCGACGATGATGACGGGTCGGGCTCCACGATGACGGTCAATCCGTCGGTGGCCACGACCCGCACGTGGACGCCCCGTTCCAGCGGCGTGCCGTCGATCGTCCGGGCCGACCACTCCTCGCCGGCGACGTAGACCGAGCCGACCGGCTCGAGCGAGCGACGGACGACGCCGGCCTCGCCGGACGGAACTGCCGATGAACTGCCCACGACGCCGGCCGGCGACGGCATCCCCCGGCTTCGGATCGCCGCCCACACGATGAGCAGCAGGAAGATGCCGGCGGTCACGGTCGTGGTCGCGATGACGGGCGGCGCCACGCTCGCCAGGGGCTCGAACGGGTCGCCGGGCTGGGTGAACAGGGCGGAGGCACCCAGGGCGAAAGTGATGAGGCCGCCAGCCCCGAGCAGGCCGTGGCTGGTAACGGTCAACTCGAGCCCGACCAGGACCATCGCGAGCAGGATCAGCA
>JBCLCL010000105.1:0-2781 GCA_038915815.1 Candidatus Limnocylindrales bacterium
CCCCAACGCGCCCTGGCGTAGCCGGATCGTCGGCTCCGGAGAGGAGGCGCCTGACCAGCTCCTCGCCAACCCGGCGAACTGGCGCCTCCATCCGAAGGCCCAGCAGGACGCGCTCGCGGGCGCGCTCGACCAGGTGGGCTGGGTCCAGCAGGTCCTCGTGAACCAGCGCTCCGGCTTCGTCGTCGACGGCCACGCACGGGTGGCGTTGGCGCTCACCCGCGGTGAGCCGACCGTGCCGGTCCTGTACGTCGATCTGGACCCGGACGAGGAGGCGCTCGTCCTCGCCACGCTCGATCCGATCGGCGCGATGGCGACGCGGGATGACGAGAAGCTACAGGCCCTCCTCGCCGGGATCACGGTGGACGACGCGGGGCTGCTCGCCCTCCTCGGCGACCTGGCCGGCAACGATCCGAAGGCTGGTCTCACCGACCCCGACGAGGTCCCCGAGACGCCCGAGGAGCCCTACGTCAAGCCGGGCGACCTCTACGTCCTCGGCGACCACCGGATCCTGTGCGGCGACGCCACGGACCCTGCGGACGTGGCACGGCTGCTCGACGGCGCGGCGCCGACGCTCCTCGCGACGGACCCGCCCTACGGCGTCCAGCTCGACCAGACCTGGCGCGACGGCATCTACAACGGCCCGCGCAAGCGGGTCAAGGGCTGGGGGGTCGTGGCGGGCGCCGCCAAGCCGTACATGATGCGCGACGCCCCAGCTGGCCAGCCCGACGGCGACGACGCCACAGGGGCCAACCGTGGCCACCACACCGCGGGCCACCGGCACACCACGATCAGCGGCGACGTCCGCGCCGACTGGTCAGAGGCGTTCGCGCTGGTGCCATCCCTCCAGGTCGGCTACGTCTGGTATGCGAGCGCGCACACCCTCGAAGTCCTCCAGGGACTGCTCGCGATCGGCTTCGAGCTCGCCCAGCAGGTCATCTGGGACAAGGGCCTCTTCTCGATCGGCCGCTCCTGGTACCACTGGGGCCACGAGCCCTGCGTCGTGGTTCGGCGCCCCGGCGTGCCGAACCTCTTCATCGGCGAGCGGGACCAGGCGACGATCTGGCGGGCGCCCTCGCCCAAGCGGATCGGGGGCGGCAGCAAGGAGCGCAAGGAGGACCACCCGGCCCAGAAGCCGGTGCTCCTCTCCGAGATCCCGATCCGCAACCACCTCCGCCCGGGCGAGGCGGTCTACGAGCCGTTCGCTGGCTCAGGCACGACGCTCATGGCGGCCGAGACGCTCGGGCGGCGCTGCTACGCGATGGAGATCGACCCCAAGTACGTCCAGGTCGCGATCGAGCGCTGGCAGAACTTCAGCGGGAAGACGGCGGAGCGGCTCGATGGCTAGGGCGACCGGCCTTCCCGAGATGCTCGCGCCGGTAGCGTTCGACCTCGCCCGCCGTGACGACGTAGGTCTTGCCGACCAGGCGAGCGCGAAGGCGTCCGGCCTGCGCCTGGTGACGAAGGGTCGAGGCCGCCAACCCGAGCTGGGCGGCAGCCTCGGTGAGGGTGAGCAGCATCTACTCCTCTTCGGCCTTGCCCATCAGGTCGGCCTGGATCTCGGCGAGCCAGCCCTCCATCGACTGGCCCCCGCCCTCGTCGAACCCGGTCCCGACCTTGTAGGCGTCGAGGCGGTAGGTGTTGTACCCACCGTGGCGCAGGTGGTGCTGGAATGTCGCCCACTGCGCGGTCCACTCGTCCCACGCCTCGCGCACGGCCTCCAGCTCGTTGCTCAGTTCCTGGCTCGTCATCTCGGCGGCTCCTCTCATGGCGCTCTCGGTGAGCATCAGCACGGTTCAGTCCTCGGGGGCCAACAGGTCCTGCGCCGCGTCGTAGGCGAGCCGAGCCTCCGCGAGCTCGGTGCGCGCGGCACGAAGTCGGCGGGTCGCCTCGACGCCGTACCGGAGCGGCGCGCCAGGGACCAGGGACGTCAGGCGGATCTCGGCCACGCGCACCGCTGTCTCCGCCGCCTCGAACCGCTCAGTCGCGTCGAACAGCGTCTGGAAGTTCGTGGTGTCGGTCGTCATGGTTCAGCGTCCCTTTCGATTGACGAAGGCGATGAGCTGCGCGTAGTCGCCGTAGGCGATCCGCTCGCGACGGATCCGCGGCTCGGCGGCGAGGCCGGTCATCCGGCGAGCCCCGGCGGTGGTGACGTGGCCGTGGCCCCGGAGCCAGAAGCCGCCCTTGCCCGCGAGGACCTCGAAGCCCTGCGCCTCGAGCGCCGCCTGGAGTTCCTGCTGGGTCTTCATGGTCATCTCGGTGGCTGCCTTCGCTCGCTGTGGTCCGTTTCCGTTAACCGGGGATCAGCGGTTGCAGGAGGAGTGGCTTCCGCTTCCGCAGTTCCTGCAAGCGCGCCCTTCGCGGATCGCCTGCTCGACCCGGATTCGGCCCGTCTCGGTGAGCTGCATGTAGACCGGGTTGGTCGTCGTGCCTGGGCACTTGAGGGTCGGGCGCGTCCCGCAGTTCCCGGGGTGACCTTCGATCTTGCATCCAGAGGAGATCGGGCGGTGGTCGGCGGGTCGAGTCATTCGGGGTTCCTTTCGATCCTGGTTGGTGTTGCTGTTCATGCTCATAACATAGCCGATAGCGGCCACGTTAGCAAGCGGACTTACCCACATTCGACGGCGGTCTTCGATGGGTAGCCGCGGTCCGCGCCCGATCCCGACCAAGCTCAAGCTCCTCCGCGGCGAGACCCGGCCGTCGCGCCTCAATCGGGTTGAGCCCCGGCCACGGGCCGGCCAGCCCCGGCTGCCGCTCGACATGGGCCCGGTGGCGAAGACGGTC
>JBCLCL010000106.1:0-2711 GCA_038915815.1 Candidatus Limnocylindrales bacterium
GCGATCACCTGGCCGAGCAGGGCGCCCAGCAGTCGCACTTCCACCGCGAGAGGGTCGTGAGCCCCGGCTGTCCCGATGCCACCGGGCTCGGCCGCGACCGCCGCCGACGCCCCGCCGGCACGGACCCGCGCGTTCACGAGTCGTCCTCGCCTCGACCGTTCCGCGACCGAGCCGTCACCGGATCGCGACCATTCCGATCGGCAACCTTCCGTAGCCTTGTATCGTGGCGGCCATGACGACCCTGCGCTCGAGTCCGCGACCGGGCGGCTCCCCACAGCCGGCGCGCCCGCGCGCGCCCGGCGACGCTCCGCCGACGAGCGACGCCGACCAGCTCGAGCAGCTCCGCTTCCTGCACGAGATCGCGAAGCTCGTCACCACTGCGCGAACCTGGGACGAACTGCTCGAAACGGTCGTGGACCGGACCCGCGATGTACTCCACGCCGATGTCGCCTCGCTCTACCTGCTCGACCGCGATGGAGCGTACCTGACCCTGGCGGTGACGAACGGGCTGGACCGCTTCCAGATCGGCCGGGCGCGCGTGCCCTTCGGCGAGGGTGTGACCGGGCGGGTGGCGGCTGACCGCCGGCCGCTGGTGATCCCCGACGTCAAGGCCGATCCCCGCTTCCTGTGGGTCCGGGGCATCGACCAGCGCCGCTTCGTCGCCTCCATGCTGTCCGTGCCCCTCACCTGGCACGACCAGATCGTGGGCGTGCTCAACGTTCAGACCGAACGGCCGCGCGACTTCAACGAGGCCGATGTCGCGCAGCTCGGGGCGATCGCCGACCTGCTCGCCGGGATCATCGAGAAGGGCCGCCAGCAGACGGAGGCCGAGGCACGCGTCGAGGCGCTCAAGGCGATCGACGAGGCGCGCAGCGAGCTGATCGCGCTGGTCACCCACGAGCTGCGCACCCCGCTGGCGGTCGTGCGCGCGTACGCCGACCTGCTCGCCGAGGAGCCGCCGCTGCGGGAACGCGAATCGCGCGACGTGGCCCGACGTGAGACCCGCGCCGCGTGGCATCGGGCGACGCTCGAACAGGTCGAGCGCCTGGACCGCCTCGTCGACTCCATCCTCGCGTCGGTGCGAGTGGTCCCCGAAGGTCCGGCGTCGGTGACTGCGATCGACCTCGAGGCCCTCGTGGACGAGGTCGTCACCTCGCTCCGCCCGATCCTCGATCGCCATCGGGTCGAGATCGTGCCGAGCGTCCGGCTGCACGCCCTGGCCGATCCGCCGCGCCTCCGCCAGATCCTGGAACACCTCGTCGAGAACGCCGTGAAGTACGCGCCGCCCGACACGGCGATCACGATCGACTGGGCGCTCCACGAGGGCGTCGTCCGGCTCGGTGTCTCGGACGAGGGGCCCGGTATCCCGAACGAATGGCGCGAGCGGATCTTCGAGCCGTACGCTCGCCGTGATACGCATACCGCCCGAGGCTCCGGGATCGGGCTCTATGCGGCCAAGCGCCTGGGCGAATCGATGGGGGCGCGCCTCTGGTGCGAACCCGCTCGTCCCCATGGAGCGCGGTTCGTGGTGGCTCTGCCCGCCGCCGTCGCTGTCTGACCGGTATCGACGAGGATCGTGATCAGCATGTCCAGCCGGCCGCTTCGCATCCTTGTCGTCGATGATGATCCAGCCATGGTCGGGGCGATCACCGCGCTCGTCGGAACCGAGGGGCACCAGGTCATCACCGCATACGACGGACTGACCGCGGTCAAGCGCTTCCGCGAGGAGCAGCCGGACCTCGTGCTCCTGGATCTTGCGATGCCCGGCCCGGACGGATTCAGTGTCGCCGGACAGATGCGAGCGATCGGCCCGGCGCCGATCCTGGTCGTCTCGGGGGAAAGCGGCGAGGCCGCCAAGGTCAGGGCGCTGGGCATCGGGGCGGACGACTACCTGACCAAGCCGTTCGGCAAGGCCGAGCTGCTGGCCCGGATCAGCGCGCTGATGCGTCGGGCCGACCGGGGCGGCGGGCCTGTCGGCGGCGGCGGGCCGCTGATGGCCGGCGACCTCGTGCTGGAGCCCGGTCGTTTCGAAGCCCGGGTCGGCGACACGGCCCTGGCGCTGACACCGACGGAATTCCGTCTGCTGGAGGCACTGGTTCGCGCGGGCGGCGACATCGTCCCCCACCTGCGGCTGGCGCGTGCCGGCTGGCCGGCCGAATCGGATCCCGATCTGCTCTGGCTGAAGCCCCACCTCGCGCGCCTTCGGTCCAAGGTGCAGGCGGCCGGCGGACCGCAGTTCCTGGCGGTCCGCGGCGTCGGCTACCGGATCCTTGCCGAGGAGAAGCAGCCGAACTGAGACCTCTCGACCGCTGCGGGCCCGAGCCCTGGTGGGCGCCACATCAGCCGGCGCGGGGCGACGCTCGAACCGCGGCCGGGTCGGTCAGACGGCGACGGCGATCGGCCGGCCGATCTTGTCGTGGACCGCGTCCGCGCAGTCGATCCGGCAGCCACGGGCGTCGCGCCCGGCGATCGGGTTGAAGTGGACGAAGGCATCGCCCGCCGGAGCCAGGCGACAGCCACAGGCCGCGCAGGTGACCGGGCCTCGCTGGCCTTCGCGGACCGCGATCGTGCGGAACTCGGGATCGGATGGGTGGATCATCGATCGAGGCTACCGATACCTGACCGTACGGTCGGCAGCGGCAGGGCTGCGCTGGGGTTGCGGTCCGGTTGCGAGGACGCGACCTCGGTCGCCGGTGCCGGCGCACCGATCG
>JBCLCL010000107.1:0-2643 GCA_038915815.1 Candidatus Limnocylindrales bacterium
CCTCCTCGGGGGAATCGCCGAGGAGGTAGCGCGCGCCCGGGCCGTTCGCCGCGGCGCGGTCACGCCGGTTGAAGAGCGCACACCGGCGCAGCGACAGGCACCCGCAGCCGATGCAGCCGGTCAACTCATCGCGCAGACGCTCCAGCTCATTGATCCGGCTGTCGAGGCGGCGCCGCCACGACCGGGAAAGGCGCGCCCAGTCGGCCTTCGTCGGAGTCCGATCGCTGGGGAGCTTTGCCAGCGCGTCACGGATCTCCTGGAGGGAAAGGCCGATCCCCTGGGCCGCCCGGATAAACGCGACGCGGCGCAGGGTCGCCCGAGTGAAGCGCCGCTGATTGCCGGACGTCCGCTCGGCGCGGATCAGCGCCTGCGCCTCGTAATAACGCAGCGTCGAGGTTGCCACGCCGCTGCGCCCGGCGAGTTCGCCGATCGTGATCCAGTCAGGAAGCGATCCCATGCTCGCAAGAATACCCCTTGACTTCAAGCGCGCTTGAAGTCGTAGCATGGGGCGACGACCGCCAGGAGGCCCTACTCCGGTCGGCGTTGGCAACAGTCGCGGAGGATCGAGCGATGCCAGGTGCTCTTGTCGGGTCGCCGGTGTGGATTGGGGTCGTGGTTGAGGACATGGAGAAGCAGCGCCACTTCTATGGCGACGTGCTCGGCCTGCCTGAGATCGATGCTGGCCCGGACTGGGCCAGCTTCGACATGGGCAAGGCCTGGACGCTCGAGCTGATCGAGAAATCGTCGCTCGCGCAGTACGATCGGCCTGGGTTCCAGGTCGGCTTCGCGGTCGGCGATATCGACACGGCGCGGGCGGCGCTTGCCGCTCGTGGAGTGGAAGCGATCTCGCCCGTCGATCACGGCGGCGACGGATCGAGCTGGTGCTACTTCCGAGATGCCGAGGGCAACATGTTCGAGATCACGCAGCTCGGGAAGCCCTGACCTCGCGCCAGATGAGGTATCGACCGAGTCCAGTGACGATCGACGGCAGCGACGCGTCGCGGAGTCACGCGGGGCGAACCGCGACGACATGCGCGTGGACCGAGGATTCGAACGCGTCCTCGCGCTGACAGGCACGGCCTCGGGCGGTGAGAAAGCACGACCCGAGCGCTCACTCGATCCACTCATCGTCTTTGGGAAGGCCGTCGACGATGATCATGGTCCCGTTCGCGTGCATCGTCCGTTGATCGCCACGGGTGCCGCAACGCGCGGGCTCCCCCAGTATCGCTCCTGAGCTGTGGGACATGGGCACGGTTGCTCCCCGGCGACGGTGCCGCGGCGTGCGCGGGGCGGACGGCCGACGTTCAGGAGCGCTTGGCCGAGAACAGAAGATAAGAGGTCACGGTCCGGAAGCCCATGGACTCGTAGAGACGAGCGCCCATCTCGCTCGATTGCAGGACCGCCGCGCCGCAACCCCAACGCCGTCCGGCATCAAGGCAAGCCCAGGTCATGGCCGTCCCGATTCCGCGCCCTCTCACCCCCTCGTCAGTGCCCACGGCGTAGACGCCGACCACGTCGCCGCGCTCGCCGAACCGACCCGGCGGCGACTCTATGAGACGGCCGTCCGGAGTCGAGAGCCGATCGATCGAGACACCGCGGCGGAGTCCGTGGGCATCAGCCGCCACCTCGCGGCCTTCCACCTCGATCGCCTGGTCGCGGCGGGGCTTCTCGAGCCTACATACCAGCGCCGGAGCGGGCGGACCGGCCCCGGGGCGGGGCGACCGGCGAAGTTCTACCGGCGCAGCGGTGTGCCCATCGCAGTCTCACTTCCGCCACGGCGGTACGAGCTGGCCGCGGAGCTGTTCGCGGCCGCCCTCGAGCAGGTCGACGCTGAAGCTCACGCGGCCCTGGTCGACGCCGCGCGAAGCTACGGCGTCGCGCTCGGACCGGCGACAGACCGCAACGCGGACGACTCCGCCGAAACCCTGCTCGGCGTCCTAGCCGCTGCCGGATTCGAGCCCGAGCCGGATCCAGCCGCGGGCCTGATCCGGCTCCGGAACTGCCCGTTCGATGCGCTCGTCGCCGACCATCGGGCGCTGACATGCGCGATGAACTTGGCGCTGCTGGAGGGTGTCGGCGAGGCGCTCGGCCCCGACTTCCGGCCGGAGCGCAGGACCGAGGAGGGCTTCTGCTGCGTCGCCCTCAGAGATGCGCGGTCGGCGCCCCCGAACGGCGGTCTGGAAATCCCAGGCGGCTAGCACCTGGCCGCTTCAACGCCAGCTGGCGCCGGGCGTCCGGCGGTCGGGCGGCCTCCGGTCTGGCTTCGAATGCGGCTGGGTTGCAGCGAGTGGCGCCAAACCCCGTGGCCACGGCGTCAGCGTAACCCGAGGCCGGGAGGACCGCCTGCCGAAGGCGGGCCCGCGCGTTGGCGGCGTCCCGGGCGGCGATTTCGGCCCCGACGAGGCGATCAGGGTCTTCGCAGCGGTAGCGTTCGTGGTCTTCGGCGCCCTGGTCGTGGTCGAGGGCCAGGGACGACGGTTCGTCGGCGGGCTTGACACGATGGGTTCATGGTGTTGGGGGCTTGCGGGTCCGATCAAGGCGGAGCCGGAATGCGAACCGGCGTCCTGACGGCGGCGGCAGGGATCCGGCGCCGCTGCTCGACGTGGATCGGCTCACCAAGGCCGGCCTCGGCTGACGGTCAGG
>JBCLCL010000108.1:0-2573 GCA_038915815.1 Candidatus Limnocylindrales bacterium
CAGTCGGCCAGCCTCACCTCCTGCCGGTACTGTCGGTGGCGAGATCCGGAACCAAGTCCTCGCGCCGGACCCAGGACCTCTCGGGGAGGACGAGGCTCCAGTCTGCGGTCGTCCCGGTGCTGGGAGCCGGTGGCTCCGGGCTTTCTTCTCGTTCGTGCTGTCCACAACCCACACCATGGCAAGATCGTGTCCGAGTCACGAGGCCGTCACCACGTGTGAGCGACCGACGAGTAACCGCGGGCGGCGACCTGGGCCGCCAGGCTCCCGGGCGGCGACCTGGGCCGCCAGGCTCCCGGGTCGCGCCTGGGCCTCATCGGGACCGCCCGCTCTGTCGCCTGCTGAGAGAACGCCTCCCGACGGCTCCGCGGAGGCGGGGCGTCGGGAGGCCGGTTGCGCGGCCGGCGCGCCGGGTGCACGATCGTGGTGGTGCCGGCAACGACGGCCCAACGAAGGGGCCCGCGCAGTGACACGAGAGGAACGAGGCATGTACGGAACGATCGCCAGGATTCGACCGAAGGGCGGCGACACGGCGGCCCTACGAGGCCTGCTGGACGAGTGGAACCAGCAACGACGACCCGAGGTTCCAGGTGCGCACGAGGGCTATCTCTTCGTCCCGGATGCACCGGGCCCGATCGCCTTCCTGATCGCCATCTTCGACGACGCCGCCACGTACCGAGCGAACGCGGAGAGCCCGGCCCAGCACGCCTGGTACCTTCGCCTGCGCGAGCAGCTCGAGGCAGATCCCGACTGGATGGACGGCACGTTCACGCCCGCCTGACGCCTGCACGCCGCCCGGGGACGTGCCTCCAGCTCTGGCCCGGAAGTGGCCCTGTTCGAGCCGGACGCCCACCGGCGCCACGGCAGTGATTGACCGAACCCGTAGCAGCAACCACCAAAGGAGACACGCATGACCGCCATCCGTCGAGCCGAGGCCCACTGGCAGGGCGACCTGCTGACCGGGTCGGGCGCCGTCAGCGCCAGCACGAGCCGGGCCTTCACCGAGCTGCCCGTCACCTGGGCCTCGCGAACCGAGGAGGCGAACGGCCGGACGAGTCCCGAGGAACTGGTCGCCGCCGCGCACGCCGCCTGCTTTCAGATGGCCTTCTCGAGCGGATTGGCCAAGAGCGGTCACCCGGCACAACGACTCGATGTGGGTGCAACCGTCACGTTCGACAAGACCGACGCGGGTTGGACAGTCGTATCGAGCGCGCTGCACGTGCGGGGCCGTGTGCGCGGGCTCGACGCGGAATCGTTCCGGAGCGCAGCCGAGGCCGCCAAGGACGGCTGCCCGATCTCGCGAGCGCTGCAGGGCAACGTCACGCTCAGCGTCGAGGCGACGCTCGAGTCGTAGGTCCTTATTCGGATGGCGACGGTCGAGGGGCCTGTCCGCGTTGCCAGCCTATGGCCCGAGCAGACCCGGTCGGTACGTCCTTGCCATCGAGTGCGCCGACGGGTTCTTCCGGTGACCCCGCGGCTCCTCGCGATCATCGGCTCGGGCGAGACCACGCCGACGATGGCCCGCGTGCACCGTGCCCTCCTCGATCGCCTGGGGGACGGGCCAGTCCGGGCGGTCCTCCTCGACACGCCCTACGGCTTCCAGGACAACGCCGACGACATCACCGCGCGCGCCCTCGCCTACTTCCGCGACACGGTCGGTCGCCCCTTCAGCGTCGCCTCCTTTCGCACGGCACAGGTCGACCGGCTGGAACGGGAGACCGCGCTCGCCCGGGTTCGAGAGGCGCAGTACCTCTTCAGTGGCCCCGGCAGCCCGACCTACGCGCTGCGACAGTGGACCGCGAGCGAGATCCCGGGCCTGCTCGCCGCAAAGCTGGCAACCGGCGGGATCGTTGTCGTTGCAAGTGCGGCGGCGCTGACGATCGGTCGCCTGACCGTTCCGGTGTACGAGATCTACAAGGCCGGCGAGGCCCCGCACTGGCTGCCGGGTCTCGATCTGCTCTCGGCGATCGGGCTGACGGTCGCGGTCATCCCCCACTACGACAACGCCGAGGGCGGCAACCACGACACTCGCTACTGCTACCTGGGCGAACGGCGCCTCCAACACCTCGAAGCCGAGCTGCCCGAGGAGGCCTTCATCCTGGGCGTCGATGGCCACACCGCGCTCGTGCTCGACCTCGACGCCGATCGCGCGACGGTCCTGGGCCACGGTGGCGTGACCGTGCGACGGCGGGGTCGGAGCGTCGTCCTCCCCTCGGGCACCGAGCTCGAGATCGATCAGCTGCGCGCGGCCGCCTTCCGAGAGCGGCCGCCGGGCGCACCAGCCGTGGCGTCTTCCGACACGCATCCGGCGCCGGCTGGCTCGCCCTATGCGAGACGCGCGGCGATGAACCCGCTGCGCGAGGAGGTCGCCGCCGATGAGCGTGTTTTCGGGCAGGCGCTCGAGGCCGGCGACCTCCCGACCGCGGTCCGGACGATCCTGGGCCTGGACGCCTCGCTCCTCGTCTGGTCCCGCGACACCGAGGAGTCGAATGACCTCGATGAGGCCCGAGCGGCCTTCCGAGCGATGATCGTCCACCTCGCCGAGGCGGCCGGTTCGGCTGGGCGCGACCCGGCGG
>JBCLCL010000109.1:0-2571 GCA_038915815.1 Candidatus Limnocylindrales bacterium
CCCTCCTCCAGGCGCACCGCGAGCCTCGACCCTGAAGGTTGCAGGCCAAGTGAATGGTCTGCCAAGAACGAGTCCTCGAAGCGCTCACCAACCGGGTTCGACCGGGCCAATCGCCCGCCCGCGGACCCCAACACTATGACTTCATCGAGGCGGCCGGGGTCCGCCCGGGGGCGGTACGCTCTTCGGCGATGATCGACGTGGCGTTCTGGTTCCGCGGTGCCGCCCAGCCGGCGGTGGTCCGTCGGGCACTGCGGACGTCGATCGTCGTCGGCTCCTTGCTCGTCCTCATTAACCACGCGGACGCGCTGTTCGGCGTCGGCTTGACGGCCGGCCACCTGCTCCCGATCGCGCTGACCTATGCCGTCCCGTACATCGTGTCGACCGTGTCGAGCATCGCGGCTGGTCGCGGACAGGCGCGGACCCTCGAAACCGAGCACGAGGCGCGCGACCACGCGATCGAGTCGCTCAGCCGGGTCCCCGGCCAGAACCCGAACCCGGTGCTGCGAATGACCCGGGCCGGCCGCCTGGTGTATGCCAACGAGTCGAGCGCCCCCTTGCGCGCAGCGCTCGGGATCGACGTCGGCAGCGACCTGCCCGCCGACCTCGTCGATGAGCTCCTCGAGGCGGCCATGCAGACCCCACCCCGCGCGGTCGAACGCGATGCCGGGATCCGCACGTTCTCATGGCTCCCCATCGAAGTGCCCGAGCTCGACCTGGTCAACCTTTACGGCACCGACATCACGGCCGAGAAGGTCGTCCAGCGATTTCCGGGTCGGAACCCGAACCCGGTCATGCGGATGTCCCTCGACGGCCGGCTCATCTACGCCAACGAGGCGAGCGGGCCGATTATCCGCGCGATAGGGGTCGCCGCCGGCGACCCCTTTCCGGCCGAGATCGCCGATCGTCGCCACGACTGGCTGGCGGGCCGCGACAAGGAGCCGTTCGAGCTCCAGGGCGAGGGTCGCTGGTTCGCGATCACGCCGGTCCCGATCCCCGAGTTCGAATTCATCAACCTCTACGGCACGGACGTCACCGCGCGGAAGGCCGTCGACCGCTTCCCCGACCGCAACCCGAACCCTGTCCTGCGCGTGTCGCGAGAGGGCCTCCTGACCTACGCGAACCCGGCAAGTGAGCCGATCCGACGAGCTCTCGGGGTCGAGGTCGGGGCGCCATTGCCCGCCGCCTTCTTCGAACGCGTCGAGGCCGCCGTCGTGTCGGCGGCGTTGGACACCCTGGAGGTGTCGATCGACGACCGGATCTTCGAGCTGCTGGTCGTCTCGCTCTACGAATTCGAGTCGATCAACCTGTACGGGACCGAGGTGACGGCGGCGCGGGCGGTTGCCGTCGCCAACCGCGAGAACGAGCGTCTGCTGCTCAACATCCTGCCGCCCTCGATCGCGGAGCGACTGCGCCACGGCGAAGTAGTGATCGCCGATCGCTTTGACGAGATGACGGTGCTGTTCGCCGATTGCGTCGGCTTCACCGAGCTGTCGAGCCACCTGTCCCCGACCGAGGTGGTGCTGCTGCTCAACGACGTCTTCTCGTTGTTCGACCGGCTCGTCGACCGGTACGGGCTCGAGAAGATCAAGACCATCGGTGACGCGTATATGATCGTCGGCGGGTTGACCCCCGAGCGCGATGGTCGCAGCCATGTCGCGCGCGTCGCGGACCTGGCGCTGGACATGCTGGACGAGGTTCAGGCCTACCGAACCCGGACGGGCAGCCCGCTTCAAGTGCGGATCGGGGCGCATCTTGGTCCGACGGTCGCCGGCGTCATTGGCCTCAAGAAGTTCATCTACGACGTGTGGGGCGACGCCGTGAACATGGCGAGCCGGATGGAGTCGCAGGGCGAGGCCGGCCGCATCCAGGTGTCCGCGCCGATGTACGAGCGGCTGGCCGAGGACTTCGCCTTCGAAGCGCGCGGGGTCGTCGAGATCAAGGGCAAGGGACCGATGGAGACGTATTTCCTGAACGGGCGGAAATCGCAAGCCGACTTGAACTAACAACCCTAGTCGGGGCACCGACACGATGAACCCATCGTGTGGGGGCCTGAGCTCGCCGTTCGCCGGGGCGGTGGCGCGGTTCCGCGACGCCATCGAGGCCGGCCGGGGCGACTCGGGCCGGGGCGACTCGGACCGGGCCACGACCGGTCTTCGACGGCTTCGCGTCACGGCCGGCGCCGACTGAGGACTCCACACGAGAAGCGAGAGCCCCGTCTTCATGGGCAGCCCGGAGGGACTCTGGGCGACCTCGACACTTCACGCCCCGGCAGGATGCACGATGATTCTTCGCCCTCCCGACGAGATCAGGGCACGCCTCGCAGCGTTCGTTGTCGCCCCAGCAGACGACAACCGCGTGGGCCTTGCGGATCGCGCACGTATGGGCGCCCCGGCGCTGCGCGCACTCACGCCGAGGTCAGCCCGGGGGTGTTGCCTGGCCGTACTCGTTCCAGCCCCAGCAGACGGCCACCCCGTCGGCCTTGCGGATCGCGCACGAATGGGCGCCCCCGGCGCCGATAACGCTAACCGCGCCGAGGTCAGCCGGGGGTGTCGCCTGGCCGCGTTCGTCGTC
>JBCLCL010000110.1:0-2316 GCA_038915815.1 Candidatus Limnocylindrales bacterium
CGCGCCGCTGACCGGTGTCGCGGCGCTGCCATCGACCATGCTGGACATGCCGATCGAGGAGCTCGACCTCCCGATGCGCGCCTACAACTCGCTCAAGCGCAACAACATCGTGAAGGTCGGCCAGCTGCTCCAGCTCAAGGACGACGACCTGCTGCGCATGCGCAACTTCGGCAAGAAGTCGCTTGACGAGATGAAGGAACGCCTGCGCATGCGCGGCTTCATCATCCCGGAGACGGAGTCGGACGGCTCCGACGACGCTGTCGCGGACGGCGACCAGCCGTTCGACGACGAGGCCGAGAGCTGACCGATGGCTCACCGGATCGGCGGCCGCAAGCTCAGTCGCAAGCAGGGCCCGCGAATCAGCCTGTTCAAGAACCTGACGGTGTCGGTCATCCGCTATGAGCGGGTCAAGACGACGGAGGCGAAGGCCAAGGAGATCAGCGGCCGGGTCGAGAAGATGATCACGCTGGCCAAGCGGGGCGACATCGCTGCGCGCCGGTCGGTGGTGGCCCAGTTCCCGAACGAACCGCTCGTCATCGCCAAGCTGTTCGACGAGATCGCACCAAAGTACGCAGACCGGACCTCCGGCTTCACCCGGATCGTCCGTCTCGGTCAACGCCGCGGTGACGCGGCCGAGATCGTCCAGATCGAACTCGTCTAGATAGGCGCTCGAGAGGGCGCCGCCGTGCGCTATCGCGCAGCGGTCGAATACGACGGAACGGACTTCGCCGGGTTCCAGGTCCAACCTGGGAAACGGACGGTCCAGGGAGTCCTGGAGGCCGCGTTGGCCCGCCTCGGTGACGGGGTGGGGTTGCGGGTCGACGGGGCAGGCCGAACAGATGCCGGGGTACACGCCGCGGGACAGGTGATCGGGTTCACCTACGCCGGGCGACTCACCGAGATGGAACTGGGTCGGGCGCTCGATGCGCTCCTCCCACCGACCGTCGCGGTGCGCAACGTGCGACGAGCCCCGGCCGGCTTCAATCCCCGCTATGCGGCGCGGTATCGGGAATACCGCTACACCGTCTGGAACGGGCCGCGCAGTCCGCTTCGCGAGCGCAGCGCGCTCGTGGTGTGGATCCCGCTCGATACCGCCGCGATGGCGCGGGCCGGGTCGGTCTTCATCGGCCGACACGACTTCAGCTCCTTCGGGGCGGCGGACCGCTCGCCGGTCCGGACCGTCAGCATGGTCCGGGTCAGACGGGAGGGTCGGCTGGTGACGATCGACGTCCGAGCCGACTCGTTCCTGCGGGGGATGGTCCGCCGGATGGTGGCCGTCCTCCTGGAGGTCGGTCTCGGCAAGATGGATGAGACAGCGGTCAGGGCGGCACTCGCCGGTCCCGGGCCGGCCCTCGCTGGGGCAGCCGCCCCGGCCAAGGGGCTCTGCCTCAGGCGCGTCGCCCTCGGGCGGCGACCGGGCGAACCGAACGGAGAACACGAGGAACGATGAACGCGAAGACCTATTCGGTACGGGAGAGCGAGATCGAGCGACGCTGGTTCGTCGTCGATGCGACGGACGAAACGCTCGGCCGCCTCGCCTCGCGCATCGCGCGCGTCCTCGAGGGCAAGCACAAGCCCACCTTTCAGCCAAACCTGGATTCGGGCGATCACGTGATCGTCCTGAATGCCGCCCAGATCGCGGTCACGCGCGACAAGCTGGAGAGCAAGCTCTACAGCCGCCACAGCGGCTATCCCCAGGGCTTCAAGCAGGAGACCCTCGGCCACCTTCTCGCGCGCCGGCCCGAAGAAGTCATCCGGCGAGCCGTCAAGGGGATGCTTCCACACAACCGCCTCGGCACCCAGCAGCTGCGCAAGCTCAAGGTCTATGTCGGGTCGGACCATCCGCATCAGGCCCAGCGGCCTGAGCCGCTCGCCTGACGAGGAGCTTGCCAATCATGTCGATCCCCGCCTTCTATTCCGGGACCGGTCGCCGCAAGACGGCCATCGCCCGCGTCCGGCTGCTGCCGGGCGAGGGTGAGATCGTGGTCAACGGCCGCTCGCTGGAGGAGCACTTCGGCAATGCGGTCAACGAGACCGAGGTCCGGATGCCGTTCCGTGTCACGGGCACGGACGGCCGCTTCAATGTGATGGTCAAGGTCGAGGGCGGTGGCGTGACCGGTCAAGCCGGGGCCATCCGGCACGGCATCGCCCGGGCGCTGCTCGAGATCGATCCGGAGGGGCATCGCCTCCCGCTTCGCCAGGCCGGCCTGCTGACTCGCGATCCGCGCATGAAGGAACGCAAGAAGTACGGGCTCAAGCGCGCCCGCAAGGCGCCGCAGTACACCAAGCGATAGTCGCGCTGGCGCTCCTCTTTCT
>JBCLCL010000111.1:0-2138 GCA_038915815.1 Candidatus Limnocylindrales bacterium
CCACGAGGCCACCGTCGGGAAGATCAGCACCGACCAGATCTTCTATCTCATGAGCCGCGGCCTGACCGAGAACGAGGCCACCAACCTCATCGTCCAGGGCTTCCTGGAGGTCTTCACCAAGGAACTGCCGATGGAGTACGCCATCGAGTTCAACCGCCTCGTCAAGCTCGAGATGGAGGGGTCGCTCGGATGACGACGGAGGCGGCGGACGTCGCCGACGCCTCGATTTCGTCGCCGAAACCCGGACCCCGTCCGGTCCGGTGGGCGCCCACCGACCACTTCCGGCGGGCGCCCACCGACCACTTCCGGCGGGCGCCCACCGACCTCTTCCGGCGGGCGCCCACCGACCTCTTGTTCTCCTTTGCCGACCGGGCGCTCATCGAGCGTCTCTGGACGGAACGCGCTGAGCCCGGTTGGTTGCGTGCCGAGCGCATGGCCGCGGCTGACGCGTTCTAGGCCTTGTCGATCGAGCCGAACCGTCTGACCCTACGACAAGCCGCTTACGAGGAGCCGATTCAAGGGGAGACAGGGAGATGGAGACACTAACGCAGATGAAGTGCGTCGCGTGCCGCACGGACGCACCGACCGTGACGGATGCCGAGATCGCCGAATTTCATGTCCAAGTCCCTGGCTGGGACATCGTGACGCTCGATGGAATCAAACGCCTGAGACGCGTCTTTTCAGTCGACGATTTTGCGCAGGCGTTCGCATTCACGAAGAAGGTTGGCGAGCTTGCAGAGGAAGAAGGGCATCACCCTGCGCTGCTGACCGAATGGGGTAGGACGACGGTCACATGGTGGACGCACAAAATCAAGGGCATCCATCGTAACGATTTCATCATGGCGGCGAAAACGGACGAGCTGTATAAGCCATGAATCGATCCGTCAGACGGGGCCCGGCCTCGATGCCGGGGAGACGGCGAGGTCATGACTTCTGGCTGCAAGGAGCACAACCTGGAGTTTACGCACCCCACACGATCTCGCTACCCAGCGAAAAGACAGGCGCAACGTTCCCCACATCGTGCGTAACGAGCCTGGAACGCTTGGCCTAGCTCTGCTTGAACCGCGCCGCTTCGTCTGACCCGCGCGTCGCGTCGCCTGCGCTGTAGGAGTGCGCTCCGGCCCCGGCGAGCCTACCGCCGTGGACGATCAGGTACTCCTCGCGGATCGGGCGCTCGTCAAACCAGCACTCCAGGATCTCCCGGACACCGGCCGCGTAGCGAGCCTGCGCAGAGAGTGTGGTGCCGGACGTATGCGGGGTCATCCCGTGGTGGGGCATCGTCCGCCAGGGATGATCCTGCGGCGCGGGCTGCGGGAACCAGACGTCGCCGGCGTAGCCGGCCAGCTGGCCGCTGTCGAGCGCCCGCACCACGGCGTCGCGGTCGCAGATCTTGCCGCGCGCCGTGTTGACGAGGTAGGCGCCGCGCTTCATCTGTCCGATAAGATCGTCATCGAAGAGGTGCTCCGTCTCGGGATGCAGCGGCGTGTTGATCGTCACGACGTCACACGAACGCACGAGCGACTCGACGTCCGGGTGATACGTGACGTCGAGGGCCTGCTCGAGGGCGGGAACACGGTGGCGATCGGTGTAGTGCAGCCCGACCTCGAATGGCTTCAGCCGTCGCAGTACCGCGGAGCCGATCCGCCCGGCCCCAACGGTGCCAACCTGCATCCCCTCAAGGTCGTAGGCGCGGGACACGCAGTCCGCTATATGCCAGCCGCCCGCGACGACGCGCTGGTAGGACGGGATGTAGTTGCGCACGAGCGACAGGATCAGCATCACGACGTGCTCGGAGACGCTGATACTGTTCGAGTACGTCACCTCGGCGACGGTGATGCCCCGGTCGATCGCGGCCTGGAGATCGACGTGGTCCGAGCCGATCCCGGCCGTCACCGCGAGCTTCAGCCGCGGCGCCTTGGCGATCCGCTCCGCCGTCAGGTAGGCGGGCCAGAACGGCTGCGAGATCACGATCTCCGCCTCGGGGAGCTCGCGCTCGAAGACGGAGTCCGGCCCGTCCTTGTCAGAGGTCACGATCAGCCGGTGCCCGCGCTCCTCGAGGAACCGCCGCAGCCCGAGCTCGCCCGACACGCTCCCGAGCAGCTCGCCCGGCGTGAAGTCGATGCGCTCCGGCGAGGGCG
>JBCLCL010000112.1:0-2106 GCA_038915815.1 Candidatus Limnocylindrales bacterium
CGGCCGCGGAATGGGGAGGCGATGTCCTTGCCCAACACTGCGACGATCCGCGATAGCACTGCGTGGTACGCCTCGTCCGGGATGGGGGAATTCCAGTAGAGCTCGGACATCAGCTCCACAAGCAGGCTCCGCTGGACCTTCACCTGCTTGTTGTTGATGTCGACGAAGAGTCGCGCCTCCTCACTTGGAGGCAGCCCTTCGAAGGCGAGTACGGGAAGCTGCGTTGATTTAGACCACTTGCTGCCGGCGAATCCGTAGAGGCGGTGCTGGCCGTCGATGATCCAGGCGGCCTTGTAGGTGTTCGGGAGATACAGGGTCCCGAGGGCGACGTCACCGTCGGACTTATCGGCACTGAGCTCGAAGCGTCGTCTGGTTCTGAAGTTGACGACGATGTTGGTCGGGAAGACTCCGCCACCGTCGATGTACCGACGAATGTCGCGCAACCTTCCTTTGCGGAGCATCCGCTGATAGGTCCCGACGCTCTCCGCGTCGAGACGCGCACGATGACTGATGAACGCGATCTTCAGCAGACGGTCGGGATCGATCGTGAATTGGTAGAAGCGGCGGCCACCGATCCGGCCACGCACCGCGGGCACCGTTCGATTCAGACCTTCGATCTGCTGGTCGCCAAAGACCTCGGCCTGGAGTTGATGACGCGCGGCAGTCCCGAGGAGGTCAGCTAGGCGAAGGAAGTAGTCGAGATCGTTGTCAGTGAGCACGCGGATCTTGAACTCATCCGCCCGAGCACGATCGTTATCACCCCAAATGATGCCGCGGGTCACGAAGAGCCAGCCGATCTTCTTCTTTATCCCGTAGTGCTGGCGCAGCGCCGATGTTACTGCGCCTCGAAGCGCGTACGCCTCAGCGAGATCCTTTGCCATCGACCGGGGTTTGGCTGGCGCTGACGCCTTGCACTCGACCACGAGGGCAGTCTCGTCATCGGCTGCCAAGACGTCGATCTGCTTGGAGGCGGTCTGTCCGGGGCCTTTGGTGACCGGTATGACGAACCGGCGACCCTGACTGAGCTGGGTGAATCCGAGTCGCGCCAGAAGAGACCACACGTCATCCTCAAGCGCCTGATCGATCGGCTTCGCCTTCTGGAGGCGCACGGAGTACTTGTTGGCTCTCGCCACTGTCCAGCCGTCGGCCTCGTGCACGGCAACATCCGACGGAGCGACTCGCTTGAAGAGCGAGGCCGACCGACGAAGACGGAGCTCCGCTTCGAGCTCGGACCCGGCGATGAGCTTCAGTGAGGGCGTCGCTTCGATCATGTCTCCCCGTGTCCCGCGCTGGAGACGTTCGTCAGGACAAGTTCCTGGATGCGACCGCGCCGATCAGGCGTGGCCGCCATCACCGAAGTCCGCGTCACGCTGATCGGACGGAAGGACGGATAAAGTTCCAGTACCGATGGATGAGAGGCGTTCGAGACCACGACGGTGCATCCTGACCGGCTCAGCGACTGAGCGACGTCGGCTAGACGCTGCTGGTCCTTCCAAGAGAAGATTCGATCGTTGTACCGGACGAACCCGTTGTTTGAATGCGTGACCGTGTACGGCGGATCCAGGTACACGAAGTCGCCCGCACTGGCACCCTTCACGGCGTCCTCAAAGTCGCCCGCCCTGACCTCGGCGCTGGCGAATGCTTCAGCGTAGGCGCGGAGTTCCTCCTCGTCGCCAAGATCGTCGTAGGTTCGTCCCCCATAGGGAACATTGAATGCCCCATCTCGATTGACTCGGTAGATGCCGTTGAATGCCAGCATGCTTAAGTAGATGAAGCGCGCCGCCCGCGCAGCTGACCCATCGGGCACGGTCGCGCGGATCTTCAGGTAGTTGTCGCGATCCCGCGGGAAGGCGCGAAGAATTCGCCCTACTTCAACGTGGTCGTCCCGGACTGACCTGTAACAGTCCATCAGCGCCGAGTTCCGGTCTGAGATCGTCGCGGCAATCGGCTGCAGGGCCAGGAATAGAGCGCCACCGCCGAAGAACGGCTCGTAATACCGCCCGGCGTCTGTTGGCACCAGCTCCGTGAGCCGCGGGACGAGCCAACGCTTGCCGCCTGGCCAACGGAATAGCGGGGCCAGTGCTCGAGGCGGACGTGGCTCGACAC
>JBCLCL010000113.1:0-2034 GCA_038915815.1 Candidatus Limnocylindrales bacterium
GGCGACGAGGACCTCGAGGTGGGGTCGTATGGTCGATCGTGGCGTCACCCAAGCTGTCACAGGGTGAGTGTACGAATCTCTCGGCCGCTGGCCAGTATCGAGCCAGCTGCTTGGAGGGAGGCAGCATGGCGCGTACTACGTCGGGTCACAGATCACCCTCGCCACGGACGGTCGCCTGCCCTTCATGCTCCGCGACCGACGTCACCCGCTACCTTCGAGGGGAACGGTCCTACGCCCCCACCTCGAGATCGAGAACGACCCGCAGTGCGTGACCAACGACTTCGGTGACCAGGACACGCGCATCACCACGGCATCGCACTTGGCGCACGTGAATTCGGCCGCGACATCAGTCACGCCCCGGACACCAGGGTCGAAGCTCAGGCCAACCGCTCCATTTTCGTGACGGTGCGATCCAGCTCGTCGATGAGGGCGGGATCATGCTCCGGGTTCGAACGAAACGCGGTAACCAAGCTGCGGTAGTACCAGAACTGCTCCCTGCCGGTGTTGAACCGGTCCCAGACGGCGGAGCCGTGTTGCCGCAGGTCAGCGACGATCGCTCGGGCGTTGTGCAGCTTGTCGGAGGCCGAAACGAGGAGAACGGCGGCGTCCTCGGTCGCGAGTCGCACCAGATACGCCTCCTTGCGCTCGCGCCAGGGCGGCTTTGGGTGCGTGTCGGCGTCCGTGCACGCTTCGACGATGCGCAGGACCTCATCGCCGAACGACGCGACCGCGGCCCGCGCTTCATCGATCGGCTCGATGTCCTCGATGACGTCGTGCAGCAAGGCCGCGATTGCCTGGTCCTCGTTCGCGCCGAACTCCTGCGCGATCGCGCAGGTACCCAGCAGGTGGCTGACGTACGGGATGCTGGTTCCGTTGCGGGCCTGGGCGCGATGCATCATCGCCGCGGCTCGCAGTGCCCAGACGAATCGCTCGGAATAGAGGGCACGTCCGGGCGGCGTGGGAAGACGGAGGTCACCTGGTCCAGGACCGTCCGCTGTCGTATTCCTGTGTTTGTCGTTCATGCTCGTAGCCTGGCGTTGGCGATGGGATCCAGGTCGAATACCGGCGGGTCCTTGTGCCAGTGGAACCGCGGGATGTAGATCTGGAAGAAATCGGCGCGTCCCAGAAGCACCGCGTCGGGCCCCTTCCCGGGTTCGGCAACCGTGAACTCGGTCATCAGCAGGACCTTGTCCCATCGGATCGTGCCCTGGCACTGCCGTGTCTCGAGTTCGCCGCCGGGACCTCTGCCGCCAGCACCGGCGGCTAGCTTCTCAAAGTCAATGCCCAGCGGGGCGATGGCCTCATAGGGAACCAGCGTCTTATCGGCACCGGAGTCGATCAGCCCAGGTGCACGAACGGTCAACGACCCGATCTCGATCGTCAGGATGATGATGGGACGAAAGATCTCGAGCCCATCGGGTCCGATCCCGGCGCTCGTGGCCGGTACGCGCGGCAACCCCCAGCTCCTAGAAGTAAGAGAAGCCGTGCCGGCTGTCGGGGATCTGATACAGGATCGGTGAGTCGACGCCGGCGTCGAGGGCCGCGCGGTAGGCCTCGGTCGAGGTGTCTCGGATGGCAAGGATCTCGGACGAGGTCATGGCGGCCCACTTGCCCGGATACTTGAGAAGCTCTTTCTGGACGCTCGGCTCGATCTCGTAGTTCAGATCTTCTGCCGGGCGGTCGTGAATGACCATCGTGATGGCCTCCGTTGCGGCGCTCCCTGGGTTGCGCCATGTCGCGAGATGGTCATTCGGACACTAGCACATGGATGCTTCACTCCCGCTTACCCGGCGTCATCGCATCCAGCGCGCGGCTCAAGCCGACCCGTCTCGGGCTGGTCTCCGTGGTCGAAGGAACGGCTCCGGCCGCCGGTTCCCTTCAGTCGGGTCTGGCCCGTCCCAAATGGGGGTCTCCGGCGCGCTGTCCAGCTCGCCTGACCAGGCGAGCGTCCCGTCGCCGACGTACACCTCGCGGAAGGCGGCATCATCGACGGAAATCCGCTCGAAGACTGCCCCGCCATCCAACAGCGCGCCC
>JBCLCL010000114.1:0-2004 GCA_038915815.1 Candidatus Limnocylindrales bacterium
GACCGGAGCCGGTGAGCTCAGCTGGCCGTCGCGAGCGCGCTCCGAACCTCACCGATGCGACTGATGCTCTCGAGGTCGAAGGGCGACCGGAAGACGAAGATGACCTCGCCGACGCCGAGCGCCGCGTATTCGTCTACGCAGGCGGCCACGGTCGCCGCCGGCCTGCCCACGCTGAGCCCGCGATCCGATCCGCCCGAGCCGATATTGTCCTCGAGTCCATGGATCCGCGCCGTGTCGGACCAGGCTGCACGAGCCGCATCGGAATCATCGCGGATCACCGCGTCGACGGTGACCGTGCGCTCGATGGCGTCGAACGGTCGGCCGATCTCCGCACAGCGGTCGCGCAGGTGCTGGCTCGTCACGGCGATCCGTTCGGGAGTCCCGTAGCCGTTCCAGATGTCGGCGTACCGCGCGGTCGTCCGCAACGTCTTCGTCGGACCCGAGCCACCGATCATGATCGGCAGGCGAGCCTGGATCGGCCGAGGCGCGCAGAGGGCGTCACGCATCGCATAGAAGCGGCCGTCGTGCGTCACCGTCTCGCCGTCGAGCAGTCGGCGGATGAGCCCGACCGCCTCGTCCAGCCGGTCCAGCCGCTCGCCGAAGCCGGATCCGAAGTCGAGGCCGAACGCTTCGTGCTCTCGCGCGAACCAGCCGCCGCCCAGGCCCAGGACGGCGCGGCCGCCCGACAGGTGGTCGAGGGTTGCGGCGAGCTTGGCCGTCAGGCCGGGGTTCCTGAACGTATTGGCGCCGACCAGCAGCCCGAGTCGGGCCCGTGCGGTCAGCACGGCCAGCGCGGAGAGGGTGGTCCAGCCCTCGAACTTCGGGTCGGTCGAGTCGCCCTCGTCGGCGAGCAGATGGTCGTCGATCCAGAGCGAATCCCAACCGGCGCGTTCCGCTGCCAGACAGGCGTCGCGCAACTCCGGCCAGCTCGTCCGGTTGATCCAGAATGCCGCGCCGAAGCGCATCGTGACCTCCATCGCACACGTGGTCCCATATCGTACGACCGTGCGCGACCTCCGCCCGTTCCCGCCCGCGCTCCGCGACACGATCCTCGATTGGTACGAGGCGTTCGGCCGGAGCCTGCCGTTCCGCGGCACGACGGACCCCTACGCGATCCTCGTGTCGGAGCTGATGGCACAGCAGACCCAGGCGGCTCGGGCCGCGGAGGCCTGGGTGCGATTCATGGAGCGCTTCCCGTCCGTGGCGTCGCTGGCCGTCGCCTCACCGGCCGATGTCCTGCGCGCGTGGCAGGGGCTCGGGTACAACCGTCGCGCACTGAGCCTGTGGCGAACGGCGCGCCGGATCGTGGAGGTTCACGGCGGTCGGGTGCCGTCCGATCTTGACGCACTCCGGGCGCTGCCGGGGGTCGGCCCGTACACCGCGCGCGCCGTCGCCGCCCTGGCGTTCGGGACGGCGGTCGGCGCGGTCGATACCAACGTGCGCCGAGTCCTCGGCCGGATCGTCGCCGGCGACCCTGCCGCGCTTCGTCCTGCCGAACTCCAGTCGGTCGCCGACGCAGTCGTCCCGCCCGATCGGGCCGGGCTCTGGACGCACGCGTTGATGGACCTCGGGGCGACGATCTGCCGACCCACGCGGCCGGACTGCGCCCGCTGCCCCGCCCTGGCGTGGTGCCGGTACGCCCAGGCGGAACGACATCCGGGGCCGGCCCCGCGCGAGGCCGGCCCGGTCCCGCGCCAGGCGGCCGTGCGAGAGGCGCCGGCGGTCTTCACCTCGACTTCCCGTTGGCTGCGCGGCCTGATCATCGATCGGCTTCGCGCCGCTCCCGACGGCGAGTGGTCGGTGGTGGCAGCGCCGATCGGCCAGCACGACCAGTCGGCGGTGGCTGCCGCGCTCGAGGCACTCGCTCGGGATGGACTCCTTGAGCTCGATGGCTCTGAGGCCGGCGGCGCCGGTTGTCGAGTACGCCTGCCGCTCGCCGACCGCTGACCAGCGCCTGCGCCGGTTCGAACTCGGCTTCCGCACAACCGCACACTTGCACTGGTA